>JAZKIR010000082.1:0-4672 GCA_040384785.1 Pseudomonadota bacterium
TGTGCGCACATTGGCACTGGCCGCGCGCAAGGCCGGCAAGGTGAGCAAGACGACCACGGCTGCCAAGACTCGCACTGCCAAGGTCCACCTTACCAAGGTTCAAACTACCAAGGCTCCAACTACCAAGGCAAGCCGTGCCACACCTTAAGCATCCCGCCGATTGGGCCCAGGCGCTGGCCTTGGTGCCCGAGTCGCACAGTGTTCCCATGGGCGCCGTCGACACGGCCTGGTTGCACATGGACAGTGATGTCAACCGCATGGTGATTGTCGGGGTCTGGATACTGCGGCCCGGCATCCGCCGCGCGGCACTGTGCGCGCGCATCCAGGCCACGCTGCTGCAGTACCCGCGGTTTCTGCAGTGTGCTGTGGACAAACCCGGCGGTGTGCGCTGGGTTCCCGATACCGACTTTGCGCTGGACCACCACATCGTGTCCGAAAAACTGCCGCGTGTGCGTGCCGCCGGGCAGCAGGCCGCGCTGCAGGACCGGGTGGCTGAGCTGGCGGTGCAGCCGCTGGATGGCCAGCGCCCGCTGTGGCAGTTCCACCTGGTGGAGCACTACCAGGGCGGTTCGGCAATGATTGTGCGCATCCACCACTGCATTGCCGATGGTGTAGCCCTGGTCGCGGTGATGCAGTCGCTGGTGGATGGCGGCAGCCTGCCACCGCGCGGTCCGCGCCGTTCCCACGGCCACGGTCTGCTGGACCGTGCGGAGGCGCTGCTGGATACCTGGGTCTTTGCGCCCGCAGGGCGTGTGTCCTCGCTGGCCTGGGGCGCCGCCAGCGCGGGCGCCAGCACCTCGTGGGCCTTTGCCCATGCGCCGCGCCGCACGCTGGAGCACGGCCTGCGCAATGTTTGGTCGTCGGCCAAATGGGCCTTGCATGGCGCCAGTGATGTGGCCGCCATGGCCCTGATGCCAGACGATTCAGCAACCCGCCTGAAGGGCAGGCCCAGCGGTGTGAAACGCGTGGCCTGGTGCCAGCCGCTGGCGCTGGCCGATGTCAAGGCGGTCAGCAAGGCCATGGACTGTTCGGTCAACGATGTCTTGCTGGGCTGTGTGGCGGGCGCCATGGGCCACTACCTGCAGGCGTGTGGTGACGAGGTGCAGGGCCAGGAGATCCGCGCCATGGTGCCGGTCAACCTGCGCCCGATCGACCAGGCCTACGCGCTGGGCAACCAGTTCGGTCTGGCGCCGTTGTTGTTGCCCATGGGCATACGCAGTCCGGTCGCCCGGGTCCATGCGGTGCATCGGCGCATGGCCGAACTCAAGGGCAGCATGCAACCGCTGATGGCCTTTGGCCTGCTGGCGCTGGCCGGCGCGTTGAGCAAACCGGTGCAGGATGCGCTGCTGGCGCTGTTCTCGCGCAAGACTACGGCGGTGATGACCAATGTCATAGGCCCGAAGGAGAAGATGCGTTTCCTGGGCGCCACCGTGGAGCAGTCGCTGTTTTGGGTGCCGCAGTCGGGCTCGGTGGGCTTGGGCGTGTCCATCCTGAGTTATGGCGGTGGCGTGCAGTTTGGCGTGATTGCCGATACGGCGTTATGCCCCGATCCACAAGCCATCATCGACCAGTTTGTGCCGGAGTTCGAGCGCCTGGCACGGGCAATGGGAAAGCCGGTCGCGGGTTGAGACGGGGCCGCCCTAAGAGACCGGTTTCTTCCCGGGGCCGGTAGTCCATTCAGCCAGCGTGCGTCCCCGGTAAAACCATGGTTACACTGCATTGAGGTTGCGACCCACGCCGCCTTGGCACTTGTACTTTGGGGGGAATGGCATGGCAGTTTCACTTTATTGCAGCGTAAAAAACCTGTGTGCGTGGGTCATCTGCTGCCTGTGCGTGTTGGCATGCGGGGCTGAGTTGACACCCGCCCTGGCGCAAAACACGGCAACCCAGTTTGCCACCGTCTGGCGTATTCGCGGCGATGTCACTGCCACCCCCATCGTTGCCGAGGCGGAGACGCCGCGCAGATTGGCAATGGGTGAACCGGTGTTTGTCGGCGAACGCTTGCGCGCCGACACGGTGGGCGAAATGGTTTTGAAAACGGCGGATGGCGGATGGCTTGCGGTGCGCCCCGGCGCCGCGTTTGTGGTCGAGCGCTTTGCGGCCGAGGGCAATGCCAGTGACCATGCGACGGTGCGTGTGCTCGAAGGCGGCCTGCGTCTGATCACCGGTTGGATTGGCCGGCTCAATCGGCGCGACTATCGGGTGGTCACGCCCACAGCGACCATAGGCATTCGCGGCACCGACCATGAGCCCTATGTGCTCAACGCTTCGCTGGCACAGACGCTGGCGCAGCCTGAGGGCACCTACGACAAGGTCAATCGCGGCGCGACGACGCTGGAGACCAATGGCAACAGCGTGGATCTGGACGCCGGAAGCGTGGGTTTTGCACGCGCCGCCAAGCCCGTTAAAACGCGTGCCTTGATAACCTTGTTGCTCCCGGTATTGTTGGAAAAAGTGCCTGATTTTTTTGTGGCAGGGCAGTTCGATGCCGAACTGGACCAGTTGTCCGCCTCTGCTGATGACAGCATTACGCGCGAGCTTGCAGAGCGGCGCAAAATGCCGAAATGCGATGCCAAGGCGGTGGCCGTGGCGTGGCTTCGCAAACTGGATCGCTCCATCGTTCGCCGTGACGCAGGGACCGTGTTGCAATTGTTCGCGCCCGAGGTGGTGGTGCGCGCCACGGTCCGACAGCAAGACGGCAGCCAAGCCACCGTGGAACTGGGACGCGACGAGTTTGCGCAAAGCACGGTGGCCGCGGTGAAGGCACTCACCGCCTACAAGCAGCGCCGATTGACCATCGATGCGCAGCCTCTGCCCGGCGGCCACTGCGAGCGCATCCAGGTGACATCAACCGTGGTTGAGCAGGGCAAACAAAATGGCAAGGCCTACCGTGTCGAGTCCACCGAAGTTTATGGCCTGGAGCGCCAATCGGGCCAATGGCTGGCCGTATCTGCGACGACCACCCAGCGGTAGTTGCAGCGGGGTTGAGGTACTTTCAGCCCTTTACGCAATGTTTGCGCCACTGCTCCGGCGTTATGCGGTGCAGGATGTGCCGCCTGAGCGGTGAGTCGGCCGGCACACGCGGGTGGTCAAAGTCGGCGGCAGCATCGCGCAGCATGCCGATGCGGTCCATGACGTGGTGCGAAGGCGCATTGTTGGGTACGGACATCGCCACCACCTGCGGCAGCTCCAGTTGGGTGAAGGCGAAATGCAGCGCTGCAGCGGCGCCCTCGGTGGCATAACCCTGGTGCCAGGCACCAGGCATGAGGCGCCAGCCGATTTCGACGGCCGGCATCCACGGCGCTTCATAACCGGGAAGGCTCAGGCCGACGAAACCGGCAAAGGTATGGATGCCAGGCACCTCCAGCGCCCACAGGCCCCAGCCACGTTGGGTGATGGCGGCGCGGATGCGCTCGGTCTCGGCCTGGGCATCGGCACGGCTGAGTACGCCGGGAAAATACTGGCGCACCAGCGGGTCCGCATTCATGGCGGCCCAGGCCTCGATATCGCTGTCTTTCCATTGGCGCAGCAACACACGGGGCGTGCGCAGCTCAACGGGTGACGCAAAGGTTCTCAGCATCAAAGTGGGCACGTTCATCGTTCGTTTCCAAAAATGCAAGGTGCAGGCAGAGGTGGTCGGTTGCAGGCGACGGCGGCGCTCAGCGGCTTAACCGTTTATCCGCCTGCAACGGGCAAGGCGCGACTTTACTTGAGCAGACCTTCGGCCTTCATCGCCGCGACCACCGCAGGACGTGCCGCGACGCGGGCGCGGTAGGCCAGCAGGTTGGCATAGGGTGCCAGATCTACTTCCACGCGTGGCGCCCAGTTGGTGACCGTGAACAGATACCCATCGGCCACCGTGAAGGTATCGCCCATCAGGTATTGTTTGCCGGCCAGTTCGCCGTCTACCCACTTCAGGCGGTTCTGCAGCTTGGTGATGGAGACGGTCTTGGTCTCGGCGGGGGTGGTGGGTACGAACAGCGGCGAGAAGGTTTTGTGCAGCTCGGTGCCGATGAAGGTCAGCCACTCCTGCAGTTTGTAACGTTCATAGGTGCCGTTGGCGGGTGCCAGATTTTTCGCCGGTACCTGGTCTGCAATGTATTGCACGATGGCCGGGCCTTCGTGCAGCGTGCGGCCATCGTCCAGCGCCAGGTAGGGTACATAACCCAGTGGGTTGATGGTGTAGTAGTCGGTGCCGTCGGGCAACTGGTGGGTCTTGGTCGGTGCGGGAATGGCCTCAAAGGCCAGGCCGGCTTCATACATCGCGATGTGGGGGGACAGGGAGCAGGCGCCGGGGGAGTAGTACAGCTTCATGGGAATCCTTCCTTCTTTTTGACAAGTGAACGGGAGCCCGATGCTAGCGGGCTTTGTGCTTCCTTGCTGGCCGGGGTCTTGTTGGGTTGGTGGGTTCTTTGACGTTGGAGTATTGGGGTTTGGTGGGCTTCGCTTTTTGGACAGCCGAATACCTTGAACTACCCACTCCCCCAGCCCCTCGCCCCGCCGGGCGAGGGGAGCCTTTAACAGCCGATTTTGCAATTGCGCGCCGGTTATGGAATCACGGGCGAGAGGTTGCGTTGCGGGTCTGCGCACCACGGCGTGAACCAACGGTCGTAGAGACCTAGTCTTACTGTGTTATAAAAAATCAAGGTTTATGCGAGAATCCTCATGTAGG
>JAZKIR010000083.1:0-5706 GCA_040384785.1 Pseudomonadota bacterium
TTTGGGAAATCAAGTGGGAGATGGAGGACCTGTCCTTCCGTTTCCTGGAGCCCGAGACCTACCGCCACGTGGCCAAGCTGTTGGACGAGAAACGCGTGGAGCGCGAAACGCATGTCGAAAAACTGCGCCTGCAACTCGCCGAAGACCTGGGCCAGCAGGGCATACACGCGACCGTGCAGGGCCGCCCCAAACACATCTACAGCATCGTCAAAAAGATGCGCGGCAAGTCGCTGGGCTTTGACCAGGTGTACGACATCCGTGCGCTGCGCATCGTGGTGCCCGATGTCACCGACTGTTATGCGGCGCTGGGCTGGGTGCACAACCACTTCACACCGGTGCCGGACGAGTTTGACGACTACATAGCCCGGCCCAAGGCCAATGGTTACCAGTCGCTGCATACCGTGGTGCGGGAAAATCGCCCCCACGCTCCACCCTTGCAGGGGTCGCTGCCCCCCGAGGGAGCTGTCCCGCCTGGGGGCGGCCCGGCGGCGGGACGCTCTGCGGGCCAACCCATCGAAGTACAGATTCGCACCCAGGCCATGCACGACCATGCCGAAATTGGCGTGGCGGCCCACTGGGCCTACAAGGAGGCGGGCGCCAAGGGTTATGCGGGCGTCAGCGCCAGCGGTGAATACGACGCCAAGATCGCCGTGCTGCGCCAACTGCTGGCCTGGGAGCGTGACCTGTCGGGCGCACAAGAGGGACAGCCGGGCGCGGTCAGCTTTGACGACCGCATCTATGTGCTGACACCCAACGCGGCAATTGTGGAGCTGCCGCAAGGCGCCACAGCCGTGGACTTTGCCTACAGCGTGCACACCACGCTGGGGCATCGCTGCCGCGGTGCGAAGGTGGACGGCGCCATGGTGCCGCTGAACACGCCGCTCAAAAATGGTCAGACGGTGGAGGTGACCACCGTCAAGGAGGGGGGGCCGTCACGCGACTGGCTCAACCCCGAATTGGGTTTTCTGGTCAGCCACCGGGCGCGCGCCAAGGTGCGCGCCTGGTTCAACGCGCTGGCCATGGGCGAGACAGTCGCCAAGGGCCGCGAGGCGGTCGAAAAATTGTTGCAGCGCGAGGGTAAAACGGCCGTCAAGCTGGATGATCTGGCCTCGCAACTGGGTTTCAACTCCGCCGACGATTTGTTCGAGGTGGTGGGCAAGGACGAATTTTCGCTGCGCAACATCGAAATGTTGTTGCGCCCACCCGAGCCCGTGGCCGCGCAGGACGATTACCTGCCGCTCAAGAAGCCACGTGCCACAGGCGGCAAAGGTGGCGTGCTGGTGGTGGGCGTGGACTCGCTGATGACACAGTTGGCCAAGTGCTGCAAACCGGCACCGCCCGACGCCATCTGCGGCTTTGTGACACGCGGCAAGGGCGTCAGCGTGCACCGCGCCGACTGCTCCAACCTGCGCAACATGGTCACCCGCAGCGGCGACCGTGTCATCGAGGTGGAGTGGGGCGGCAAGACCGGCGGTGATGGCTCGGTTTACCCGGTGGATGTGGCCGTGGAGGCCAACGACCGCCAGGGCCTGTTGCGCGATATTTCCGAGGTGTTTTCCAAGGAAAAGATGAATGTGATTGGTGTGCAGACCCAGTCGATTCGCGGTATTGCGTGGATGACGTTCACCGTGGAAGTGAGTGATGCCGGGCGCTTGGCCAAGGTGCAGGGGATTGTGGCGGACCTGAATGGGGTACGGACGGCGCGCAGGCGGTGAGCATCTGTTTATGAGTTCTATTGAGAGTTCCGTGCTTCAAGACACCGTTCGGGCTGAGCCCGTCGAAGCCTTTGAGTCCTTCGACAGGCTCAGGGCGAACGGAAATGTATTTGTCGTGATTTGTGGAAAGATCAATAGAAGGAATAACTTGCAGATTCAAAAATGTCTAAATTCTTGCTGACGATCGGGCTTCTACTCTCCACCTCAATCGGGCAGTCGCAACCATACCCTGCTACATTTTTCAAATTGCAATCCGATTCAATGGCGCCAGCATTTCCCATTGGCTCCATGGTCGTCTACGAAAAGTCAGATACAGGCGTCAAACGTGGCGACGCAATTGCATTTGAATTCACTGATTCCAAAACGCAGTTCATTTCGCGCGTTGCCGCGGTCAAAGGCGATCGTATTGAGAATACACCTGCCGGATTGAAAATCAACAGAAAAACTCAGCCTGAGAAAACTGGCACATACCAGTCCAAGACGACCAAGAGTGTTATTCGAATTCAGTACCCGGCATTTGGGGAAACGCTTTTATTGGGTGATGGCGATTTTTACGTGCTCGCCGATAACTTTGAGAATGGCTTGGATTCCAGGCACATGGGATTGGTTAGGGCTGAAAAGATCAAGGGCAAGGCATATTTGTGGTCAGATGTTCTGAAGGTCAACGGATGGCCTAATGTGTTTCTAATGCGGAGCGTGTCGAATATCAAGCCGCTGCTTCCGATTGAGTTCGAGGATGGTGTCCTGTTGGAGAATGTGGTTGTCCATGGCGACAAAAGTATTCGCAGTTATCTTCGCATGCAAAAACCAATTGGACAGGAGTCCCAGAATGCTTTCTTCCAAAGGAGCATAAACGGCCGCAGGCAGGTCTACTGCCGCAGTTCCACTGGAGTAGATTTATTCGGTGTCTCCGCCGCCTATGTAATCCTTGATAGCAACGGCGAATCTCAAATGGAGTTTGAATTCACTCCGGAAAGCTGTCTTGAAAGAAAAGATTGAGATGCTGCTTTTCGCAGACTGCGGTAACCTAAACACGTCCCCGTCTGCTAAATTCGCTCCATAAACAAGGAGACGGCCGCATGTTCAATCAGCTCACCCTCAAGCAGCGCGTGATGATCCAGTTGGTGCTCAATATCACCTTGCAGGTGGTGGTCGTCACCGGCGTGTTGATGGAGTGGAGCAAGCTGACGCTGATACTGAGCAGCCTCGGCATCGGGGTTTTCATGCTCTGGCTGTACCTGGACAGCGCCTTGGCCAGCAAGCAGTTTGTGGATGAATTGATCTCGGGCGCCGAGCGCATGGGCCTGGGAGATTTGACGCGGGACGTCTCGTCCAGCTTTGGCAACCCGACCCTGCGCGAAGGCTTGGGCACCATGCAGGCGCTGCAGGTACGCATCCGCTCCATGCTGGGCGCGCTCAACGAGGGGGCCTGGCAGGTCAGCAACGCCTCGGCCGAAATCGCCGCCGGCAACCAGGATTTGAGCCGCAGAACCGAGCAGGGCAGCTCGGAGTTGCAGGCCGCATCCAGCGCCATGAAGGAAATGACCGATGCCGCGGCCCAAAGCTCGGACGCGATGCAAAAGGCCACCAGTTTGAGCCAGGGCACCAGCGCACTGGTGCACACCAGCGGCGACGTGGTGAACCAGGCCGTGGCGGCCATGGAAGAGATCAATACCTCGTCCCGCAAGATTGCCGACATCATTTCCGTCATCGATGGCATTGCGTTCCAGACCAATATCCTGGCGCTGAACGCGGCGGTGGAAGCGGCACGTGCCGGTGAACAGGGGCGCGGTTTTGCCGTGGTGGCCAGCGAGGTGCGCTCCCTGGCCGGTCGTTCGGCCGAGGCGGCCAAGGAAATCAAACGCCTGATCACGACCTCGGTCGAACAGGTAGAAAAGGGTGCCAGCCTGGTCAACAACGCCGGCGAGAAGATGGGCGAAGTGGTCAAGGCCATCGAGGCGGTATCGGGCCTGATCGTCGAGGCCAGCGGCATGTCGCACCAGCAATCGCGGGGTCTGCATGACATTGCGACCACACTGGAACACCTGGACGTGGCCATGCAGCAAAACGCGGCATTGGTGGAGGAGGAGACCGCTGCCGCCGAAAGTTTGAAATACCAGGCGGCCAAGCTGCACAGCCTGGTCGGCGAGTTCAAGCTGCCGGGCAACACACCAGGCATGGGCTCAGCCGGTCAGCAACACACAAAGCCTGCCGCCAGGCCCGCCGCAGTGCCCCACAGGGCGCCTGCACCCAAAGCCCTCACCAAGCCGGCTGCCAAACCCGCGTTACGGCCGGTACAGAAGCTGGCAGCGCCCAAACTCCAGTCGGCACCGGCCGCTTCGGCCAAGCCCGCGGCGCGGGGTGCGGACGATGACTGGGAAACCTTCTAATCCTGGAGCGACAACAGGTATTGCCTCCGCCGCATTGACTGCATCCATGGACAGCCACACCTTTCTCTGGCACGACTACGAGACCTTTGGCGCCGTGCCGCGGCGCGACCGGCCGGCGCAGTTTGCCGCCATCCGCACCGATGCCGATCTGAACGAGCTGGGTGAGCCCATCATGCTGTTTTGCCAGCCAGCCCCGGACTTCTTGCCCGATCCGCAATCCTGCCTGATTACCGGCATCACACCGCAGCAGTGCCTGGAGCAGGGTGTGCCCGAGCACCAGTTTGCTGCCGTCATCGAACGGGCCTTCAGCCTGCCGGGCACCATAGGTGTGGGCTACAACACGATCCGTTTCGACGACGAGATCACGCGTTTTTTGTTCTGGCGCAACCTGATAGATCCCTATGCCCGCGAGTGGCAAAACCAGTGCGGCCGCTGGGACTTGCTGGACGTGGTGCGCACCGCCTATGCCTTGCGGCCCGAGGGCATCCAATGGCCGACCAAACCCGAGGGCGGTGCCAGCTTCAAACTCACCGACCTCAGCGCCGCCAACGGCCTGGTACACGAGGCCGCGCACGATGCGCTGAGCGATGTGCGAGCCACCATTGCATTGGCGCGCTTGATCAAAACGGCCCAGCCGCGGCTGTTCGACTTTTGCTTGGGGCTGCACAAAAAAGACCGGGTGGCCGCCGAGCTGGGCCTGCCGACCACCTTGCGCGGCGCGCGCCCGTTTTGGCACGTGTCGGGCATGTTCTCGGCAGAGCGCGGTTGCCTGGCCCTGATGTGGCCGTTGGCCATGCACCCCAAGAACAAGAACGAGCTGATCGCCTGGGACCTGGCCTTCGATCCGCGCGAGCTGGAGACGCTGAAGACGCCAGAGCTGCGCCTGCGCCTTTTCAGCAAAACAGCCGATCTGCCAGAAGGTGTGGTGCGCCTGCCGGTCAAGTCCATCCATCTGAACAAGTCGCCCATGGTGATGGCCAATTTCAAGGTGGTGTCGCCGGCCATGGCCCAGCGTTGGGGCCTGGACGTGGATGCGCAACTGCAGCATGCCGAATGGGCACGCGCGCTGCCGGACATGAGTGCCATCTGGCCCGAAGTCTTCGAGCGGCCCGAATTGACGCCGCTGGACGTGGATGAAGACCTGTATGGCGGCTTTGTCGGCAACGCGGACCGGCGCCGTTTGAACGACCTACGCGCCATGTCACCCCAGCAATTGGCCAGCGCCCACCCAGCGTTTGACGACCCGCGCCTGCCCGAACTATTGTTTCGTTACCGGGCGCGCAATTTTCCGGAGTTGCTGACGGATGAAGAGTCCGAACGCTGGGAGGCCCACCGGGCCGAGCGTCTGTTTGACGGCGCATACGGCGCCCGCACCGTGGAGCAGTTGTTTGACGCAATCGACCAGTTGTCCGAGTCGGCGGATGAGCGCGGCGAGGCCATTCTGGGCGCCCTGTACGATTACGCCGAGTCCATCGCCCCGCAGCGGGACTGAACTGCGGCGAGAATAGCGCCCATTACCTTTTTTCCTTCCTTTTTCCGCAATCCCATGAAAATCGACAAAGACACCGCCGTCACCCTGCGCTTCTCCGTAACCGACGCCG
>JAZKIR010000084.1:0-2493 GCA_040384785.1 Pseudomonadota bacterium
GTGATCTACACCTCCGGCTCCACCGGCAACCCCAAAGGGGTCATGGTGGAACATGCCAATGTGGTCAATTTCCTCACTGCCATGAGTTCCCGTCCCGGCATCACTGCCAATGACAGCTTGCTTGCGGTGACCTCGACGTCGTTTGATATTCACGGACTCGAACTCTTTCTGCCCCTGATAGCGGGCGCCAGATTGGTCATTGCGCCGCAAGCGGCCACCGCCAATGCCACGTTGCTGCTTGCGCTCATGGCGCAGCATCAAATATCGCTCATGCAAGCGACCCCTGCGACCTGGAAGATGTTGCTCGATACGAACTGGCAACAACACGCCTCGCTCAAGGTCCTGTGTGGCGGTGAAGCCCTGAGCCTGTCCTTGGCAACGGCCTTGCTCGGGCATCCAACGATAGAGCTGTGGAATATGTACGGCCCTACTGAGACGACCATTTGGTCTTGTTGTAAACAAGTGATGGCGCACCAGCCCCAGGTATCGATGGGGAAAGGCATTGGCAACACGCAAGTGTATGTGGTGACCGATGCGTTGCAGCTTGTGCCTGCCGGTGTCGCCGGTGAATTATTGATTGGGGGCGCCGGTGTCGCACGCGGCTACCTCAACCGTGAGCCACTGACGGCGGAAAAGTTCATTGCCAACCCGTTCCACGACAGCGGTAACCCTGCCAGCAGCGAACGCCTGTATAAAACGGGCGACCTGGTGCGCTGGCTGCCCGAGGGGGAGCTGGAATTTCTGGGCCGGATCGACCATCAGGTCAAGATCCGCGGTTTCCGTATTGAGCTGGGGGAAATTGAAAATGCACTGATGGCCCATGGGGCCATCCAGGACGCGGTGGTGGTGGCGCGGGAGGCGGCCAGCGGCGATCAGCAGCTGGTGGCCTATCTGGTGCATCAGCCAATGGCAATGGATGAGATGGATCCACCGGAAGGGCAACTTGGCTTTAGCCTTTTTTATTTTGGCACCGATATTTCCCCTGCGGAAAATAAATATGATTTTTATCTGAAGGCAGCCAAGTTTGCCGACGAGAGAAATTTTGAGGCAATCTGGACCCCTGAGCGCCATTTTGATCCTGTTGGGGCGCTCTACCCAAATCCGTCGATTTTGAACGCAGCTTTAGCCACGATAACAAGTCGCATAAAGCTGCGAGCAGGCAGTGTTGTCTTGCCTTTGCATGATCCGATCCGGGTAGCTGAAGAGTGGGCCGTTGTTGATAATTTATCAAACGGCCGCGTCGGACTCGCGATCGCGAGTGGCTGGCATACGCGCGATTTTGTCTTGGCGCCTGATAACTATGCGGCACGTAAGGAGGTCGTCAGCGAGAGTGTCCATGCACTACAGGCGCTATGGCAGGGCAATGCAATCCAGAGACGCGATGGCAGCGGCAAGGATGTGGATATTCGTATTTTTCCAAAGCCGATACAAAAAAAATTACCGCTTTGGATAACGGCGGCAGGCAACCCAGACACTTTCATTGAAGCTGGTCGTCAGGGCACCCACCTGTTGACGCACTTGCTGGGTCAAACAATAGAAGAGCTAGCTGAAAAAATTACTCTCTACAAAACTTCGTTGGCAAACAACGGACATGATCCCAAGCAAGGCCGGGTGACCCTCATGATTCACACATTATTGGGAGAGAATTTCGAGCAGGTGATTGATCTGGCACGCGCACCATTCATAAAGTATATGCGCGCGCATATTTCACTATTACAGCCTCTGCTGAAAAGTCTCGATATCCCCACCGATGGTCTCAGCGAGGCCGATTTAGAGGATATGGCAGGCTTTGCCTTTGAGCGCTATGCCGGTACAGCCTCACTTATTGGGACGCCCAAAAGTGCAGCCAAGATGGTGCATAAATTAAAGGACATCGGTGTTGATGAAATTGCTTGTTTAATAGACTGGATCGATAGCGGATCTGCGCTACAAGGACTTGAGTCTTTACACCAGTTACAGATCGCTAGCCGGCATGCACCGCCAAGTACCGAGTCGATCATTGCCCATTGTCGCCATTTATTGCCACAGCACATGGTGCCGTCGGCGTATGTCTTGCTTGACAGCCTGCCTTTGACGCCCAATGGCAAGATTGACCGCAAGGCGCTGCCGGCGCCGGACATGGCGGCCCTGCAGGCCCGCTACGTGGCGCCGCGCAATGCGACCGAGACACTGCTGTGCACGATCTGGCAGGAGGTGCTGGGGGTGGAGCGGGTGGGCATTACCGACAACTTCTTCCAGCTCGGCGGACATTCCCTGCTGGCGGCCCAGCTTGTGACCCGGATCAATCAAGAATTCAATGTTGCCTTACCGTTAAGGACCTTATTTAATGCGCAAACGCTGGCTGATTTGGCGCAGCAATTGCTTCATTTGGAACACGGTAGCGATGACCGCGCCTTCACTCGGGCATCGCGTGAAATGGCCTTACTTCCTTCCTATGGGCAGCAGCGATTATGGCTGCTCAATCAGATTGACGGTGGCAGTGCGCATTACAAT
>JAZKIR010000085.1:0-123953 GCA_040384785.1 Pseudomonadota bacterium
TGACCACCAGCATCAGCCCCCAGAAGATGACGGACACCACACCAATGATGTGTGCTGCGTCCAGCGGTATGCCCATGTGGGGGTTGAAGACTTCTTTCATCGTATACAGCGGGCTGGTGCCGATGTCGCCGTAGACGACGCCCAGGGCGCCCAGTGTGAGCGCCGCCAGGCTGTCCTTGCTGGTGGTTTTGACCATAACAAACTATTCTTTTGTGAAGGGACCTGCACTGTCGGCGTGTTGACATCAGGAACGCATAAGTACGCCCGCCCCGTGTCGGCCGTGATCTACTCCACCGCCAGCCGGTAGCCCACGCCGGTCTCGGTCAGCAAGTGCCGTGGCTCGGCCGGGTCGCTTTCAAGCTTGGCGCGCAACTGGCCCATGTACAGGCGCAGGTAATGTGTGTGTTCGGTGAATTCAGGCCCCCAGACGTCCGCCAACAATTGTCGATGCGTCACGACACGCCCGGCGCTACGCACCAGCCGGGCCAGCAGCTTGAATTCGGTGGGGGTCAGGTGCAGCGTCGCGCCCGCTTTTTGGACCTGGTGCAAACTCAGGTCCACCCGCAGGTCGTCCAGCGCATGCACGGTGACCGCTGCGGTCAACGCCGTGCCTCTGTGGCGCAAGGCCACCCGCATGCGTGCCAGCAGTTCGGCCACGCTAAAGGGTTTGGTCAAATAGTCGTCGGCACCGGCGTCCAGCAGCGCAATTTTTTGCGCCTCCTGGTGCCGCGCCGATACCACCAGTATGGGCGTGGCATGCAGTTTGCGGACCTGTTGCACCAGTTCCACGCCGTCGCCGTCGGGCAGACCCAGGTCCAGCACGATGACATCGGGCGGGGCGTGCTCCAGCAGGGCGCGGGCTTCGCGCAGCGTGACTGCCGTTTGCACCACAAAACCTTCCACCGACAGCGAGGACTGGATCAGTGCGCGGATTTCGCGGTCATCTTCCACGACCAAGACCCGCAAGCTCATGCCACCTCCGCCTGGGGTTGTTGTGTGCTTATGGGCAGGGACAGCGTGAAACTGCTGCCGCCAGCGCTGCGCCGGTGCAGCGTCAGCGTGCCGCCATGGGCGTGGGCAATGGCCCGGCACACCGCAAGCCCCAGACCTGCACCGTGCCGGCCGGAACGGTCGTTGCGCGAATAGGGTTCGAAGATGGCTGTGCGTTTGTCGTCCGGTATGCCCGGCCCGCGGTCTTTGACGGATATCTGCAAGCCGTTGTCGGCCAGGCTGACGACCAGATCGATCCCGTCCGCGCTGTATTGCAACGCGTTGTCCAGCAGATTGGCGATCAGCTGCGCAACCAGCACCGGGTCGGCCTGGATCAGCGGCAGACCCTCGGGCACGCGCGATTTGATGCGCCGCGTCGGGTCGCGCTGGCGTATGCGAGCCAGTACTGCGCCCACGATTTCTTCCACCGACTCCCAGCCCAGTTTGATGTCCTGGGTTGTATTGGACAGCCGCACCAGTTGCAAGGTGTTCTCGGTCACGGTGGACAAATAACTGGCTTCACCGACGATGCTGCCCAGCAGACGCTGCTGCTCGATCTGGCCGAGCTTGTCGCTCTGCGTTTGCAAGGCCGAGGCAGCACCCACAATGGCCGCCAGCGGGGTGCGAAAGTCATGTGAAATGGCCGCCAGAAACGTGCTTTGCAATTGCTGCCGCTGAGCTTCGGTTTGCGCCGCCTGCATGGAGACCGACAGCCGCTGGCGCCACAGTGCCTGGGCCAACAGCGTGCACAGGGCCTGGGCGTGTTCACGTCCGGCATGGTCAGCGGCATCTGCCGGCTCCACACACGCAGCCCCAAAGCGATGGCCCGATGCGATCAGCGGCAGATACCAGGCATTCAGCCCGGGCCAGCGCCCGGTTCCCGGCCCCAGCACGGCCGCCTCGCGCATGCAGCAGTGCATGCCATCGCCCAGCGTGGTCTGCTGCGCGTTCGGCAGTCGCAGCTCGCCGTTGGGGCAACACAGGGCCAATACGCAGGGGCCGGTGAAGGCCTGGTCCAGCGCGGTCTGGCCCAGCGTGTAGGTATCGGGCGCCGCAGGGGCTGCGGAAAGGGTCGAGGCCAGCTCCTGCAATTGTTGTGACCGGCGCGCATGCAGGCGGGCGGTTTCGGTCTCGCGGCGCAGGCCGGCCACCAGATGGCTGATGACCAGTGCCACCAGCAGCATCGTGAACAGCGTAATCAAATGCTCCCGACTGTCCACTTCAAAAGTCCAGCGTGGCGGTACAAAAAAGAAGTTGAAAGCCGCAACAGCGCCCAGCGCCGCCGCTATCGATTCCCTCCAGCTCAGGGCATAGGCAGCAACCACGACTGCCAGCACATAGACCATGGCCTGGCTGGTCAGCGAGACATGGCGGTCCATCACAAAGCCCAACACCGTTGCGGCACCGAGCAGGCCGGCCAGCACGATCCAACTATTGAGGGTTTTAGGCTTGGGGCGGGCAGCATCTTGCATGGTGCAGCCAGCGTACCACCGCCCGTATCAGGATTGCATCAGGATCGCACTAGGACATTACTTTTAACAGGACTAGAATTTTGCTCACCGCAACCCGTGGATAAAAAAACGTGGCCTCATCCGATACAACAAACACAAACGGTCGGGTTCGTTTGTTCCATGCCAGCCTGGTCTGGCCCCTGCAAATCGAGCCCCTGTCGTTCGAGGTGGGCAAGGTGCGCCACTGGGAGGAGCTGGAGCGCAGCAAGGCTTCCCACCCCTGGAAAAGCATAGACGACGAGTTCACCGACGACCCCGGGCAGTTTCGCGAGCGGCACTACCGCGAGTTTGTGTCCTTCCTGCCCTATGTGCAGCGCTTTCTGTACGGTGAGGGCCGCTGTGGCCGCACCACCGGCGATGGCTCCGCCAAAGATTCGCCCATGCACGTGTTCCGCCGCAAGGACATTGCCGCGTTGCGGGTGACGTTGCGCGAGGGGCAGGCGCCGATTGAACTGGAGGTGGTGCACATAGACCTGTACTTCTTCGATGACCTGGACGTGGTGCAGTTGAACGTGGAGGTGCGGGCGCGCAATCTGTCGTTGGACACGGTGCGCAATATCCTGTTCCGGTTTGGCCGGGCCTACCCCTCGGGCTGGGACGAAGAGGGCGGTGGATTGCACAGTTCCCACGCTGTCGAATGGCTGGGGGCGGATGGCCAGGTGCTGGCCCGGTCCGACACCGCCAACCGCGACAAGTTTCTGAAGTTTGTCTGCCAGCACCGCAGCCCCTGCATCTCGGAGCACTGGGCCAGTCTGTTGCGGCCCCTGGTCCTGGCCGACTCGGACGAGCCCGGCGCCCTGCGCTTTCGGCTCATCGAGTACCACCGCATGCCCATCACGGCTTTTATTGCCATGGAGCAGCCCCGCGCGCTGAGCGCCGAGGAATGGATACGCCTGGGGCTGGCGTCCAAACTGCACCCGGACGAGCCGCTGCCCATCAACGAGCCCACCGTCATCGACTTCGAGAAACTGTATTGCCAGGACCGGTTCTGGACCAACACCGATGCCGGCCCCAACACCCGCTTCATCTGCACCGGCAGTTCCATGACGGTGGTGGGTGACTGCGACGCGGCCTTTTTTGCGGATGCTGAACGGGGCGTGTTGGCGCAGTTTCGGCACCAGTATTTTTTGGTCTTTCTGCTGGCCCATGTGCACCGGGCGTCGCTGCTGGTGTTCTCCGATATTCTGGTCGGGGCCGTGAACGCGCTGAAGATAAACGATGACGATTCGGTGCGCGCCTTCAAGCGCCGCATCCGCTCAAACTTTGAAACCTTTTTGCGCTTTACCCACCGCTACTGGTTCCACGAGCTGTCGGAGCGGCCCCATGTGCAGGCCGCGTTTCGCATGTGCTCCGATCATCTGCGCAACGATGCCTTGTATGACGAGGTGCGCGACGAAATCAAGGAGATGAGCCATTACCTGGACAGTGACTCACAACGCCGCCAGTCGAACACCGTGGTGCGCCTGACGGTGATCACCATCCTGGGCCTGATCACCACGGTCACGACCGGCTACTTTGGCATGAACATCATCGCCTTTGGCGAGGGCACGCCGTGGCAGCGCCTGGCGCACGGCGTGCTGGCCACAGCCGTTTTTATCGGCATGGTGTTGTTTGCCATCGTACGGTCCAAGGCTCTGTCGGACCTGCTGGAGGTGTTGGCGGATGAACGCACACCCGTTCGTTCCAAGGTCCGCGCCTTCTGGCGTGTCATGACGTTTCGCAGCCCTTGATGCGCAATCTGCTATCACTAGCATAGCGTGATGGGTATATTCCACGAGGGCTAGAGCCTGTTTTCTTCGGGTCATCGCTAAACAACCCCATTTTGGGTTGAATGTGGGCTGTTTTACACCCATCCCCAAACGCAGATCGGACAGCGGCGCCTGGCTGCTCTCAGCGTTTGCCCCAGTGCCAAGCCGGTGGTTCGCCCTTGAGATAACAAATGGCCACAAGAATGGCTGCCAGCGTTGTCGAATACAGCAGAAACGGCAGCACGCTTGCGGTGGGCGGAAACAGCACGGTGCCGAGCCCCAGCAGAACGAAAAACAAGACGAGCACGGTCCAACCCTGCCATGCCGTGGGGATGCCCCAACCCCAGCCATAACGTTTGGCCGGAAACCAGTATTGCGATGCAGGTTTCATCAGTAACTCTCCAATGGGTAGTATTCATTCGATGGTAAAGACTTCTGGATACTGTTGCTGGCGCGCGGCTAAACTGGCCGGCCCCTTTACATTCCCTGCAAACCAGAAAGAAGTAGACCGCCATGTTTTCACATATGTTTGTGGGTGTGGGCGACTTTGCCCGCGCCTATGCCTTTTATGCCCCGCTGATGGAGAGCCTGGGCATTGGGCAGCGCTTTTACGAGCCCGACGCGCCCTGGGCCGGTTGGCACAGCGCGGACCGTGCGCGGCCGCTGTTCATCATCGGCAAGCCGCACGACGGACAGGCCCACCAGCCGGGCAATGGCCAAATGGTCGCCTTCTTGGCGACGGACCGCGCAACCGTGCGCCTGGCCCATGCAACGGCATTGCAGAACGGTGGCACCTGCGAAGGCCCACCCGGTCTAAGGCCCCAGTACCACGCGGACTACTACGGCGCCTACTTTCGCGACCCCGAGGGCAACAAGCTCTGTGTGGCTTGCCACACACCCACAGCCGACGATGCCGCCGCATGACGGCGCACCACGCGCCGGCCAGCATTGACACGGGCGGGACCAGCGGCGCACACGCGGTCCACCCAGACTTGCTGGCCATCCAGACCCAGGTCTACCGTCCGCTCGGTCTGGCCTGTTCGGCCCCAGAGCCGGAGGCCGAAAGCGCGGACTACGGTGCCACTACCTTTGCGCTGGACGGCGCCGCAGTGCGCTTTAGGGTTGCCAAGACCACACCCACCAAGGTCGGCCAGTTTGTGACGCTGTGGAAGCGCCTGGGCAAGGGCCCGATCCAGCCCTTTGACGTATCGGACGCGGTGGACTGCTTTGTGGTGAGCACCCGTACGCAGGATCATTTTGGCCAGTTTGTATTCCCCAAAACCGTGTTGTGCGCGCGGGATATCGTGTCCATCCACGGCACGGGCGGCAAGCGGGCGATGCGTGTCTACCCGCCATGGGACAACACAACCAGCCGCCAAGCCGCCGCGACGCAGCGCTGGCAATTGGAGTTTTTTCTGGATCTGACGCCGGGGCTGGGCATGGACGAGGCCCGCGCCCGCCAACTTTATTTTCAAGGCCGCGAATCCAATCACCCCCCGGCGTCCTCTTAGCGGTTGGGAATGTTCCCGTACCGTTTGAAGAAGGTCTCACACCATGTCTGCTTTTTATGTCAAAAACGTCCCCGGCTGGGAGCGCGCGTTGCGCATCGTTGCGGGCGCGGCGGCCGCTGGCTTTGCGTTGTATAACTTTTCCGGACCGACCGGCTGGCTGCTGGCCGGCAGCGCGGCGGGTTTTGTGCTGACGGGTCTGGTCGGCTTTTGCCCCATGTGTGCGATGGTGGGCCGCCGGCTGGACAACAAAAAGGCCTGACCACCATGGCTCTGGATGCGCAGCAAACCCTGGTCTTGCAATCCGCCCACGCCGGCGACCTGGGCGCGCTGGACACGCTGCTGCGGGTCTGCCGCCCCGACGTGCGCCGCTACGCCCAGCGCCACTGCCTGATCAGCGATGTGGACGACGCGGTGCAGGAGGCGCTGCTGATACTGTCGCGCCGCCTGCAGTCGGTGCGCACGCTGGCCGCGTTTTCGGGCTGGCTGTTCCAGGTCGTCAAGCACGAGTGCCGGCGCCTGGGCCGCCAGGCCTTTCGTTACGACCCGTATGACGAGACCGCCGTGGAGCAGTGGGTGGCCCGCCACTCGACCGACGAGCTGCGGCTGGACCTGGCGTCGGCCCTGCAGTCTTTGCCGCCGCAGTACCTGGAGGTGATCTTGCTGCGTGACTTTGAGGAGTTGTCGATTGCCGAAATCGCCGGCCAGCTGCAGCTCACGGCTGCGGCGGTCAAGAGCCGTTTGCACCGGGCGCGGACGCTGACGCGGGAGTACCTGCTGGCGTGAAGTCTTGGGCCGTTGCGTTGTTTGGTTGGGACGGAGAGCGTTTGATCTGCTATGAGTAATATAGCGATGTAGTGATATTTTACGAGGGCTACAGGCGATTTTTGCCTTGACCGTCCCGATAAAACCCCATTTTGGGTTGAATCTGAACCTTGGACAGTTGCGGCTGGCGATCAGCATCGGGTAAATCATGGGTGTGGCCGCGGTGGAGCGCGTGGCCCACTAGACTATGGTTCTTACCAACTTCATCGCTTGTATCTCCGTCAGGCGCCACAAGAACGACAACCATGCCAACAGCGCTAACCATTCGTGAAGCCGCATTCCGTGACGTAGCAGCCCTTGTGGAGCTGGCAAGCAACACCTTTCGCGATACCTATCGCCTGCTGGATGATCCGGCGGACATTGAAGCCTATGTTGCAGAGTCGTTCACGCCGGAAGCCTTTGCGTCCATCCTGCAAGACCATTCGTCACTGCTGCTGGTGGCACTATCCGAGCGCGGGGAATACATCGGTTATGCCCATGTCACACACTCGACGCCACCACCTTGCGTCACGGGACCCGCGCCGGTGGAGTTGGCGCGGCTGTATCTGCGGCAAGGCGTCGTCGGCAAGGGCTATGGTTCGGCTCTGATGGAAGCCGTGCATGCAGTGGCCCGGCGCAGCCGCTGCAAGACGATCTGGCTGGGCGTCTACGATCGCAATGAAACTGCCCGCAACTTCTACAAACGCTGGGGTTTCGTCGATGTGGGCACGAAAGGCTTCCTGTTCGGCGGTAAGGTCTACGAGGATCCCATCATGTCCGCCGCGGTGCCGGATGGTGGCGTCCCGCCCACGGCAAGCGTTCTTCGCGATCAGCCTGCATCCAAGATGGCCGGTTAAAAACACGCATCCATCGACCTGCGTTTACCCTCAATTCCATGATCAAGATCACACAACTGCAATTTGACTATGGGCGCACGCGCGTCTATGACGACTTTTCACTGACGCTCCATAAACCCGGCGTGTACGGGCTTTTCGGCCGCAACGGCAGCGGCAAATCCACGTTGCTGAAGATACTGTCCGGCCTGTTGTTCCCACATGGGGGCGCGGTGGAGGTCCTGGGATGTAAACCTGCACAACGCCGGCCCGATTTTCTGGAGCAGGTGTACGTTGTTCCAGAAGAGTTCCACCTGCCCAACATCAGCCTGGATGTATTGCAAAAAACACAAGCGCCGTTTTATCCGCGCTTTTCGGTTGAAGACTTTCAAAGTTACGCACAAATTTTTGAAATACCGAGCGGCAAAGGTTTTGCCTCCATGAGCCTGGGGCAAAAGAAGAAAGCCGTCATTGCCTTTGCGCTGGCTACCCACACGCCCCTGTTGCTGATGGATGAGCCTACAAACGGCCTGGACATCCCGGGGCGCGCGCAGTTCAAGTCCATCATGGGCCGCGATGAACACGCCAACCGCATGGTCATCATCAGTACCCACCAGGCACACGACCTGGAAAGCTTGATGCGCCATGTGCTGTTTGTCGACGCTGGCAAGATCGCACTGTCCTGCGGCATGGACACGTTGCAGCGCGCGTTGCGCCTGGGTGTGGCCGACGACCGGTCGGCCACCGTTGGCAGCATCTACCAGGAGGCTATTGGCAACCAATGGGCCTATGTGGCGTCCAATACGGGTGACACACCGGGCGCCGTCAACCTTGAACTCTTGTACAAGGCCTTGAGCATGAACAAACAAGCGGTGCTGGATGCCGTGGCACCCCATCAGGATGCGGCGGAGAGCTCCCAATGACTACCCATTTCGACGTCGCACGTTTTTGCCGGTTGTGGCGCGCACATTGGGCCGAAAGCTGGCGCGACTATGCCTGGTTTGCCGGTGTCACCGCCATCGTTGATCTGGTCTTCATCGCGTTTTTCTTCAGTACGGAGTCGCGTTCCTCATTCAGCACCTTTCGTTTCGGCGGGCAAGTCGCCTGGTTCACCTGCGGGCTGTTTGCATCGGGCAGCATATTTGCCGGCCGTTATTTCAAGCAGCTCGCCAGCCCGGGCTCAGCGCTGACAATGCTCATGCGCCCGGCTTCGCTGTTTGAGAAGTGGTTGCTGGCGTTTATATATATCAGTCTACTGTTTCCGCTGGCCTACACCCTGGGTTATTGTTTGTTGAATTTCCCCGTTGTACAACTGGCCAAAGCCCTGTATGAGCCAATATCCTGCGCGTCCTGCAAGCCATCTGAAGTCGACTTCAGCTTTTACCTCCCGCTGTTAACACTAGGCGCGCAGAAGAGTACCGCGGTGGAGGCGGCTGCATTTTTCAGGCTGGAAATATTCTGGCTGTTGCTGCTGTGGTCGGTGCAGGCCCTGGTGTCTGGTGGTACGGTGTTCTTCAAGCACTCTGCGGTGTTGCGCACCATCCTGTTTTATTTTTTGCTGGCTATCGGCTTGACCTGGCTAGGGGCGGCACCGCGGCCAGGTGTGTTCTGGTACCAAGCTGTGGACGAGATTATTGCCCATGACACTGTTGAATATGTGTTTTCTCTGGTGTTATGGGCGGGTCTACCGCTGCTGTTATGGGTCGTCGTGTTCTTCCACTTCAAAGAACGCGAGGTTTCCTG
Source organism: Pseudomonadota bacterium (assembly GCA_040384785.1). GTDB lineage: Bacteria > Pseudomonadota > Gammaproteobacteria > Burkholderiales > Burkholderiaceae_C > Allorhodoferax. The sequence goes on from JAZKIR010000085.1 coordinate 9,138, forward strand.
ATGCGCCGTTTCTATTTTCGTGTTGGCCCCTGGCTGTTTGTGGCGGCAGTGGCATGGTATCTTGCCGGCAATTTTTTGATTGGCAGCCTTGAAGCGAAGAGCCAGGCACGGGCCCTAAGTTTGCACAAAACGTCGCAGGACTTTGAAATCGGTACGCAAGGTGTTGTCGAGGTTCACACCGAAGGCGAGGAACTCAATATGCAGACGGTCAAGATCGACTTCCAACCCGGAGCATCGTTGGCAACCGTCCAAAATGAGAACTTGCGGGTATCCGTTCGCGGGCAGCTTGTTGATGGCGTGTTGCATCTCACCGTGGGTGGTTCGGATAGGCGTCACTATGCGTCACGTAAAGAGGTGAGCCTTGTTTTGCCACCATCGGTCAAGAGACTGAGATTTCCCGATGCCGGCAGGTTTGAAGTAACGGGTCGTGTACCAAACCCAGCGGCTGACTTGAACCTGGAGATTCTGAACTGCCACTCAGAGGTGAACGTTAAACACCTGTCGGTCCATCAGCTCACGCTCACATCAAGCTGCCAAATGCACGTGGAAGCGCAAGCAGAAAAGCGTTGCTGCAATATGCGCTTCGATCTGGACAGAGACGTCGTGGTCAGCAAGCTGGATGTTTCAATGGAAAGCGGAAGCTTCGAATTCAGGGGCAACGCCATTCCGCAGACGCAACTTCACGTAGGGGAGTTGGTCGAGGTCACTGGCAGGCGCGCGTTTTTGCAAGCTGCGCGCTTTGCCAAGCCGCTTCGCTGAGCAGGGCTATTGGTGGGAGGAAAGTGGCGCTAGCCCTCGTCAAATATTCCTAGTGCGCTACATTTTTAGGAGTAAGTGGTGGGTGGTGGCAGAGTGGACTGCACCGCCTGCGCCTGCAGCCAGGCGCAAAACAGGTCCAGCTTCTGGCTGCGCTGGGGCCGCCGTTTGGCCACGTAGCGGTAGCCGCTTTCGCAAAAACCCAGCGGCGCCAGCAGCCGGCCCGCCTGTACGTCATCGGCCACCAGATGCCAGGGAGCGACACACACGCCCAGGCCGGCCACTGCCGCCTGCAGCGTGAAGTAGTAGTGCTCATACGCCGTGTCAGTCAACGGCGGCAGTTCACAACCCTGGGCCGTGGCCCACATCTGCCAGGCGTTGAGGCGGGTCTTGGATTGCAGCAGTGTGTGTTGGCCCAAGTCGGCTAGCGTGTGCAACGCGATGCGGGCCGCCAGGGACGGCGCCAGCACCGGCCCCAGGCGTTCGGGAAACAGTGCGAATGTGTTGGCTGCGCCCACAGCTTGGTTTGCGGTTTTCGCGTCGGGCCTGGAGCCGGGCGGGCCAGGGCTGTTCGGGTCGCCGGTCTCCACGGTGATGGCCAGATCGCAGCGCGCGCGCTCCAGATCACCCAAGGCTCCGTTGGTGCGCAGGCGCACCTCAATGTCGGGGTATAGCGCATTGAAGTCAAACAGCCGGGGTATCAGCCACTTCACGGTGAAGGTGCTGAAGCAGGCCACGTCCAGCGTGCCGCTGGCATCGTCGCTGACGGCGCGCACGGCCGCCTCCATGCTGTCCAGCGCAGCCGACAACGCGGGCAGCAGGCTTTGCCCGGCGTGTGTGAGCTGGGGCTTGTTTTTGCTGCCTTCAAACAGGCGCTGGCCCAGGCTGGTTTCGAGCAATTGCACCTGGCGGCTGATGGCGCCGGGCGTAACCGACAACTCATCAGCCGCGGCCGTCATGCGGCCCAGGCGGGCGGCGGCCTCAAAGGCGCGCAGTGCGTTCAGGGGTGGCAGGCGGCGTTTCATAAGAACTTGAGTTTATGTCACATAGCCCGGTAGAAAAAGTCGCTTTTCTATTGGGTAATATTTCTGAAAAATACACACTTCGTTCACTACCTTGAGAAAAAATCACATGCCATTCATACGCACCAACCTCCCCCAAGACACCAGCCTGGCGCACCAGCAAGGCATTGTGGAGGGCATACACCAGGCTCTGATCGACAGCATAGGCATGCCGCAGGACGAGCTGTTCAACCTGGTTGCGCCTTACGCGCCAGGGCAGTTCTGGTACAGCCGCACCTTCAATGGCGGTGCCCGCTCGGACCGCGCCGTGGTCGTGGAGATCACGATGCGGCGCGGCCGCAGCGATGCGATGAAGCGCGCCTTGTATGCGGCCATTGCCCGCAACCTGCAGGAGCGTGCGGGCGTGGCACCGCAAGACGTGTACATCTTCATGCACGAGAACGATTACTCCGACTGGTCGTCGGGCGAGGGGCAGTTCGCGATGAACCTGGTGCAGCAGCCGGGGTCGGCGAACCGCGCGTAGCCGTCTGACGGATCCCGCCTGTTCGACGGATTGCCGGTCAGACCTTGCATGTCTGACCGGACCCGACTTGGCTGAAGGTCTTGACGATTTTGAAGGTGTTGCCGTCCGCCAGGGCGAGGAAGATGTCGCGCGTTGCGTGCCGGTTGCGCAGCGTCGTGCGGCCGCGTGGCCCGTCGTAGCGCAGGCCCTGCGCGATCGGTTCGATCTCCGCGACGTTGAGGCCGCCGGTGTTCTTGGTCATCGCCTCCAGCAGCAGCAAACCTTCGTAGCAGGACTCGGCGAGGTCGTTCAAAACCGGCGCCTTCTCGCCATATTTCCTGGAATAGCGGCGTTCGAGACCAACCGCCTGCGCCGTCTGCACACCGACGAAATAACCTGAGGAGGAATAGAGTCCCACCGAGTTGGCGGCTCCGATGCCCGCCAGTGTGTTCTCCTCGATCAGTGTGCCCAGGCGTACAAGCTTGTCCGCGAGTCCGAAACCCGCGAACGCCCGATTGAAGCTGACGGAAGCACTGCCAACAAGTGTGATCAGCACCGCATCGGCTTTTTTGTCCCGGATCTTGATGAGGCTGGAATCAAAATTGTCGACGGCAAATGGCAGGTACTCCTCGCCTACGACTTGACCGCCCGCTGCCGCGATAAATTTTTTTGCTGCAGTATTGGTGTTGTGCGGCCAAATGTAGTCGTTGCCGATCAGGTACCAACGCTTTGCCGCGTGCTCCTGCGCCAGGAACGGAATCACCGGCTCAAGCTGCTGTTCTGGTGTTTCGCCGAGTACATAGGTTCCAGCGCTGCATTCACCCCCCTCGTAGACCCCCGTATAGACATACGGAATCTGGCCCTTGAACAACGACACGAGTGCGCCGCGTACGCTGGAGTCGTGCATGCCGACGAATGCCTCCACTCTGTCCGATTTCCACAGCTTGAGCGCAGCCTTCGCAGCCTGTGCCGGCGCCCCACCGGCGTCGCTGACGATCAGCTCAATCGGACGGCCGGCGAGTCCACCACGCCCGTTGATCTCGTCGACCGCGAGTTCGGCGCAATACTGGCTCGAGGGCCCGAAGAGACTGGCAATGCCGCTCAGAGGGATCAGCAAGCCAATCTTGACGGGATCTGTGGCTCTGGCGGCCATCGTGAACGTCGAGGTGCTTGCGGCCGCGCCGATGCTTGCGGCGATGCCGCTGTGGACGAAGCCGCGGCGTGAAAGGGAGGAGGTCATCGGCTGTCTCTCCTAGGCCTGATTTGCAGGATGCGGGGCGCACAGAGGAAAGGTCAACCTGCACTCGGTGCCGTGTCCGAGGCTGCTCGTCACGTCAATGGTGCCCCCCAAGGTGATGGTTGCAACGTTGTAAACGATGTGCAAGCCAAGACCCGAGCCCCCTTGCCCCATCTTGGTGGTGAAAAATGGATCAAAGATCCGGGGCATGGCGTTCTCGGCGATGCCCTTTCCGTCGTCTGCAATACGCAGCATCAGGAACCCGGGTGCCGCCCGTTCAACCCGAATGTTGATAGTTCCGCTATCTCTCCCGTCAAACCCGTGAATCAGCGCGTTGTTGACCAGGTTGGTGACAATTTGCGCCAATGCGCCGGGGTAGCTATCCATTGTCAGATCCTCGACGATGCAGGTCTCCACCTTGTAGGGCATTCTCTTCAACGTGGGTTGCAGCATCAGCAAGATGCCTTCCACCTGTTCCTTGACTGAGAAGCTGCGGCGATTGTCCGTTGCCTGGTCCAGCGACAACTCCTTGAAGCTCCGGACCAATTCCGCGCTGCGATTCAGGCTGCGTTCGGTAATGTCCGTGGAGTTATCGATTGTTGCGAGGAAAGTGTCGAAGGTCTTGCGTTGCAGACCTTTGGTCGCCATGTCCTGTCTTAGTGCGCTGACTTCGTCGCGCAACGTCGACATGGCCAGCAACCCGTTGCCGATAGGGGTATTGAGTTCGTGTGCGATCCCCGCCACCAGTGAACCGAGCGCGGCCAGTTTTTCGCGGCGTACCAGTTCATCCTTGACGATCTTGAGTTGCTCGAGGGATGCACTGAGGTCTTTGTTCATGGCCTCAATGTCTGCCGTCTTTCGCGCGAGTTGTGTGGAGCCTTCCTGGATGTTTTCGATCATGGCGTTGAAGGCCATGATCGACAGGCCAATTTCATCCATCTGGTCCACCGTAACGCGGCGCGAGAAGTCCTGGCTGGTGGTGATTTCGGTCATGGTGTTTTGCATGCGCGTGATGGGTGTGGTCACACTTTTGGTAATGCGCCAGGCGATAAAGGCACCACCAAGTAGCGACACAATAACCAGCCCGAGCTGGATGCTGATGACCCGGCTGTGCCTTGTGGTAGACGCCAGAACGACTGACGTCGAGAGACTTTTTTGCAGCGCCGCGAATTTCTCGACCTGCGTGCGCCATACCTGCTCCAACGGCGCCACGCGTGTGGTCATGGTGTTCACAGCGGCAGTGTTGTCTCCGTCGCTTCCCAGTTTTGCGGCCTCCGCTATGACGGGTCTGGTTTTTCGACTGGCCTCAATCACTGCATCCATCAATGCCAACTCTTCGGGCTGGGCGCCCCATTGATCAAGATGCTTCCTGAGAGTATTTTCCAGATGGATGCACTCGGCATCCAATTGCCTGAGTGACTCCGCTGCCCTGTCAACGGCTTTCAGATCAGTAAGAAGTGCGACGGTGCGCACAGTGGTCGCCATGTTGCCTATATTGACGAGCAATGCGTTGGCGAGTTCCGAGCGAGTCGCATTGACCTCCACAACAATCTTCATGTCGCGCCCAGCTTGACGCAGTGTCAATGTGCTGACGGCTGCTATGCAAAGCAGCAATGACAGAACACACGCAAAGCCCAGCTTCAGGCGGTGGGACAGTGAGAGGTGCTTCATGGAGGAATTCCCAACTGGCGCGGCTCACATGGCGATGGGGATCAAGCCAGGCATGGCTGAGAAAATTGCGTTGCCGTTGATTCGCGACGACTCAAAGGCCAAGGGAGGTTTCCCGCCAGGTTTCATGATCTATGCTCCGCGGAGGAGGTGCAGTCAAATGGGCGAAAACCCTGATGCTGCGAGCACCAAGGGAATCAACGACGGTTTTGGGTTGCACGATCCAATATACATCTACTGTTCCCTTTTGCAATGGTATAAAAGTAGCGGTCCGGCTAAGCATTTGGACCAGCCACCCCCCGCTGGTGGCCACGAATCGATGTGGGCGGCACGCCAAACCGGTTACGGAACCGCGTTGCAAAGTGAGAGGGTGTTTGGTAGCCCACGTGGAGTGCAATCTGGGTCACTGATTGTGCAGTGGACTGCAGCAGCGTCAGCGCAAACGTCATGCGTGCGTCTACCAGGATGTCGCTCAGATTGGTGCCTTCGTCAGCCAGCTTGCGGCGCAGTGTGGCTTCACTGATCGCAAAGGCCGATGCCACCGCGTTGGCGCTCCAGTTTCCGGCGAGGTTTTGGCCAACCAGGTGCCGGATCTTCATCGCCAGGGTCAATACCTGGCTCGGTGCAAATCGCCCGCCGTTGGAACCTATCCACAATAACAACTCTGCCACCCGGTGGCGCGCAATGGTTTCGGGAATGGTGGCGTCTTCGACCGCTTGCAAGGCGCGCTCAAACCCCAGCTTGAATTCGGCAGAGTGTTGGGTAATGGACAGGGCTTGGGTAATCACGGCTTGCTGCGGATGGGCCGCACCATGTGCGGCGACGAGCGCACTGTCCCATACCAGCCAGCGCGCCTGGTAACGGTCATGTTCGCCTAAGCGTGTGGTGATGTCCACGGTTTGACCACCGGCCACCGCGATCGCCTCACCACTGCGGATGGTGTATTCACCGCCCGAACAACGCAGCTCCTTGATGCCCCGCTGCACCACGATCAAAACCGGCTTCGATATAAACAGCCGTTTAAACACCTGGTCTTGCTGCTGCAAGATGCCGGCACTAGTGCCGACGCAGGCGCGAACGACGATGCGGGGGTCCATCTGGGTTCCTTTCTGTAATCAGCGGCTACCCTTTATTGTCAAGCTAGCTTTGGCCAGGCCGGTACGCAGTGTCATCAACCCCAACATTGCCGGCGTTATGGTCGGCGGCAGATCGAGCCTGTCGACCTTCAGCGCATGCACGGTGATAACGTAGTTATGGGGGCGACCCACGGGCGGGCAAATGCCTGCGTAGCCTGGCAAACCGTTGTCTCCACGAACCTGCACCGCGCCTGTCGGCATGGCGCCGTCCTGTGTGCTGGCACCTTCCTTCAAGGCAGTGACTTCGGCCGGAATGTTGGCCAAGGCCCAGTGCCACCAGCCCGAACCGGTAGGGGCGTCTGGGTCATACATGGTGACAGCAAAACTTTTTGTACCTTGTGGCGCACCTTGCCAAGCAATCTGGGGTGACAAGTTGTCCCCGGTGCAATCCAGAACTTTGCCGAACTGAGCCAAGGGAAAGCGCCCATCCACCTGGCTGTTGGTGCTGACCGTAAAGTCGGCGGCCTGGGCAAACGAGCTGGAGGCAGCCAGGCCAAGCAGCAGTGTTAACCGGAGAAATTTGGGGGACATTCAAGCTCCTTTGAAGCAGTTAAGAAGCCAGCAAGTTTGCCAGCGAGGCGTTTGAGCGCCTTTCAATTTCGCGCAATCATTGTCGTGATTCGCTCATATTGATCGGATCGTTCGCCCAGACCAAACCCGGTGACTGATTTTGTGAAAGCATAGTAATATATTGCATATTACAAGACCAAGCGGCCACTTTTCAACACATGCCCATCCCATCCTCGGCCCCAACCCTCACGCGCACGCTGGCCCGCGAGGACGTCTACCGCACCATCAAACAATGGATCGTCGAGTTGCAATTGGCGCCGGACGAAGTGCTGCGCGACCAGGAGTTGGCTGCGCGATTGGGTGTGTCGCGCACCCCGGTACGCGAAGCCCTGCGGCGCCTGGAAGATGAAGGGCTGGTAGTGACCAGCTCCCATAAATGGACCAAGGTTGCACCATCCGATATTGCCGAGGCCGCACAGCTGTATCCGGTCGTTGCGGCGCTGGAGGCCATGGCCGTTGAGTTGGCCTTCAAGCATTTGACGGCTGCTGATCTGGCGGAAATGGCCGGCATCAACAAGGCGCTGGCGTTGGCCATTCGCCAGCGGGATGTGGACCAGGCCGCCGCGCTGGATGCCCAATTCCACGATCTCATCGTGCGCAAGAGCAATAACGCCGAAATCGAAAATTTGCTGGCGGCTTTGCGGCCGCGCATCAAACGGCTGGAGCTGGCCCACTTCGGCAACGTATTGATCGCTCGCCAGTCGGTGGCTGAACACAAGCTGATCGTCGCCGCGCTGCAACGTGGCGATGTGCGGTCGGCGGCCGATGCCATGAAGCAGAACTGGCTGTTGCCATCAGCCGACGTTCCCGCGGGACCGTGAACCCTGGCACCAATCCCCAACCCCCTATCACGACCCCAAACTACAGAAGTAGGAACCCCATGAAATCTGCGCTACTGGTCATCGACTTCCAGAACACCATCTTCACCGATCCGCCGGCCTACCAGGTTGCGCTGGTATTGCAGCGCATCCGCAATCTGATAAGCAAGGCGCGCGATGCCGGGCTGTCCATCATTTACGTGCAGCACGAAGAGGCGGGCACGACCTGGCAGAAGGGCAGCGAGACCTGGAAGTTTCCCGAGGCAATCGCGCCCAAGCCGAACGATTTTGTCAGCCCCAAAAGCATCAGCGATGCGTTTCAGGATTCCGCATTGCAGGCCCATTTGGTTGAACAGGGTATTGGGCGCATGTATATCTGCGGCTACGCGACGGAATTCTGCATTGATACCAATGTTCGCCGCGCCGCCAGTGGAAAACTGCAGACGGTTGTGGTCTCCGACGCGCACACCACACGTGACCGCCCACACATGAAAGCGCCCGCGATCATCGAGCACCACAACTGGGTGTGGTGCGAGCTGGGTACCATCCAGCTTATTCCCAGTAATGGTGTGGATTTTTCTGCGGATTGAAGCCGTGCGAGAAGCCGCCACCCAACTGCTGCAGCCCGCGCAGGATATTCCGACTGGTTTTGCGTCCTTGTCCCAAGGGGTTTACCACGCATCGAGCATCCTGTTCCCGGACCTGGACGCCTTCCTGAGCCGTGGTACGCAGGCTGCTGAAGGGTATAGCTATGGCCAGAATGGCACACCCACACAGTACGCATTGGCCCACAAGCTCGCCGAACTGGAAGGAGGTGGCCAGACCGTGCTGGTGCCCAGCGGGCTGGCCGCCGTGGTGTTGGTCAACAGCGCCGTGCTTTCGCCCGGTGGGCACGTGTTGTTGCCCGAGGCAGCGTACGGGCCAACACTTGACAGTACCCAGGCACTTTTTGGCAAATGGGGTGTGCAATGCACGCTGTACCCGGATGCGATAGGTTCCGGTATCCGCAACATGCTCCAACCCCATACCCAGTTGGTGTGGACCGAAAGCCCCGGCTCCCATGTGTTGGAGATGCAGGACATTCCAGCCATCGTCGAAGCCGCACACGGGCAGGGCGTTGCGGTGGCGATGGACAACACGTGGGCATCCCCGCTGGGTTTTCGCCCGCTGGATGCGGGGGTTGATTTTTCGGTGCAGGCGGTGACCAAATATGCCAGCGGGCATTCCGATCTTTTGATGGGCTCTGTCTGCGTGCGCGATGCGCAACGCTACACACTATTGCGCAACACGGCCGAATTGCTGGGTTATTACGTGTCGCCGGATGACTGTTTTTTAGCCTTGCGTGGTCTGCCCACACTGGCGTTGCGCATGGAACGCCATTTCGCGTCGGCACTGCGGATCGCCCAATGGCTGGAGCAGCATCCCGCGGTTGCCAGGATCCATTACCCACCACTCGCGAGCGACCCCGGACACCACTTGTGGAAGCGTGACTACTTGCTGGGCAGCGGCTTGCTGTCGTTCACGTTGCGTGCCGCAGGATTGGAGCCGATCAAGGCCTTTGTTGCGTCGCTCAAGCTTTTCAAACTCGGCAATAGCTGGGGTGGCGTACACAGCCTGGTGGCGGTGGCGCCGTTACGCACGACAGAGGCTGGCTGGTTGATCCGCCTGCATGTGGGGGTGGAGGACGCTGGTGAACTGCTTGACGACCTGTCACAGGCCCTGTGTTGAAACATAACAAGTAAACCGGGCCGCCACGCATCCCTTGAAGGATCACCGGGCACGCTGCTCCAGCGCCACACACCGGTATACGTCGGGCCGCGTTTCGACAAGCTGCAATGCGCAGGACTTGGTCGGCAGAACCTCAGGATTCATGTTCAGCGAGAAATGCATTCATTCTCGACGCGACGAAGACGGGTGTTTCAAGCATGGGGTAGTGACCGGAATTTGCGCTCATCTCGAACCGCACGTTTGGATAACAAGTGCCAAACGTGCTGCGCAGCGAATCTTCACGGTAGTTTGGTATGTCGTGCTCGCCATACAGCACCAGCATGGGGGTTGTCAAACCGTTTGCTTCCAAATGGAAATCGGTGCTTGTAAACATGTTCAAGTAGCCGATGCGCGCCTCCAAGGTGGAGCTCCGCCGTGACTTGGATAGTTTGAACTCCAGCCAGGGCCTACCGTGGCGGCGGCCAGTTCGCGCAGCGAATGCGTCCAGCGCCGCATTGTCCTCGTTAGCCACAGCCAGCAGTGCGTTCTTTGTTCTCTGATCGGCAGGGAACCCCGCGGCGAAGACTGGTGTGATCGCGACCAGGGATTTGACCCGGTTGGTGGCCAGTAGCGCAATGCGTTGCGCAACCATCGCAGACATTGAGTGACCAATGAGGTGAAACCGCGAGGCCTTAAACGCATCAGCCAGGCAGAGGATGTCCTGGCAGGCTTCGTCGACCGTGTATTTACCGACCATCCCGATGGATTTGCCGTAACCCCTGAGATCAGCGAAGCAGAATCGAAAGGCCGTGGTATCGAGATAGGGCAGTAGTGCGTCGTAGTTGGAGCAATCACCGAGCCACTCGTGCATAACAATGACAAGAGTAGGACAAGCTCCGACGGTAGTGTGGCCAAGCAGCACAGTTGAAACCTAACAAAATATACTTCGCGAAGCTTGAAAATTGCTCAGGTTTCGCTGATACATGGCGCAACAACGCCGATGCTTTCACAAGGATTGTATGCACCTGCAACAACGCGGGGAACCGAGAACTCGTTCGGATCCACTCTGGTCACTTGCGGATGGCTGGTATCGATTAAGGCTACCGTGAATAAGTGGTGTCGTGCGTCGGTACAAGGCTGCTGTAACGAAGTTATGCGAAGCTGGGCGCAGCTGCTGCCCGCGCCCATTGCTGGGCCATGGCCGGCGTGTTGAAGCAGGTTGTGGCGTAGCGGGTGCTGCACACGGCGCGCTCCATCAGCTGGATGTCGGCCTCGTGTTGGCGGGCCACATGCGGGTCTTCAAAAAAGATGACCTTGTTACAGCGCTGGTCCAGCACCAGCTCGGCAATCTGTGCATCGCCGCCCAGCGGACCGCTCTGGTAACAACTGACCCAGGGTTGCAGCGCAGGCCAGCCGCGAGACCAGGCCATGGCGTTCAAGCGGCTGCCGGTGGTGCCGGTGGCCACACGGCCGGCAAAGCGCGATAACGTGTCGAAATGTTCCGACGCAAATGCCACCATGGTGTCCTTCAGCGCGTCGTGGGCGATCAACGCCGCCACCTGGTTTTCGAGGGCAAACAGGGGTTTGGCTTCTGGCACTGTTGTCGCGTCCAGCCCGGCGTTGGTCAGTTCCACGGCCACCCATTCCATGGCGCCGGCCAGTGTGGAGACAAAGGGTTTGCCGTGGATCACACACTGGCGTTTGAGCGCCTGGGCTTCTGGATAAATTGAGGTCGGGTCCACCGGATCGATTAAAAAGAACACACCCTCTAGTGCGTCCTGCGGCTGCAGGCCGCCGGCCATGCGCGACACCAGGCGCATCAGCCCGCCGTCGCGGCCATTGCCCACGGCCGTCAGTTGGCCGTCCAGCAGCTTGTATTTGGTCAACGCGTCATAGGCACCGCCGGTGGCGTGCAGTCCCAGGCCGAGTGCCCGCAGCCCGGGTTCACAGGCACGTGCCCAGCGCAGCAGGCTGCTGTCAGGGCCGAGGCGGTGCAAGCGGTGGGCGACGAGTCCAAAGTTCATACAGGCTTACCGTTGTTTGGCGAAAGGGATTGGGCGCGTTATGGCCGCGCACAACCCAACTGTAATGGCCAAGGGATGCAAACCTGCAGCGTTGGGGAACCAACGGGTTACAGCCTGCTGCTGCAAGCCGGCCGTGCCAACCCCCTTGGCAGCAGCCAGGCAGGTCGCCTACTGCGTCAGCCAGGCCGTGGCCAACACGTCTTGCGCGGCCGGAAAATATTCAATCTGGAACGGCACCATGCTGTTGAGCAGGTACAGCAGCGCACTGTCGCGCCAGCGCAGGTCGCCCACCACGGCCATACGGATGATGTTCTCCTTGATGTAGTGGTCCACATCAATGTCGTCCCAGCGGACCAGAGCCTGCATGCCCTGCAGGCCGCTGTCCAGGCGGATCATGATCAGGCACTTGCCGTGCATGCGCATCAGGTCGTGGATCAGGTGTTTGCTGGCGTCGACTTCATCGCGCAGCATCAGGCCGCTGACGTGCACGTCCACACGGTTCGGGGCGGAGAATTCAACCTGGATAGTCATAGATGCTGGCAATGATAAGGCTAGGCATATTTTTGCACCAGCCGGACCACGGTGTTCCAGTTGCGCGTGGTGGCGGGCAAGCCAAAGTGTTTTTCCAAAAACGCATTCGGACTGCCTGGTGTATTGCCAACGGTTCGGCTGATGCTCAGGGCCTCGCCCATGGTGAAGCGCAGCACCTCTACATCAGCGCGTTTGGATGCAAACGGCACTGGGGGGAACACGGCCACACGCGGATCGAGAAACGTCGCACAACACTGGTAAACCGATGCAGGGTCTACCGCAGCAAAGGCTTGCTGGGCGACCAGTTCGCGCAGGTAGGCCACGGTTCTCAAAAATCCCGGTTCCACCAGACCGCATACCGTGTGCAGACGGCTTGCCGCATCGGCGAGCAGTTTCGCAGCGTTGGCGCGTGGTTTGGTGGTGAACACCAACGTGCCATTGGTCAAAAAGGATTGGGCCGTGACCGCTCCGGCATCCAAAAATGCTTGCTCAAACTGTGCCTTGGTCGGTGACCGGGGGTGCCCCAGATTGAGGTTGCGGAAGAAGACGGCGTGTGCCATGGCTGCCGGGCATCCAGGCCCTCATTTGAGCTGCGAAGGCTGGACAAAAAACACCATACCAAATGCGCCCCACGAAACGGTTTGCCCGTTCACCGTGGTATACGACGCCACACCCAGGGGGTGGTAGGTCGATGCAAACGCGGCCAGTGTGCCCACGCCTAGAGCGCCAGCCAGCGGGCTGCGCTCCGCAACCGCCGCCTTGATCTTGGCGCGGTGTTGCTCGGCAGACGGGTTCAGCACCAATGCCAGGACAATGGCGCTGACGGCGACGACTGCGGGAACAATGGGTGGTCTGCTCATGGGGCGTTGATGCGAAATTTCTGGGCCAGTTGTTCAAATGCGGCAGGTTGGCAGTGGCGCAGCGCCTCCAGTTGTGCCGACAGCGTGGCCACCGATGCCGCAGCTTTTTTCTGCTTTATGGCTTCGATCTCGATGCGAATTTTTTCCAGCCGGTCCAGCGCAACATTGGCCTGCGCCGGGCTCACGGCCCCGTGACCCGACAGGCCGAGCAGGGCTTCGCTGATCAGGCCGAGTTGTTGGCCATACGAGGCCACATCAACAACGGCCTTACGCTCCACGTCGCTGTCACCCGCGCGGATGGCTTCGAAAAACCAGTCGAGTTCGGGTTTGATTTGCTGCTCGACGTTTCCGCTCCAGGGAAGGTGAATGTGGGGAGCCCAGAACCAAAGCCATGGAAACATGATGTGACCTCCTTGAGTGCGCGTTTTGTTGTGAGAATGCTGCCGCACCACTATATCGCGCCCACTGCCATGGTGTGCAGGTCGCTAGCTGTCAAACACGGTGTCCAGGCTGGCAAAACCCTTGATCTCAATTGGGTTGCCCGACGGGTCCAGAAAAAACATGGTCGCTTTTTCGCCGGGTTGACCCGCGAAACGTCTGCTGGGCGGCATTACAAACGCGATGTTCTGTGCCGTCAGCCGGTCCGCCAGCGCCTGCCAATCCGCCATTTGCAGGATGACACCCAGGTGCGGCATGGGCACCATGTGCTCACCGACCTTGCCGGTGTTGCTGGTGGCGAAGGGTGTGCCCAGGTGCAGCGAAATTTGGTGGCCGAAAAAATCAAAATCGACCCAGGTATCGGTGCTGCGCCCCTCGCGGCAACCCAGCACCGTCGCGTAGAAGTGGCGCGACACATCCAGGTCGCGGACATGGTAGGCCAGATGGAACAGGGATCGCATATTGGGGGCTCTTTCAGGTTTGGTGGTGGTGTGCAGGGCGCTGTGGCCATAATCATGCCGCATGAAACAGCAAGCTACACAACACCGTGCGTACGTTTTTGGCTCCCCATGGGCCGGGGTCTACGGCACGCACCTGGACAGTGGCCGCCATTTTGGCCGGCACTGGCACGCTGTGTTTGGCGTAGGGCTGCTGGAAGACGGTGCCCAGCGCTCGGCCAGCGGGCGCGGCACTGTGGAAGCTTTCGCCGGGGACCTGATCACCACCAATCCGGGCGAGGTGCACGACGGCCAACCGCTGGGCGGTGCCTCGCGGCGCTGGCGCATGCTGTACATCGACCCCGCCGTCATGGCCTCCATGACCGGCCACCCGCAGGCGATCCATTTGCCTGGTGTGGAACTGACCCAGCCGGTTTTTCAGGACGCTGCACTGCGCCAGGTGCTGCACCGGCTGCTGACACAAGTGGAGCGCTGGGATGCAGGCTTGCACGCCACGACGGCCGATGCGCTGGCCTGCGAAGAGTCGCTGGTGGCCGTGTGCGGCTGGCTGCAGGCGCAACATGCCGGCGCTGCCCCTTTGGTAGTGGCCGATGCCGGCGTGCGCCAAGTGCGCGAACGGCTGGCGGACGACCCATTGCAGCCGCCCACCTTGACCGAGCTGGCCGTGCTGGCGGGTGTCAGCAAGTTCCAGCTGCTGCGGCGTTTTGAGAAGACCTATGGCCTGACGCCTTTTGCGTGGCTGCTGCAACAACGCACCGAACTGGCCCGCCGCCAGATCCGCGCCGGCGCCAGCTTGGCGGATGCCGCCACCGATAGCGGCTTTGCCGACCAGAGCCATATGACGCGTATCTTCGCCCGCCAGTTTGGCTTTACACCCGGGGCCTTGCAGCAGGCGTCCTCCTCCTGTTCTCGCGCCGATTAATCTTTCCGCAGTCCACGACAACAAACGTTTCCGTTCGCCCTGAGCTTGTCGAAGGGCATAGCCCAAGCGGTGTACGGAACTCTAAATAGACCGCGTTGCAATAGCGTTCAAGACGCCAAGAGATTCCGACACGAGACTGCAGGTTAGTTCAACTCTCCAAGGTCTCATCACATGTCGGAATCATTCAAGGGCCAGTTGCTGTGCAGCCTGGCCATGGTGTTGGTCGGTAGCACCGTCGTAGTCAGCAAAATCATCGGGCAGGATATCGAACCCTTTCTGGCGACGGCCCTGCGCCATGTTGTGGCGCTGCCGGTTTTCCTGTTGTTGATGTGGGGCACCGGCGCACGTTTTGCCCGCGTCGGTCTGCGCGATGTGGCGTTGCTGCTGGTCCAGGCTGCCGCCGGTAGTGTCGGTTATTCGGTGTTGCTGATCTATGGCGTGGGCCTGGCCAGTGCGTCGGATGCCAGCATTGTGGCCGGCACGTTGCCTGCGGTGTCGGCGCTGTTTGCCGTCCTGTTTTTGGGCGAACGCCCTGGCCTGCGCATGGCGCTGTCGATCGGGCTGGCCACGCTGGGTGTCATGGTGGTCGCGTTGTCGCCCGACACCACGGCCCACGCCGGCACGCGGCTGCAGGGCATTGCGCTGGTGCTGGGCGCCATTGCCTGTGAGGCCGTTTTTATCCTGGCCAACAAGCGCCTGTCGCAGCCCGTTCCGGCTCTGGCCTTGTCGACGCTCATGTGTGCCGGTGGATTGGTGATGTCGGCCCTGGCGGCGTGGTTTGCGGGGTCAGTCCACACCGCCACGCTGAGCACGCCGGCCTTAGTGGGCATCGCCTACTACGCCTGGGTACCAACCGTGGGCGGATTCTTGCTGTGGTACGCGGGCAGCGCCAGAACCAGCGGCGCCCACGCCTCGCTGGCGACCGTGTGGCTGCCGGTGTCGGCGCTGTTGCTGTCGGCCCTGTTCCTGGGCGAAGTCATCCACACCTGGCAGTGGGTGGGTTTTGGCTGCGTGGTGCTGGCGATAGTGATTGCATTCCGCAGAGGTGGCGCACCATCGCTGGGCAGAGGCCGCCGTCCACGCAAGGTGCTTGGATAAAACGGACTGGTAGCCCTCGTGGAATATGCATGAGGTGCTTCCAAAACGATAGCATCTTCAACTCCGCAAGAATTGTCAGGTCCTTGTTTCTAGACTTGCTGCCATGTTCAACCCTTTGTGAGAAACAACACCATGACTATTACTCCCAACTTCCCCCAGCATGTCGAAACCCTGGCCGATGCCATCACCGTGGTCGGCATAGAACTGCGCACGTCCAACACCGTGGCCATGCAGACCATTCCGCCGCACTGGCAGCGCTTTGGCCAGGAGAATGTATTGGCCGCCATAGGTGGCAAACGCGGTGAAGACGTGTTTGCCGTCTACACCCATTTTGAGCACGCAGGCAGCAACAACACCGGCCTGTATTCGCTGGTCATTGGCGCGGCCGTCGCGGCTGATGCGCCCGTGCCCGCGGGCATGGTGCGGGTCGTAGTGCCGACCTCCAAGCGCGCCGTGTTTGGCGTGGAGAAGGGGCGCTTTGACCTGGTGGGTGCGGCCTGGCAAAGCATTTGGCAGCGCGGCGATCTGGCCAAGACTTTTATTGCAGAATATGAGCAGTACCACGCCAATGGCGATATCACGGTTTCCATCGGCCTGCATAATTAGCCCCCACGGTCGTCCACTGCGTGTGCTCCCTGCCCCCCAAAGGGGGCCGCGTTTCAGCTTGGGGCGGCCCGGCGCTGAAACATCGCCCCCCACGGTCGTCCACTGCGTGGGGATTCTGCAAAATCTTATCCATGAACAAAAGCCATAGCTGGACCGATTACCAGGAGCGCCTGAGCCGCGTCACCGCCTACATCCACGACCATTTGACCGAAGAGCTGGACCTGAACAAGCTGGCGGAGGTGGCGCATCTGTCGCCCTTCCACTGGCACCGCGTCTACCAGGCGCTGTATGGCGAAAGCATTGCCAACACCGTGCGGCGCCTGCGCTTGACGCGGGGCACGGGGTACCTGGCCAACACCACGCTACCGGTCGAGCAGGTGGCGCGCAAATGTGGTTACCCCAATGCGCAATCCTTCTCCCGCGCTTTCAGCACGGTGTATGGGCTCAGTCCCACGCGTTACCGCACCGAGGGGGCCCACGTGGCGTTTCGCCAGGCCCTGGCGCAGGGTGACAGCAGCTCCGCGGCCTATGCAGTGGACGTGCGCCTGGTGCCACCGGTGCAACTGGCCGGCATTGCGCACCGTGGTCCGTACATGCAGATCGGCAAGGCCTTTGAGGTGGCCTATACCCGCATGGCCGCACAGGGCCTGGCCCGGCCCGATATGCGCTGGATGGCGGTGTATTACGACGATCCGTTTGCGGTGCCCGAAGCGCAACTGCATTCGCGTGCGGGCTTGAGCCTTCCCGCCGAGGGCGCGGCGCCCCAGCCACCGCTGGAACCGTTCACGCTGGGCGGCGGTTGGTGTGCCGTGCTGCGTCACCAGGGGCCTTATGCCACCATGCGCTCGGCCTACCAGTGGTTGTACGGGCACTGGCTGGTGCAGTCGGGGTATGAGGCAGCCGACAGCCCGGTATTTGAGGACTATTTAAACAACCCACGCGACACCGCGCCGGACCAATTGCTGTCGGACATTTACTTGCCGCTGGTGATAAGTGCCGCCGTTAATTGATCACAGTGGGCAACGGCAACAGAGCCAAGCCACATTGGCAAAACCTCGGTATCCAATTGACTAAACAGAACGTGGTTACAGCATGACTAAAATGTGAGTTCAATCAACTGTAAATGGGAGTTTGCATGCGTCGTTCAATCATTGGTTTGCTTTTCGGTCTTTTCTTGAGTTCAAGTGGATATGCGCAGAATTTGGGTCCTTACTACCTGTCTTCAGTAGGGTTCTGCAACATCCGCGAAATGTACGTCAGCGTTGCTACTAACATTGGGTTTGGTCGAGAAATAGGGTGCTCGTCCACTGCAGGTTATACATTTATTGGATACTTTGATACCACGGCGTCGAAGATGTCGATAAGCCGTACCAGTCCCGGATCCGTTGCGGGTGTCAATTCAGAGTTGACGCAAAGTGTGTATGGCATGTCAACGAACGCACTCGATGTGTATTCAGCGAACTCACAAGGCATTACCGCTATCAATCGCGGTTTGAGCTACACAATTTCAACAACCAAGCCGTCGGTTGCAATTCTCTCGGTTGGAAAAGAGTTGCCGAATCACGATTTGATGGAACAAGCGGATCATTCCCGTTCTGCACAGTAATTGTTGCCCGGCACGAAAAACTGCCGTTCGTAACAGGCCGCTGGAATACTTCTCAAGTATGTCCACAACGTAAGTGTCAAAGCGTTGTGGACGTCGTGACTCCGTAGGCGCAAGCTGCGCGGGACAGACTCTTTCAACCAGAGCTTTGAAGTGGGCCCGGAATGTGGGGCTGGTGTTTAATGCAAGCCCAGATACGCAGCCGCCAGGTTCGGGTCCTTGCGTGCATCGGCTGCGGTGCCGCGCCAAACCGTGGCACCCGATTCCAGCACACACACATCATCCGCCGCGGCCAGCGCACGTTCGGTGTTTTGCTCCACCAGCAGCACCGTCATGCCCTCGCTGCGCAACAGCTTGAGCGCTTGGTAACACTGGTCAATCACCTTGGGCATCAGGCCCAGCGACAGCTCGTCGATCATGATCAGCTTGGGGCGGGTCATCAGCGCGCGGCCTATGGCCAGCATCTGCTGCTCGCCGCCTGACAGATTGCCGGCCAGGGAAGTCAGGCGCTCACCCAGCCGCGGGAACAGGCTCAGCACCCGCTCGCGGTCCTGCGCATAACAACGGACAGGGTGCACCATGCCGCCCACGCGCAGGTTGTCTTCTACCGACAAATCCTTGAACAGGCGCCGCCCTTCGGGCGAGATTGCAATGCCGGCGCGAACGCGTTGCGTCGGCGGCAAACCACTGATGTCTTCGCCACCAAACAGAATGCGCCCGGCCTGCAGCTCACCATGGCCGGCAATACACATCAGCGTGGACGACTTGCCCGCGCCATTGGCGCCCAGCAGTGCGGTGATGGTGCCGGGGCGCAACACCAGCGACAGTTCATGCACGGCATTGAACGGGCCATAGCCGCAGGACAGGTTGTGCAACTCAAGCATGCGTCGTAGCCTCCGGGCTTCGTGGTGTGTCGCTCTGGCTCTTGGCCAGGGTATCGCCACCCAGGTAGGCGGCCTGCACCACAGCGTCGTTCATGACGGAGCGGGGTTCGCCGTCGCCAATCTTCTTGCCGTTGTCCAGCACCACCAGGCGTTGGCACAGGCGCATGACCTCACCCAGGTTGTGCTCGATCAGCACCACGGTCATGCCGCCCTGGTGGATGTCGGCAATGGTGTTGGCAAAGGCCCGTGCCTCCTTGGAGTTGAGGCCGGCCAGCGGCTCGTCCAGCAGAAAGAGCTGGGGCTGCAAGGCCAGCGCGCGGGCCAGCTCCAGGCGTTTCAACACGCCCAAAGGTTGTGTGCCCGGCATCTGCTGCGCGCGTTCGGCAATGCCCACACGCGCCAGCATCTCCATGGCCACGGCCATCTCGGCGCCGCTGTCCACATGCAGCAGCGATCGCAGCGGCGACGCGGTCTTGGCAAAGCCGGCGGCCAGCGCCACGTTCTCGACCAGCGACAAGGTGCGCAGCGGTTTGACCAGTTGTTGGGACAGCGACAAGCCACGGCGCACACGCTGGTCTATACCCAGGTGCACCAGGGGTTCGCCGCGCAAAAACACTTCGCCTGCGCTGGCACGCACGACACCGGTGATGGCGCGCAGCATCGTGGTCTTGCCGGCACCGTTCGGACCGATCAGGCCCAGCAGTTCGCCTTGCTGCACCGTGAACGACACGTTGTCGACCGCCGTCAGGCCACCAAAACGCACCGACACATGCTCCACCCGCAGCAGGGCTTCGCCGGATGTTGCCTGCGCCGTCATGGTGTGGTGGCTCCGTGGCCAGTGGCGGTTTTGGGTTTGGTAAAACGTGCCGCAATGCCGGCCAGGCCGTGCGGCGAGAAGCGCATCATCAGGAACAGCAGGCCGCCGTAGACGAGCAATTTGTAGTCGCCGATGAACTGGAACCAGCCGGGCAGGGCCGACAACACGGCCGCAGCCACGACAACCCAGAACACCGAGCCAATACCGCCGACCACCACCATGGACAACACGGTGACGGACTCCACAAAACCAAAACTGTCCGGCCCTATGAACTTGAGGTTTTGCGCATACAGCCCACCCGCCGCACCGGCCAACGCGGTGCCAATGGCAAAGGCCACCAGCTTGTAGCGCGGCACGTCTATGCCCAGCACACGCATGGTGTCTTCGTCTTCGGCAATGCCGGTGAAGACGCGGCCCATCCAGGCGCGCTGGATGTAGAGGCTGAGCGCTGCGGTCAGTGCGGCCAGGGCCAGGCACAAGGCCATGAAGCCGGTCTTGCTGAGGCCCGAGCCGGGGAAGCCGGTGACGCCCATTTCCCCGCCCATCCACTCCTGCTGGCGCACCACGCCAATGAAAATGAAGCCCACGCCCATGGTCGTGATGGCCAGAAAATCGGCCCGCACACGCAGGCTGGCCAGGCCCACCACCGCGCCCAATAGGCCGGCCACCAGCATGGCCAGTGGCAGTGTCAACAAAAAGGGCATGCCAGCCTGGCACAACATGGCCGAGGTGTAGGCGCCCAGTCCGAGGAAGGCTGCGTGGCCCAGGCTGATCTGGCCGCAGAAACCGGTGATCAGGTTCAGCGACAGCGCAAACATCACGGTGATGCCAATCGTCGTGATCAATGAAATTTCGTAGTCCATGGCGGTTCCTTCTCAGCGCTTGGCGAACAGGCCTTGCGGCCGCACCATCAGCACCACAATCAAAAAGGCAAAGGCAATCGCATTGCGGTCCAGCACCTTGCCCAGGTACACCGTGCCAAAGGATTCCACCAGACCGAGCACCAGCGCCGCCATCAGCGTTCCGGGAACCGAGCCCAGGCCGCCCAGCACAATGATGGCCAGCGCCTTGTACGAGGGCACGCTGCCCATCGTCGGCTCTACCAGGTTGTTCAGCAAGGCCACCCAAACACCGGCGAAACCGGCCAGTGCCGAGCCGATCAAGAAGTTCAGGTCACGCACCATGGTCAGGCTGATGCCAAAGGACTCGGCCATCTGCGGGTCTGACACCGTGGCCTGGCAGGCCACGCCTATGCGGGTGCGGCTTTGCAGCCAGCCCAACACGCCAATGATCAGCGCCGTGCCCAGCATCACCGCCAACTCAGCCTGTTTGAACTGCAGGCCGCCGAACAACTGCACCTGGCCCTGCAAGGGCGGATTGGCAAAGGACAGGCCGGATGCGCCGAAGATGATGCGGAAACATTCCTCCGCGGCAATAAAAAGACCGATGGATGCGATCAAGGCCACATGCGGCGGCTGTTTCAGAATCGGCTGGTAGGCCAGGCGAAACATCGCCACACCCGACAGGCCCGACACCGCCATGGCCGCCAACAGCGTGAGCGCCATGCTGCCAGTGGCGTTGTAGGTCAGCACTCCTATGTAGGCACCCAGCGTGAACAGGCTGGCATGTGCCACATGCAGTATGCGCAGCAGGCCGTAGACGAGAGTCAGCCCCAGCGCAATCAGCGCATAGATGCTGCCCTGCACCAGGCTCTGGGCGATAAGTTCTACAAAAAACATGGACGTGCCAGTAGCGTGCGTGTGGTGTGACAGTGCTGTTTACTTGGACGCCTTGGTCGGCGCCGCCAGCAGCACGGCGTCCGAGATCACCGAATGGCGGCGAAAGCTCTTGTCCTTGACCACCTGTACCTGCAGGTCCTTGTTGACTTCGTGCAGGTCGTTGAATGTCAGCTTGCCAATGGCGCTGTCGTAGCTGCCCGCCGCAATTGCATCGCGCAGCGCCGCGCCGCCCTTGCCGCTGCTCTTGCGCAAGCCGTCTATCAGCACCTGGGTTGCGGTGTAGGTGGCAGCGGCCACCATGTCGGCACCGGCGTTGTTGTTGGCGGCTTTGAAATCGCTCAGGAATGCCTTGGTGGCTGGGTTGGCGGAGTCGCGGTCCAGCGACGTGGTGATCAGCACACCTTCGGAGGCGGCGCCGGCAATCTCCATGAACTTCTCGGAGTCATAACCCTCTTGCCCAATGATGGTGGCAGTCACACCGGCGGCACGCAACTGGTTGACCAGCGGGCCTGCGGTGTAGAAATAACCGCTGGCGTAAATCACCTCGGGCTCTTGCGCCTTGACGGCCGACACCAGTGCGCCAAACTGGCGGTCCTGGATGCTGTATTCATGTTCGCCGGCAATGTTCAAGCCGAACTTGGTAGCGCCTTCCTTGAAGCCCGCCGCCAGCGACTGGCCAAAGTCGTTCTTCAACGTGATCAGCACTACTTTTTTCTTGCCCAGGTTGCTGACCAGCTTGGCGCCGCCACGGCCCTGCACCTCGCCCATGGCCGAGACACGGAACATGAAGTCGCCCGAGCGTGTGATGTCCGGGTGGATGGCGTAGGACACCACATAGGGCACTTGTGCGGCCTGGAACACGGCCGATGCGGCGCGGGTGGAGCCTGAATAAGAACCCGATACGGCGCCCACGACCTTGTCCTTTTCGATCAGCTTGATCGCGGCGGGCACCGCCTCTTTGGGCGATGCCTGGTCGTCGTACACCACCATGTCAATCTTTTCGCCATTGACGCCGCCCTTGGCATTGGCTTGGGCCACGGCCAGCTTGGCGCCATCCAGTGCCGACTTGCCATCCGCCGCTGCAAAGCCGGTCAATGGCACATTGATACCAATCTTGACGTCGGCCATCGCGGATCCGGACAGCAGCGCCAAGCTGATGGTGGTCAGCGCAAAAGGAAGGGTTGCAGACAGTTTCATGGCAAGGCTCCGTAAGGGGTTGGTAGTAACAGGCAATCAGATCATACAGCTTGTATAGACAACTTTAGCGGGCATTGTGGAAGTTGTCTATACGGCGTTTGTCTGATTCACTTGGTACAAACCCTAGGTGGCCGCGCCTCCATGGACTTGCCGCGAATCCTGCGGCGCTTGTTCGCGCTCGCGCAGGCCGTAGTCGCGCAGCACCCCGGCAACGCGCAAGCGGTAGTCGGCAAAGATATGTTCACGTCCCGCCGTCTGCGCCTGGCGGTGCACCTCCAGATTGCGCCATTGCTGCACCGCGGCCTCATCGCGCCAGAAGGACAGCGACAACACTTTGCCGGGCAGGCTCAGGCTTTCAAAGCGTTCGATGGAGATGAATCCTTCTATCTGTTCCAGATGCGGGCGCAAGTTGGCAGCGGTGTCCAGGTAGGCCTGGCGGTGCTCGGCATGCGGCAGTACTTCGAAGATGACGGCGATCATATTGATGCATCCTTCGTGGAGGGCAGGCAGAACGTGCCGTCCACCACTTCGACAAAAGAGCGCTCCTCACGCAGTATGAAACGCTTGGACTGCGCGAGTTCAAAGTTGGCCCGGCCTTCGGCATCGGTGCGCAAGCGGGCGCGGTAGGCCTCATACGACGCCAGGCTGTCAAACGCAATCAGGCCCCAGGCAATATCGTTCGTGCCTTCGTGTGGCAAAAAATAGCCGAGCAAATGCCCGCCGCAGCGGGGAATGATGCGGCCCCAGTTTTGCGCATATTCCTCGAAGGCTTCGCGTTGGAACGGGTCGATCTGGTAGCGGATAAAACAGGTGACGGTGGTGGTCATACAGATTCCTCAGTGGTAGTGACGTATTGCAAAAAATTATTGGTGTGGGCGTACAAGACTTCGCGCTGTGCCTCCAGATGCATCAAATGCGTTGCGCGCCCAATCTTGTGGCCCACCTTGTGTGCGCTACCCAGCGCGTCCAGCAGGGTTGCTGCATCCGCATCGGTGCACAGCGAATCCCATTCGCCATGCACCAGCAGCGTGGGCGCTTTCACGCAGGCCGGCTCATACATCCAATCGCCGGACCACCAGGCTTGCACGTCGGAGCCCGGGCCGGCAGGTGTCCACACCGAGGGCGGTGAGCGGGTGGGCGATGTGGGGTCGGTTGCCAGGTAGGCATCACCCCACGCCTGAAAATGTGCTTCGCTCAAGACCTGTGGCTGGCCCCGCGGCACGTCTTCCACAAAGCGGCGGTACTGCGCCCACAGTGACACCGGGTAGTGGCTGGCGACCGGCGCCATGGGTGTGCAAGTTGGGGGCGCCGGTTGGCGGGGCACGATGGGTCCAAACAGCACCAGCGCGCGCACGTCTTGCGGGTGTTGTGACGCGTAAGCCGCGGCTACGCTGCCGCCCCAGGAATGCGCGACCAGGGCCACAGGCCGGCCGCCATTGCGTGCGCGGATGGCGGCGATCACGCGGCGCAGTTGCGGCAACACGTCCGCCAAACATCCCACTGGTCCTGTTGCGCCCTGCGGGTAGCGATCGGAGTGGCCGTATCCGACCCAGTCAAAGCCCCAGACCGTATGCCCGGCCTCGCTCAATACATTCGCCCATGATCGGCCATCCAGGCGGAAGAAGACGGATAGGTCGGCGCCGAACGTGGAGCCGTGCAGATAGAGTACGTCGGACCTTTCCTCCGTGTTATGCGATGGATACTGGACTTGCAAGGCCAGGGTCGGCTGGCCTGGCGCGCTCAGCGGGATGCGGGGTCTGGTGGGGAAGGTATTTTGCACAATATGTTCCTGGTCTGTGTGTGTGTTGGTGTGGGTCAAATGGTAGGTAAATGGACCTCTGGATGCTTCGTTGCAGAACGAACCATCAGCGCCAGCAACTGGTCTACGATGCAGGCATGGCAACACCCACTACTACCCTGAAAGACGGACCCCATATCGCGCGTATCGCCGCCTTGATTGGCGACCATGCCCGAGCCGAAGTGCTGACCGCGCTGTTGGCTGACCGTGCCATGACGGCCACCGAACTGGCTGACGTTGCCGGTGTCAGCAAGGCGACGATCAGCGCGCATTTGGCCAAGCTGCTGGATGCCAACCTGATCGCGGTAGAGCCCCAAGGGCGGCACCGCTATTTCCGACTGGCCAACCACGACGTGGCGCAGTTGCTGGAGAGCCTGATGGGCGTGGCCTTTCGCAGCGGTGCGGTGCGCCTGCGCGGCAGCCCGCGCGAACCGGCCTTGCGCAAGGCCCGTGTCTGTTATGACCACCTGGCCGGTGAGTTGGGGGTGCTGGCCTTTGATGGGCTGCAGGCGCGGGGTGCCTTTGTCGACGTGCCGCAGCGTGAACTGGAATTGACCGAGGCGGGGCAGACCTGGTTCAAGGCTATGGGTGTGGACGCCGTTGCGTTGTCTACCCAACGCCGCTGTTTTTGCCGCCCATGTCTGGACTGGGGGGAGCGCCGCCACCATTTGGCGGGGGCGCTGGGCGCTGCCTTGATGGGCCGTGTGTTTGAACTGGGCTGGGCTAGGCGCGCCAAGGACTCGCGTGTGGTGCAATTTACCGAGCCGGGTGAATATGCGTACCGGCAGTTGTTTCTTTCGTAGCGCTCTCGCAGCCGCCCCCTGTGTTTGTATATCGAGAGGTTTTTAACAACCCACTCTCCCCCAACCCCTCTCGCCCCGCCGGGCGAGAGGGGAGCTTTTAACAGCCGATTTGGCGGCTGCGCGCCGACTGCGGAATTACAGGAGTGAAGTTGCGTTACGGGTTTGCAGTCCCAGGCTTTTAGCCAGCGGTCGTAGAGACCTCGACCACGTTGGCGCGGAGCCAGCTGGCACGCGCAGCGGCCAGCGTTGGCATACCCGTACAGAGCCGTTTACTACGACCGCCTCGCCAGCGATACGGGGAAGTCCACCACGTACCGCGACGCTGCGCGAGTGATTTCGTATTCGGAGCACAAAAACAAAATCGGCTGTTGAAAAAGGCTCCCCTCGCCCGGCGGGGCGAGGGGTTGGGGGAGTGGGTTGTTGGTGCAGTTCCTTACCCCGATCAAGGCCGTTTCATCTTGAGGTGGCCTGGCGGTGAAACGGGGCTTCCGCTACAAGCCCCAAGCAAACTGCCAACCAAAAAAAGCCACCAAGCCCAGCATGATGGTCAACAACTGGTGACGCGTAGCAGCACAGACAGCGATGGCAAACAACGCCGCCACCAGTTGCGGATTGCGCCAGCTCAGCTCCAGGCCGGCGCCATGCGGAGCCAAGACCATGGGCACGATGATGGCGGTCAGCACCGTCACCGGCACAAAGCCCAGTGCCTGCTTCAGCGTGGGTGAAAACGCAATACGGTCACCCAGAATAAAGACCAGCGCCTTGATGAAGAAGGTGATGACGGCCATGCCAACGATGGTGAGTGTTGCGCTCATGCCGCGCTCCCATTGGGCAGGCTGCGCGCGCGCAGTTGGGTCAGCAGCAGGCCTACACCAACCCCCACCACCACAGCCGCCATCAGGCCTAGCTTGAAGGGCAGGTCCTTGAGCCCATAGGCCGTACTGCCCGCTGCCAGCGCCGCGGCCAGGTGGGGTACACGTGCCAGTTGCGGCACCACAATGGCAATAAAGGTCACGACCATCGCAAAGTCCAGTCCCAGTGTTTGCAACTGCGGAAACACCGCACCAAACAACAGCCCGACCAGCGTCCAGCACTGCCAGTTGCCATACATGGCCAGGCCCGAGCCCAGGAAATACCAGTGCCCCAGCGGCGCATGCGGGTGTTTGCGGTAGTAACTGTCCACCACCGCAAAGGTCTCATCGGTCAACAAGAAGCCCAGCGTCCAGCGCCAGCGCGCCGGCAGGTGCTGCACATGGGGCAGCAGCGATGCGGCATACAGCATGTGGCGCAGGTTGACGATCAGCGTGGCCAGCCAGATCACCAGTGAACTGGCAAGACCGGCCATCAGCCCCACGGCGATGAACTGGCTGGAGCCGGCAAACACGCTGAGTGACATCAGTTGCCCCTGCCATGGCGCGAGCTGGGCGGTGCCGACCAGGGCGCCAAAAATCATGCCGAACGGCGCGGCGCCCAATAACATGGGAACGGTATCGCGGGTGCCGGCCCAGAACAGGGTGGGAGCAGAAAGTTGGGTCATGTACAAAATCCCTTCATCGTCAAATTCATTGAAGGGAATCGTATGCAGGCCGCGCACATAGCGCTTGTACGTTCTTGCGCTCAGGCTCTGTCGCAGCGGAAATTACATTTGCCAGCGCCCAGGCGCCACACCAAAGGCCCGCTTGAAGTGGCGCGTGAAATGGCTTTGGTCGGAGAAGCCCTGTGCAGCCGCCACCTCGGTCACCGATAGGCCGCGTCGAAGCAGGGTCCGCGCGCGGTTCAGCCGCATCTGGTTGCGCCAGGCGTGGGGTGGCATGCCAACGGTGCGTGAAAACAGCCGCGCGGCATAAAACGGCGACAAACCCACGGCCGCGGCGAGTGTGGACAGTGGCAGCGGGGCGGTCACGTCTTCGGCCAGCAGGGTCTTCATGCGTTCCACCCGGATGGCGTCCGGTTGCAGGTGTGTGGCTTGCACGCGGTTGCGCGCATAACGCGACAGCAGCAGGGCGAAGGCCTCGGTCAGCGCGGATTCGGTCATCAGGGTGTCGGCTTGTGTTTCCAGCAGCCGGTGGGCCACACCCAGTTTGGCCGCCACCTCGGTATCGGTGATGGCGCAATCGGGCAGCCACGGCACATCCATGGGGCGGCCCGCGATGTCGGACGCCAGCCCTTGCATCCAGGCCACCGAGGGGTAGAACGCGCGGTAGGTCCAGCCATCATCGGTGGCCCGTTCACCGGTGTGAATTTCACCAGGGTTGATAGCCGCAATGCTGCCCGCAGCGGCGATGCACAACGCGCCCCGGTAGCGGTAACTCTGGGCGCCGGTCTGTATGACCGGAATCGAAAAGCCGTCATGCCAATGCGGTGCAAATTCTTGTGCGTAGTATTGCGCCGTCAGCAGTTCCGCATCCGGCAGCAGGGGGCTGCGCCAGAGGCGTGCGTCATCGCGGAAATGTGTCGTCATGGTTCCGCATTCAACCACGGTGCGCATGCCCCCTTGCCGCATACGAGTTTGCGCCACCGAGGGTGAGCTGTTTCTCGCTTTGCTTCTACGCGCTTGCGGCGCGCAACGCCAGCACCGGCGTGGCGATGCGTTTCGCAGCTACACGTTGCGCGCCGGGACCGCTATGGGTCTTGGACGGGCTGCTGTCGTGGGACGCTGCGAGCTGGAAGACGGCGACGGTACCTACGAGATCCCGTGCCTGGCTTTGCAAGCTGCTGGCCGCGGCGGCCATTTCTTCTACAAGCGCCGCGTTTTGTTGGGTGACCTGGTCCATCTGCACCACGGCTTCCCCGATCTGGGAGACGCCCGCGCTTTGTTCGCCACTGGCGGCGCTGATCTCGCCCATCAGGTCCGTCACCCGCTGGATGGAGGCGACAACTTCCGTCATCGTCGTGCCTGCCTGGTCCACCAGCTGTGTGCCGGCTTCGACTCGCTCCACACTGGCATTGATCAAGTGTTTGATCTCCTTGGCTGCTTCCGCCGAGCGCCCGGCCAGGCTGCGCACCTCTGAGGCCACGACGGCAAATCCGCGCCCCTGATCACCGGCGCGGGCGGCTTCCACGGCTGCATTCAAGGCCAGGATGTTGGTCTGAAAGGCGATGCCGTCGATGACGCTGATGATGTCCGATATCTTTTTCGAACTGTCGTTGATGCCTTTCATCGTATCCACGACCTGGCTCACTACCGCGCCACCCCGGACGGCCGTTGTACTCGCACTGTGTGCGAGCTGATTGGCCTGTTTGGCACTGTCAGCATTCTGTTTGACGGTGGCACTGAGTTCTTCCATGGACGCGGCGGTTTCTTCCAATGCGCTGGCCTGTTGTTCCGTGCGCGCCGACAGGTCGTTGTTGCCGGATGCAATTTGTGCGCTGGCGCTGGCTACACCTTCGGAGCCGGTGCGCACTTTGGAGACGACCTGGGCGAGATTGGTCTGCATCACAGACAAGGCCTTCAGAAGTTGGGCGACTTCGTCCTGTCCCTGTACATGGACCTTTTGGTCCAGGCGGCCTTCGGCGATGGCGTTGGATACTGCGATCGCATGGTCCAGTGAGCGGGAGATGCCGCGCACCAGCGTCAGTCCGAAAATGCAGGCGAACAAAACTCCTGCGCATATCGAAGTAATGGCCAATACGCGAAAGGTGGTGTAGCGGGATACTGCGGCGTCGTTCTCCAACTTGGCCTCATCGAGTTGGAGTTTGAGCAGCGCCTCCATGCCTTGCAGGACGGGGGCATTGAGGGGGCGGACTTTTTCGGTGACCAGTCGCTTGGCGGTCTCAGTGTCGTTGGCACGCAAAGCGGCGATGGTGGGCAGCAGTCCTTCCTGGACAAACTTCGTTCTATCCTCGGCAAACTTGTTGGCCAACTTGGTTTCCTCGGGGGTCATATGAGACGCCGTGAAGGCCTTCCACGCCTGCCCGATGGCGGCGATATTGGACTCGACTTCCGCCATGGCCGGATTGATGACTTCAGGTGTAGGGGTGACCAGTGCAACGGCAATGGCCAGCCGATTGCGTATCAAATGGCGCTGGATCTCCGCCAGTTGGGAGGTCGCCAGCAAGCGGTCTTCATATACGGTTTTCAGAGCGTCGTTGGCCTTGCTGATTCCAGCCAGACCCAAGGCCCCAATGGCGATGAGCAGCGCTGACAAGGCACCGATCAGTGCCATTAGCCGTGTGGAGATTTTGAACTGGTTCATGATTCCGCTCCTGCTGGTTGGTTAAGTGCTCCCAGGGCGTGGTGTCAATGCATGCGAACGATGTTGTTGTGGTGCGCACGGGCCACACTTCACGCTAGCAGGAGAGGCCGGTCTTGTCAATACGATCAGTTCGCAGCAGCCCCGTTCGACGCGCGCAGCTCCCCGGTCCTTGGCACCTGCTCGACTATCTTGCATGGTGTGCAAGCCCTTGCTGCGCGTGCAGTTGCCTGGCGCCGGGGGCTACACCTGCTGGAGTACCACTTTGTGGCCTATTGCCTTCGATGAAATTGGCCGGTGGCCCTCGTGGAATATGCGTAATGTGCTACATGTTTTGTAGCGTTTGGCTTGGCGACGTTGAGCCGCACGGGCTCAGGCCGCTGCTGTACCTGGCGTGGACTGGCACGGAACAGAAGACGGGCAGACGTGCTTGAGCAGAATGCCGATGGCTTGTGCGGTCAGCTGTTGCCCCAGTCGCAGGCCCAACTGGTGGTAGGCCTCCCACTGCGCTTCGTCGAATAACTGGTCGGACGTGGGTTCTTGGGGGAAGGGGGCATTACGCGTCGCATAGCCCGTGATCTCCAGCGGCATGCCGTCCACCACACGCGGCTTCACCACGATCAGCAGGCCGGGTGTAGAGCAGCCGTCGTAGTGGATACGCGCCAGCAGCAGGCTTTGTGGCCCGTGTGTCGTGGAGATGTTTGCGACACTGCCCACGCGGGCGAACACGGCCGCTTCTTCGGCTGATTGCGCAACCAACGTCGCCGGGTCGACGAATGCGATGCTGGCGCCGTAGTCAATCTCCGCTTTGCGCGCCAAGTTTTCCAGATCGTCAAAACCGTAGCGTGGATCGGCGCCGCAGTCCGCGACCACGACGACATCGAGCTTGCGTTTGAGCAGCGCGTAGACGCCGGTGTTCTCGAAGTGCCCTCCGTCGGACACGTACCAGGCCGGGTTGCGCAGTCCCGGAAAACGTGCCAGAAATTCCGCCAGCAGGTAGGCGGGCTTGGGGAATAGTGCTGCCAATGATTTGCGCGCCACATCGGATGCAGATTGTGTTGACGCCCGCCGGGTCGCGGCCTGCTCCGGTGGCAGCAGCCGCGGCGTCCAGAACCCCAGGCGCAGGCCCGACAAAAACATCAGAGCGGCCTGGCCCGGTGTCGTCTGCGAGCCCATGCCGCTGGCGGCGGCCGCGCCCGATATGGCGATCCAGCGCGACAGCTTGCCCATGGCCTGCGGTTGGAGCAGTACGGGCCGCTCGGTGCCGGTCTCAGCCCCAAGCGCGCTGACAGTCAGCGCGATGCCCAATCGGTCGGCGTTGTAGTTGCCGGTGCGGTCGTCCACGGACTGGTTGATGCAGCAGGTAATGAGGTGGATGGGTCCGCCGTGCACATGCGGTTCGTACTTGTCCAGGTTGATGTCGTCCCCGTCCACTGCCTCTATCAGTTTGGCGACGCTATTGGTGGCGATGGGGGTGGCTGTGTTCAATGGCGATCCGTATGGAAAGCGCGCATTCGGCGATTTGTTTTCCTCAGATGTGTAGTTGCCGACCGACACGTAGGCCCGCTCGATACGCGCCCGGTAGAAGTTATGCAGCGATGACAGGTTGAGCACTTCGAAGTCTGTGCGCGTCAGTCCCACATAGGCCACACTGATTGCAAACACCATGCCCCAATTGACAACGCTGGAGTAGGGCTGCAGTTCTGCACCCTGGGCCGGCCACAAGGTCCAGCCCAGTTCGGGCCGCACCAGCGCATGTAACACTGTCACCCACATTAGCGCCAGCCAGAGTACCAGCAACAAGCCCACGGCGTTCAGCATGACTTCGGTTTTCACCGCCTTGGCCGGCAATGTGGCCATCCAGCGCTGGATGGCGGGCAATATCTTGTGCGCCGCTGCAAACAGCGCCGCGAGCGCGCCCATGTTGATGCCACTGAACGTCCGTCCGCGTTCGGACTCGCCCAGATAATCCGCAAGCCACCACGCGCCGAAGTCCAGCAGCCCCACCAGCGCGAGGCCCAATAGCGCCCATAACATCACGCCCAGTAACTTGGTATAGCGCAGGCGCCGCGCGGCCTGCAACGCGGGGTCTACCGAATGCAGGGATAACAATGCCGCAGTGCCCGGCGCAAACAACCAGAACGCGAAGCCCGCCTTTGCGGCCAGCGTGGCTATCGATTCGTCGTTCCAATGGGCTGCGACGGCGCGCATCAACCATGCGCCGGCAACACCCGCCAGCAGCGCACCACCCAGGTTGGCTAGCCGTGCTGCGCCGTTGGGCCAGGCTCGGCAATACCAGTAGCGGAAGATGTAGTGGAGGGCTGCGAACACCGGTAGCACCATGGCGCACCACCATACCGATCCGGCTGTGCCCCAGAAGGCGCTTGGCCACACGCTGCCGCTGGTCTGCCAACCCCAGGCCGCGGCCACGCCGCTAGTGGCCATGGCCGCATACGGCAACAGCATGATGGTGGCGCACAGCAGCATCAAGGCGGCCACTTCGAAGTGCGAGAACAGCACGTTGCGCAGAATGGAGGCGGCTGCCTGACCCAAATCCCGTGCACCGGCCGGCGTGAGGTAGCGGCCATTGCTGCGCAGCCACCACAGCAACAGTGTGTCATCCTGGTCCAGGCGTTCCTGCACGCGGGGAGCAGGGTGGTCGCCCTGGTACAGCCGGCCCAGTGCGGAGCCGACATAACCACCGCCCGATACCGTGGACAGGTAATCAAAGCGGGTCAAGACCTTTTCGCGGGCCAGCCCGCGCAGCAGGCCAAAACAAAACGTCGCGCTGCGGATGCCACCGCCCGACAAGGCCAAGCCGTAGCGTGGGTCCTTGTCGTCCACTTGCGCGATCGTGCGGCGGTTGGTGATCAGTTCGTTTTCCGAGGCCGGCGCTGCGTCCGTCGTTGTTGTAGTAGCCATACTGTCCTCCCACTGCCAGTCTAGCGGTCGCACGCATGTGGCGCATCCCCCACTTGGGGGATGACGGGTCCGGACGCAAGCACTACCGTTGACCCCGGGCTTTCACATCACATCAACGGCACAGGGGAATACCATGACAAACTACTACTGGAATGAAAATCAGATGAAGCTCGATGCGGTCTACCCGACCATCTTGCTGATAGGCGATTCGTGGTTTTGGTACCCCTTTGTGGGCGGCAGCCTAACCAACAATCTCGGGGACATTGTTGCCAAGCAGAACCACATCCTTCTGGCCAAAGGGATGAATGGGGCGGAAGTATTTGACTATGTAGACTACGTGGACGGCAAATATGCCAAGATCGTTCGGGAGGCATTGCGCCTCTACGGCTCGGACCTGTCGGCCGTGTTTCTGAGCGGTGGCGGCAACGATTTTGCAGGGTTTAATGACATGCGTCCGCTGCTGAAAGACAACTGTTCGGCGGAAACCACGGCTGCAAATTGTTTTCGTTCTGGGGATTCCGGCCTGCAAGGTTTTATGGATCGCATGGACGAGTACTACCGCAAGCTGATCGGTATGGTGTACACGCGCACATCACCCAACTGTCTCATCGTCATGCACACCTATGACTACGCCATCCCTAACGGCAAGGGCGTGGTTGGCAGCAAAGCCTGGATTGAGCCAGCCCTGGTCGATGCACAGGTTCCGTCCGACCTGCATCAGGCATGTGTAAGATTTTTGATCGACTCCTTCCACGGTGTGCTGGCGGAAATCGTAAAAATGGACCCCAAACACTTGTTTGTCGTGGACAGCCGTGGCACCTTGGGCTTTGACGAATGGGCCAACGAGTTGCATCCCACGTCAGATGGATTCAAGAAAATTGCCGACACAAAGTGGAGGCCAGTGTTGAAAGCGATAGGACTGGCCTAGTGGTCGGTGGATCGTAAGGACACGAAGCCCAGAAATTCATGACCTAATAACCGGAGACTCTATGAGAACAATTTCCAATTCTGCGTGGCCCATTATTTTGGTGTCGGGTTTGAGCGTGGCGTTCTTCGTAGGTGGCGTTCTGCTTGAAATAGAAGCGGCGGAACGCGGGTTGAAGCCTATTTTGAAGAATAAGCCCGAGCTTTTGCCTGAATTACTCAAGGAAGCATTGTCTTTCCAGAATGATCGCATTCAAAGAATCCATGCCGTGGCAACTGCGGCGATCGATCTGGCAAAAATCGGGTTGGGAGCCGTTGTCGCGTTGGCAACGCAGTACGTCACATCTTCTCCACGCAATGAGCCTTAGCGTGCAGAAATACTTGGCGCATGGCGTCGCCTGTAGTGTGCCAGTGGTTCCCCGACCAGGCGCTTGAACAGCCGCGTGAACGACGCGATATCGGTGTAACCCACTTCCGCGGTGACACGGGCCAGGCTCCACTGCGTTGACTGGAGCAGCTGTTTGGCCTTTTCCACGCGGGCGTTTTGCAACAGTACCAGTGGGGATTGGCCGGTCTCTGCTTTTATGCGCCGCAGCAGGGTGCTGGTGCTGACACAAAAGGCCTGGGCGAGCCGCGGCAGGCTGAACGCATCGGTCAAGCGTGTCTCCAGCCACTGCGCAACCTGCTGCGAGAACGGGGGCAGCCGCTGTTCCATCAATCGCGTGTCGACAAACGGGGCCTGGCTTTGGCGCTGGTCTGGCAGCAGGCAGACGCGGGCGGCGGCGCTGGCAACGTCCGCGCCCAGCGTGTGCTTGAGCAAGTGGATGGCAAGGTCAAAGGCCGAGCTGACGGCGCCAGTGGTGATCACCCCCGCATCGTCCCGTAGAACCGACGACGCATGGAGTATGGCGGCGGGGTAGCGCTGTGCCAGCGCAGGTGCAAACAACCATGCCGTGGTGGCGCTGCGCCCGTCCAGCAGGCCCGCTTCTCCCAGCAGGAAAGCCCCCACACACACGGATGCGACTGGTGTGCCGGCGGCAAAGGTTTTGCGGATAAACGCCAGCTCCTTCGCCAACGGGGCCAGGGCCAGGGTCCAGTCCACTTGCCGGGTGATTTCCAGGCCGGGCACGATCAGCAAGTCAAATCGCCCTTGCGGCCGCTGGGTGGCAATGGCTATGCCCCCGGCGATGGTGGCACTGCGCCCGCGCAGCCCAACGATTTGTATGTCAAACGGTGTGTCTCGCCTGGCGTCCAGCGTTCTGGCAATGTCGGCGCCGAGTCGCATGACCTCCGCCATGCCGAACACCTGTGTGCCCATGCAGCCTGGGTAGGCCAGCATTGCAACACGCATGGGTCTGCCGTTGGGCTTTCGCAGGGCGCTGAATGGATTGACGTTATTGGCCATAAATATGCTGATAGTGGCATGCTAACCCAAGACCCACGGCGCCCATACTTTCAGCACCACAGCAACCCCTCATTCAGGAAATTCGCCATGTCCGTCCCCCGTATTGTTCGCATCCCCATCCTGCCTTTTGGCATGGTTAACTGCCACCTGTTGATTGCTGCGCAGGGCTGCATCCTGGTCGACGCAGGCCTGCCCGGATCGGAGCACAAGATAGGCCGCGCGTTGAAAAAGAATGGCCTGGATTTTTCGGATATCTCACTCATCGTCATCACCCACGCGCATGTGGACCACGCCGGTAGCGCAGCCCGGCTGCGCGCGCTGTCCGGTGCGCCCATCGTGGCCCATGCGGGCGACCTGGACTACTACCTGCAAAAGAAGCCCATGCACTTTTGCGCTACGGGGTGGTTTGGCCGTCTGTTCCTGCGCATGGGGTCGATACTGCAGCCCTATACGCCATTCACACCCGACCATCTGTTGCAGGAAGGCGAAGCCCTGGACCTAGCTCTCTATGGCATGGCCGGGTGTGTGCGGCACACGCCGGGGCACACCGCCGGCTCGGTGTCGGTGCAACTGCCGGGTGGTGACGCGATGGTCGGCGATTTGCTGGCCTCGGGCATTCTGCTGGGTGGCATCGTGCGCACGGGCCAGGCCATACGCCCCCCGTTTGAGGACGATCCGCACGCGGTGGCGGCAGAGTTGCAGCGCATGGTGGATGCAGGCACGCAGCGCTTCTACATGGGGCATGGCGGGCCGCTGCCCGCCGCCGAGGTGCAGCGCCACGTCCAGGCTCTGCGTGCGCTTGCGGGCGGCGGCAGTGCGCCAAAGTGCTGTTGATTATTTGTCAAATTCCATGCAGCCCCCGTGAAATATGCACATACCGCTATTAAATACGCAGCATATTTTTTTGACGATGCCTACTGTTCGTTGACCGAACGGGCACTGCAATGGACGCCGATTCTGGAATCCAGAGGATGTGCGAGCACTAGGGCGCCGGCCCAGGCACGGATCACGCCGCCTTGATCTCGCGTATGCCCTTGCCCAAACGGCGGCGCAACAGCGTGCGCAGTGTCACGCCGTCGGCGTAACCCACCATGTTGGCGATGGCGTCGATGTTGTGGCTGCTGGTCTTGAGCAAATGCACGGAGCGTTCTATGCGCAGGTCCTGGATATAGGACACTGGCGTCTTGCCCAGTACATCGTGGATGCGCCGCGCCAGCGTGCGTTTGCTGGTGGCCAGTTCGCTGGCCGCCCGGTCCAGATTCACGGCCTGGTCCAGGTTTGCACGCACCCAGCGGTCAAAGCGTTCGACCAGCGGGTCGGCATGCGCCAAGTGGTCGGCAATCACATAGGCGGACTGGGATGGCCGCGCATCCACGATCAAATACTTGGCCACCAGGGTCGCCAAGTCGGGGCTGGACTGGCGTATCAGCCACAAGGCCATGTCCAGATGGCTGAGTGCCGCACCAGCGGTGACAAAGGGGCCTGAGCGCACGATCATGCGGCTGGCGTCCAGCTTTACGGCGGGGTAGCGCTGGCGGAAAAAGGGTGTCAGCCACCAGGTGGTGGTGGCTTCGTGTTTATCCAGCAGGCCGCTCTCGGCCAGCACAAAGGTGCCGATACAGGCGGCCGCAATCGGAATGCCGGCCGCAGCCCAGGTGCGCAGGGCGTCCATCGCATCGGCCACGTCGTCACGCCGCAGGGCCAACTGCAGTGCCTCGGGCATCTTGTGGCCCATGGCCGGCACCACCACCCAATCCGGCGTGGGGCAGTCTTTAACCGCCACGACCGGCACGCCCATCAGTTGCGCGCTGCGCACCTGGGGGCGCACACCGGCCAGCGTCACCCGGTATTGCGGTCCGGGGCAGGCGTACAGCGCTGACAACTCATTGGCGGTGGTGAAGGCGTCGAGGATGGTGGCCAAGCCAGTGTCAAAGACGCTGTCCAGGACCAGGATGGTGATGTTCATGGGTTGACTCGATCGATACCAAAGTTGTCAATCGTGCCACTATGCCATGGCCGCTCCCATCCGTAAAGTTCACTCCATCGCGCAACCGCACGATCAAACCACTACCGCTAAGCCCCCACGCTTGTCACTGCGTGTACTGCGCTGCCCCCCGAGGGGGCGCGTTTTACCTTGGGGCGGCCCGGCGGTAAAACCAGGAGAATTTTCATGACCATCCAACTCGCACTCTTCGCCCGCCTGGAAGCCAAACCCGGCAAGGAAAAAGAAGTCGCCCAATTTCTGGAAACCGGCCTGGCACTGGCCAACCAGGAGGCCAGCACGCCGATCTGGTTTGCGCTGCAGTTCTCACCCACCAGCTTTGGTGTCTTCGATGCCTTTGCCGATGAGGCCGGCCGCCAGGCCCATCTGAACGGGCCGATTGCCCAGGCGCTGATGGCCAAGGCTGGTGAGCTGCTGGCCAGCCCGCCCAGCATTGAACCCATCACCGTGCTGGGCCTGAAGAACCAGCCGCGCGCCGCGTAAGGCCATGATGACGACTGCCGCCATGCCTACGCTGCCGTTTGAACGCACGCTGGTTGCCGGTTGGGGCGATATGGACTTCAACTCCCATATGCGCAACACGGCTTACCTGGACAAGTCCGCCGACGTGCGGTTGATGTACTTTGCCGATTGCGGTTTTACCCAAGCGGAGTTCATGGCGTTGCGCCTGGGACCGGTCGTCATGAAGGACGAAGTGGAATACTTCAGAGAGATCCACTTGTTGGACGCCGTGCAGGTCACGTTGTCCTTGGCGGGCCTGTCGGAAGACGGCAGCCGCACGCTGTACCGCAATACGTTCTTCCGCCAGGGCAAATTGTCGGCGCGGGTCACCACCACGGCGGGCTGGTTTGATCTGAACCAGCGCAAGTTAATTTGCCCGCCACCCAAGCTGTTGCAAGCCCTGCTTGACATGGCGCGTAGCGAGGACTTTCGTGTTTTGCCGAATAGCGCGAGTACTTGACTAGCCGCGGGCCGGAATCGCAAGCCCCCGTACCACCGCTGGCCGCGCCACAAACGCGGCCAGCGCGCGGTTGACCTGCGGGAAGTCTTGTATGCCCACCAACTCTCCGGCACCGTAGAAACCAATCAGGTTGCGCACCCAGGGGAAGGTGGCAATGTCGGCAATCGTGTAGTCGTCACCCATGATCCAGGTGCGCCCGGTCAGGCGCTGCTCCAGCACCGCCAACAGGCGTTTGCTCTCGGTCAGATACCGCTCCAACGGGCGCTTGTCCTCGTACGCTTTGCCAGCAAATTTGTAGAAGAAACCGACCTGGCCAAACATGGGTCCCACGCCGCCCATCTGCCACATCACCCATTGGATGGTTTCATAGCGGCCCGCAGCATCCTTTGGCATGAACTGCCCGGTCTTCTCCGCCAGATAAATCAGAATCGCACCGGACTCGAACAGTGCCAGTGGCTTTCCATCCGGTCCGTTCGGGTCGATGATGGCGGGGATCTTGTTGTTGGGGTTGAGGGATAGAAACTCTGGCGACATCTGGTCATTGGTGTCGAAGCTGACCAGGTGCGGTTCGTACGGCAGGCCGGCTTCTTCCAGCAGGATGGACACCTTGACACCATTGGGGGTTGGCAACGAATACAGCTGCAAGCGCTCGGGATGCTGCGTGGGCCACTTGAGGGCAATGGGGTGGTTCACGGGGCTGGTATTGGTATGGGGCATGGGCTTCCTTGAATGGACCTGCATTCTGGCCGGCCAGCAATAGACCTGCCGCCCAACGGGAATGGCAAAGGCCGTATAGCCACGCAGCCAGCCACTTGCACGCGTGTACGGCTGAACTTATGCTTGATCCACTGGCTCAAAGTTTTCTACCACCTCAGGAGGACAACACCATGTACAAGCGAATTTTGTTGGCATACGACGGCTCCCCCAGCGGCCAGAAGGCGCTGCTGGATTGCCAGGACCTGGTTCAGTGGGCCCAAGCCGAGCTGGTGCTGGTCGCAGTGTTGCCCATCAACATCGGGTTGGTCTCTACCGAAGGTGGTGTCTACGACGGCGAGATGATGGAGCGCGAAAAGCAGGGCATGCAGGATGTGCTGGACGATGGCCTGCGCCGTCTGCATGCGGCCGGCCACCAGGCCAGTGGCACACTGCTGGTGGGTGACACCGTCGATGAAATCACCAGCCATGCCAAAAAAATAGAGGCCGACTTGATCGTGGTTGGTCACAAACATCTGGATGGCTGGGCCGCGCGCTGGTGGAAAACCTCGGTCTCCAAGTCCTTGATTGCGCATGCGCATTGCAGCGTGCTGGTCGTCATCATCCACTGAGTGATTTAGTGCTTTATCACGAGAGGCAAATAGCTATGATGGTCACAGACAGCTTTGAAGGGCCAGCACATGTCGCAAGAACAGCGTACCTATCCCGTCACGGTCGACGTAGACGGCAAGTCCTATAGTGGGAGTTATATGATGCGGGGCCGTATCGTCACCGTCACACTCGGAACCATCGAGCGCTCGCGCCAACTGGGCGGCATGTCACACGAAATCCTGGCCATGACGCTGATGCGCGAAATGGTGGCCGCGGGGCTGGCCCAGGCTTAGGTTCTCCGGCTGGCGGCAGCCCCGTTGGTTTTCACAAAGGACTTGCGCGCCACCGCCACGCCCGCACCACTGCCGGTATCGGTTGCCGTGCTGTCCGCAGTGGTAACCGCGCCGGTGGAGGGGCATTTGAGGGACGCGAAGGTGGCCTGGAGTTCTTTCTTCAAGGTCTGAAGCTGGCGGATATGGGCATCAATCTGGGCCATCTTGGCCTGTAGTTGGTGCTCCACATCCGGGCGGCCCAGTTTACCTCGCACCAATTGCGGCAACAACGAACGAATCTCCGCAAGCGAGAACCCCAGCGCCTGGGCGCCGCGCACGAAGCGCAGCGACTCCACATGGGCCTGGGTATAGAAGCGGTAACCGTTGTCCTGGCGCAAGGGGGCTTGCAGGATGCCCTGCTTCTCGTAGTAGCGCACGGTGTCGGTGGAAACTTGGTTCGTTTTGGCCAGTTCACTGATGTTCATATGCAGGCGTTTGTGTGGTGTGGATGTGCGTAAAAAAGTGCTTGACATTGGAGCATAGACCAAGCTTTAGAGTTCGTGCATGGGTGAGGTTTTGACCCCTAAACCCCACGGCTCTTTACACACTTCTCTACCAAGGCTCCAGTCCATGAAACGATATGCACCCCTTCGCCTTTTGCTGTCCGCCGCTCTGCTGCTGACCGGCGCATTGCAGGCCCAAGAGCCCACCGTCCCTACAACTGCCGCGGTGGTGCAGCAACCCAAAGTGGGCTTTTCCATCATCAAGACCAGCAAGGTGGCGGTGCCCGAGCGCCTGCTGGTGCCCGGTGGCAGCTTCACGCAAAAGATCGACACCAACTTCTCTGCGTTCCTGATCAAACACAACGACGACTACCTGCTGTTCGACACCGGCCTGGGCAAGAATATTGAAGGCCAGTACGCGCAGGACATGCCGTATTGGATGCGTCCCTTCTTCAAGTTCGACAAGCCGGTGGTCTCGGCCCGGGAGCAACTGGATGCGGCGGGTTTTGCACCCATCCGGCAGGTCATCATCAGCCATGGCCACTGGGACCATGCCAGCGGCGTGCCGGACTTCCCTGAGGCGCGCATCATGGCCGCGCAGGACGAAATGCCCAGCATCACCGAACCCCAGGGCGGCGGTGCCGGAGCATGGAGCTCGCAAGTGTCCGGAGCGGCCACGCGCTGGAGCGCCATCGACTTTCAGCCGGTGGCTTACAAGGGTTATGCACAGAGCTTTGACCTGTTCAAGGACGGCAGCGTCGTGCTGGTGCCCATGCCGGGGCACACCGAAGGGTCCATCGGTTTGTTTGTGACGACGGACAGTGGCAAGTGTTACTTCTTCATTGGTGATGTGGCCTGGAAAATGGCAGCCCTGAAAGCGGGTGCGCCCAAGTTCTGGGCCGCCAGCCTCATCGTGGACCGCGAGCGCACACAAACGCAGGGCAGTGTGGAGAAGGTGCGCGAGGTCATGCGGCAGTTCCCGGAGTTGGTTGTGGTGCCCGCACATGACGCGGCTGTACACGATGCGCTGGGCTACTTTCCCAATTGGGTGCGTTAGAGATCCAGAGGGAGTGCGGCGGGTGGGATAGGATGCAGACTTTTTGGTCGGCACCGTGACAGCTTCCACACTTTATTCCTCCTCGGTCCCCGTGTTTTTGCGTTACCTGCGCCAACTGGAGCATTTGCTCACGTTGGCAGAACAACACGCGGTGCGCACAAGCATGTCCGAGGACGCGCTGCTTGCCAGCGCACTGGCACCGGACATGTATCCCTTCGCATCCCAGGTGGAAATTGCCATCAACTTCACACTGCGCGCAACGTTTCCGTTGGCGGGTTTGCCCATTCCGCCCTATGGCGAATTCGAACGCTCGTTACAGGGCTTGGGGCAACGCCTGTCGCGCGCGAGGGGCTTGTTGACCGAGCTTGAC
The DNA here is from genome assembly GCA_040384785.1 of Pseudomonadota bacterium. Lineage (GTDB taxonomy): Bacteria > Pseudomonadota > Gammaproteobacteria > Burkholderiales > Burkholderiaceae_C > Allorhodoferax. The sequence continues at coordinate 50,246 of JAZKIR010000085.1, forward strand.
CCCGCCCTGTTTGCTTCCAATACGCCGCTGATGATCCAGGCCGAGGCAGGGCAGGCCACCCACGCCATGGCACCCAGCGAATACCTGCTGCACTATGCGCTGCCCAATTTTTTCTTCCACATGGCTATGGCGTATGCGGTCCTGCGCCATATCGGCGTGCCGGTCGGCAAGGCAGACTTTGACGGCTACCACGCCTACTGAACCTCGCGAATGAGGCGCGAGATTGAGCACCGCCGGGCCGCCCCAAGACGGCTTGGCCCCCTCCGGGGCTGATGGCTGCGGCTCCCGGCCTGCCTGCGCAGGGCGGGACAGCCAGAAGGGGCGTTGACTCCGGCAACGCCGCGGCCTGCAAGGCCAGCGTAGTACACGCAGTGACAAGCGTGGGGGCTATGTCCCCATAGGCGTGCAAATCTCGACCAGCACGCCGTCCTGGTCTGCCACATAGGCCAGGGTCTGGCCCCAGGGCATGTCCTTGGGTGGCTGAATCAGCTCCGCGCCGGCGTCCACTGCGCGCTGGACGGCGGCGGCCACGTCCGAGGTCAGCAGGGCGATCTCAAATGCGGGTGCGTGGGCGTCGGATGCGCTGGGGTTCTTGCCCAATTGGCGCATCAGTTGGCGTGACGAGAAGGCCAGCGTGGTGGCTCCCGTGTTCAACTCACCATAGTCGCCGCTGTCATGCAGAAATTTGGTTTGCATGCCGAAGGCCTTTTCGTAAAAGGCCAGGCTGCGTTTGACGTCTTCGACGTACAGAATGGTGTATCCAAGTTGCATGGGGTTCCTCCGCTGGGGGGTTATTGATGGGGGAGTACGATACGACGGATCGGTGCCCGTGTCTTGAATAAACCCGTCACCACAGCGCGTCGCTGCTACAACGGCTTCACGACAAAACCAATCTCCAGGCCAGCGTCCGTCACCGTGATGCTGCCGGGCCGCATGCCCATGACGTCGGCCAACGCCAGGTCTTGTGGGCGCAACTGGTGCAACACCACTTCGAGCAATGACTGTTGTGCCAGGGCGGGCCCATACGTGTTGAGCATGTCCACTACACCCGGTTGCAGGCTGGGAAACTGCAGGCGCTTGAAGCGCAACTGGTGGGCTCGGATGCTGCGGTCGCTGGTTTCATAACGCAGCGCAAAACTGATCTCGAATGTGCCCTGGTGGCTGCGGTTCAGCGCCGGACCCGCGGCGTCGACCGCCATCTCTGCGCTGACACGGTTTTGTTCGGGCAACAGGCGCAGGCGTGGAACCTGCAAGTCCAGATTCAACACGCCGGGCACCGGATAACGCAGCGGGAAACGTTGTGCCACCGAGCGCTGCAATGACTCGGCCGACACCGTGTAGCGTGGCCGTGCCGGTGGCTCGGATTCCGGCTCCTCGGCGCCGGCCCACCCGGCGCACGCCAGGCTGGAGATTGTGATGAAAAAATGTCTGCGCAGCATGCCGTTCCTCTGTTGCATGCCTGATTGTGCGTCCCTTCGTCACTGTGTTTTGCGCAAACGCAAGAGGTGGTGTTGTCCGACGCAAAAATCGGACATGTCCTACAGCGTCGCACACCAAAAATATATACGCTGGGAACATCACAACACTGGCTCGGAACCCACGCAAGCAGAACAGAAAGGAGTCCACGATGCCTTCTTCCTCGCATACCGTTGATCAACCCGCCCCTACCAAAAAAGAGCAAGAGAAAGCGCCCAGAACCCAGGCGGCGTCCACCCACCCCGGGCATCCGCAACCGGTTCCACCTATGCCCCGGCAGCAATTGTCCAGACCGGGCGATGAGGCGGACATGCAGCTCAAACCCCGCTACGAAGCGCAAGACTACCAAGGCAGCGAAAAGCTGCAGGGCTTCTCAACCCTCATCACCGGCGGTGACTCGGGCATAGGCCGTGCCGTTGCGGTGCTGTACGCCCGTGAAGGGGCGGATGTGGCCATCGTCTACCTGAGTGAACACGCCGACGCAGAAGAAACCCAACGCCTGGTCGAGGCCGAAGGTTCGCGTTGCTTGTTATTCCCAGGCGACGTGCGAGATGCCGCGTTCTGCCGGGACGTGGTGCAAAAGGTGGTCACGCAATGGGGACGGCTGGACGTGCTGGTGAACAACGCTGCGTTCCAGGCCCATACCGATTCCCTGGCGGACTTGAGTGAAGAACGCTTCGACGAGACCATGCAGACCAATGTGTACGGATACTTCCACATGGCCAAGGCCGCCTTGCCCCACCTCAAGCCTGGCGCCAGCATCATCAATACCGGCTCGGTCACCGGCTTGCGGGGCAACAAGGAACTGGTCGATTACGCAACCACCAAGGGCGCGATCCATGCCTTCACCAAATCGCTGGCGGCCCAGTTGATTGACAAAGGTGTGCGTGTGAATGCGGTGGCGCCTGGCCCGGTATGGACGCCGCTGAATCCTGCGGACAAGGACCCACAAGATATTGCGGAGTTTGGCGCCAAGACCGACCTGCACCGTGCCGCACAACCCGAGGAGATTTCGCCGGCTTATGTGTTTCTGGCAGCGCCCTGCTGTTCAAGTTATATCACCGGTACGGTGCTGCCCATCACCGGCAAGGCGGGCGATGGAGCTTAACGCCCCCTATGGAATGAACCATTGACCTGGGAGTTGCCAGATGCAATTTTCGGGTGGCGGTGTCTTGCATCCGCTGTGCTCGGTGGCAATGCGGATCGAGGCTTTTTGTGAACCAACCTTGATGTCGAAAAGGAAACTGTCATGAACTACCTAGAACGCGACGCTTACGGTATGTACAAGCGGGTCCGCAGCAGCATGTCCCAGTCTGAGGCTTATAAGGACAAGGACAAAGGTCCGGGACCCGAGTTGATGGGTGCCGACACCCTGCTGGGCAATAGCGTCCATAACGAGCTGAATGAAAACCTGGGGGATATCAAAGAAATCATGCTGGACATGCGCACCGGCAAAGTGGCCTATGCGGTGCTGTCGTTTGGTGGATTTATCGGCCTGGGAGAGAAGCTGTTCGCCGTGCCGTGGAGCGCGCTGAAGCTCGACACGCTGCGCAAATGCTTTGTGCTCAACGTGCAGAAAGAAAGCCTTAAAAATGCACCGGGCTTTGACCCCGACGATTGGCCGGACATGGCCGACCCCAAATGGGCAACGGGCATTCACGAATACTACGGAACGAAATCGAATGGTTCGAATGGCGCGCGCCCCTAGGGTATGCGCTGCCTGCTGATCCTGGCCCATCCCAGGCGCGACAGCTTGTGCGGAGCCTTGTTTGACGCGTATGCCAAAGGTGCGCGCCTGGCAGGTGTGCAGTGCCGGGAGTTGGTCTTGTGCGACATGCAGTTCGACCCGGATGTGCATACGCTGTCACCCGAGCAGCAGGCACTGGAGCCAGACCTGCTGCGCGCCCAACGCGACATTGCGTGGGCCGAGCACCTGGTGTTCTTCTACCCAACCTGGTGGGGCACCTTCCCGGCCCTGCTCAAGGGTTTTCTGGACCGTGTGCTGACGCCTGGCTTTGCCTTCAGGCATCGCACGGTCGACTTGTGGGACCGGCTGCTGGCCGGCCGCACCGCGGACTTGATCATCAGCATGGATACACCGCCGCTGGTGTACCGGCTTGTCTACCGTGCGCCCGGCCGCCAGGCCATGGCGAGGGCCACGCTGGCCTACTGTGGCGTCGACACCGTGCACACGCAGTCGTTCGGACCGGTCATAACATCCCATGTGCAGCAGCGTACGCGCTGGCTGGAACAAGCACAGGCTAGTGGCGCTCGCCTTGAGCACGGCGCGCGCTCGCCCTGGCAACGCTGGCGTAAAAACATTGCCAGTTGGTTTGCTGCGCTGCGCCTGCAGTTCTATCCCATGACGTGGATGGCCTACACCGTGGGAGCCCTGTTGGCCAGCGCCGGCGGCGTATTGTCTCTGCCTGCCTATCTGTGGGGCTACTGCGTGCTGTTTCTGGTGGAAGCGGCCACGGTTTTCCTGAACGACTGGTTTGATCTGGAGAGCGACCGGCGCAATCACAATGCGGGCCGGTTCAGTGGCGGTTCGCGCGTGTTGGTGGACGGCCGGCTGGACCACGGGGCCATGCGCCAGGGCATAGGCTGGGCCCTGATGGGGGCGGGGGCGGGCTTGGCAGGCCTGCTGGCGGTTGCGCCGACCGCTTCTGCCCCGGTGATTGCCGTGTTGTATGTGGGGATGAGTCTGCTGGCCTTGGGCTACACCGTGCCACCGTTCAAGTTGTCGCACCGCGGCTGGGGCGAGCTGGACGTCATGCTGACCCATAGTGCGGGCGCCATCGTTGCCGGTTATGTAGCGCAAGGCGGTGCCTGGACCGACAGCCTGCCGTGGCTGCTGGCGCTGCCGCTGGGGCTGTCGATTTTGCCGGCCATTCTGCTGGCGAACTGCCCTGACCGGGATGCCGACCAGGCCACCAACAAACGCACGCTGGTCGTCATTTTGGGCAAGCGCAGCAGCGCGCGTCTGGCCATGGCCGCAAGCCTTGCCGCTCCCGCCGTGGCGCTGCTGTTGTCACTGGCGCGGCCGGATCTGGCTGCGTTGCTGCGCTGGAGCGTGGTTGCGGGCGCGGCCCACGGCATGTGGCTGTACTGGCACTTGCGAAAATTCATGCACACCGACATGCCGGAGCGCATCGATAACACTATCGTGCTGGCCTTGACCTTTATTCTGTGGTTCTGTGTGCCGCCATTGCTTACGCTGGCCCTGGCGTAGTTTGCATGCGCAGGCGCCGCGCCGCTTCTTCGGCCCGCGCGTCGTCGATCTCGCGCATCAGGCTGCCCACATCCACATCGGCCTGGGTGCGCACATAACGGCCGGTCAGCGGGGTTTCATTGGACAACAAACCACTTTGGTACAGGCTCCACATTTCGGGGCCATAGTCGGTGCTCAGCAACTCGGGCGCAAACTGGCCAAAGAAATCACGCAGGTTGCCTACATCGCGCAGCAGCATGCGCTGTGCGTGGTTGTTGCCGGCGGCGTCCACCGCCTGCGGCAGGTCGATGATGACCGGGCCATCCACACCCTCGCCGCCATCCGTGCCTGCGGTGTGGGCCAGCAGGATATTGAACTCCGACAAATCCCCATGCACTACGCCCGCACACAACATGCGCACCACCTCGGCCACCAGCGTGGCATGGTGGGCGCGGGCCTGTTCGGGGGTGAAGGACACATCGTTCAGGCGCGGGGCCGCGTCGCCATGGGCGTCGGTCACCAGTTCCATCAGCAGCACACCGTCGTGGAAGTTATACGGTTGCGGCACCCGCACACCGGCGGCGGCCAGGCGGTATAACGCATCAACCTCGGCGCTTTGCCAGGCGGCCTCTTGCTCCTGGCGGCCAAACTTGCTGCCCTTGGCCATGGCGCGGGCAGAGCGCGAGTTTTTGACCTTGCGGTTCTCGGTGTAATCCACGGCCTGGCGAAAACTGCGCTGTGTGGCCTCTTTGTAGATCTTGGCGCAGCGCGTCTCGTCGCCGGTGCGCACCACAAATACCATGGCCTCCTTGCCACTCATCAACTGGCGCACCACGGTGTCGATCAGGCCTTCTTCAATAAGGGATTGCAGTCTGGGTGGAGCTTTCATGGGGCAATGGTGCACATAAGGGAAAAGGGCTGCATTGTCGCCGCAGCCCGCACATGGCCCACAGCCCCCCTTTAGACGGCATGCGCCGGTGAACCCGCCGCACCCTGTGTGGGGCGCAAGTACAGGCCCAATGCAGCGGCCAGCACCGCAAACACCGCACCCACCAGGAATGCCAACTGGTAGCCGCAGTTCAATGCCGCCACGGCCTGGGCGCCACTGCTGCGCAAGGCATTGGTGCGGGCATCGGCCAGGCTGGCCAGCACCGCCAGGCCGAGCGCGCCACCCATCATGAAAGCCGTGTTCACCACGCCCGACGCCAAGCCGGATTCTGCCGGGCTGACCCCGTCCATGGCCACCAGCAACAAGGGGTTCAGCGCCATACCTGCACCCAGGCCCAACAGCAACATGCCCGGCAGCACATCCAGCCAGATGTCACCGCCAACCGGTGCGCGAGCAAACAGCGCCAGCCCGATCGCGGCCAGCAGCAGGCCGCCCACCAATGGCGGCCGAATGCCCCAGCGCATGACCATCCTGGCCGACAGACCCAGCGAAAACACCGCCATGATGACGTTGGATGGCAAAAATGCCAGGCCCACCTGCATGGCGCTGTAACCCAGCACCAACTGCATGTACAGCGCCGACACAAAGAACCACGCAAACATGGCGGCAGACCACAACACACCTACGCCATTGGACAGGCTCAGGTTGCGCGACCGGAACAAACCCAGCGGCACCAGTGGCGCCACTACGCGCGATTCGATGACCAGGAACAGCGCCAGCAGTCCGGCCGCGGCTGCGAGCAGCACCAGCGTTTGTGTGGACATCCAACCCACGCCATTGCCGTTAACAATGGCATACACCGCCAACATCAGTGATGCGGTGATGGTGACGGCCCCCGCCACATCCAGACGCTGGCCATGTGCCTGTCCGCGCCCATCCGGCAACAGCTTCAGGCAGGCCGCATAAATGGCCACGCCCAGCGGCAGGTTGACCAGAAACACCCAGTGCCAGTTGAGTGCGCTGGTCAACACGCCGCCGAGTAACACGCCCACACTGCCACCGCCAGCGCAGACAAAGCCATACACCCCCATGGCCTTGGCGCGCTCGGCCGGTTCGGTAAACAAGCCCATGATCAGTGACAAGGCCACCGCTGACACGACCGCGCCGCCCAGGCCCTGTACCGCACGGGCGGTGATCAATAGCACTTGTGTGTTTGCCAAACCGCAGGCCAAAGAGGCCAGCGTGAACAACACAATGCCAGCCAAAAAAAGCCTGCGGTGTCCATACAAATCCCCCAGCCGCCCGCCCAGCAGCAGGAAACCGCCAAAGGTCAGCATATAGGCGTTGACCACCCAGACCAATGCGGTTTCCGAGAACTGCAGATCGGCCTGGATCGAGGGCAGGGCGACGTTGACGATGGTGGTGTCCAGCACAATCATCAGCTCACCCAGGCATAACAAGATGAGGGCGGGCCAGCGTTTGTGGGTTTCGATTGGGTGGGGCATGGCGCTAATTTACCCGACCGTTCTTGGCGCCACGTGCGACGCCGAACAGAAAGCCTGGTCCGCCGGTCGCATGATGACCGTATTCCGTATCGCAATCGTTAGGGAAGGAGGCAAGGCCATGCCACAGAAAACATGGATCGCCAAGCGCGAGCGCCAATACGCGCACGTCAAGGACAGCCTGCTCGACCGAGGCAAGCCCGAACCCCTGGCGGAAGAAATCGCGGCGCGTGTTGTCAACAAGGAGAGAGCCCAGCACGGTGAATCGGCCAAGGCCAGTGCCTCGTCCCTGAACGACATGTCGCCGGGCCAGCGCGGCGGGAAGCGTTCGCACACCGGTGAGGGTGGGCGAACCGTGGCGCAACTGCGCAACGAGGCAAGTCAGCGCGGCATCAAGGGCCGCTCGGCGATGAACAAGGCGCAGCTCGAGAAAGCCCTGCAACGCTGACAGGGATAGGTTTCCCCAACCCACTGGTGCAAAGCTGCGGGCGGTGGATGCCTCCTTTGGGCGCGCGGTACCATAGTAGGACTGGGTGCTCTTGAAGAGTGCTTGCCTGTCTCCAACTAAAGCGACTGATCTACTCTCTGGCTTCACAGCCCGTCCCCCATGCCCCAACACATAGGAATTGTCGGTTGTTCCGCGGAGGGCGCCGCGCTGTGCTACCGCACCATTTGCGCCGAGGGCGCGCAGCTGCTGGGTCCGCACGCCCACCCTGAGGTGTCCATGCACACGCCGTCATTGGCCCACTACGTGCACTGCCTGGAGCGTGGCGATCTGCAAGGCGTGGGCGACTTGATGCTGGCGTCGGCACACAAGCTGGCAACCGCCGGAGCCGACTTTCTGGTCTGCCCGGACAACACCATCCACCAGGCGTTTGATTACGTGGCGGCGCGCTCCCCATTGCCGTGGTTGCATATTGCCGAGGTGGTGGCCGCGCAAGCCGCCGCGCGGGGTTATCGCCGCCTGGGGCTGACTGGCACACGCTGGTTGGTGGACAGCACGGTTTACCCCGACAAGCTGGCTGCGCTGGGGCTGGCCTTTGCGCGGCCGACGGAACAGGAACGCCTGGAGATCAACCGCATCATCATGGACGAGCTGGTGTGTGGTGTTATCAAGCCCGGGGCCGTCGCCTACTTCCAGCAGGTCATAACGCGCCTGAAAGAAGAGGAGGGCTGCGATGCGGTGATTCTGGGTTGCACCGAGATACCGCTGATCATCAACGACGCCAACTCCGCGCTGCCCACGCTGGACTCCACACGCTTGTTGGCGCGCGCTGCGTTGCAACGCGCGGTGCAGGTGTAGGACTTGGCGCTATTTGAAAAACTGGCCGCTAGCCCTCGTAAATACTGCATCACCCACTATCAAAAACGGAGCAATCGGTGACTCCGCTGGATCTTTTTAACGACCCGCCACCATCACCCGAAGCCGCGCAGGTGCAGCTCGCTCCGGGCGCTGTGCTGCTGCGTAACTTTGCACAAGGCATGGGCACGGAGCTGCTGCAAGCCATAGAAGCTGTCGTCACCCAAGCTCCGCTGCGCCATATGCAAACCCCCGGCGGCTACACCATGTCGGTGGCCACCACCAGTTGTGGGCCGCTGGGCTGGGTGTCGGACCCGCAGGGCTACCGCTATGCGGCGCAAGACCCGCGCTCGGGCCTGCCCTGGCCTGCCATGCCTGCGCGTTTCATGGACCTGGCACAACACGCAGCCGCGCGGGCTGGTTACGACAACTTTGCGCCGGATTCCTGTCTCATCAACCAATACCTACCGGGCGCCAAGTTGTCCTTGCACCAGGACAAGGATGAAAAAGACCTGACTGCGCCCATCGTGTCTTTGTCGTTGGGCTTGCCTGCGGTGTTTCTATTTGGTGGCACCCAACGCAGCGACAAACCCCTGCGTTACCGCCTGCAGCATGGCGACGTGGTTGTCTGGGGTGGACCGTCACGCCTGGCCTACCACGGCGTGCTGCCGCTGGCCGATGGTGAACATGCGCTGCTGGGGCGCAGGCGTATCAACTTAACGTTTCGGCGCGTGTGGTCCCGGTGAGAGTGCTGCCACCCGCGCCGCCGGGCCGCCCCAAGGCGCGGGAGGCCCCCAGGGGGCAGCGCAGTACACGCAGTGACAAGCGTGGGGCGCTTAACCCCGCGCGAACGAAATGCCGCCATCCACCACCAGGGTTGCACCCACCACATAGTCCCCCGCACGGGATGCCAGGTAGATGGCCGCACCGGCCATGTCGTCACCTGTGCCGATGCGCCCGGCGGGAACGTGCGTGGACACTTCCGCTGCATGGTCACGTGCCTCTTTGTTCATGTCCGACGCAAAGGCGCCGGGGGCAATTGCCGTCACGGCGATGTTGTCCTTGACCAGGTGCAAGGCCATGCGGCGCGTCATGTGGATCAGCCCGGCCTTGCTGGCCGCATAGGAATAGGTCTCCATGGGGTTGACGGAGATGCCGTCGATGGAGGCGATGTTGATGACCTTGGCCACCTGGCTTTGGCCGGCCTTGCGCAGGTGGCCGTGCAGGGCCTGGGTCAGGAAGAACGGCGTCTTCAGGTTCAGGTCCACCACCTTGTCCCAGCCGCTCTCGGGAAACTCTGCGAACGGTGCGCCCCAGGCGGCGCCGGCATTGTTGACCAGGATATCGAGCTGGTCTTCATGCTTGGCGTAGGCCGCCACCAGCGCATGTGTGCCCTCCACCGTGGATACATCGGCCGGTAGCGACACACAGGTGCCTAGAGCAGACAGCTCGGCGGCGGTCTGGTCGCAGGCCGCTGCCTTGCGCGCGCTGATGTAGACCTTGGCACCTTGTTTCAAAAAGCCTTCGGCAATCATGCGGCCAATACCGCGCGAGCCGCCGGTGATCAGGGCCGTGCGGCCTTTGAGAGAAAAGAGTTCGTTCATTGCAATGCTCCAGCAAAAAGTTGGCGTGGGCCAGTTGTGATGGCTGCAAGCTTAGGAGCAAAGAACGGCGACGTCGGTCGCCTAGGTGATTGCTACGCCGACAACGGTCAGCCCAGTGCCCCGTACGCTGTGGCCACTGCGGACGCCAGCCTGGCGTTGTTCAGCACCAGCTGGATGTTGGCGGACAGGCTGTCGCCACCCGTCAACTCGCAGACCCGGGCCAACAAGAACGGCGTCGATTCCTTGCCGCTTATGCGCTGCGCCTGTGCCTCCTGCAGCGCCTGCTCCACGGCTGCGTCGATGGCGGCGCGCGGCATGGCAAACGCCTCTGGTATCGGGTTGGCCACGACCATGCCGCCGCGCAGACCCATGGCCCACTTGGCATGCATGACTCCGGCAATGGCCTGTGGTGTGTCCAACTGGTAGTCCACCTTGAAAGCGCTGTCGCGGGTGAAGAAAGCTGGCAACCAAGGGGTCTGGTAACCCACGACTGGCACACCATGCGTCTCCAGATATTCCAGCGTCAGGCGCAGATCGAGAATGGACTTGGCACCGGCGCAGACCACGGCCACCGGTGTCTGCGCCAGTTCCTGCAAGTCGGCCGACACATCAAAGCTGTGCTCGGCGCCGCGGTGCACCCCGCCGATGCCACCGGTGGCAAATACGCGTATGCCCGCCATGGCGGCAATCACCATCGTGGAGGCCACGGTGGTCGCGCCCGTTGTGCCGGCCGCCACGATGAAGGGAATATCACGCCGGCTGACCTTGGTCACACTGCGCCCCGTCGTGCCCAGTACCTCAATCTCGGCCTCTGTCAAGCCGGCCTTGAGCCGCCCGTTGATGATGGCGATGGTGGCTGGCACCGCGCCGTGTTTGCGCACTTCGGCCTCCACCTCCAGCGCCGTCGCCACGTTCTGCGGATAGGGCATGCCGTGCGAAATGATGGTGGATTCCAGGGCCACCACGGGCTTGTGGTGTGCCAGTGCGTGCGCAACCTCGGGATGGATGTCGAGATAAGAATTCGTGTTTGTCATAGTGGGTTGGCATTGTGCATGCACTGTGTGACTGCCGTTACCGATAGTGCCGGATGGTTGGCATGCTCGGAGCTCAAGGTTAATGCCGCGCAGCCCAGCGCAAACGGTATGGATGCCCGCAGGTCCTGCTGGTCGACAAAGGCATGCACCAGGCCGGCCATCAGCGCGTCGCCCGCTCCGGTGGCATTGACGACGGTGCAGGGCAGCGCGCCGTGCCAGCCCTGACCGGCGCTGCGGTCGCTCCAGAAGACACCGCGTTCGCCCAGGCTCAGCACGACTTGCTGCACGCCCAGTGTGTGCAGGCATAACGCGGCCCGTTCGATGTCGGCGTCATTGTGGATGCCAAAATTGCACAGCGCCTGTGCTTCCAGCCGGTTGACCTTGAGCAATTGCACATGGGCCAAAAAGGGCCGGATGCGCTGGCATTTGAAGGCCGACACGGCATCCACAAAAATTGGCGTGGCCCCGCGGTTGGCAAACAGCCAGTTCAGCGCCTGCGCGCTGACATTGCAGTCCACTACCAGCGCGGCAGCCTGCTGCACCGACGGCGAGCAGGGCGCCAAGCGTTCGGGGCTGATGTTTTCTAGAATGCCCATGTCGTTCACGGCAACCGCCATATCCCCATCGGGGCCGTGTAGCGACACATACGTCGACGTGGCTTCACCCGCCAGCACCCAACTGCTGCTCACGTCCACGCCGGCATTGCGAGTGGCGTCCAGCAGACTGCGGCCATACAAATCGTCGCCCACGGCGGTCAGCAGGCGGGTGGCGTTGCCCAGCCGCGCAAGGTTTTCTGCGATATTGCGGGCCACGCCCCCGGGTGCGCAGCGGACGCGGCCCGGATTGGAATCGGACAACACCAGTGTGTGCGTGGTGCTGCCCGAGATGTCCATATTGGCGCCACCCAGCACGACTACAAATGGACCATGGGTCTCGGGTCGGTCGATGGCAGGGGCAGGGTGTCTGGTGTGGGGCATGAAGGGAATGGTAAAGCGGCGTGTTATGCTCAAACCATGTTGTGCCCCTCCAAGCCTAACCCCATCCACACCGTGCAAACGGTGCGTGGCGGTGCGCCCGTGATGGCCCACAACATGATTACCACCATTATGAACACGGCCGCCTGAGCGTCGTTCAGGTGGCCGTTCCGGCTGCCTACTGGTGTCTCTCCCCCATAGAACATACCCAGCACAGGCAGCTGGGTTAGCAACTGTTCGCCGGAGAGAGTTTTATGTACCAAGATCACCAAGCCAGCTTTGCTGTCAATAGTCATTTCCATGCTGTGCCGATGCACGCCATTGCACCCCTGCGCATTGGCATGCTGGGCCTGGGCACGGTGGGTATTGGCACCTACACGGTACTGCAGCGCAACGCAGAGGTGATTGCGGCCCGAACCGGCAGACGGATCGAAATCACGATGGTCGCGGTGCGCAACCTGGCGCGCGCGGCCAGCTTGGTGGACGATGACGATGTGGAGCTGGTTGATGACCCGTTTCTGGTCGTTAACCACCCGGACATTGATGTGGTGGTCGAGGTCATCGGTGGTACGACCATCGCGCGGGATCTGGTGCTGCAAGCGATTGCCAACGGCAAGCACGTGGTCACCGCCAACAAGGCACTGCTGGCCGAGCATGGGACTGAGATCTTCGCCGCGGCCCAGGCCCAAGGCGTGGTCGTCGCCTACGAAGGCGCGGTCGCCGTCAGCATCCCCATCATCAAGGCGCTGCGTGAGGGCCTGACCGCCAACCGCATCGAATGGATCGCCGGCATCATCAATGGCACGACCAACTACATCCTGTCGGAGATGAAGGACAAGGGCGTCAGCTTTGCTGCAGCATTGGCCGACGCGCAGAGCAAGGGTTATGCCGAGGCCGATCCTGCGTTTGATGTGGAGGGTGTGGACGCCGCGCACAAGCTGACGCTGCTGGCATCCAACGCCTTTGGTGTGCCCATCCAGTTCGACAAGGTGCATGTGGAAGGCATCACGCAACTGGACTCGGCAGATATCGCCTTTGCCGAGCGCCTGGGCTACCGCGTCAAGTTGTTGGGCATTGCCAAACGCAATGCGCAGGTACTGGAGCTGCGTGTGCACCCTACGCTGGTGGCGGCCAATCACCTGTTGGCGCAGGTCAATGGGTCCATGAATGCGGTGATGGTCAAGAGTGATGCGGCTGGCGTGACCATGTACTACGGCGCCGGCGCGGGCTCTGAGCAGACCGCATCGGCTGTTATTGCCGACCTGGTGGACCTGGCCCGTTCCAGCAGCATGGTGCACCGGCACCGCGTGCCATCGTTGGCGTTTCAGCACAGCGAAATCGTCGAGCTACCAGTGGCCGATATCGAGGACGTGCAGACGGCCTACTACTTGCGGCTGGACGTGGCCAAGCTGTCGCGGACCCTGCCCCAGATCCTGGGCCATCTGGCCGAGGCGGGTGTACGTGTGCAGCAACTGGAAGTGCTGGAGCACCCCAACGATGAGGAGTTGAACGCCGTGGTCGTGCTGACGGAGCCCACACAGCAGCGCCTGTTGCGTATTGCGATTGCCGAGCTCGAACAACTGGCGACCGTGATGGGTTTTGTGAAGACGATCCGCATGGAGCGCCTGGACGGAGGGTGTTAAATTCAACCCTATGTTTCGCACCCACTACCTTGACTACGCCGAACTCACCGCCCAGCTATCGGCCTGGGCCACCTCCTACCCCGAGTACGTGTCTGTGTCCAGCCTGGGCCAGAGCGCCGAGGGGCGGGACATTCCCTTGTTGACCATTGGGCGCAACCCGGAACAGGTGCGCCCTGCGGTGTGGATTGACGGCAATATGCACGCCATCGAGGTCTGCGGCTCCAGCGTCGCGCTGGCCATGGCCGAGGACGTGATAGCCATCTACGGTGGCAAAAACGAGGCCGGCGGCAAGGCCCTGCCTGCGCACATGGCGGAGGCCATTCGCAACACGCTGTTTTATGTGATGCCACGCATGTCACCCGACGGTGCCGAGGCCATTTTGAAGACCGGGCGGTATGTGCGCTCCAGCCCGGTCAACGAACGGGCCAACCAGTCCCACCCGCACTGGGTAGCTTCCGACGTGGATGGTGACGGCCTCATGGCAACCATGCGCCAGCAGGACCCGCAGGGTGAGGTGGTGGAGCTGCGGGGTGATGACGGCCAGCCTTTGAGTCCACCGGTCATGGTGCCGCGCCTGCCGGAAGATGCCGGCCCTTTCTACAAGCTGTACCCCGAAGGGCTGATCGCCAACTTTGATGGGCAGCACATTCCAGACCCTTATTTCTTGGGTGACAACCAGTACGACTTCAACCGCAATTTTTCACACCGCTGGAAGCCGGAGCCCGAGCAGGCCGGGGCCGGCCACTACCCCGGCAGCGCGCCCGAGACCCGTGCGGTGATGGACTTTGCCATTAGCCACCCCCACATCTTTGCCTGGCTGAACCTGCACACCTTTGGTGGTGTGGTGATTCGCCCCATGGGTGACACGCCCGACAACAAGATGGACCAGACCGACCTGGCCATCTACAAACAGGCAGAAGCCTGGATGACCGAACACACCGGTTACCCCACGGTCAGCGGCTTCCATGAATTTTTGTACGAGCCCGACAAACCCCTGCATGGCGACCTGGTGGACTGGGCCTACCACCAGCGCGGTTGTCTCGCCTATGTGGTCGAGCTGTGGGACTTGTTTGCCCAGTTGGGCATTGAACGCAAAAAGCCGTTTGTGGACCACTACACACATCTGCAACGCAGGGATTTTGTGGCCCTGTGGACGATGGACCGCGACATCAACCAGGGTCGTATCTTCAAGCCCTGGCGCGCCGTCAACCACCCCCAACTCGGAGCCGTGGAGGTAGGGGGTTACGACGGACGTGTGGGTGTCAGCAACCCACCGCTTGAAAAATTGGCCCAAACCTGCGCGGCACAAAGTGCGGCCTTCCTGCGGGTTGCGGCCCTGGTGCCACGTATCCATGTGGAACATGTCAAGACCGAGAAGCTCGGCGACACCCATTGGCGTGTGGAAGTCCGTGTGCGCAACAGCGGCTACCTGGGGAGTTATGGTTTGAGTTCGGCCAAGGATCTGCCGATTTCGGAGAGCCTGCGCCTGAGCGTGGAGGGCGACAACTACGCCGTGGTGTCACCCGCCGAATCGGTGCAGGACATGGGCCACCTCGACGGCTGGGGACAGGGTTTGCACCACGGCATCAGCATTTTCATGCCGTGGACACGGGGCAATGTCAGCGAGAAAACCGTGAGCCTGGTGGTCAAGGGCTCGGGTGCCCTGCGCATCAAGGTCGGTAGCTGCAGGGTGGGCTGGCAATCGCTGGTGGTTGCTACCGATTGATCGCGGGAGCTTTGGCGACGAAGGCATAGGCCGCCTGCGCCAAGGCAGGCCAGTTGCCCTGGTCGGTTGCGATCTCACACCATTCGCGCATGCCTTTGCCGGTTCCCTTGGGATCGAACCGCGCTCCCGTGCCGTCCCGCACCCGCGCATCCACAGTGGCCGCGGGCAGTTTCACGACCAGATGGCCGTGTGCCAGCATCGCAAAGATGCTGCCGTGGCTCTTGAGCACCGTATTGCCCTTGGCCCAGCCTGCGCTGCAGCTGACCCCAGGCACATCGGCAAATACATCCACGATTGCCTGATAGTCTTTTGGCAAAACGGGCAGGGCAGGGCAGGGGCGTCGGGGGCGCCCTTTTTCGGAGTCACGGTGCAACCAGTCCAGCGGCACGCATGGCATGGGTGTCGTGCACCTGGCGCAGCCGGGTGATCTTGCCGCCCTGTACCGTGAAGTGCTCTGCAACCCGTATGGTGCCCATGCTCTGCACCTCCATGTCATACAGCAGCATGGCCTGGCTGTCGGACGCCAACTCTGCCAGCAAATCGACGTGTTCCACCATGTTGCCGAATTGGGTCAGGGCCTGGACAAATGCAGCTGCGTCGGGGTAGTGGTTGACGGGCACCTCCACCACCAGCGCCGGCAACAGTTGATGCGCTGCCGCGTCGTAGTCCTTGGTCGTCCAGCCGCGGAAGTAGGCCTGCACCACGGCCAGTGTGGGATTGTTATTCATGGGATCACCTCCATCAGTTTCAACAGGTTTGCGAGGGCCTGCGTCCAGCCTTGTGTGAACCGCTTGCCGTCATGGGAATCCGGGTCTATGGCGTGGCTGAGCCGCAGCTCTGTGGTCCCCGCACCGGTGTCGAGAAGATCAATGCGGACCACGCTGTTTTGCACGCTGACGTTTTCCGAACGCCAGGTGAAGACCAGGTGGTGCGGGGCCGCAATGGCGAGGTATTCGCCATCGATGCGGGCGAAGACCTGTCCGTCACGCGCCATTTCCACGCGGTAGTGGCCGCCAACCTGCAAGGTATTGGTGGCAGTTGCGGTTGCGGTGCCGCTGTTGTTGTCACAACAAATCAGCCACCGTGAAAACAATTCGGGTTTGCTGCAAGCCGCAAACACACGTTCAATCGGTGCATGCAGCAGACGGGTCAAAACCAGTGTTGTTTGTGCCATGCCTAGCCACCGGTTTCGGGAGTTTGCTGGGCGGGTGCGCCCAAAACCTCTTCCAGCGCATCGAGTCTGGAGTCCCAGAACGCGTACATCTCGTCGATGGACGCGCGGGCGGGTTTCAAAGCCTCGGGTTGCAGTCTGCACCACTGCAGGCGGCCCTCGCGTGACATTGAAATGAGGCCGGCTTTTGCCAGCACGCCTACGTGTTTGGAGACTGCCGCCAGGCTCATATCAAAGTACGACGACAACTGGGTCACCGTACATGGCCGCAGTGCGGTGTGCCGAAGAATGTCGCGGCGCGCGCCACTGCTCAATGCGCGAAACACCACATCAACCGATAACGAAACATTGTTAACCATGTGGTTGATGATGGGCCTGATGCGCGCTAATGTCAACCACATGGTTGAGTAATTTTCTCTGGTTTGGCCGGGTTCGGCGCGTTGACCCGAGTACACGTATGGCCAGGGCGCAGGGTTACGGATGCTTATGAATAATCGGCCGCTAGCCCTCGTAAAACATACACCCATCGCTCTTGTGTTGATAGCAATTGCTTCACGCGGATGGCATGGCGTGGGCAAACGGCGGCTGTATCAACGGGCCCAGCCGCTGCACCGTCATCTCTACAAACGCCGTCACCGCGCGCGGCACGTGGCGGCGGCTGGGGTAGACCACGTACAGGTTGCCCACGCTGCTGGCCACGCCCGGTAGCACCTCCACCAATTCGCCCGAGCGAAAGTCGGGCTGCAACGAGCCAATCGGCAATAGGCAAATGCCCAGGCCGCCAATGGCCGCTTTCTTCTGCGCCGGCCCGGTGTTGGCGCTGAAGCGCCCGGTCACCGCGATGTGCGTTTCGCCTTCCGGCCCGTTCAGCCGCCATCTGGTGGACCCTGCGGCCAGGCCTACGGCGCGGATGCAGTCGTGTGAGGCCAGGTCTTCCACGTTGCGCGGTGTGCCACGCGCTGCAAGGTAGGCCGGGCTGGCCGCCAGGGCCAGGTAACCGCTGGCCACCTTGCGCGCCACCAGGCTGGAGTCCGGCAGTTCGCCGCTGCCGCGAAAGGCCACGTCAATGCCTTCACCAATGAAGTCGGCCATCGCATCGGCCAGCACAAACTCCACCTGCACGCCGGGGTAACGCTCCAAAAACTCGGCGATCCACTCCATCTGGAAGAACTCCAGAAACCCGGCCGGAGCCGCCACGCGAATGTTGCCCTTGGGGGCCTGGCTCTCGCCAGCCAGTTGGCTGGCGGCCTCCTTCAGCGCGTCGATCTGCCCGGCGCATTGGTCAAATAACGTGCGCCCGGCGTCGGTCAGCGTCAGCCTGCGGGTGGTGCGCTGCAGCAGCCGCGCCTGCAGTGCGTCTTCCAGCTGCGCGACCTGGCGGCTCAGTGTGGTGGGCGGCATGGCCAGGCGGCGCGAGGCTTCGGCAAAGCTGCCCGCCTGCACCACTTGCACAAACAAGGCCATTTGATTCAGGTCCAACATCGGAATTCCTAACGAATTTGGCATGGTGAATGCCGATTGTGGCATCTAGTCAAGTAATGCCTGCGACCTTACGCTAACACCATCGCTTGATTCACCCGCTTTCACTACATAAAGGAGTCCACCATGGCACTGTCCACCACCGCACAAAACCGCACCGTTTGGGGCATTCGCATCTTGCTTGCGCTGGCCTTTGGCGCAGCCGGCGTGGCCAAACTGGCGGGTGCGCCGATGATGGTTGCCAATTTTGAGGCCATAGGTTTTGGCCAATGGTTCCGCTACGTCACCGGCGTGGTGGAGCTGATCGGCGTTGTGTTGATTCTGATGCCGCGCACCGGCTTCTTCGGCGGCTTGTGGCTGGGCGGCACCATGGTCGGCGCGGTGGCCTCACACCTGTTCCTGACCGGTGGTTCGTCCATACCCGCCATGGTCCTGGGCGCGCTGTCCGCCACCGTGGCCTACAGCCTGCGCCCCACTAACCTGACCAGGAGCTTCGCATGAACGCCCGTACCCCTTTGCACCGCGCCATCACCCAACACACCCGTGGCAGCACCCACGGGCCTATCACCCGGCTGGTCAGCCCGTCGGACCTGGGCCAGGTGTTGAAGCCCTTTATCTTCCTGGACCGCTTCGAAGCAGCGGCCGGCGGCCAGCCGCCCGCATTCGGCATGCACCCGCACTCCGGCATCGCCACGCTGACCTATCTGATCAGCGGCCAGACCGGGTATGAAGACACGACCGGAGAACACGGTGCACGCGGCACACTGCCCACCGGGGGTGTGGAGTGGATGATGGCCGGCGGCGGCGTCTGGCACACCGGGTCACCCATCAACACCGAACGTGTGCTCGGCTTCCAGCTATGGGTGGCGATGCCGCCAAAGCTGGAACTGGCCACCGCGCACAGCATCTATTTGGGACCGGAAAGCGTGCCGCAGGTTGGCCCGGCGCGCGTGCTGCTGGGCAGTTATGGCGGGCAGACCAGTTCTATCCCCGCACCGTCTGACATCACGTACCTGGCCGTGTTTTTAAAGGCCGGCGAGACCTGGCACTTTGAGCCGCCCGCGGGCCATACCGTGGCTTGGGTGGCGGTGGGCGAGGGCACTTTGAGTGCACCGACCACACTGACAACCGGCGACCTGATCACGTTTGACGAGTTCGGCAACGCTGTCACGTTTGAAGCGCAGACCGACACGGCCTTTGTGCTGGGCTCGGGCGTGCAACACCCGCATGACCTGTTCATGGGGCCGTATTCGGTGCACACCAGTGCCGATGCATTGCGCCAGGGCCAGGTCGGCATCCGCGAGCGGGCGCAGTTGCTGCGCCAGCAAGGCAGGATGTGATGCCCTTGCAATTTCCCCTCTGAGCACAACCTGCCCTTCACTCTCACCAACCCAGAAACTGGAGCCTCCCTTGAGCAACACGACAACAACCAACAGCAAACTTTTCGAACCCTACACCATGGGCAGCATCACACTGAGCAACCGCCTGGTCATGAATCCCATGACACGCTGTCGCGCTGACGCCACCGGCACGCCGCAAGACCCCATGGCCGAGTACTACGGCCAGCGCGCCACGGCCGGCCTGATCGTGTCCGAAGGTATTGCGCCCTCGGCCAACGGCAAGGGTTATGCCCGTATTCCCGGTCTGTGGAGCGATGCCCAGGTGCAGGCTTGGAAACCGGTGGTCAACGCCGTGCATGCCAAGGGTGGAAAAATATTTGCACAGCTGATGCACACCGGTCGTGTCAGCCATGCGGCCAATATGGCGGCGGACGCCAAGATCCTGGCCCCGAGCGCCTTGGCCCTGGCCGGTCAGATGTACACCGATTCCCAAGGCATGCAGGACTACCCGGTTCCGCAGGAAATGACCGAGGCTGACATCCTGCAGGCCAAGGCCGAATTTGTGCAGGCCTCCAAAAACGCCATTGCCGCCGGTTTTGACGGTGTTGAATTACACGGTGCCAATGGTTACCTGCTGGAGCAGTTCCTGAGCCCCACGACCAACCAGCGCACTGATGCCTGGGGTGGTAGCGTGGACAAGCGCATCAAATTTGTAGCCGAAGTGGCGCGCGAAACCGCCGCCGCTATTGGCGGTGACAAGCTCGGCATTCGCCTGTCGCCCTATGGCACCAACTCCGGCATGGTCGAGTACCCCGAGGTCGAAGAAACCTATTTCAAGCTGTTGGCCATACTGGCCGACGCCGGCCTGGCTTACGTGCACGTGGCCGACCACGCCGCCATGGGCGCACCGGTGGTGCCGGCCGCCTTCAAGCAGGCGTTGCGCAAGGCCTGGCCGCGCACCTTCTTCATCGGTGGCAGCTTTGACCAGGCTTCGGGCCAGCAGGCGGTGGGTGATGGATTGGTGGACCTGATCGGTCTGGGCCGCGCCTTCCTGGCGAACCCGGACCTGGTGC
Organism: Pseudomonadota bacterium; assembly: GCA_040384785.1. GTDB lineage: Bacteria > Pseudomonadota > Gammaproteobacteria > Burkholderiales > Burkholderiaceae_C > Allorhodoferax. The sequence goes on from JAZKIR010000085.1 coordinate 70,668, forward strand.
AGCGGTTGAAGAACGGCTTGGCCTTGAACGCGCCCGACATGGGCAGCTTCTTCACTCCGGGCGCAAAGGGTTATACGGACTACGCGCTGGCCATTGCCTAGGTGGCGAAACATGCCCCCACCGCTTCCCCACTGCGTGTGGGGTGCCCCCGAGGGGCCGCTAGTCGCGTTGGAGCGGCCCGGCTGCGACTAAGCCGGGCTAGTGCGCTTTTTCAAAAACAGGCCGCTAGCCCTCGTCGATATTGATTATGCCGCTATTAAATATGTAGTGAACGCTTGGGGCGCCGTTGCACCAACGCTCTATTTGCTCTTCAACACCGACCAGCCGGCATGCCGGTTGACCTTGTTGTTCTCGTATTCCCAAATCGTGCCGCAGCGTTCGCAGCGGTACTTGGTGATGGTGACTGACCCGTGGCGGTGCGCCACCATCCGATGTGTGCCCTGCATCAGCTCGGGGTGGCCCTTGGCGCGGCGCCAGTGCTGTTGCACGCTGGTGCAGGCTTCGCACATCTCCGGGGTTATGACGGGCTCGGGCCGTGGGGGTAGGTCTTGGGGCATGGTGATCTGCTTGCTTGTAAATGCTTAGATTGTCGCCGGTAGGTTTAAGAACGCCCGCAACTGCTCCAACTCTGCGTCCAACGCATGCCGATACGCCGCATCGCGCGGCGGCTTGCCGGCCACATAACCCAACTCCACCTGCAACTGTTCATCGGCAACGGACACATTGCCCCAGCCAATCACCGTGTCATGCCACAGCAGCGGCAGCGCGTAGTAACCGCGCACACGTTTGGGGGCTGGCGTATAGGCCTCGAAGCGGTAGGCCCATCCCCACAGGTGCTCGAACCGGCGGCGGTCCCAGACCAGCGGGTCGAACGGGGCCAGCAGGCGCACGGCTTCATCGGGCCGGTTGGTTGTGTAGCGGCGGGATGCGGGGTTTTCGCTGGCGGGCCAGTAGTAGGTCTGGCCGTCTACCGTGGCGCTGGCCAGGCGCTCCTTGGCGCGCGCGACAGCATCGCGTCGCAAGTGGGCCCACTGCGGTGCGCCGCCGCGCAGGTGGCTGATGAGTTCGCTTAAAGATCGCTCGGGCAATGGCGCGTATTTGTGCACGATGACATCGATCAGCGCATCCATGGCCTGCAGCGGGTCGGGCGCGTCCTGGACGGCGGCGCGTACAGCATAGGTGCGCACGCCGCTGGCGCGTGAGGCGATGCGCAGCAGGCCGCGGTAATGCATGTCGTCCAGCAGCTGCGTGCTGGCATTGCTGGAGCCGCCAAACCAGTTGCTGGACTTGCCATGCGCAAAGTGCGCGTCCACCGCCCGCGGGTGCACCACGCCGTGCGCCTGCACAAAGTCCAGCACAGCGTCCATTTGCTTGCGCCGCGCGGCGGTGAGTGTTGTGCTCGGTGTGCGCGGGTGCATCAGCGCCTGTGTGGCGCGCGGCAGAAAGCCGTAGTTGACGAAAAAATCTTCTTCGATGCCCAGCTTGGCATAACGCCGCTCCAGGTCACCCGCCCGGTAGCCCTTGACGCGGTGGCGCAGCGTCAGGTCCTGTGCCCGCGCCGGGGCGCGTATCGGATCGGCCTGCACAAAGCCCAGTTTGGTGATGGCTTTGGCCAGCGTGGTCGGCGCAAACAGGGTGCGCGCCACGGCATAGCGGCGCAGGGTGTGCGTGTTGATGGGCATGGTTGCGGGCTTGAAATTACTGTGTAAAAATACAGTATATGTTTGAATGCGGCGCTCAGCAAGGCCTGAGCCGGAGACTGGCGCGCAGCATGCGTACGAGGAATCCGTACGGTTCAGGTACTTTTGAGAAATAGCTCTTTGGCCTTCGTAAAACCTGCTTATTCAGCTACCAAAACAAGAGCAAACCATGATCCCCCTGGACCTCTTCGAAGACCCGCCGCCCGAGGCCGAGTCTCTGCGCGAGCCCCTGGCGCCCGGCGCGGTGTTGATGCGTGGTTTTGCATTGGACGGAGATACGGAACTGCTGCAGGCCGTGGAGTCCGTCATGGCCCAGGACCCGCCGCGGCACTGGCAGACGCCGGGCGGCGGCACCATGTCGGTGGCGACTACGCGGTGCGGGCCGGTGGGCTGGGTGCCGGGTGGGCCGGATGGCGGCTACCACTATGCCGCGCAGCACCCGCGCACTGGTCAGCCCTGGCCGGCCATGCCGGGTTGCCTGATGGACTTTGCGCTGTGTGCAGCTCTGGAGGCCGGCTATCCGCAGTTTGTGCCCGATTCCTGTTTGATCAACGTCTACCAGCCCGGCGCCAAGCTGGGCCTGCACCAGGACAATTACGAGACCGACTTGCGCGCCCCCATCGTCTCGCTGTCGCTGGGCCTGCCCGCGGTGTTTTTGTTTGGCGGCTTCCAGCGCAGCGACCGCAGCCAGCGCTACCGGCTGGTGCATGGTGACGTGGTCGTGTGGGGTGGGCCGTCGCGGTTGCGCTTCCACGGTGTGCTGCCGGTGGCGGATGGCACACATGCGCTGGTAGGGCGGCGGCGCATCAACGTCACGTTTCGCAAGATAGGCTAAGCGGCGTGAGGCGGCGCCCGCACTCGCACCCCCAAACCCGCCGCTCATCCAAATACCCTTGCGTTTACGCTTGCCGCTGCATGGGTTGCGCCGTACCGTGGGCGCATGAAAAAGCTGCACCGCTCCGACCTGTTGATGTTGTCCACGCTGATTGCCTTGGCCTGCCTGTGCACGTTGGCGGCGCAGGCCGCCACACCCGCACCAATACCACCGCTTGCCAGCGGGCACTGCGTTGGCCATTCCCTCCGACTCACCGCGCTGGGAGTTGTAGGCCAATGCCAAACCCGCCGAATACCAGGGCCGCAAGTGCCTGATGCTCGACGGTGGTGCCGCGACGGTGAAGGAACTGGAACTGCGCGATGGTGTGGTGGACGTGGATGTTTTCACCCCGGCCAGCCGCGGCTTCTTTGGCATCCAGTTCCGTGTGGCTAACGACGGCGCGAATGGCGAATGGGTGTATCTGCGCCAGCACAAGTCCGGTGCGCAGGACGCCATGCAATACACACCCGTGCTCAACACCGGCCTCAACTGGCAGCTCTATACCGGGCCGGGTTTCACCGGCGCGGTCGATGTGCCAAAAAACGAGCGGTTCCATTTGCGGCTGGAACTCAGCGGCGCCCAGGCCAAACTGTTCGTCAAGGACATGGACAAGCCCGCGCTGGTCATGCCGGATTTGAAAAGCGGCAATCAAAAAGGACAGGTGGCCCTGGCGGTGCTGACAGGCGCTACCTGCTTCCTGGGCATCATGGATGTGGAGAGCGACGCCATCTACCTGCCGCTGAAAAAGGGCCGCAACGAACTGCTGCTGGCCGTCAGCGAACTGGGTGGCGGCTGGGGCTTTATTGCACGGCTGGACTAAGCGGCAGACTCAGTTAAGACCCGATGCAACATAGCCTTCTGGAACCGGAGGCGCCGCCAACATCGGCATGACTTTCATGATTTGTTCCCGCAGAAACCCATTGCCGTCGGCGGCCTGCCGGCTGGCTTCCGAGTCCCACACGGTAATGGACATGCCTTTCCCCGTTAGCGGATCGGTCAGCAGCAGGGTGCTTTCGAATCCTTGTTGTTGCTTGAGCAGCGGTGTGACGCAATCCTGGTAAAGGGCGACGACGTCTTGCAGCATGTCGGGCTTGGCTTGGACATGGGTAACTCTGGCGAACATAATTTCTTTCTTCCATACAGTGTGTATGGTTCGCACTATACACCCTTGGAATCGTGCGGGTAAAGGCTGGTCCGTGGGGATATGATTTACCATGCTTTGGCGCGCCGATCTGCAGACCAGGCCGCGCCCTTCGCCGCCTATTTTTTTTGAACTGCAATGCCCCCCCAAGACACCCCCTCAACCTCTCGCCTTTCCCGGGAAGACTGGCTTGACTTTGGCCTCACGGTCCTTCGCGATGAGGGGCCGCAAGCGCTGAAAGCCGATCCGCTGTGCAAGCGTTTGGGGGTGAGCCGCGGCAGCTTTTACTGGCACTTTGAAAATGCCGGGAACTTCTTGCTGGCCGTTGTCGAGCGTTGGGAGACCCATGCCACCGAACAGGTGATCGCCGCGGTGGAGCGCGCTACGGGTGGCCCCACCGAAAAGCTGTGTTTTCTGCTGCGCAAGGTGGGTGAGCGCGACACGCGTCTCTATGAGGCGGTCAACAACCTGGGGGAGCACAACGCCGAGCTGGCCGCCGTGTTGCGGCGTGTTCACCACAAACGTGTGCAGTTTGTGGAAGAGCTGATGCAAGCCATGGGGTTTGACGCACCCGAAGCACGCGTCCGCGCACAAATTCTCTATGCCTGGGCCATGGGCGAGTTGTTGACGCGTGAGCCTGGTCGCAACGCGTTTACCAAAGGCCAAATTGACGCGGTGGAGCGCCTATTGATGGCGTGACCAGACATGAACCCTGCAACCACTGCCACTGGTATTGAAACGCCCCGGCGCATAAACGACCTGGACGTGCTGCGGGGTTTTGCACTGCTTGGCATTCTGGTGGTCAACATTGGCGCCTTTGCCTCGGGTTATTACGGTGCCGGCTTGGCAGACCCGGCCTTTGACGTGCCGCTGGACCGGTTCATGCTCGGGCTGGTTCGCACACTGTTCGAGACCAAGTTCTACCTGTTGTTTTCCTTCTTGTTTGGGTACAGCTTCACATTGCAAATGGCCTCGGCGCAGCGCGCGCAGCAAGCCTTTGTGCCGCGTTACCTGCGCCGCAGCGCAGGCCTGCTGCTGCTGGGCATTGGCCACGCGGTATTGTTTTTCCATGGCGACATTCTGGTGACCTACGCGCTGCTGGGGCTGGTGTTATTAGGCATGCGGGGGCTCGCACCACGTCCCGCGATCCAACTGGCCGTGAGCCTGGTGGCCGCAACAGCGCTGGGCTGGGCGCTTGTGGGTATGCTGCTGATGGGCGAAGACGGCCGTCTACCGGTACAAGAGATCCACGACGACGTTGCGCGTGCCACGGCCGCGTACCGTGGCAGCATCGGTACCACCATAACGCAGCACATCCGGGAACTGCATGGCAGTGTCTGGCTGGTACTGGCCTTGGTCCAGGCCCCCTGTGCCTTCGCCATGTTCTTGCTGGGCCTGGCTGCGGCCAAGTCAGAGTATTTCAACAAGCTTGCCGACAAACGCCGCCAGTTGTGGAAAATGCTGTTGATCGGAGCGCCCATAGGGCTGGCCGGTGCGCTCTGCTACAGCCACCTGAACGCGACACCAAGCCAGATTGGCCAGAGCCTGCTCGGACTGGCCATTGGCATCTTCACCGCACCCGCACTTTCCAGCGCCTACGTGGCCGCGTTGTTGCTGGTATTGCAGCGTCCGCAGGGCGCGCCATTGGCGGCGTGGCTGGCACCGGCGGGGCGGATGGCTTTGACGAACTACCTGATGCAATCCCTGGTGTGTGCCGTTCTGTTCACGGCCTGGGGTTGGGGCCTGATCGGGCGCCTGGCGCCGCTCACGGTGAGCATGATCGCGGTGGCCATCTACCTGGTGCAACTGTGTTGGAGCCGTTGGTGGCTACGCAGCCACATCTATGGACCTGTGGAGTGGTTGCTGCGTGCTGTTACGCATTGGCATTGGCCTCAGTGGAAAAAAGAGCCACCGATGGCATACCCAAGTTGAGTCAACGCTCGCTGGCACGCTCCAGCGCAAACACCGGCAGGTCGGCCTTGCGGCTCAGCCACACGCCGCCGCCCAGTTCCATAAAACCTTCCGTCAGGCCCTGGCGGTAGAGCTGGGCCCGGTGCTTGAACAGCCTGGGGTCGGTCAACTCGTCGTCGACGATGTCCTGCTCCCAGTCCTCGCGTGCGACGGCCTCCACATACAACGCGCCGCAACTCAGGCGCGCCAGATTCTGCATGGCCAGCTTGGCGTCGGCTGCGCTCAGATAGGGCAGCACGCCCTGGCAGATCACCAGGTCATACGGAGCGCTGGCCTTGTAGTCCACCACCGAGCCGCGCTCCCAGCCAAAGCGCCCGCACAAATATTCGCTGTACTCCACGCCGTGGAACTGCGCCTGAGGAAAGTGCCGCTTGACCACATCGCGCCACAGCCCGATGCCACAACCCACGTCCAGCACCCGCAGCACCGGCACGCGGATGAACTTCAGGTAGCTGCACACAAAAGCACCCAGGCGCTCAACGTGCTCGGGGTCGACCACGCTGGTCTTTTTGTTGAAGTAGTAGCGCTGGTAATACGCCTCGTCGAACAAATTTTTATCCGCAGATTTCACGCATGTCCTTCATTCATTCACGCACATTCACAAACACACCATAACCATTTCCCGTTCAAGGTGAACAGGGATTTTCAATATTTCATGCCAAGCGCGTACGCTCGGGCAGCGGAATCCGCTCGGTCTCGCCGGGCACCTGGCCCATGCCAACGCTGGCATCGCCCGCAGTCCAATCCCGGCCGGCCTGTTCGATGCGCTCCTTGCTGGTCGACACAAAATTCCACCAAATAAAGCGCCGACCCAAGGGCTGCCCGCCAATCACCACGAAACGTGCACCTTCAGGCCCGGCCGTCAACACAGCGGCGTCCGTTAGCACCGCCATCGTGTGCGGGGCCAGGTCTTGTCCATCGATTTGCAGATCACCCTGCACCACATACACGGCTTGCTCTTCGGCAAGCATGGGCAGAGTCCAACTGCCAACTGCGGGCAACTGCACATCCAGGTACAGCGTGGGTGACAAGGTTGCGACGGGTGACTCCGCGCCCAGCGCCTGGCCCACCAGCACCCGCACCTGCGCAGCGCCATCGCGCACCTCGGGGATGGCGTGGGCGGGGGTGTGGGTGAAACTGGGCCGGACCTCTTGTGCAGACTCCGGCAGCGCCAGCCACAACTGCAGGCCGTGGTTGATATACGTGTTATCGCGCTCGGCCTCGGGCTTGCGTTCCGAGTGCACGATGCCGCTGCCGGCCGTCATCCAATTGATGGCGCCTGGCTCTATGCGTTGTGTGTAGCCCAGGTTGTCGCGGTGCAGGATGACGCCGTCAAACAAATAGGTCAGCGTGGCCAGCCCGATGTGGGGGTGTGGGCGCACATCGTGGTCGTCGGCGGGGGTGATGGTGACCGGGCCAAAGTGGTCGAAGAAGATAAACGGCCCCACGGCCTGCCGCTGCCCGGCAGGCAACACACGGCGCACCTCAAAGCCACCGCCCAGGTCCTTCGCGTGTGCACTGAGCAATTGCGGCTTAAAAGTGACCCCCACACTCCGCCGCTGCGCGGGTCGTTGCCCCCCGAGGGGGCTAATTTCCCTTGGGGCGGCCCTACGGGAAATTGGCGATGTACTCATGTTGCACGCTCCACGCTGGTGGTGATTTCGGTGGTCACCGTCGTCATCAGCTTGTGCACCGGGCACTTCTCGGCTACTGCCACCAGTTGCGCAAACTCGGCATCGCTGAAGGTTCCACTGATGACGACCTTGGTGTGTATCTTGTAGACCCCGGCGCGCTCCTGGCTGTCGTCACTGGTCACTTCGGTGCGCACATCGTTCACCGCAATGCCTTTTTTCTTGGCAAACCACATCAGGCTCACGGCCTTGCAGGCGCCCAGCGCCGCGTCATACAACTCGTGTGGGCTGGGGCCTTCGTCTCCGCCACCATCGGCGACGGGTGCATCGGTGACGAATGTGTGGTGGCGGGTGCTGACGGTTTGTGCCATGGGCGCGCCGGGCTTGTGTTGGAGTTGGATGGACATGTGTTGGCTTCCTTCTGCGTGACTGGATTCCAGTGTAAGCCGTGTCATCTGCCCCTCCGTGTAACGTAGCCCCCACGCTCCACCGCTTCGCGGGTCGCTGCCCCCAAGGGGGCGCGTTTCCCCTTGGAGCGGTCCGGCGGTGAAACCAGTCGATACGTTTGGGTACGCAGGTTTGCCTTAGCTTTACCGTGGCAAGGTCGGCATCGCCGCGGCGGCTGGCGTTGTGGAAGGGCTAGTAACAACACCCTCCCAACCGAGGAGCATCCCCCATGAAATTTTCCAACTTTACCTGCATCGCCGCAGCATGTGCCGCGGCGGCCGTCCTGAGTGGCTGCGTCGTGGTACCGGCGGACCCCGGCTACGGTTATGGCGCACCAGCGGGCGCGGTCTATGTGGCACCCACTTACGCCGTTCCCGGTGCGGGTTACGCATGGCAACACCACGGCCGCCATGGCTGGGGTTGGCGCCACCACAGGCACGGCTGGCATCGCGGCTGGCGGTAGACCTGCGCGCAGCCGGGCGCCGCCGACCACCTGCACAGAGGGCTGTGCGGCCGATCGTTTAAGTAAAAACACCCGCTAGCCCTCGTGAAACTTACCTATGCCGCTATCAAAAATATAGTTGTTTAAAGCCGACGGCGCCACACCGCGCTGTGCGAATAGCGCTGCGGGAACGCCGCGCTGCGGATGTAGCAGTCGTCTATGAACAGGGCCGTCACAAATTCGTAGCCACGCGCCTCCAGAAAACGGCGGATCGCGGCGCGCGCCGCTGGCTGGTGGTTGTGCTCGACAGTCAACACGTTGAACGTGTAGCGCGCAAACGGAAAACTTTGCAGCAACAGCAGTTCGGTGCCTTCCGTGTCCAGGCTCCAGAAATCGATGACGGGTGGTGCGCGGGCGGCGTCCAGCACCGTCTCCAGCGTCGTGGTGCGTTTGGTGACCAGTGGTGGCAGGCCCGCGTCGTCCAGCCGCAGATGTTTGCGTTGCACGGCATTGGCCAGTTGCCGTTGCCCAAACCCTTCCATCAGGCCGCCCAGCGTGCCGGCCGCTTCCAGAAACGGCAGATCCGCCACACGGTCATACAGGCACGTGTTCAAACACACGCAGCGTCGGGCCTGCAGCAGTTTCTCAAAAGACCGCGTATTGGGCTCCACGCAGATGCCGCTCCAGCCATAACTGCGTTCCAGCAGCTCCGTGTTGCTGCTGGTGAAACCGTCCGATGCGCCGGTATCCAGAAAATAACCGTCGCGCTTGCCGTTCAGCAACTGCAGCGCAAACAGGTCCTGGCCGTATTGGGATGGCATCTGCGGCGGCCTGCGTCTTCACTGCCGATGGCGGCTGAAGGCGCGCGAACGCCAGGCGCTGTGTTCCATGCGCCAGCGCGACGCCAGGTCGGGCCGGCCGGTCAACGGGCGGTGCAGCTCGTCGTCCTCGCGGTGGCCGTACAGCATGGTCACGTTGATGCGGTGGTTGACAAAACCCGGCTTGAAGTGAACCTCGTGGGTACCGTGGAACAAATCCGAATTGAAGATGATGCAGCGGTTGCGGCGGTAGGGGATGTAGGTTTCCTTGGCGCGGTTCTCGTACAGAAAACTCTTGATGATGTCGGTGCGGCCGTTGTAGGTGTGGAAGTCCCAGGTCTGTGGCGCGTCCACGTCATACACCTTCATGCCACCGGTTGCAGGGTCCAGGTTGCTCTCTTCCGGCGTGAGCCAGAAGTTGACATTCACGGCCGAGAAGTCGGCGTGCAGGTTCACATCGGGCGGCAGATCGGCCGAATTCTTGAAGCCCCAGATCTGGCGCAACGGGTAGCGCGGGGTGATCACGTGTGGCAGTGCCTGCTTCAGCTCCTGCGCCACCTGCAGCAGCAGCGCACAGTTGAAGCCGTCGTTGAAGAATGCGCCGAAGCGGCCCCACGCATAACGGTTGCCGCTCCACACAGTGGCCTGCATGGCAAAGCGGTGCAGCCCCTCCAGCGCCTCGGGGGTCAGAAAATCATCTATGACTACCACCGCCTCGCCACCCAGAAAACGCTGCTCCACCTCGCGCGGGTCCCACGCGGGTGACAGTGCGCGCGCCACGCGCCCGACACGCGGCAGGTGCACGATGCGGTTGTACACATGGCCTACCAGCGTGCGGTCCGCAGCTTCCATTGGGCGCCGTGCCTCCGCGCCGCCGTGCGCAAACAGACGCTCGGCCAGGCACTCGTAGGTGGCAATGATGCGGTCGAACTCGGGCCCCAGCAGCCCCTGCGCGCGCAGATAGGCAAACTGGCCCGCGTCGTGGCGCAGCTTGCTGACGGTGAGCACATCACGCGGTACACGCGGCAATAGTGGTGGCGGCATTGCTGCGTCATGGGCGCCGCGCTGCGGATACCAGGGGCTGCCCCAGCGGTGCTGTGCATGCAGGCGGGCAAATTCTTCCAGCATGGCGAATGGCTTGCCGTTGCCCAGCAAACGCTCGATTTCGCGTTGCGCCCACTGCGTGGTCAGTTTGCCCTCTGCCAGCTCCTGCTGCCATACCTGTTCAGCAGCGTCGACATCGCCCGCTTGCAGCAGTGACAACACACGGCGGCGGCGCTGTTGCGATGCATCACCGCCCGGCTGTTGCGGCGTGGCGGGCGGCGGTGACAGCAGTTCTGCCAGGCTCATCGCGGCCCCTGCTCGCCTATCCACCAGTTGTCTATTGCGCCCGATTTGATCAGGTGGCGGGCGTACACGGTCAAGGCTTCCAGCGTGACCACCACATAACTCGTGCCCAGGAAGCGTTGCGTGCTTTGCGTCGTCTCGGTGGTGATGGGGGAGCGCGTGATGGCCGTGTGTGTGAACGGTGTTGTGCTGGGACGGGTCTGGTCCGTGCCGGTGATGAAGGTTTTCCAGGTCACCGCGGTCAATGTTGCACCGGTCTGGTCGGTGGCGTCCGTGGAGTCCGTTGAGTCGGTGGAGTCAGTCGAATCCGTAGAGTCAGTCGAGTCGGTTGAGTCCGTTGAATCGGTAGAGTCAGTTGAGTCTGTCGAATCCGTGGAGTCAGTCGAGTCGGTTGAGTCCGTTGAATCGGTAGAGTCCGTGGAGTCGGTGGAATCGGTCGAGTCCGTAGAGTCAGTCGAGTCGGTTGAATCCGTGGAGTCGGTCGAATCAGTCGAGTCTGTGGAATCCGTGGAGTCCGTCGCATCCGTTCCGTCGTCGCCAAAGTTGTGCCAACGGCCGAAGATCACCTGCAGCCAATCGTCGTCCAGGCGAATCGGCGCGGCATCGGACATGGCCAGGTTGGCCAGCGCCGCCACCACCTGGTTGGCGCGCTGCTGCACTACCGCGGTGGAGAAGTCGCGCAGAAAAGTCTTCTGCGTGATCACACGGTCATCGTGTCGCATCGAATAATCGCGGAACCACGAGATCAGGTAGTCATTGGCCAGGCTGGAGTAGATCAGGTAGTTCAGCGTGGCCGCCTCGTCATGGCCTATGCGTTTGCCGACGACGTACTCCGCCGCGATCTGCGCGGGATCGGTGATGAACTGCTCGCGCAGCAGAAAGTCCGATGCCAGCGCGCGGAACAACGCGTCCAGACGGCGCTGCAGCGCCAGTTGCCGCATGGTCAACGGTGGACGCTTGTTGCCTTGCGGCTCGCCAGCGGCGGGTTGTAGGGTGCTGTTGTAGCTGACTGCCATGGCTGATGTCTCCTGCGGGGGGTGTCGTGCTGTGCAGGGCCATGGTCACCGTTGCGAAGGATTTACGGTTGAGAAATCGCAAGCTGTGGATCGTGGCGTCCAGCGCACTGCCGCCGCCCGCTGTGCTGCCCGTGCTCGCACCGCTCGTCGTGCAGGCTCCCCAGGTGCTGCGGCCGATCACAACACAAATGCTGAGCTTCACCGGGCCGTCCACCAGCCTGGCAAAAGTCATGACCGCGCCGCTGCTGTTCACGGGGCCATTGAGCAGCCTGCCCACCGTCCACGTGAAGCCGCTGGTGTTCTCGGGCGGTGCTGTGCCGCTGCCCACCATCAAGGTGCAGCAACTCATTTTTTCGGGCAGCGCGGTGCCACTGCCAACTGTCAAAGCGCAGACGCTCACCTTTACCGGGCCGCCTACCGGCGTGCCGATGATCACCACGCAGCAATTGCAGTTTTCTGGCTCGTCGGTGCCGTTGCCCACCGTCACGGCGAATCCCTTGACCTTTACCGGAACCAGCGTGCCACTGCCCATCAAGACGATCACCACGTTGCAATTCACCGGCACCGCTGCGTATTTGCCGACCATTGAAACCCAAACACTTGTGTTTCAAGCGGGTAGTGGCCCATAGCCCGTTCACACACGATTAACAAACACAACCACCCACCCAGGAGTTCCTCATGAAAAGTTTTTTGATTCGCTCTTCTTTTATTCTCGCGACGCTGACTGTGGCCAGCGCCGCCTGCGCGGCCGATTTTGTCGTGCCCGTTGACATGAAAAATGTAAGCCCTAGCTGGACGGACGCCAATGTTTCGTGTTCGGTCTCCGGCCCCGGGCTTCCGCAAAAGACGGCTTATACCAAGGCACCGCTGTTCAACGGCGCATTCAAGGGCAATGTCAATGTAACGGTCGTGCTGACGCCCGCAGAAGTCCCACTGGCCAAAAACTGGTATTGCGCTCTGGGTGTTGCCCATTCTGGTCGCAACTCAACACTGGCCGGCAATGGCAATGCCGGGGGTTATGCAAACCAGCCCGGCACACCATTCAAGGCGAATGACAGCGGCAACTACTAATTGGTTAGTTGCGGTCGGCGCGCGCTATACGCTGATTGGACATCGTATTGTCGGTAGAGGTAGTGCCAGTGTTGTCAGCATTGGTAGTGCCGGTGTTGGCGTTGGTATTGGTGCTGTTGGAGGTATTGGCACTGTTAGTGTTGGTCGTACTATTCGTGCCCATCGATGTTCCACTGGACGTGTTAGGTGTGGATGTCGTCGTGTTGGCCGTATTGCCAGTGCTTGCGCTTGGATTCGCTGTGTTACTGGTTGAGCTGTTCGTTGAGCTATTGGTAGTTGAACTGTTCGTCCCCGTCGTGGACGACGGGCTACTCGGCGATGTTTGCGCTTGGGCAAAACCCAAGACTGCGGCTACCACTGCAGCAGCCACGGCCGTCAAACTACCTGGGGTGACAAGTTTTTTCATGATCTAACTCCTTGGTTCAGTTGTGAAAAACAAACCGCATCCATTCGGAATACACACGGTACTCAGTTGGAGGCAATCGGCGTTCCTGCGGTCCAGCGGAATACATCGGCGGCGGATCTCACTTCCGGCAAAACGTATACATAAGACTTGCCCGAATGAAAAATCGGACCCACGTGTTCATCAAAAAAAGCGACGGGCACATTGATGCAGCCATAAGAGATGCGGTTGTCCGCCGCCGTGGGTGTGGCCAGCCGCTGCAGCCGCCGCTCGGCCGGATTGGTGGCACGCACGCGGTGCATGGAAACGGCCGCGTCATAGTCCACCCACACAATGTCCTCACCCTTGGTATTGCGCCCCGCCTCCGCAAGAAACCTGCCGGCCGGCGTCGTGCGCTCAAAGGGGCGGATATCGGCAATCTTGCGCAGGCCTATGCCGGGCACGGAATCATCGCCGCGTGCCGCCCCAATCAATATGGGCGCACTGGCGTGCAACGTGCCGTCGGCGCCGAACACAAAAAGCCGTGTGTGGACCTTGTCCACTATCAGAAAAGGCCGATGGTTGTGGTCTGCGAACGCCACGATCTGGTCGGCCACCTTGCGTACCTGGCGTGATGCAGCGTGGTTCAGAAAATTGGCACGCACCACCTGGGCCGGGGTGCCTATCCCTGCGGCCTTGGTGGACGATTGCAGGGGCGATTTTGTCGGCGGTACAGGCGCTGCAAACATCTGCGCAGACGCCAATACAACCGTAGTGGCCAGCACCAGCCGCCATCGTTGCCTTTTGTTTGTTGCAGCCATATAGATACCCCCCGAATGGTGTCGTATCTGCTGCATCGGCAATCCGCGTTCCTGCACCGGCGCCCGCTACCGCGCCGCGTGGCACAGCCAACTGGCAAAACTTGCCGAAAATTTTACCGGTGGCCAGCAGTTAACAAGCCTATTTCGGGCTTTGCGGTACTGGTACTCCGCGACGCCAGTGGCGCCTGGTGCGCGGCGTGTTCAGCTGGGCTTGGGCAGAGACTTGGCCGCCATGCGATCAGGCAGCACGCGTGCGATCAAGTCCGTGTCGCAATATTCCTCGTACCGGGCGATCTTGCCGTCCCTGAAATGGATGATGAAGGCATAGTCGTTGTCGTACCGCTGGCCGTCATGTGTGAGGTTGCTGCCTCTGGCTTGTAACACGATGACGTCGCCGCCGTCCGCTCTAAGCCAGCCACATTACTGCACTACCGCTCTGACCACAATACGCGCCACCGGAAGGTTAGCGGCCTTCCAGCTCTCCATGCCGCCACGGTACCAACCCACTTGGGTATAGCCCAACTTTTTGGCGCGCATTGCGGCATTGGCTGACTGCCAGCAATCTCTGCTCAAGCAATAGAACACAACGGGCTTGTTGGGGTCAGGGCTCAGCAATCGCAACAAGCCGATGAAACGGGCTTCGTAGGCCGCGTCTGGCGCGACCTCTTCAAACGCCAAGCCGCCCCTCCACAGGGTTTGGGCACCGGGAATGGCTTCACCGGCGCCAGCCCAGACATCCACCACTGCCGGAGGCTGCGGGCTTTTCAAGGCAACAGCCAGTTCCTGTGTTCCATAGGTACGAATGCCATCGAGTTTCTGCGGCGTGATGTCATGCAGCTTTTGGGTGCGCAGACCATTGGCGCTGGTCATGCCTCCACCGTATTCCTCGTTGGCGTAGTACTTGGCCGAAGGCGCAGCCAAGTTGGACAACGCCTCTGCGTGGCTAGCCATGCCAGTTGTATAGAAATCGCGGATATCGTAGCCGTTGACCACCAGGGCTTCGCACAGTCGGGTTGGTTGATCCTTGATATGGTTGCAACCATAGATGGCCCCCACAAAGGCTGTAGCCGCGTTGTCCCGTTTGCTGGCGGAGCCCACTGCACGGTCTTCACCCACCGACACCGCAATGGCTTTGTTTTCATGGGCGTCCATGTAGCCGGCAAACAATTTTCGGCACTTGTCGTTGCTGCACAGTTTTCCGCTCACATCCTTGAAGTATGCGGGGGCATCGGTCAATTCCTGCGTTGGCTCTTGGCCAAAAATCTTCGCGCCAAGCTTGAAGCTTGCGGGCAGCTCCACACTGGTCAGTGCGGCTTTTGTCACCACGCCAAGGCTCAGAGCATCCAGTTCCTTGAATTCAATGCAGTCCTTTCGCAAGGACTGTTCGGACTTGCAGTGCAATGGCGCCTGTCTGGGCGGCCGCTGCGCGTCAAACACTTTCAACAAGGAGCCAGCACTCTCCATGCTGTAGAAGGCCGTGTTCATGACATCCGAGTGGAAGCGTTCGCCCATTCTCTGTTTGAAAAAGGCATAGATCTGCGGAGACTGCGTGGGCGAAAGTCTGTTGGTATCCTTTTCATGGGGGCCATGAATACCGACATAGGTCTGCCCGGCGCGGTAGGCGTCTGAGAAGCTGCGCTCCTTGCCGCCCATGAACATGATGGCGCAAGAAGAAACGCAGTAGCCCGCCGCCACGGTATCAACACCTTTGTCTGCAATCAAACGGCCAATTTGCATGCCCGTCCACAGATCACCCCCTGGAGAATTGACAAACACCACCCGTTGCACCCCCGGCGCGGCCAAGGCCTTCTGGAACTTGCCATAGTCTTCACCCACAGGGCCAGTCGCAAACACGGTGCCGCCTTGCACCTCCAGGTTCATGGCGTTTGCTGCGGCCCCACCGCACGCCACGACAAGACCCACACACAGATGAATTGCAGTTTTGATAGAGAAAGATTGCACTGATTTCGACCTCTGGGTTGAAAGCGACGGAGAAGGAATAGGCGCGCAGCTTGCGCCACGGCGTCTGGTAGGGGTATCAGGTTTGTGGGCCCGCCAACTCCCGCAGTCGCGCATGCGCTTCACCATCCCACTGCGCCGGCAACTGGCTCTTGGCCCGCAGGTAGTGGTGGGTGAACACATCCAGGTAGGCCTCCAGCGTCTGTGCGGCATGTGATTCGCCCGCCAGGTCCAGGCACAGGGCTGCCACCTCGGACGTGCAAAAGTGGTCATCGCGCCGGGAGCGGCGCAGCTTGTAGCGCGAGATTTGTTCTGAGGCCAGGCTCAGCACCGGCAGGTGGTCCAGGTATGGGCTCTTGCGGAACATCTTGCGCGCCTCGGGCCAGGTGGCGTCTAGCAGCACAAAAAGTGGACGTGGCCCCCACGCTCCACCGCTACGCGGGTCGCTGGCCTTGCAGGCCGCGGCGTTGCCAGAGTCAACGCCCCTTCTGGCTGTCCCGTCCTGCGCGGAGAATTGCGCCTCCTCGTTGTTGTGGGCTATCAACTGCGTCACCATCCGCCCCGCCGCCACAAACTCCCCCGGAAACACCACATACGGCTGCCACTGCGGATCGGCCAGCAGCGCCAGCAGGGCAGGGTCCACCTCGGTGCGCGCCCAGCCAAAGGCAAACGTGTCTGCCACCACATCGGCAATCAGCCAGCCCGTGTTGCTGGGCTTGAGCGCCTCTATGTCCGCCATGATCAGGCACACCCCGGCGCTGGTGCCCACCATCGGGCGCACGGCGCACAGGCAGTGGCTTACCACCAGACGGCAGCCGGCGCAGCGCGGCTGGTCGGAGCCGCCGCGGGCACGGAAGGGTTTGGAACTGCGGGCCAGACGCGCGGTGCGTAGAAGGGCAACAGCGTGTGGGGCGTGGGGAGCGCTGGGCGCGGCGATGAGGGGTATGAAAGTCATACTTATAAAATCTATTCACAATTTTACCTAAGTAGTTGTCAGTAAATAGATTTCATTCAAAAGTATCTATTCATATAATCATTCATGCCCCGCCCCGAAGACCTCACCCAAGCCATCCTTCAGGCATTGATGCGCCAAGGCGGCGCGCTCAGCAGTGCCGAGCTGCAGGCCCAGCTGGGTGTCAGCCAGCCTACCGTGTCGCGGGCCATGGCGCCACTCATCCAGTCTGGTGACGTGCAAAAGGTGGGAGCAGCACGCAAACAGCGCTACGTGCTGCCGCGCACCGTGCGGGATGTGGGGCGCAGCATCCCGGTCATGCGCATTGATGCCCAAGGCAAGCCCAGCCCCTTTGCGCGGCTGGTGCCCCTGGCGGGTGGCGCGGTGTGGGTGGATGAAGTAGACGGCCTGAGCAAACGTTTTGACGGCCTGCCCTGGTTTCTGGACGACATGCGCCCCCAAGGCTTTATGGGCCGCACGTTTGCGCAGAGCCACCCCGAGCTGCAACTGGGCAACGACCCCCGCTACTGGAGCGACGACGACGTGCTGCGCGCCCTGGCCCTGTGTGGCGACGACCTGCCCGGCAATCTGGTGGTGGGCGAGCCTGCCTTTGCGCGCTTTCACACACTGGCCCAGCGCACCAGCCGTGCTGCGTCAGCAGACGATTACCCCGCACTGGCAGACGCCGCCATGCAAGGCACCTTGGGCGGTTCGTCCGCCGGTGGTGAGCAGCCCAAGTTTTGCACCACCACGACTGGGCGCCCCGTGCTGGTCAAGTTTTCGCCTGCGGGCGATGCGCCCACCGACCAGCGCACGCGCGACTTGCTGGTGTGTGAACACCTGGCCTTGCAAACCTTGGCCGACGCGGGTGTCTCTGCCGCCACTACGCAAATATTCACCGGCGCCGGCCGCGTGTTTCTGGAAGCAGAGCGCTTTGACCGCACAGAGCATGGCCGCGTCGGCATGGTATCGCTGATGGTGTACGACGCCGAATACGTGGGCGCCATGGACAACTGGGCTGCCACCGCCAACCGCATGCAAGAGCGCCAACTGCTGCGCCCCGAAGACGCCCGCACCCTGCGCCTGCTGGAAGCCTATGGCGTGCTCATCGCCAACACCGACCGCCACTACGGCAACATCTCGCTGCTGCTGCAAGATGACGACTGGGTGTTGGCCCCCGCCTACGACATGCTGCCCATGCACTACGCCCCCGTGGGCGGCGAACTGGTGGCACGCAAGTTTGCAGAGCGCCCCCTGCAACCCACCGCTGCCACGTTGCCCGAGTGGCCGCGCGCCCTGGCATTGGCACGCAGCTTCTGGGCGGCCGCTGCGGCGGATGCGCGCATATCGGCTGGCTTCAGGCAGACTGCTGCGGACAATTTAGACCAACTTGTCGGCCGCTAACCGCGTGTATGCGGTGAATAAGCCGCGAGCGGCTCGTCTGCCCCGCCTGTAGCACGAAAGTGCTACTATTTCATATTCACCAGGAGACCGCAGCATGTCCACCACCACCATCCGCATTGAAGACGACCTCAAAGCCCGTGTGGCCGCGGCCGCACAGCACGCCGGCAAAACCGCGCACGCCTTCATTCTGGATGCCATCTCCCAAACCGTGGAGCAAGTGGAACTGGACAACGCCTTTAACGCAGTGGCCGACCAGCGCTGGGCCACCATTCAAGCCAGCGGCAAAACCGTGCCGTGGGATGACGCAAAAGCCTACCTCGCCGCGCGGGCGAATGGCCAGCCCACCCGTAAGCCTGCCGCGCGCAAATTGGCCAAGTGACGCAGCGCATGACGCGCATCGAGCTGGCGCCGGAAGTCTTTGACGATTTCGACCGTTTTTTCGACCACATCGCCCAGTTCGACTCTGGCTCTGCGCCCCAGCGCATTGGCGAAATTTTGGAAGCCATACAAATCCTCACCCACAGCCCACAGATCGGGCGCCCCGTGAAAGACGGCAAACGTGAACTCGTCATCGGCCGCGGCACGCGTGGTTATGTGGCGCTGTACCGCTATGCGGCGGTGATTGACACCGTGTTTGTGCTGGCCGTGCGTGCGCAGCGAGAGGATGGGTTTAAAGCTGCGCCCTAAGCCAGCAACCCATCCCACACCAGCTTCAACCCAGTCAGCAGCATGCCCGCATACAAGAAGCGGTAGAACACCACGGGGCTGATGCGCCGCGCCCAGTGCACGCCAATCCACACCCCTATCGGTGCCAGGGGCAGCAGCATCAGCGATGTGGTCATGTTGCGCATGTCCAGCAGGCCCAGCCAGGCGTAGGGAGTCCACTTGCACAGATTCACCACAAAGAAGAAAAACGCCATCGTGGCGGTGAAGCGTATGGGCGACAGCTTGAGCGGGATCACATACGCGTTGATGGGCGGGCCGCCCGCATGCGCCACAAAGCTGGTGAAGCCCGACAGCGTGGTCAGCACCGCGCCCAGCCACTTGGGCGGCAAGGGGCTGTTGGGCCGGGGCGGAAACAACAGACGCTGCACCAGGAACAGCAAGGTGAAGATACCTACGATGGCCGCCACGGTCTGCGCGTTCAGCAGCTTGAACAGCAGCGTCCCCACCACAATGCCCAGCACCCCGAAGGGAAGAATGAAGCGCAACAGCGCGCGGTCAAAGTCTTTGCGAAAAGCGGCTATGCCCAGCACATCCATCAACAGCAGCACCGGCATCAGAATGGCCGCCGCCTGCGGCACGGTCACGGCCAATGCCATCATGGGCACGGCGAGTGAGCCGAAGCCTGCGCCGAAGCCGCTCTTGCTGATGCCGAGCAGGAGGACTGCGGGGATGGTGACGGCGTAGAAGTAGGGGTCGGTGATCAAAGTCATCAGTAAATCGTGTCGTGATCACCTACATTGACCGGGATGATTTGCTGGTTTTGGATCAATAGCTCCAGCGTAATCCGATACGACAGATTGATTGACACCGAATGTAGGCCTTCCAATTTGCCACGCAATGCGTGCAGACGAAGGGAAGGGTGCATGGGGTTTGCCTCCAGCAACTGGAGTGTTTTGAGGTAAGTGCCGCGCAACTCTGGATGTTGTTTCAAAAACTTGGCAGCACGGCGGTTGTATTGCTCCGTAAAGAGCAGGCTAAAAGGCACGGCTGCCGCGCTCACACCGCGTTCATCGCATCCAGCCGCGCCAAATGGGCTTCGGGCGATTCTTGTACTGTGCGGCCAGCATCCACGTCGGCCCGGGTTTGCGCCAATGCTGCGTCCAACTCGCATTCACGCAAGTAGTGGTAGTGCGCAATGTCCATCACCACAAACCTGTCTTTGCCCCGCACCGAAACAATGGCCTCGGGCGCCATGCTGAGCGCGCGCTCAATGGCTGAGATGCCTTTGGTCTTGAGATCGTTGGCGCTGATGTGAGCCATGTTGAGTGCCATAAAGTATGGTTAATAACACTTTTAATAGTACGCTAAAGGTAGCGATTAGGCAAGTTTTCTGCAGACGCAGTGATGCGCTGCCCCGTTGTGTGGTGGCGATCACACTGCAAATCTGACGGTTGATTCCAGCTACACAATGGCTGTCTCCTGAAATCCTTTACCTGACCGTTCAACCATGCGCATCCTCCACACCTCCGACTGGCATCTGGGCCAGCACTTCATGGGTAAGAGCCGCCAGGCCGAGCACCAAGCCCTGATCGACTGGTTGCTGATTCAGGTTGATGAGCAGGCGGTGGACGCGGTGCTCATCGCGGGCGATATCTTCGATACCGGCGCACCCCCCAGCTATGCGCGGGAGTTGTATAACCAATTGGTGGTCCGCCTGCACAGTGTTGGCGTGGCACTCCTTGTGCTCGGTGGCAACCACGATTCAGTCGCGACCCTGGGTGAAAGCCGTGACTTGCTGGCCTGCCTCAGCTCCACGGTCGTTGCCGCGGTTGATGCTCCTTCAAGCCAAGTCGTTGTGCTGCCTTTGCGGGGTGGCAAGGGTGAAGCCGGCTGCATCGTCTGCGCTGTGCCGTTCATCCGTCCCCGCGATGTGTTGCAAAGCCAGGCTGGGCAGAGCGCAGAAGAAAAGCAACAATCCATGCGAGCCGCCATTCAGGACTACTACCAAGCGGTCCATGAAGCGGGTCGCGAACGCCAAGCGGCCCTAACTAAAGAGCTTGGCCGCGTCGTGCCGTTGATCGCCACCGGGCACCTCACCACCGTGGGCGCCAGCAGCAACGAGTCGGTGCGCGAGATTTATGTGGGCTCTCTGGATGCCTTTCCCACAGCTGCGTTTCCGCTGGTGGACTACATCGCGCTGGGCCACATCCACAAGCCGCAAAAAGTGGGTGGGTTGGACCACATTCGTTATTGCGGCTCGCCCATCCCGTTGGGGTTTGATGAAGCGCGGCAGCAGAAAGAAGTGTTGCTGGTGGACCTGGGCATGGACGGATTGACGGCCATCACTCCCTTGTTTGTTCCGCGTTTTCAGCCGCTGGTTTCTGTCAGCGGCAACCTGGCGTTGTTGGCTGACGCCATTACCGTCGCTGCTGCCGAGGGCTCCGCCGACAAATCCGTGTGGCTTGAAGTTACCGTCGCAGAAGACGACTATTTGTCCGACTTACCCGCGCGCATCGAGGCCCTGACACAAGGCCTGCCCGTGGAGGTTTTGCGCGTGCGCCGCCAGCGCGGCAATGCCACAGTCAGCATCACTGGCGAGGTGAGCGAAACCCTGGATGAGCTCAGCCATGACGATGTTTTTGCGCGCCGCCTGGCGCAGGAAGAACTGACACCAGAACTACAACTGGCCTTGGCCCGACGCTACCGCGCCATCGTGACCGGCCTCACCGAGGCCGCAACATGAAGATCCTCAGCCTGCGTCTGAAAAACCTCAACTCACTCAAAGGTGAGTGGACTATCGATTTCACCAAAGCACCTTTTGCCGACAACAGCCTGTTTGCCATCACCGGCCCCACAGGGGCGGGCAAGTCCACCCTGCTGGATGCCATCTGCCTGGCGCTGTACCACGAGACACCGCGCCTGAAAAGCATCTCCGCCTCGGCCAACGACATCATGACGCGCCACACCGTGGACTGCCTGGCCGAGGTGGAGTTTGAGGTGAAGGGCGCCGTGTACCGCGCCTTCTGGAGCCAGCGCCGCGCCCGCGAAAAAGTGGACGGCGCGCTGCAAGCCCCCAAGGTGGAACTCGCCAGCGTGGACCGCGCCAGCGGCATGGGCACAATTCTGAGTAGCCAAAGCAACGACAAGCTCAGGCGTATTGCCGAGATTACCGGCCTGGATTTCCATCGCTTCACCAAGTCCATGCTGCTGGCGCAGGGTGGCTTTGCGGCTTTTCTGAACGCCAGCGCCAACGACCGCGCCGAACTGTTGGAGGAACTGACCGGCACCGAGATCTACGGCGAAATCTCCAAACGAGTATTCGAGCAGGCACGTGAGGCAAAGCAGCAACTGGAGCAACTCAAAGCCCGTGCGGACGGCGTGGAACTCTTTAGCGTTGAAAAGCGCGACGCCATGCAAGCCGATGTGGACCGTTGGGGCATGGAGCTGGCGGGTGTGCAAACAGCCCACCAAACCACCTTGGCGCAACGCCAGTGGCACTTGAATCTAGCGCAGGGTGCGCAAGAGGTGCAATCCACAGAAACTGCATGCCATGAAGCGGTAGCAGCGCTGGAAGCTGCGACGCCCGATCTACGGCGCTTGGCCGACAGCGAACCCGCGCAGATGCTGCGGCCGCTGCACCACACCTGGCAGCAAGCCATAACCACCTGCCATGCCAGCGAGGCCGTGCTCACCACGCTGCAAGAGCAGCAGCAACGCGATACGGCAAGTCACTACCAGCAGCACCACCTGGCCCAAACCCTGGCCAGCCGCATTGCCGAGAACGCGCAAAACCAACTGACGCTGCTAGAGGCAGAACACCAACAGCATGCCGACTTTTGCGCCACGCACCCGCAACGCGCCGCCCTGGGTGAGTGCCTGGGCGGATGGCGGCAGCAGCTTGAACAACGCCACAAACTACAACAAGCCCTTGCCACCCAGCAACTGGAATTGCAGGCGCTGCAAGAGGAGCAAACCCAGCGCAGCGGCAAGCTCACGGACCAGAATGCAGTGGTTGAAACTGCGGCGCAAACCAAAGCTGCAGCAGAGTCCGCGCACCAGTCTGCCCAGGCGGAACAGGAACAACGCCTGGCAGGGCAGACACCTGCGGAATTGCGTACACAGTGGCAGGCCGAGCAAGGGCACGTCAACCATTGGCAACAACTGGAGGCATTGGCCCAGCAGCGCCGCGAACTCAGCGGTCAGCAAGCCACGTGGGTCGCAGAGGTGCAGCAGGGCGAGGCCGCGGTCACCGAACAAACTGCAACGCTGCTGGCACTGCGCGAGCAGTACAAGGCCATTCATGAGCAAGTGGCGGACAAGCAAAGGTTGCTCGACCAGGAACACCGCATCCAAAGCCTGGATACACACCGCCAGGCCCTGCAGCCCGGCGAGGCCTGCCCCCTCTGTGGGGCCGTGGAGCACCCGGCCATCGACGCCTACCAGGCGCTGGACGTTTCAGCCACTGCCGCTGCGCTAAAGCAAAAACAAGACGCACTTGCAAAACTGAAGTCGCAAGGAGAAGCCGCCGCCACGGCGGTGGCGGCGAGCGAAGCCAGACAAGCCGTACGGCTGAGCCAACAACAACAAACCGACCAGCTCATCAACCGGTGGCAAACCGGCTGGGCCGCGTCCATCAGCCAGGTGAACGCCACCCCAACACTGACCGACGACACGTGGCAAAGCGCCGATACCTTGGGTGCAGGCCGCCGCGCCGCTGCGCAGGCTCTGGCCCAACGCACCCACGAACTGCAAGCCGCAGAGGTGGGTGAACAAACCGTTCAGCGTGCCCAAGCAGCGGCCCATCAAAGCGCTCAAGTACTACAAACCGCGCAAAGCCAGTTGGCGCTGTTGCAACAGGCGGCCCAAGAGGCACAACTGCGCCACGCGGCCCTGGTGCAAACAGGCGGCGCGTACCAGCAAGACATCACCATGCTGGACACGAACCTGCAAGCCTCTTTGGCGGAAGCGGGTTACACCTTGCCAGCCGAGCCCAAGCCTTGGCTGCAAGAGCGTGACGGTGAATGGCGGCACTGGCAACAAACCCAAGCCAAACTTCAGGAGCTGACGCAAGCCATCACCCGCCAGCAAGCCCAGCGCGACGCAGCGCAGACAGCGGCAACTCTGTGGACACAACGCTGGGCCGAATTGCAGGCAAGTGCGCATGAACTGACCGTTGCTTTGCCCACGCAACCGGAAGTTGCCACCACGGATGTACCAGCGGCGCTTGCCACTTGCACCCAGGCAATAGCCCACCTGACCGAATCCGTGGCCGCGCTGAACGGTCGCTACGCACAAGCACAGGCGGCGCTTGCGCAGCAGCGCACAGCCTTGCTCGACACTGAAGCAGCATGGCAACCCGCCTTGCAGACTAGCCCTTTCGCCGACGTGTCGGTTTTTATGGCAGCCCTCTTGCCCGAGCCCGAACGCCAGCGCTTGACCGTGCTGAAAGAGTCCTTGCACGCGGCAGAGCAGCGGGCCAGCGCGCTGTTGCAGGCAGCACGCGGCAAACACGCGCATTTGCAAGAGCAAGCACTCACGCCACTGGCGCCCGAAGAAATCGCTGTGCAACTAACAGCGCTCGAAGCACAGCGCAGCACCCTTAGCGAGCAAATCGGCGCCCAACGCGCCTTGCTCACCAGCGACGCGCAGCACCGAACAGCTCAGCAAGCGCTGTTTGCGCAAATCAATGACCAAACCGTGGAATCCGATATTTGGCAGCGGTTGGACGGCCTGATCGGTTCCGCCAAAGGCGACAAGTTCCGCAAGTTTGCCCAAGGGCTTACGCTGGACCACTTGCTGCAGCTTGCCAACCGCCACCTGGCCCGCCTGCATGGCCGCTACCTGCTGCGCCGCAAACCCACGGGGGAGCTGGAGCTGGACATTGTGGATGCGTGGCAGGGCGATGCCACGCGCGACACACGCACCCTGTCGGGTGGCGAGGGCTTTCTGGTTAGCCTGGCGCTGGCCTTGGCGCTGTCGGATCTGGTGAGCAACAAAACGTCCATCGATTCGCTCTTCCTCGACGAAGGCTTTGGTTCGCTGGACGGTGACACCCTGGAGATTGCCTTGACGGCGTTGGACTCACTGAACGCAAGCGGCAAGATGATTGGCATCATTAGCCACGTGGAGGCGCTGAAGGAACGCATCCCCGCGCAGATCAGGGTGGAGAAGGGCGGGGGGATTGGGCATTCGCGGTTGGAGGTGTAGCAGCGGGAAGCGGGGGGACGCCAAGGGACGTGCGGTAGGTGGTTCTGTGCAGACAGTGCAGGACAGCTACTCGCAACCAAACAAAGTATTTTGAAAGCGGAGGTTATTCATGCCACCAGTAGATGAAACCCAGTTGATTTCAGTGGCCGAGCTTGCGTTGATGTTGCACCAAGGCGGGACGGGCGGCCTATCTATCCCCATTCCCAATGGAAAAGAAGTCGATTTCGGTGGTGCTGCTGAGCATCCAGCAAGCGTTGAAGATGCGCATTTGCGCTTCAAATGTTTGGAAGACATTAACGCCATCGTTGCCTCCGATATTCTGGCGAAACTGCGTGCAGAGGGCTCTGTTGAGGCCGATTCGCTGTTCAAGGCTGCGTACAGCCTGTGGCGGCATGAAATTGGCCACAGCGACATGGCATCAGGCCGCTTATTAGCCAATGCCACGGAAGTCGATGTCCTGCAATTGGCAGCTGACCGAATTTCAAAAGGTGCGCAAGTATTTGATGTACTACACCTCGTACAGGCATTTCTATTGAGCGCAAAAGCACTGGACACTGAATCGCTGATCCTGCTCAACGACGCGCAGTATGAGCGGACCAGAGGCGACATGGCTGTAGGTATGTTGTTCAGTTCAATCGAGATTTGGATGTCAAGCCATGCTGAAAAGGCCGCACTTCTTACAAACAGTTTACTGTCTGACGAATTGAAATCCAGAGAGAACTTGCTGGGTGCAGTGTGGATGGGCTGGTTCAAAAGCAACTCAAACGCCGCAGCTACCAAGTTGTTGGACGTCACCGCACCAGAATCTGACGTTCAAGTAGCAGCTCTTTCACTACGAGTTGCCGCACGAATGCTTCACTCTCAAACCCTTGATGCAGAGTACGGGACGAAGTTAAGGAATCTGATAAGCGCAAATTTGTTGAGCCCGGACAGCACGAAACGGATGGCAGCAGTCGGCGCTGCGACTCAACTCATTCATCTAACCACGGAATTCGACGAACATCTCAGTGCGTTGGCAATCGCAAGCAATCAAGACGTTCTCGCGCACCTTGCTGTGGCATTGGGTCGGTACTCCCAAGAGCTTCTTGATGGGGAACGGTACTTCTACTGGCTGAATAGATGCAGAACCCTTGAACCCACCTACAAAGGGGCAATCGATTTCTTGCAGTACCCGTTGGCTTCGTTGATCACGCCGAATAGTGCGCATTGCAATGCCGCACTCGATTTCTTGCGTACATGGGTATTGGCACAGCCACACAATGGCCCGAACAATCGCCAATTCACGGAGATTTTTTCGCAGTGCACATCGCAGATATTGAGCGATCCCGACCTGTTTGCTGATTGGCTGACTAGTTGGCTGCTTGGTGAAGACACGAAGCTGCCATCGTCCGCTGCTGGCGTGTTATCGACGGTGTCAGGTCGCAGGTCTGCGAGCTTGAAATTTTCCAAATCAATCCTTGACGGCTTGAATCAAGCTGAATTGATGTTTTTGACACGCCGGTTGCTGGGGTACGTCCACGACGCTGATCAGCTTCTGTCACTAGCATTGTCACTGTTGTTGATCAATGATTCTGAAAATAGGGTCTGGCCTTTTATGCGGTCACTTCTTGTTGATGAAATTGGATACGACTACCCGACTAGCACCATTGAAGCTGTAGAAAAGGTCGCGGAAAAGGCAACAAGCGGCCGTGATCAACAAGTGCTAAATTCCATTTGCCTCGAAATAGAAAGACAAATGAAGGAGTTAGAGAAACTGCCGCGCTTGAATGAGCTAAAGCCACCGTCCACTCTGCAGATGCAATTCAGTTTAGCGAGACGACGACAAATGAATGAAGCAACAAAGGAGGCGGAAAAGGGCTCAATCATCCAACAACTCGTCTCAAAGACTTACATAAAAGCTGGGCACACATCATTCCAGTACCAGAGAGACGCCTATACGGAACCAATGCAGATGAAGTCCTTCTCTCACATGATTCAGCTGCCAAGGCGTGAGATTCTGGACCCCGTTGGGAATGCTATACGGATGTACATACTCAGAAATGCAAAGCGAGATGAAAAATGAAATTAGTTCTATCTCAATATCTGCGAACATTGAGAGAGCGCGATGAGTTTGATCGGCTGTTGCCGGAACTGGTTTTCGAAATGGGATACGTCGCCCTCGCCAAACCGCAAACAGGCCCGCGCCAATTTGGTGTTGACTTTGCCGCAGTCGGAAAATCGCGACTTGATGGTGTTGACGAAATACTATTGTTCGTCTTGAAGCAAGGCGACATAGGTCGGAGTGATT
This sequence comes from Pseudomonadota bacterium, assembly GCA_040384785.1. Lineage (GTDB taxonomy): Bacteria > Pseudomonadota > Gammaproteobacteria > Burkholderiales > Burkholderiaceae_C > Allorhodoferax. The sequence goes on from JAZKIR010000085.1 coordinate 97,804, forward strand.
GGAGTGGCAATCCCAACGCAGTTCGCGAGAGCTTGGAAGAAGTGCTAGATGTTTACATTGGTACGCATATTCCCGCCCAGTACTTAAGTTTTAGAAAGGTGATCATCGTATCGACAACCGGTGATCTGAAGCAAGAAATCCAACTGAATTGGAAAGGCTTCATTTCCAACCACGCTGATCGGGCGTCGTTTGATTTTTGGAGTGGTGACAAGGTCGCTGAACTCTTGGAAATGCACCTACTTGACGAGCATTTGTTTGATTCGGTGGATAGGTCAGACTTGCGCAAGTCATTGGCCTTGGCGGCCGATTCTGATTACCGCTTTCCTGATCTATGTAGGCTATTTCTTCGGCAGTTGGGATTGTCAATGTCTGGGGTGTTGACCGAAACTGGTAAGCAACAGACCACAAAGGCATTGCAGAAGGCTTTGCGACGGGTTCATTTGGCAGCGAACGTTTGTGCTTACTGGGCCGACGCCGATGGTGAAAGGTGTCAATCGCTATGGGTTTGCGAGCGTGCAATTCTTTGGGTATGGCACCGGTTGCAGCTCCACGAAAAAGAGGATCAACGCGCGCTTTACGATGATGTTGCGGCAATCTGGGCCTCATATCAAAAAGTGGCAAACCGGTACTACGAAGCGATGCTGGATCATGTAAATACCCGGGACGGTCTATCAGGATATTGTCGAGAGAGTGGTGAGTTTTCTGTGGTTCTTTTTGAACATATTGGATTATTAGCAAGCATCGGTTTGACGCAAGCATTGGCGCAACCCACCGAAGATGTGAAAGCTGTAACCGCTCAAAACGTCGAGGCCGTTGTTCACGCGCTAGGGGCATTGATTGAAAATCATGGCGCGTCGGGCTCACCTCGGCTTGATGGTCATGCCATTGATGTTTCACTTGCGCTACTACTATTTGTTTTGACAGGACAAAGTGAGCGTGCCACGGCGTGGCTTGAGGAATTGGCACTCCGGCTCGATTTCACTTTCAAAATGGGGCGGCTGTTCCCTGTTGGAAGTGATTCACTGGATGATTTGGTCGAATTGGATGTCCATGGCGACGCAGATTTCAGGGACGCGCAAATGAATACGTCATGGATGCTCGCCACGGTCGCTGCGTGGTCTGCATTGCTTCACGTGGATCAGTCATATGAACGGCTAGCTAAGTCGCTTGTGGCTGACTATCCGCAGGTGGGAGCGCAACTTTGGCATCCAACGGTTGATTGGCCAAAGCAGTGGTACTTTGGCCCCGCTCACATAGAGAACGGCGAAGCTGAGGCCCCCTATAACTTGCCTCCATTTCCAACAGACTTACGAAGCAGAACGGTTGACTTTTTGACTATTGAGCGATTTCAGTGGGCAGAGCACTCACCAGCGCGTTCAGTTGGAATATGGGCGCTTGACTTCATCGCTTGTCGGCACTTTCGAACGCCAGTTCCAGCCGTCTTTTGGTATCGCATCGCGAAAGCAAGAGATGACGCAGTGTTGCAATCACCTGCTTTGCCCTGAGAAGTTGTAGCGTCAAGTTGTCGTTCGTAAGGTTACGGGATATGAAAAATGCGCGGTTGTCACACGTTTGATATGGAATTTATTTGATTTTCCTCACTCGGAGTCAAGACCAGAATGGATCGGCAGACAGTGAATTTTTGGCGATGTAGGCATCGCGCTTAGCATCAAAAGATGTGCAATCGGTAGTGAGTACGGATAACTCCCGAGTCAACGCTTTAGTGTAGGTGTCGCATACTCCCAGGTACTCCGTCGTAGTCGAGTCAGACAGCAATTCCAACACGCGGTCAACTTTGCCACCGTTAAGTTCTTCTCCAAGAAACTCGCCTTCGAAATGAGGAAACTGTGTAAATATCGCGCCCCCGATTGACTGTGAAACTATGGCACGAATGTTCTGATTCATTGTCCACATTGCGCCGGCAACCATTTTTAATTTACGTTTCACTTTTGGCGTATCAGCATCGTGAATCACCAAGTAAGGCAATTTGAATTGGTTGAGGATCTTGGCAAACAGCGGAATGTTCGCCTTGCCCAAACAGTCGATGACATGTATATCGAGACCCATTTTTTCCGCGACATGCTTTACGACAATGTGTTCAGTCGGTCCCTCTACCAAAACGATATTGTCGTAAAAGAAAAATTCATTGACTGCAGGATGGCATCGTCGAATCATCTGAAGTCGCATGCGCTCGGGTTCGTCGAACGAGACCTTGTCCGTAGAAATAAAGTGCTGCGCAGGTGAGTTTGGGTCGACGCGAACAATCGTTGTGTGATTTTTTGAGAGATCGATAAATATCGGGGAATGAGTGGTCGCGATTACTTGCCAATCGGGATTGTTGAGTGCAAAGTTGTAAAGCGCTTCGCGCGCGCCGCGAATCGTGGGCGGATGCAGAAATGCTTCGGGCTCGTCGATCAGAAGAATGCGGCTAACTCCCGTTGAATGGCTGGCTTTCTTTTTTGGCCCACTTGATTCCGACATAACGGAAAGCGCCGACCACAACAGGGCGCGCTGAATGCCGGTTCCCTGAAGGAGTAGTGGAGTCGTGCCTCCACCGGTTGTGCCAATATTGAGGTACGACTCCGCGCCGATGACCTTTTCGTCTATTGCATTTTTTGATCGAGGAATCAGCTCGATTGTTGTTCCAGGGAAAATTTGGGAAACGCTGCTTGTGATCTTGGCTGCCACGTCGTCAAAAGCGCTCTTTGATTCTTCAAACAATTTTTGCGCAAGTAGTTCAATTTGGGCCACCACCTCATTTGTGCTGCTGGCATCTGCTTTGAGTCGCGTTTTTACATGCTCCTTGAGCATTCCGACAATTTTTATTTCTGTTTGCTCTATTGGGTCTGTTGGTTTGATACGTACCGGTTGTGGGATACGACTTTGAAATAGCGAGTCCCACCCCCCAACTCCGCCGTCTTCAAAAAGGTTCGTAGCCGGGTTGTAGGACTGTTTTTGCCCTTTCTCATTTGGCGTCTTCCAGATCCAACGCACTTTTACACAATCGCCAAAGTCTGCGTCTGAAAGAGTCCATTTTTTGCCGATTGTTTCCTCGTCCTCTGGCGTCAGTTGATCGAAGACCCCGGTAATTTCGACAGGCTTAGATATGTCGCTATTGTTGAAATGGCTCTCGTCCAAGGCCTTGCCAGTGGATGCAAAGGTCTCATACGCATCGAGTACAGTCGACTTGCCTGCATTATTTTGGCCAATGAGTACAACGATCTCGTCTATCCGAATTCCGCATTCATGATCACCAATACGTTTGTAATTTTTGATCAATAGTCCTGCTAAGCGCATGTAAGTCTCCGTTTCATCGTTCTAAAAATAGCTCGCTGACCACACAGTCGCTCCAATCCCCACGTCAATCACCAACCTTTGTGTAGCCCAGGTCGCTGCCACATGAAACACCCACGCAGCCCCTGCTTGCCTTTGCCCTTGCGGGACGCACAGGTATTGATGGAAGGAATGACAGTCACCATCTCGGCTCGCCCTTGAGTGAATGCGACTACCGCTGCACCACAAACCTGCCCGGCCCTGCAGCAGCCTCCAGGTCCTGCAAATCAACAACACAGTCAAAGAGTTTGGATGCCTGATCCCAAGACGCCTTCTCGTTCCACAAAGTGACGAAATCACGGCTTACGTCAACCACTGTCGGAGAGGTTTGCAGTGTTTGAAGGCCGAGAGAGTTGAACGTATCTTCCTCGTCATGCATTCCACCCTCCTGCTGCGCGTAGCTATAAAACTGCGCCACTTTTCCTGGGCGCGAGAACCGTGGCATGTCTGAACACTGGCCGCCCATCTCAGGAAGGCGGTCGGTGTGTGCTCCTGAAAAACTGTCTTGCAGCATGTGCAGCAATATGCCCAGCGCGACTTTGTTGAGGTCTTTGCGGACTTCTGGGATACCTGTTGAGAAGAGATTGGTAACGGTGATGTCGCCTGGAAAGTAGGGCGTCAATTCAGCAAAACCCAGATCACGGATGAAGCGATCCGTCGGCACTTGGCCCGTTGCCACGCCCCATAGAAATTGCGCCCACATTCTCATTCGCGCTTTTGTGTCAGCCGCCCGCTCGCCGTCGTAGGCGGCCATGGAGTGAAAGAACTGCAAATCGCCATAGTGCGAGCGATACAGCATGTAGTGGCCAGGGCCAAAGGCGGGGCTACCCGGTGTCTTGGCCAGCACGGTCTTCGCTTTGGCGCCCGCATCTTTGAACAATCCCATCCAGCACTTGGGCTGTGCGGTGGAGCGCATGGTCACGCGTGTGTCGCAGTCGGAGATGCTGGGTGGTTTATTCCTGTCCAGAGCAAACGGCGGGTCGTCGGGCCAACGCACACCGTACAGAAGGATTCGGTTGGCTTGGACAGCCTCCAGAACGACGCAATCCTTCTCTTGGCTGGCTGGCACATTGCAACCAACTGCTGCCAGGGTGATTGCTTCATGCACAGGGTTTTTGACCATGGGCAATAGGCCTCGCATGCCAAATTGTGCGAGCGGGTCCAGCACCCAGTTGCTGCCCAGGCCAGCAAGCTTGCGGTCTACGTCGCTGACTTTGGGGAGGACCTGAAAGCCCAGCGCGGTGTACGAAGCACAACTTAGCGCCAGCACAACCAGAGCGTTGCGCAAAGAGTGCGCTGGCAAGGTTCGAGGAAGCGTTTTTCCGCAGTGGACCGTGCGCGAGGCACGCGTGCTGATGGAAGGAATGGACATTCCGGATCACCCCCTGAGTGAATTTGTATCGTTATGTAACCATCTTGCCGCCTTTATCAACAAGTGGCTAGGGGGTGTTTGCCCGGGTGTGGGGTTTATGCAAATAAAAGGGGGCCGCTGGCCCCCGTGGAATAAGCGTAAGCAGCTATAAAAACCGTAGTGGCTTGGGGCGATTGCTCACCACCATCACATTGCCTTTCGGGGCATCAGCTACCTCGGCAGGGTGTTGCCGCCTGGTTCAATTGGTAGGCGCATCCGCCGGCGGCACGATCACCATCCATCCCACGCCAAACTTGTCTTCCAGCATGCCAAAGCAGGGCGACCAGAAGGTCTTGCCCAGGGGCATCGTGACCTTGCCGCCGCCTTTTTGCAGCGCGTTGAATCTGCGTTCGGCCTCGGCTTCGTCGGCCACACCCAGGGTCAGGCTGAAGCCCTTGAAGCTGGGCGGCTCGGCGCTGTTGCCGTCGGTCATCATCAGGTTCATCTCGCCTATGCGCATGCTGGCGTGCATGATCTTGTTTTCAAACCCTGCGGGGATGCAGTCGGCCGGTGGGGGATCGGGGGCTTCGTTCATGCGCATTTGCATGGTCACTTCGGCGTCCAGCGCTTCTTTGTAGAAGGCAAGGGCTTCTTCGCAGCGGCCGTTGAAACTTAGGTACGGTTCTAGTGTCATTTTGGTGTCCTCCTTGTTGAATTAATTAATCAGGAATTTGTGGTTCAACCAGTGTGGCCAGTTGTGCCAGTGATTCTTGCCAGCCCAGGTAACACATCTCTGCGGGGATGGCCTCGGGTATGCCTTCCTGCACGATGCTGATGTCGGTGCCGCAGGACACTTGTTTCAGGGTGACAGTGGTCTTCATGGTGCCGGGCAGGTTGGGGTCGTCAAACTTGTCGGTGTAGCAAATCTTGGCCCCGGGCACCAGTTCCAAATATTCACCACCAAAGCTGTGGCCGTTGCCGCTGCCAAAGTTGGTGAACGACATTTTGAAGGTGCCGCCAACGGTGGCCTCCATGTGGTGCACCTTGCAGGTAAAACCATAGGGCGGTAGCCACTTGGCCATGGCATCGGCGTCCAGAAATGCCTTGTAGACGCGCTCCGGCTGGGCGCGCAAGACGCGGTGTAGGGTGACGGTGTTGGTTGTTGTACTGGGCATGGTCTGCTTCCTCCCTGACTGTCTGGTTGAATGAAAGAAAAGGAGCTTAGCCTAGACCACGCGCAGTGTCCACGTTGCCAGTCATGTCTGTGCCTGTCGGGCATTGCCGACTATGCGGTGTCTGTGGTGTGCCCGGTCCGGGTGTTGACCTGCGTCAATTCTTGGGCGGCCCGCCGCGCCCACAATCGCACAAAGGCCAGGGAGCCCCTGCACAAACAAGTACAAACAAACAAGTCTTGGACGCAACCGAGGGCTCGCACAATGACATTGCCTACGCGCCGTTGGGGCGCCCGTTTTCGTCTGTGGTACGCCATAGACCCAGCGGGCGATTGGTCGCAATTGCTGCACGCGGTTGGTGACGATTCACGTTTGCTGAGCAAGCGCAGGTCCGCCACATTGATCTTGCGCGCGCGCGCTGCGGCGTTGCTGCTGGCCGTTGTCACGCTGGCCTTTGTCGCGCTGGATGCACTGGTGTTTCCGGCACGCCTGTTGGGTTATCTGGCGCTGGCGCGTGTCGTTGCCAGCGCCGCCCTGCTGGGGCTGGGCTTTGCGTTGCGCCCTGCTACCGGCATGCTCCAGGCCAAGCTTGGCCTGGCCCTGTTGTTTGCCATACCCACACTTTTCCTGTTTGCGTGCAACGCGCTTTTGTCGCAACAGGAATTGACCGGCGCCGCTGCGGCGGTAGGCGCTGTCTATACCTTGATGCCGTTTGCCATGGCGGCGGCCATCAGCATTTTTCCGCTCGCCTGGCTTGAGGCCCTGGCACTGGGGCTGATGGTGATGCTGGTGGAATGGGGGACCATGGCCACGCAGAACCACTATGGGCTGGCGCTCACAAGTTACGGTGTGTTGTGGCTGGCATTGCTGGTCACTGCCATGTCGGCCGTGGCCGGCATGAACCAGTTGGGGCTGATGAATGCCATCATCGCGCAGGCCTCGCACGACCCGCTGACCCAGTGTTATGCGCGCCGCGCGGGTGAAGAGCTGATGGGCATGTATTTTGGACTGGCGCAGCGCCAGCGCCAGTCACTGTCGGTGGTGTTTCTGGACCTGGACCATTTCAAGGACATCAACGACCGGTTTGGGCATGAACGCGGAGACGCCATCCTGGCCCAGGCGGGCGCTGCCTTGCGCGCGGCGCTGCGGGCATCGGACCTGGCCTTGCGCTGGGGTGGCGAAGAGTTTTTGATTGTGTTGCCAGATACCAGCCGCGAACAAGCCGTTGCCTTTGTCGAACGTCTGATGGCGGCGGGTCTTGGCCAGCGCCCGGATGACACGCCGCTGACGGCCAGTTTGGGCATTGCCAGCTTTCCATCTGACGGTGTTTCCACCTGGTCCGCGTTGGTAGAACTGGCTGACCAACGCATGTACCGGGCAAAGCAGGCAGGCCGCAACCGGTATGTGGATGTCTGACGCCACAGCGAGCCGTATCCACGTTGCCAGCCATGTCTGTGCCTGCCTAGCCTCTGGGGCGGAGGGGTTTTAATGAATTGGCCGCTAGCCCTCGTCGGATATATACATGCCGCTATCAAAAATGTAGTGACTGCGGTTGCGGCGCTCGTTAACGCAGCACCGCTTTCGCGATGCGGTAGACCAACGGGTGCAGGCCGGCGCCGTGCCCACGGCCAAGCGGCCGGGCGCCGAGATAGTGGTCTGTGGCGTTGACTTAACGGAGCTGGCGCTGGTAAAGCACCTGGGTGCGCAGGTTTTCGGCAGCCGGCAGGGCGTGTTTGTGCAAGTCGGCGGCCATCTCGGCCGTGCACACGCTAACGGGTGTTCGGTCCTGCACGGAGCGCTCAACGAGCAAACCCGACTTGGTGCGCTGGTATTTGGCGGTGTAGTCAAACAGGGGCGTGCGGATCTTGCTGTTGGGCGGCACCGAAACAAACTTGATGCCGGGCGCCAGCGTGATGTCATACGTTTCGTAGCTGGAGAAGCCATGGCACGCGTGGCGCCGGTTGGGTTCAACGCGTCCCTTGACGCTTGCAAACGTCGTCACGGGCATAGCGGTATCCATGATGGGCCACAGCCACATCGCGCCGCTTGCGCCGCCTTCCAGGAAGTTTGAGACCTCAAAGCTGATGCGGTAGCTGTACTGGTCTGACATTCCGTCGGTGTTGCCCTTGGTGAGCACGCCCTGGCCCTTGTAGCCTGAGGCGTCAAGCGCGTACTTGACGAAGTCGTCTTCGGCGTTCTTGCTCATGTCACGAAAGTAGGCGCGTGCGCTGGCGGCGGCCAGCCCGTGCAGTGAAACCTGAAATTCGCCCGAGGCGCTGCCGTCCTTGGCCATTTTCAGTTTCGTGGTCAGGCGCTGTTGCGTCTTGTCGTATGGCTGGTCCGGGGTTTTGGCCAGGGCTTGCGCATTGCCGACATGGATCACCGGTTTGCCGTAGCTGCTGGATGGCAGGTATCCGAACGGCACGTCTTTGGCCGTGGCGTCCACATAAAGCTTGAGGTCTGGCAGGTAGTTCATGACGTGGTTGACGGTGGACACCACGGGGGTACGGATCAGGTCATAACCACCACCGATCAAGACCTGCTCACTGCGAACGCCGGCCGCAGTCAGCAAGGCCTGGAGCAGGGTCGCATGGTCCTTGCAATCCCCCATCTTGTTGTCCAGCACGGTGTCCAGGTCGCGCGGTACCACCGCGCCCACACCGATGCAATTACCGCCATAGGTGATAGTGCGAGAAACCCACTCGTACAGCAGACGGGCACGCGCGTCGGGCTTCTTCTCGTCGCCCACAACCATTTGCATCAGCTCACGCACGCGGGTGCTGGGTTCGGTTTTGGGCAGTGCACGCACGCCGTAGGCCTGGGCGATAGCCTCGTAGCTGTCGAAGGTGGAAATGGCGACCGAAGGGCTCTCATCCATGCGCCAGATGCCGTCGTCGCTTTCATTCCATTGCTTGGGTACGGCGTTCTTGTAGCGCCATTGCAAGGTGCGGATCTCACCGTCTTCGGTGGCCGGCACTTCTTGCAGGTGATGGGATTCAATGCCCAGCTTCAGCCCCTTGGGTGCGCGCAGGGTGATCTGCGCGTCCTGGTAGCTGCGGTAGGCAGACAGGGTTTGTGCCGCCGAGAACTGGCCGGGAAAAATTGCCTCCTTGTCGGCAATGGCGTAGCGAATGCCCACCGAGTCGCCCACAGCCAGATCGGGGAAGACCACCGAGATGCTGGTGCGGTCTGAAAACATGGGTGTTGCTTCCCCGCGCCCCTGGTTGGTGGTGGTCTGAAAGTTGGTGGGTGGCACCGTAATCTTGCGGCCATCCTTCTTCAGGGTGTAGGCCTCCAAAATCTCGCCCGTTTGAATGCTGTTGCTGAAGGATACGGAATAGGTCTTGAGACCTTCCAGAGCCCGGGTTTGGTGGATTTCGACCAGTGACTCAAAGGTCTGGATGGCGCGGCCGTCGGTGGCCACGTCGTATTGCACATGCCACTTCTTGGAGGTGGCAGCCTCCCTTTTGTCGGAGGGGGCCTGGGCCCATGCGGTGTGAAGGCCGGCAATGCACAAGGCTGAAGCCACGGCGGCGCGCTGAATCGATCTCAAGTTTTTACTCCCTTTTTGTGGTCTGGATGCCCGCGGCTCTTACGGTCGCAATGGCGGCTGGGATCATAGCCCAGCGAGGGATGGCGCAACCGGCACCTCAATGGCGCCGCACCGCTTGCGCCAGCTTCTTCACCAGCGCAGGCATCTGCTCCACCGGCACCTGGGCATAACCCAGCAGAAAGCCGCGCCAGGGCTGGGCGCGTGTGCCTACTGCGTGCAGGCTCAGCGCGGGGGCGACCATGCCCTGGGCCAGCAGGTGCTGGCTCATGGCGGCGTCGTCGGCCTGGGGGTCGTGCAGGCGCAGGGCCAGGTGCATGCCGGCAGTGCCGCCAAATACATCGGCCACATCGCCCAGTTGTTCCTGCAGCGCGGCCACCAGTGCGTCGCGCCGCTGGCGGTAGAGCCGGCGCATGCGGCGCAGGTGCAGGCTGAACTGGCCGCTGCGCATGAAGTCGGCCAGGGCCAACTGGTCGGCCGTGCGCCCGCGTGGTGCGGTGCGTGCCAGCAGCGCGGCCATGGGCGGCGCCAGGCTGGCCGGCACCACGACAAAACCTATGCGCAGCCCGGGGAACATGGTCTTGCTGAAGGTGCCCAGGTAGAGCACTGGTGCATCCGCAGCCAGGCCTTGCAGGCAGGCCAGGGGCGGGCCGTCGTGGCGGAACTCGCTGTCGTAGTCGTCCTCGATGATCAGCGCGGCCGCCTTGCGCGCCTGTGCAATCAGGTCCAGGCGCCGCTCCAGGCTCAGCACGCTGCCCGTGGGGTATTGGTGTGACGGGGTCACGTAGATCAGCTTGGGCGGGTGCTGCTGCCAGTCCTTTGCGCTAGGAGCCATGCCGTCGGGGTCCACCACGATGCCGATGGGGCGCAACTGCGCGGACCGGAAGGCGACCTGGGCGCCTTGGTAGCCGGGGTTCTCCATCCACACGGTGTCGCCGGGGTCGGCAAAGGCGCGGGCGCACAGGTCCAGGCTGCTCTGCGTGCCGTCGGTGATGAAGACCTGGCTGCTGTCCACCAGCGCGCCGCGCGCCACGCGCAGGTGCTCGGCAATGGCGCTGCGCAAGGTCATATCGCCTGCCGGGTCGGCATAGTTCAACTGCGCGGGGCGCATGCCAGCCCAGGCCCGGTCCAGCAGGCGGCGCCACAGCGTGGTGGGAAAGCTGCCCAGCGCCGGCACACCCGGCGCAAAGGCGGCGGACAGTTCGGCATCGGGCAACAGCGGCAGGCCCTGTGCGCGGCGCGACAGCCGGCTGCGCAGCGCTGGCACCGCGCGTGCTGGCACGGCCAGGGCCGCCAGCGGCGCCACCACGGTGCCGCGCCGGTCGGGCAGCACAAAACCTTCGGTGGACAACTGGTCATAGGCATACAGCACGGTGTTGCGCGACACCCCCAGCTCCTGCGCCAGCGTGCGGCTGGCGGGCAGGCGGGTGCCGGCGCCCAGCGTGCCGCTGCGGATGTTATGGCGCAGGCACTCATGCAACTGGCGCTGGCGCGGCAAGCGGGCGTGGGATGCCGTGGCCACAAAGCGGGAGAACAACAGCTGGTAATCCATGGCGGTGTCTTTTTATGTGGCCCTAAAAAATAGTGCATGGGTGGATCTTTTCAGGGGTCCACGCAGGCCCTACATTCTGCCTCCTTGATTTGAACGGAACCCCATGAACCAGACTACTGAAACCGCCGCGGCCCCCACCGACCGCACCCGCATCCGCCGCATTGCCGAAAACGCGCACTATGACCGCGCCACGCTGCACGCAATCCTGGACGCAGCCTATGTGTGCCATGTGGCCTTTGCCGACGACAAGGGCACACACTGCATACCGACTGCCTGCTGGCGCGAGGGTGAGCACCTCTACATCCATGGCTCCAACGGCGGGCGCCTGATCAAGCTGCTGGCCAAGGGCACACAGGCTTGTGTGACGGTGACACACATCGACGGCCTGGTGCTGGCGCGTTCGGCGTTCAACCACTCCATGAACTACCGCTCGGCCATGGTCTATGGCCAGTTTGACAAGGTGGAGGCCAAGGCCGAGGCGATGGACGCCTTCATGCGCCACATCGCCCCCGGTCGCGAGCACGAGGCCCGCCCCGGCAATAGCAAGGAGCTGGCCGCCACCACGGTCATGCGCATCGGCCTGGATGAGGCGGCCTGCAAGGTGCGCACCGGCGGCGTCATAGACGACGCAGAAGACATGGGAGTTGCCGCCTGGGTGGGCGTGTTGCCCCTGGTGCAGCAGCACGGGGAACCGGTGGCGGACCTGCTGTGTTCGCAGCCTGCGCCGGCTTATGTGCGGGAGTGGGCGCCGGCTGCCTAGCCGTGCAGTGTTGGTTGAATCGGCCCATAGCCCTCGTGAAATAGTCATTTTTCGCTATAAATTCAATAGCTATTCGGCGTTGAGATCGGGTGCCAGTATCGGTGTGGGCCTCAACCCATATGATCTGAGGGTCACACATACATTCATTCAAACAACACTATGTACGTCGGTATAGATCTTGGCACAACCAACAGCCTGGTGGCTGTGTACCGGGATGGGCAGCCCATCCTGATCCCCAATGCCCTCGGGCATGTATTGACGCCCAGCGCCGTCAGCCTGGCCGAAGACGGCACCGTGCTGGTCGGCCTGGCTGCGCGCGAACGCCTGAACACACATCCGGACCGGACAGCGGTCACCTTTAAGCGCTGGATGGGGACCGACAAGTCCATCATGCTGGGCGACCGCGACTTCCGTGCCGAAGAGCTCTCAGCCATGGTGCTCAAGGCGCTGAAGGCAGATGCCGAGAATTTTTTGGGTATACCTGTGACGGAAGCCGTGATCACGGTGCCAGCCTACTTCAACGAAGTGCAGCGCCGGGCGACCAAACACGCTGCCGAGCTGGCGGGTCTGCAGGTGGAGCGCTTGCTCAACGAGCCCACCGCCGCGGGCCTGGCCTATGGCCTGCAGGAACGCCCGGATCACAGCACCTTTTTGGTGTTTGACCTGGGTGGTGGTACGTTTGACGTGTCGGTGCTGGAGTTTTTTGACGGTGTGGTGGAGGTGCGTTCCAGCGCAGGCGATACCCGTCTGGGCGGCGAAGATTTCGTGGCCGTCATCGAGGGGCTGTTCCTGGGAAAATGCCAGGGCTTGTCCGACAAGGACCGCGAGCATATCGCTTCCACCAAGGCCCTGTGGCGCAGTGCCGAGCAGGCCAAGCGCGACCTCAGCGACAGCGCCAACGTGGAGATGCGCTTCAGCTGGAAGGGAGAGGCCATCGTCCACACGATCACGCGAGAGGACTTTGAAAAAGCTAGCGAAGAGCTGGTCAAACGCCTGCGCCGCCCCATAGAGCGGGCCCTGGCCGATGCACGCCTGGAACCCAACGAGCTGGCCGAGATCATTCTGGTGGGCGGCGCCACGCGTATGCCGCTGGTGCGCCAGACGGTCACCAAACTCTTCCAGCGCTTGCCGCTGCGCACCATCAACCCGGACGAGACCATTGCCCGCGGCGCCGCCATCCAGGCAGCCTTGAAGGCCAGGGACGCGGCACTGGATGAAGTGGTGCTGACGGACGTGATGCCTTATTCCATGGGGGTCGTCGTCAGTGAGACCATCAATGAACGCGTGTTCGGCGACCGCTTTTCGCCCATCATCGAGCGCAACACACCGGTGCCGGTGTCCAAGGTGGGCAGCTACCACACGGTTGCCGACAACCAGAAGCAGATCCTGTTCGATATCCGCCAGGGCGAGTCGCCCATTGGCAGCGAGAACATGCGCCTGGGCACGCTGGAGATCGAGGTTCCGCCCAAGCCCGCGGGGCAGTTTGGCGTCAATGTGCGGTTTTCCTACGATGCCAATGGCATGCTGGAGGTTGAGGTCAAGGACGGTGACAACAACAAGGTGGTTGCGTCCAAGGTCATCCAACCGGCTGGCGCCAACATGACGGAGGACCAGATCGCGCAGGCGCTCAAGCACCTGCAGTCGCTGAAGGTGCACCCGCGCGACGAGCAGGAAAACATCTACCTGATCGAACGGGCCAAACGCCTGTACGAGGACCGTCTGGGCGACCAGCGGCAGTGGCTGCAGCGTTGGCTGGCGCAGTTTGAAATGGCGCTGGACACACAGGACGCAAGGGATGTTGCCAAGGCCCGCGACGCGTTTCGCGAAGCCCTGGATGGGCTGGACAAAGGCTTCGTGTTCTGATGCGCTCCTGGGATTTGTTGGGCATTGAGCCCACGCAGGACCTTCGCGCCATCAAACGGGCCTATTCCGTGAAGCTCAAGACCACGCGGCCTGATGATGACGCAGAGGCGTACCAGCAACTGCGTGAGGCCTATGACTGGGCGCAGCAGTACGCGAAGTTTTCTGCGGCGTATGGCGTTGAAGAAGAACTGGCTGACGAGGGTGAACACAAGGTTGAGCCCTTGGTGGTGCCGCACATCAAGCCAGAGGAGCAGGAAGCCCAAGAGGCGCCAGAGGCGCTAGAGGTGCAGCAGGCCGCAGCGCTTGAGCCCACAGTGGCGCTGCCCGAAACCACGCTTGCTGTCACCATGCAGGAAGACATGGAGCAGACCCTGTGCGTGGAGAGCCTGGTCAAGAACTGCGTTGACGTGTGGGCCGAACAGGGCAGTGCCGGCCTGGTACAGGCCTGGCCCGGTTTGCAAGCCTTGTTGGAAGATCTGCCCATTGCCGAGCATAGCCGCGCGTCCAGGGCCTTTGCGCAATTTGTTGTGGAGCAGCCACAGCTGCCGATTGAGGTGCTGACCGCGCTGACGCGGTACTTCCAATGGGGCCAGGACTTTCGCGTCGATCAGATGCTAGGACCCACGCTTGCTCACGCGGTGGCCGGACAACTCAATGCTGCGGATGTCTTTGTTGTTTTGCGCCCGGAGAAGTACGCCCAGCATGCATGGGCACTGGCGCTGGTAAAACTATGGGATCAAAAGCGCGGTCTATGGCTGCGTCTGCTGGCGGCGGGGCTCGATTGCCCCACACGTGCGCGCATTTTGCAGGCCAAGCCCAGCACGCTGCAAGCGCTGGGCGCATCGCCAGCCGCTATCACCGCGACGCAGAAGTTCGCGGCGCTAGGAGGCAAGTTGCAAGGGATCTTCTTTGCGCTGCTGGTCCTTGGTGCAGTGGCCTTCTTGTACGAGCCAGGTTCTTCGAACCCATCGTTGGCCGAATTCGCTGGCTTTGGGTTGGTTGGGGTACTTGTGTATTTCTTCCTCTATGACATATTGCGTTATTACCAAGGCACCCAGCGAAATGCTCGACCCAGCCTGGACTTGCGCATTGTTGCCTTAGTTCCGGTACTTGCCTCTGTCCTGCTGTATCTGGTTCAGCGTTTTGGTTGGCTAGCGGGGTACTTAAGCGACTTCCATATTTCGGTTTGTCTTGGTGCGGTTTACTTCAGCATTTGGATGGCTGTTTTGGCAGGCGACGACCCTTGGAGTGAGTTGCTGTTGCCGACATTCGCACTTTTGGTTTTTGGCGTGAAGGAATACTTTCCAACTCCTAGCTTCTCGCTCCTGATGAGTCTGGCATTTTCCTGGACCATGGGCGCGCATGTGGTGCTGCGCCTTTTTCCTGAACGGTTTGATTGGGTGTATGACCAGTTGCTCAAGCTGGGGCTGCTCAGAACATATCCGCTGTTCGTGTTGGGTGCCAAGTTCCTCGCCATTGGATGGGCGCTGATGGCGGTTGTGATGCTGCCCGCCTTGCTGTTTCGGATGGCGGCCAACTACCGCGTGTTGTATGCGGGTGCAGCCATTTATGCGGGTGTGTTGTTGTGCAATGTGCGCAGCACCGAGGGTCAGACCCACGATTTGCTGGCCTGGGTGCTGGGTGTTGTTCTGTGCATGCAGTTGCTACAGGCGTTGGTGCACCGTCTGGCGGAGTACGGGTTGAAGAAGGCCCGGGTGCGGGGCTAGTACCGCACCGGGGCTTCAAGCCTCTTGTTTCAGGGCCGGGTCCACCGAGCCATGGATAAACACCACACAGCCCACATCCGACGATAACGTGTCATGGCTGGTGCCGCCTGGGGCCCACTGGTACTCGCCTTCCAGCAGCAAGACGTCACCCAGGAACATGTCGCCCTCGATCATCAGGCACTCTTCGGCACAGGGGTGCACGTGGGTGGGTACGCTGCCGCCTTTTTCCAGGCGCGCCAGCATAGACACCGTGTCTCCGACGCCAAACAGGGGTTTCAGCAAAACGCCGGGCCGCAGGGGTGACCAGCTTTGGGTGTCGGTGGCGGGCACGGTGACCGATGTGCGCACGCCGCCAAACGCCGTCTCTGCGTTGGTGCTGCGGCGCCAGTAGACCAGGGCGCCGCCGGGGGCCTGGGCTGTGGCGGCGGGCGCATCGGTGCCGCGCAAACGGTAGTCTTGCGCACCTAGTTTCTGGCCGTCGATGTGCAGGTCGCCAGACAAGACCAACAGCTCATCGGCCACGCCGACATCGGCCAAAGACCACTGGGCGCCGCTGTCCAGGCGTACCAGGCGCGACACCACGCCATACGCTTCATGCAGCAGCTTGAAGCAGACGCCAGGGCTGGCCTCGTGCCATGCGCCATCTCCCTTGCGCACATTGACAAAGGATGCATTGGCCTGGGCGCTACGTGCCACGCGGTTGAAGAGTCGTGCCCGCAAGCCGGCCTCGGCCACCGGTTCGGGATCAATCGGGGCCAGGCTGGTGGACAGCAGGGCCTGCAATGCGGCGGCGGCATCGTCGTGGGGTGCAGCGGTCAGGGGCGTGGGTTCGGACATGGTGTGTCGTGCTCTCATGTGGGCCTGCGCTTGTCGGTGAGCGGTGGGGCCAGGGATGTGCCCAGTGCTTGTGGCGCCAGCCAGCCGCGCAGCGCGATCAGCGCCCTGCGGATGTTGGTCTTCACGGTGCCTAGGGGCATGCCGGTGTGGCCGGCAATTTCTTCGTGGGTCAGGCCGCCAAAAAAGGCCAGCGCGACCAATTGGCGCGGCACCGGCCCCAGCCGCATCAAGGCCGTTTGCAGCAGATGGCCGGTCTGCACCGCCGACAACAGATCCCAGGGGTCGGCGGCACTGCGTTCATGCACGTCGGTTTGTGCGTCGTCCGCAGGATCTGCGGAACTGGTGGATGCCACGCTGAGGTTCTGCACGCGCTGGCGTGCCCGCACGGCATCCAGGGCTCGGCTGCGGGTTATGGTCAGCAGCCAGGCCAGTGCACAGCCACGCGCCGGATCAAAACGCGGCGCCTGGCGCCAGACCTGCCAATACGTGTCTTCCGCAACCTCTTCGGCGGTGGCCGTGTCCCGCACGATGCGCATGGCCAGGCCGTAGACACGGCCGACCGTGGATTGGTAGAGGCTGGCCAGGGCCTTTTCGTCCTGCCGCACGATCCGGGCCAGCCAGGTTTGCAGTTGGGGTTCGTCGGCGCTGAGGAAAACCGGCAGGGGTGCAGCCGCAACCGGGTCGTCTTCCAGTTGCGCATCCAGGTCATCCGCCGCATCGTCCTCGGGCAGCAGATCGTCCAGGACATCGTCGGGCTGGGAAGGGTCGCCAAACCGCTTAGCCATGGCGTGTGCTCCGCCCGGGCGCCGTGTATTGCGGTTGAAACGCTGCGCCTGGCAAGAAAGGGATGGATGTGAAGACCATTTTTATTAGGTAAGAAACCGTTGGGTCGGCCGCGTGTGTATGTTGTATATGCCACATCAATATCGTCCGTGGCTCTTTCTGAAACCATACAGCCGAAAACGGAACAGCGCCGCCCCGGCCCACAGAATACCCCACACGGGGAGGTGGTACAAACTGCGGCCTGCTCTCCCACAACTCCCATCCATGGTTTACCCGCAGCATGGATTTACACGGCTGTGCTAAGGTCTGCGGCTTGTCTTTTTTGACCCCGAAAGAACCATGAAACGACTACTTCTAACCGCAGGCCTGTTGCTGGCGTCGGTGCTGTCACAAGCAGCGCCGGTGGCAGTCAAAGGTTATGCCCACGTCAAGACCGTGGGCAGCATTGACGAATACACCCTGACGTCCAACGGCCTGCAGGTTTTGCTGATGCCCGAGCATTCCAGCCCGACGCTGACCTTCATGGTCACCTACCGCGTGGGCTCTCGCAACGAGGTGACCGGCACCACCGGTGCCACGCACCTGCTGGAGCACCTGATGTTCAAGGGCTCCAAGAACCACACCCGGGAGAAGGGCAACAACGTGGACCAGTTGCTGGAGCGCACCGGCGCCCTGTACAACGCCACCACCTGGCTGGACCGCACCAACTACTACGCCAACATGGGCAACGAGCACCTGGGTACCGTGATGACCATGGAAGCCGACCGCATGCGCAACCTGCTGCTGCGCGAGGAGGACCGCAAGCCCGAGATGACCGTGGTGCGCAACGAATTCGAGCGTGGTGAGAACTCGCCCATCCAGGCGTTGTACAAAGAGATCTACCAGACCGCTTTTGTGGCCCACCCCTACCACCACAGCACGATTGGCCACCGTAGCGATATTGAAAAAGTGTCGATCGAAAAGCTGCGTGCGTTTTATGACACCTTCTACTGGCCCAACAATGCCACGATCACCATCATTGGTGATTTTGAGCCGGCCAAGGCGTTGGAGATGGTGAAGAAGTCGTTTGGTGTGTACCCCAAGTCGCCCAAGCCCATCCCCGAGATGTATACCGAAGAGCCGGAGCAGAGCGGCGCGCGCCGCACGGTCGTCAAACGTGCCGGCCAATTGGGTGTGGTGGCGGTTGCACACAAGGTGCCACCGGCAACCCATGCAGACTTTGCCGCCGTGCAACTGATGAGCGCCATCCTGGCCGATGGCAAGAACAGCCGCATGTACAAGGCCATCACCAACAAGAATTTGTCTACCGGTGTGGAAGGCGAGATGGGCATCTTCCATGACACGTCCATGCACATCGTGTTTGCACCGCTGGCGCCCGGCGCCAAGCATGACGAGGTGGAAGCCATCATCGTGGCAGAGATCGAGCGCCTGAAGAAAGACGGCGTGACCGAGACCGAACTGAAGGCCGCAGCCGCCAAGACCGCGGCCGATGCGGCCTTCAAGCTGGACGGATCGTTTGGCATCGCTGGCAACATCAATGAATACATTGCCGCCGGTGACTGGACACTGTTCTACGGTCTGGACGAAGCCGCGAAGAAGGTGACTGTGGCCGACATCCAGCGCGTGGCGAAAAAGTACCTGTTGGAAGACTCCAGTACCACCGGTTGGTTCATTCCAACCTCGACCGGTGCGGCCAGTGCATCTGCCGGTGCCGCTGGCGCCAAGGCCGGCTTCAAGGACACGCTGTCTGACGGCCCTTATTACTACCGCGATCCGCGCCTGAATGCCTCTTCGCAGCCGACCATGGCCCCGGCCAAGGAACCCAGTGGCAGTAGCGCTGCCGCCAGCGCCACCGGCGGAGCCAAGATTGCGCCGAATGCCAAGCGCAGCAAGGTGGCCGGCATTGACGTGATTGCCTACCCCATGGGCGTCAAGGACGTGGTTACCGTGCGAGCCTCCCTACCCGCCGGACGCGCCTTGGGCGCCGCGGGCAACCCGGCCATTCCCACGCTGACCGGCATGCTGCTGGACCAGGGCACGAAAACGCAGGACAAGTTTGCGATTGCCGAAAAGCTGGAAGCCGTGGGTGCAGCCATCAACTTCCGCGTTGGCACCGATGTGCTGGATATCAGCGCCCGTTCGCTGAAAAAAGACGCACCCATGGTGTTGGGCCTGATTGCCGAGCAACTGCGCACACCGGCGTTCAGCGCCGAAGAGTTTGCCAAGGCGAAGAAACAAATGGCCGGTGGCATCAAGCGCAGCCTGGAGAGCACCGATTACCGCGCCGCTGACGCCTTCGGTCGCGCCGCCTACCCGGTAGGTCACCCCAACCGCAATGTTGCGCCGGACGACATGCTGGCCGCCATCGAGTCGGCCACACTGGACGATGTGCTGGCCTTCCACAAGGCCCACTACGGCCCCGCCGCCATGACCCTGGTGGCTGTGGGCGACCTGAATGTGCCCGCACTGCAAAGCGAAATCGAACGTGGTTTTGCTGGCTGGACAGGCGGCAAGCCCGTGGTCCGTGCCGCCAAGCCTGCCACGCCCACAACCGGTGCCAAGCAGGACGTGCTGATGGATGGCAAGACCAGCGTGACCGTACTCTGGGGTCAGCCCAGCGGCCTGCGCTACAGCGATCCCGACTACCAGGCGCTGCGCCTGGCCACTGCCATTCTGGGCAGCGGCTTTACCGGACGTTTGATGGCCAATGTGCGTGACAAGGAAGGCTTGACCTATGACGCACGTGCCGGCCTGGGCAGCGACATGTTCAACGATGGCGACTGGCGCATGTCGGCCACCTTCGCCCCCGATCTGCTGGACAAAGGCATTGCATCCACCCAGCGCCAGCTCAAGCTTTGGTACGAGGCAGGTGCCACGCCGGCCGAGATCAGCGCACGCAAGAGCAATCTGATTGGCAGCTTCAAGGTCGGCCTGGCCACCACCGGCGGCATGGCCGAGAACCTGATAGCGACTGTAAGCCGCGGCTACGACGTGGCTTGGCTGGATGACTTCCCGGTCAAGGTGAATGCGCTGACCGATGACCAGGTCAATGCTGCCATCAAAAAGTACCTCAAGCCCGAAAGCATGGTCATGGTGAAGGCGGGCACTTTTGGTGCCGCTGCTGCGCCAGCGGCGGCGAAGTAGCCCTTAGGGCCTGTCACTATGTGTTGCACGGCCCCTTTTGGGGGTAGTGCAACTGCACACAAACGCATACTCGACGCAGAGCGGCAATGCTGTTAACGTGAACGCAAAATCGTTTGCAGACGGTATGGAAAAAAAGCTTCTCACTCTTCTACTTCTGGCCGGCTACGCAGCCTTGGCATTTAGCCAGATTCGTCCCAATGAAATCAGAGTTGCCCGAGGCAGTGAGGACTATCCCCCCAAGGAAATGCATGTCAACGGCAAGCTCAGGGGCATACATGTGGAGGTGATAGAAGCCGTGGCGGCCAAGATTGGCTACACGGTTGTGTGGAACCAACTCCCGTGGCCGCGCGCGCAACGCTGCGCTGAACTCGGCGAGTGTGATGCCATCAGCTTTATCTCACCAAGCCCTGAGCGCGAACAGTGGGGGCTTTTCCTGGCGAACAATGTACTGAGCCAGGTGGAGATGCGGTTCATGGTGCACAAGGACAATGCTGACCGAATTTCTTTCAATGGCAATACGCCTGTTTTTTTGAACGACAAGACTTTGTTGTCGATCATTGGGTACAACTATGGACCGGACATTGCCAAAGCCCGGAAGTACGAAGTCAAGGACTTGGCCACCATGGCAGCCATGGTGGCGAACAAACGTTATGACGTTGCAGTGATAAATGCGGAAGACTTCGCCGGGCTCCGATTGCGTGACGATCTGGTGCTGTTGGATCCGCCAGCCTGGGTGTCTAAAGCATTTTTGGCTTTTTCCAGGAAGGCCAATAACTCGTCAGAACTGTCAGCCAAATTTCAGGCCAGTTATGTCGAGTTCAAGAAAACCAAGGACTATCTGGCAATCGTCAATCACTACAAAGTCACTGCAAAGTAAGCTGCATGGTCGTGCGTTGACCACCACAAGTCTGCCCCCTTGCGGATTTGCGGTGCTTGCCTTCTGAGCGGATTTGGCGCAGAGTCCGACATGCCATGACGACCTTCACGCC
Source organism: Pseudomonadota bacterium (assembly GCA_040384785.1). Lineage (GTDB taxonomy): Bacteria > Pseudomonadota > Gammaproteobacteria > Burkholderiales > Burkholderiaceae_C > Allorhodoferax. The sequence continues at coordinate 118,865 of JAZKIR010000085.1, forward strand.
GCACAAACCGACCTTGCTGCTGGTGGATGACCAAGTCCTCAACATCCAGCTGCTGCACCACATCTTCAAAGACGACTACACCATCTGCTCGGCCACCACAGGTGCCCAGGCGCTGGCACTGTGCGCACGGCAGATTCCGGACCTGATACTGCTGGATGTGATGATGCCGGTCATGGACGGCCACCAGGTCTGCACGCACCTGAAGTCCGATCCGCGCACCCGCGACATCCCCATCATTTTTGTGACCGGCCACAACGACCCGGAAGAAGAGTCGGCCGCGCTGAAACTGGGCGCCGTGGACTTTATTTCAAAGCCCGTCAACGCAGCGGTCGTGAAGGCCAGGGTCAGTTCGCAACTGATGCTGCGCCAGACGCTGCGCCAGGTGCAGGACCTGAACCACCACCTGGAGGAGCGTGTGGCCCAGCGCACGGCCGAGCTGGAGCGGGCGCTGGAGCACTTGCAGCAGTCGCAAGAAGACCTGGCGCACAGCGCAGCCAATGCCACGCTGAGCACGCTGATAGCCGGGGTGTCGCATGAGCTGGGCACACCCCTGGGCAACTGCAAGGTGATTGCCGGCACGTTGGCCGAGCACACACGTGACATGGTGCGCGATGTGCATTCCGGTCAGGTCCGGCGCGCGGGGTTGAATCTGTTCATGGAGCAGGTCAAGGAAGGTGTATCGCTGTTGCAGCGCAACCTGGAGCGCTCGGTTGAGTTGTTGGGCAATTTTCGCCAAGTGGCGGCCGACCAGGCCAGTGAGCAGCGCCGCGTCTTTGACTTAGGCCACGTCGTCAACGAGATATTGCACACCTTGAGTCCCAGCCTCAAGCGCCATCCGCACCAGGTGGTGGTCGACATTCCCGAGGGCATCAGCATGGACAGCCTGCCCGGCCCCTTGGGGCAGATCGTCATCAACCTCGTCAACAACGCCTATTTGCACGCTTTTGAAGGGCGCAGCGATGGCGTGCTGAACATCCAGGCGCAGGTGGAAGGCGACCAGCTGCGGCTGCGGTTTGTGGACAATGGCGTCGGCATGGCGACCGAACTCCTGCACAAATTGTTTGTGCCGTTTTTCAGCACCAAGATCGGCCGCGGCGGCACCGGCCTGGGCATGGCCATTGTGAAAAACCTCGTGACCAAGACCCTGGGCGGCAGCATAGACGTCAGCTCCACGGTCGGCGAGGGCACGCGTTTTGATTTGGTGCTGCCGCTAACACTGCCCGCACCAAAAACCCACTGATCTTCGTTCTGATTGGTCTCAACGGAGCGAGGCGGCCACAAATCTGCGCCGGGCCGCCCCAAGCGGATTTAGCCCCCTCGGGGGGCAGCGACCCGCGCAGCGGCATGTTTCACCGCCGGGCCGCCCCAAGGTGAATCGCGGCCCCCTTGGGGGGGGGCAGGGAGCCGCACGCAGTGGGCGACCGTGGGGGCCACAATTTCACCAAGCGTACGCTTGCTAAAAATAGCGGGGTTTGGTATCGTCAGCCCATGAAGCTTGACATTGCGCCGCCCGCATCTGAATCCGCCGCCAAACGCCCGCGTGGCCGCCCACGCAAGACTGTGGACGAGCGTGACGACGGCAACCGCCGCCTGGCCCTGCTGTCGACCGCGGCCAAGCTGTTCCGGCGCAAGGGGTTTGCGGCCACCACCACGCGCGATATCGCCGCCGCCGCCGGCATGCAAAGCGGCTCACCGTTTTACCACTTCAAAAGCAAGGACGCGCTGTTGTACGCCGTCATGGAAGAGGGCATGCGCTCGGCGCTGGCGCGCCAGCGTGCCGCCGCATCAGTGCCGGGTTATGCCAGCCTGAAGCCGGCCGACCAGCTGTGGTTGCTGGTGAAGGTGCACTTCGATGTGCTGCTGGGGCCGGGTAGCGACTTTGTGCCGGTCATGCTGTACGAGGCCCGCTCCTTGTCACCGCGCCAGCACAAGGCGCTGGGCCAACTGACGGCCGAATATGAGGCGCTGTGGCTGCCGGTGCTGACCGCCTTGCATACCAGTGGTGAACTGCAGGCGCCGGTGCGCCTGGCCCGGCTGTTGATTCTGGGTGCACTGAACTGGTCGGTGCAATGGTTTGATGCCAAGAAGGGCGCGTCGCTGCAAGAGTTGACGGAAGCGGCCATGGATTTATTTTTGAAACCTTGTGGTACAGACCCGGAATTGCGAAGCAATTCAGTGCGGTCCTCCAACTGATGATGAATGAAAGGCCTCGTATGGTTTACGGCTCTGTATTCGCCCCGAATTTGTTCGCGGGCAAGCTTGTCATCGTTACCGGCGGTGGCTCGGGCATAGGGCGTTGTGCGGCGCATGAGCTGGCCGCACTGGGCGCCACGGTAGCGCTGGTCGGGCGCAAGGTCGAGAAGCTGCAAAAGGTGGCGGCCGAGATCACCGAGGACGGGGGCAAGGTCAGCTTCCAGGTCTGCGATATCCGCCAGGAAGAAGCCGTCAAACAAACCGTGGCGGCCATTGTGGCCCAGCACGGCACGGTCTACGGTCTGGTCAACAACGCCGGCGGCCAGTTCATGACGCCACTGGAGGCCATCAGTGCCAAGGGCTGGGAGGCCGTGGTCAACACGAACCTGACCGGCGGCTTTTTGATGGCGCGCGAGTGTTATCTGCAGGGCATGAACAAGACCGGCGGCGCCATTGTCAACATCGTGGCCGATATGTGGGGCTCCATGCCCGGCATGGGCCACAGCGGCGCGGCGCGGGCCGGCATGGTCAGCTTTACCGAAACCGCGGCACTGGAATGGGCGGCCCGTGGCGTGCGCGTCAACGCGGTGGCGCCGGGTTATATAGCCTCCAGCGGCATGGACAACTATCCGCCCGAGGTCGGCCCCATGCTGCGCGAGATGGCCAAGACCATTCCCGCCGGGCGTTTTGGCACCGAGGCCGAGACCGCCGCCGGCATCGTGTTCCTGTTGAGCCCGGCCGCGTCGTTTATCAGTGGCACGACGCTGCGCATAGACGGCGCACGGCCGCAGGCACGCGCCGGTTACCCGATGCGCATGCCCGACGCTGCAGTGCAGGCGCGTGAGGCCGTCAAACCCTTCAATGGCTTCCATAGGGCTGAGACGCCAAAAGTATTCCAAGTCTAAGCCTCTACAACTTTTTTGAAACAGAACCACCATGCAATTCACCCACGAACACCTCGAAATCCAGAAGACGTTGAAGCGTTTTATCGACGCCGAGATCAATCCCCATGTTGACGAATGGGAGGCCGCCGAAATGTTTCCGGCGCACGAGATTTTCAAGAAGCTGGGCAATCTGGGCCTGCTGGGCCTGACCAAGCCCGAGGCCTATGGCGGGGCGGGGCTGGACTACTCGTACGGCATGGCCATGGCCGAAGCGTTGGGCCATATCGACTGCGGTGGCGTGCCCATGGCCATTGGTGTGCAAACCGATATGTGCACACCTGCGCTGGCGCGTTTTGGCAGCGAAGACTTGAAGAAGGAGTTTCTGGTACCGGCCATCGCCGGCGACACCGTGGGTTGTATTGGCGTCAGCGAACCGGGCGCCGGCAGCGATGTGTCGGCCATCAAGGCCAAGGCCCGCAAGGATGGGGATGATTACCTGATCTCCGGCCAGAAGATGTGGATCACCAACAGCCTGCAGGCCGACTGGATGTGTATGCTGGTCAACACCGGCGACGGCCCGGCGCACAAGAACAAAAGCCTGGTCATGGTGCCCATGCGGGAAAACGGCAAGCTGCTGCCCGGCATTGAGGTAGCCAGCAAGATAAAGAAAATTGGCATGCATTCCAGCGACACCGGGTTGATCTATTTTGATGACGTGCGTGTGCCGCAGCGTTACCTGATTGGTGTGGAGGGCGCGGGTTTTGTCTACCAGATGCAGCAGTTCCAGGAAGAGCGCCTGTGGGTAGCGGCCAGCGGTTTGCAGGCATTGAACAACTGCATAGACTGGACCGTGGAGTGGGCGCAGGAGCGCAAGATGTTTGGCGCAACGCTGGCCGACCAGCAGTGGGTGCAGTTCAAGCTGGCGGAAATGAAGACCGAGGTGGAATCCCTGCGCGCGCTGACCTACCGCGCATGTGAACTGTATGTGTCCGGCCAGGACGTGCTGGAGCTGGCATCCATGGCCAAGCTCAAGGCCGGGCGCCTGGGGCGCCTGGTGCCCGATGGTTGTCTGCAGTTCTGGGGCGGCATGGGCTATACCTGGGAGAACAAGGTGGCGCGTGTATTCCGCGACAGCCGCTTGGGCTCGATAGGCGGCGGGGCGGACGAAGTAATGATGGGCATCATCGCCAAGACCATGGGCGTGGCCAAACGCAAGCCCGCATGAATGATCTGGCTATAGACGCGCAAGACATCACCGCTATAGAAGACGCGGTGCGCCGCTTTGTGCAGACCGAGGTCAAGCCGCACTTGGAAGAGTGGGAGGAGGTCGGTCAGTTTCCGCGCGCGTTGTACCAACGTGCGGCTGATCTGGGTTGGCTGGCCATGGGTTACCCCGAGGCGCTGGGTGGCACGCCGGCGCCGTGGAGCCTGCGCAATGCGATGACGATAGCGCTGGCCCGCCATGGCGGCAGCGGTGGCCTGATGGCCAGCCTGTTCAGCCACAACATTGGCCTGCCACCGGTGGTGCGCCACGGCAGCACCGCCTTGCAGCAACAAGTGATTCCCGACGTGCTGGCCGGCAGGAAGATATCCGCGTTGGCGATTACCGAACCTGGCGGCGGCACTGATGTATCGGCGCTCAAGACCACGGCACGCCGCGACGGTGACGAATATGTGGTCGATGGCGAGAAGGTTTTCATCACCTCCGGCGTGCGTGCCGATTGGTTGACGGTGGCGGTGCGCACCGATCTGCAGAACAAGGGGCCGATGGGCATCTCGATGCTGATGGTGCCGGGTGATGCGGTGGGCCTGTCGCGCAGCCCGCTGAAGAAAATGGGCTGGTTGTGTTCGGACACCGCGCAGATCCGTTTGGACGGCGTGCGGGTGCCGGTGGGCAATCTGGTGGGCGAGGAGGGCTCGGGCTTCAAGATCATCCTGACCAACTTCAATGGCGAGCGCCTGTCCATGTCGGCCATGGCGCTGGGTTTTGCCGAGTGTTGTTATGACGAGGC
>JAZKIR010000086.1:0-69656 GCA_040384785.1 Pseudomonadota bacterium
GCGCTTGCCGCGAGGAGCAGTGAAGCCAATTTATTGAAAATGCTCTTCATCTTGGTCATTTCTTCGTCGAATCAGATTAAACAGGGCCAAAACCTGCTCTCGCCCGCGCCAAAGGGCTCGGGCAGACAGGAAGGGCTGGAACGCGGTTTGCCGGTTATTGTAGCCGACCGACCCTATGAAAATCAGGGTCTTAGCTGAGTGTCAAGCCCCAAAGTCAACCGGGAGCGTCATTTTTCCTGGCTTGGCGCAGAGCCGCTCGCATGGCATCCAGAGACACCGATGTCTCTGGTGCCACCGGCAAACGCGGCGGCGCCTTGAAGGCATGGCCATAGACGATCTCGAAGGTCAGCCGCAACTGTCCGTCGGCATAGGTCTCTGCCTGTTCGGCCAGTTTCGCCAGCAATTGCGCATGCCACGCGCGGCCCCGCAGCGCACCAAAACGTTGCGGGTGCAGATTCCGCCCCAGCTCACGCAATTCGGCCAGCAAACGCTCAGGCGTCGCAAAGGTTAGCGTGATGCGCTCCATGTCCATGATGGGCTCGGAAAATCCGGCGTGTACCAGCATATCGCCCCAATCGTGCATATCGGTAAAGGCATGCGAGGCGGGCGGCCAGCCCTGGGCCGCAAACAACGCGCGCAGTTCACGCACCGTGTCGGGGCCCAGACAGGAAAACATCAAGAAGCCCTTCGGCTCCAACAATTGGTGCCATTGCGCAATCAAGGCCTGCGGGTCGGCTGCCATGTGCAAGGCCATATTCGCCCATAACATGTCGGCAGGCTTCTGCGGCGCTCCGAAGTGCAGCGCCGGGCCCGTCCAGCGCGCTGGACTCCACCAAGTTGGTGCCAGCAATTTTCTAGTAACTTGCGCATGCTCCGCGTGGGCGTGCACGGCATAACAATCGGATTTGGGATAACGCTCAGTCAGCAGGGCGTGCGCCTGTATGCCGCCACGCAAGGGCTCCCAATGCACCCAACTCTTGGGCTGCAGCGTCATCCATTGCAACCGGTCCTCCATGCGGCGAGCCACCTCTTCATGCAGCCACGGGCTCGCAGTTGGCAGCAGGGCGTCCCAACGCGCTGCGGCGCTGGGAGCAATGGTAGGAGGCAGATCGGATGGCATGGCAAGGAATGGGCGCGAGAGTGCGCTGAGCGGGCTGGCCGAGTATATTGGCTCGGTGTTTCGCCAATTGCTACAAGGGATATCGCGGCACCTGCCCAGCCAGTGCGCCGTTTGCCATGCTTGGCCATCGCACAGCGTTTGCGAGGCCTGCGTGGCCGCGTTTGCCCAACCCGTGGCGCGCTGCCACACCTGTGCGCTGACGCTTCACAGCACCGGCGTACACCAGTGCGGCGCCTGTATCGTGGCCCCGCCGCCACTGGACGCCTGTTTTGCCGCCCTGCCCTATGCCTATCCCTGGTCCAGCCTGATTGCGGACTTCAAGTTTCACCAACATCCCGGCTGGGCCACCAGCTTTGCGGCCCTGTTGCGAGCCGCGCCGTGGGTGGAGCCGGCCCTGGACGCGACCGACCTGCTGCTACCCATGCCCTTGTCCAAAGAGCGCTTGCGCGAGCGTGGCTACAACCAGGCGCACGTGCTGGCATGTGCGCTGGACGCACCCAAGGTGGCGCACGGCATATTGCTGCGGGTGCTGGACACGCCACCGCAAAGAACCTTGCCGCGCAGTGAACGCCTGCGCGCGGTGCAAGATGCCTTTGCGGTCGACCCACTGCAAGCCCATCGCGTGCGCCAGCGGCGTGTAGCCCTGGTGGACGACGTGATGACCAGCGGCGCCTCCCTGCATGCCGCCGCCCGTGTACTGCGTGGCGCCGGGGCCGCGCATATCACCGCCCTGGTGTTGGCCAGAACAGAGTGAATTTCCAAATATGCTATTTAAATAATAGCTATACATTCAATATTTACGAGGACTGGAGGCCATTCTCATAAATTGCGACAATAGCCAAATGTTCCATATCGTCCTCGTCGAACCCGAAATCCCGCCCAACACGGGCAACGTCATCCGCCTAGCGGCCAACACTGGCTGCACGCTGCATCTGATCGAACCACTCGGGTTCTCGATGGACGACAAACACATGCGCCGCGCCGGCCTGGACTACCACGAGTATGCGACGCTGCATGTGCATGCCAACTGGCACGCCTTTCTCGACACCGAGCAGCCTGCGATGGACCGCCTGTTTGCTCTCACGACCAAAGGGACGGGCCGGGTTTTTGCCACGGTCTTCCAACCCGGTGACTGGCTGGTTTTCGGGGCCGAAACGCGGGGCCTGTCGGACAATGTACGGGCGCACTTTGCGCCGCCGCAGTGCCTGAAGCTGCCCATGGTGAAGGGCCAACGCAGCCTGAATTTGTCCAACGCCGTGGCCGTGACAGTGTTTGAGGCTTGGCGGCAAAACGGTTTCACCGGCTGAACGCCCTGCCTCACCAAGCAGACGCACCAGCACGGCAGGGGTTCTTTCAGGGGTAGTGCCGAGCAATCGATTCGGCCACGCACACTGGTTTGCTCGCACCCTCACGCTCGGTTGTGACTTCCCAGGTCATTTGCATGCCGTTGTTGTCGATGGGATCGCAGGCCAATAATTTCATGCGTGCGCGCAGGCGGCTGCCCACCGGGACCGGTGACACAAAACGCACCTTGTTCAGACCGTAGTTCACGCCCATACGCGTCTCCGCAATGTGCATGGACGACTCAAAGAAACGGGGCAGCAGCGACAGCGTCAAAAAGCCGTGGGCGATCGGTGCGCTAAAGGGCCCGGCCTTGGCACGTTCCACATCGATATGGATCCACTGGTGGTCGCCGGTGGCTTCAGCAAACAGGTTGACCTGCTCCTGGGTGATGGTGATCCAGTCGCTGACGACGACTTCCTGCCCGACCAGGGGCACCAATTCCGCAAGGGTTTGAAATGTTTTCATCCGCCCACTGTAGGGCCGGTCGAGCACTCTAGCTGTCAAGCCAGCGACAAAGCTGTTGCCACTGCTCCAGGTCTTTCGCGACCCGGCCTGGGGTCACGTCAAAGAGAGTCAAGCCACGGGCCGCCAAGTGGACATAGTTTTGGGTATCGCGCAGGTAGCCCAGCACGGGCGCGCCCAGTTTGTCCACAAATTCGTGCAAGTGGTCCGCCGCGAGGGTCCGCGCATCGACCCGCATGCCAACCAGCGTAACCTGTGTTTTGCCCGCATGTTTACTGTGCAGCAGCTCGTCCAAAAAGGCACGGGTGGCAAAAATATCAAACACACTAGGCTGCAGCGGCACAACGATCCGATCAGCCATCTTCACCACATCGTTGAGTTGCTTGCCGTGCAGGCCGGCCGGTGTGTCCAGCACCACATGGGTGGTGCCCTTGGGCGGCTTGGCGACGGCGTCGGCGTTAACCTCCCAACTGGAAATCGGTCGTGCCGCCGGTGGCCGCAGGCCCAGCCACAGCCGGGACGACTGCTGGCGGTCCACATCGCCCAGCATCACCGCATGCCCACGCGACGCGTAGTAGCCCGCAATGTTGGTGGACAGCGTGGATTTGCCGACGCCGCCTTTGGGATTGGCCACAACTACGATTGGCATGCTCTGTCCTCTTGCGTTGAGGACAGGGCCGGTCTACTGCGCAGCTGCGGTCTGTCCCAAAAAGTAATGCTATGTTAGCGCCATGGAACATCTACCCACCTGGTTAATCAACAGCTTTATTTACCTCAGCGCGGCCGTCATCGCCGTGCCACTGAGCCGGGCACTGGGCCTGGGCTCCATCATCGGCTACCTGGCGGCCGGCATTGCCATTGGTCCCTGGGGGTTGGGTCTGGTGACCAATGTGCAGGATATTCTGCATTTCGCCGAATTCGGCGTGGTGCTGATGCTGTTCCTGGTCGGTCTGGAACTCGAGCCCAAGCGCCTGTGGAGCCTGCGCCGCCCCATTTTTGGCTGGGGCAGCGCGCAGGTGGTGGGCTGCGCCGCAGCATTGTTTGCGCTGGCCCTGGCCTGCGGCGTGTCGACGCCGATCGCCGCCGTGGCGGCGCTGGGGCTGGCGCTGTCCAGCACGGCCATTGCGCTGCAGGTCATGGGTGAACGCAACCTGTTGCCCACCAGCAGCGGCCAGGCCGGCTTTTCCATTCTGCTGTTCCAGGACGTCGCAGCCATCCCGATCTTGGCCCTGTTGCCGCTCCTGGCCGGATCGCTTGGGACAAATCAGGCGCTAGCCCCCGCGGACATTGCACAAGAAGCTATCAAAATAGTAGCGGTTATCGCGGGCATCGTGATCGGCGGTCGGCTCGCGCTGCGCCCACTGTTCCGCTGGATTGCCCGCAGCAAGACGCCCGAGATCTTTACCGCCGCCTCGCTATTGCTGGTGGTAGGCATTGCTGCGCTGATGCAGATCGTTGGCCTGTCCATGGCGCTGGGCGCCTTCCTGGCTGGCGTGTTGCTGGCCGAGAGTGAATATCGGCGCGAGCTGGAGACCAATATCGAACCTTTCAAGGGCCTGCTGCTGGGCCTGTTTTTCATAGCCGTGGGCATGGGCGTCGACCTGGGAGTGCTGCGCGACGCGCCGCTGCAAATGGCCGCCGTGGTGCTGGGCTTTCTGGCCGTCAAAGGCGTCGTGATCTTCACCATTGCGCGCCTGATGCAGTTGCCCTTTCAAGAGCGCCCCGTCTTCACGCTGCTGCTGGCGCAGGGTGGCGAATTTGCGTTTGTGGTGTTCCAGGCGGCGGCCGGAGCCAACGTGCTGCCGGCCCAAACCGCGTCGCTGCTGGTGGGTGCCGTGGCGGTGTCCATGCTGATCAGTCCGCTGATCCTGGTGGCCATGGACAAACTGCTGCTGCCGCGTTACGCCAACTGCGGTGTGCCGGTCCTGGATGAAATCTCCGAACAGCAAGATGCGCCCATCTTGATTGCCGGTTTTGGCCGCTACGGGCAAATCGTGTCGCGTGTGTTGCTGGCGCAAGGCCAGTCCTGCACGGTGCTGGACCACGATGCCGAGATGATTGAGGCGGCACGCAGCTTTGGCTACCGCGTGTTTTATGGTGATGCGACCCGCCTGGACCTTCTGCGCACCGCCGGCGCGGCCAAGGCCAAGATCCTGGTCGTGGCCGTGGACGACGTTTCGCAATCGCTGAAGGTCGTGGACCTGGCCCGTGAACACTTTCCGCAGCTGGAAATCGTGGCCCGTGCCCGCGACGTGACACACTGGAACCAGTTGCGCGACCGCAACGTGATGCTGGTGCAGCGCGAGCTATTCGAATCCAGCCTGTTGAGCGCCCGCAGCGTGCTGGAGCTATTGGGCCAATCGCCGGACGCGGCCCAGGTGACGATCCAACGCTTTCGCCAGCACAACCTGGAGCTTTTTGAACAATTGCACCCGCATTACAAAGACCGCGCCAAGCTGATCTCGGTCGTCAAGCAGGGGCGGCTGCAACTCGAAGAACAAATGGCCCAGGAACGGGGTGTGCAGGCCAAGCAAAGTTGAATCTGCACCCACCTAACCCAACTCCCCCAGCCAGAAATCCCTATTGCGGGGGTGGAGGTGGGTAATTCGGTGGCGGATAGTTGGGTGACGGCGCAGGGCTAGGCGCAGCCTGCGGCACGTACACCACGCGTCCAGACTGCCGGTAATAGCCGCGTGACGGCTGGTTGTTCTTGGACACCATGCACTGCTCGTAGGCGATGTCGTAACGTTGCTGTGCACTATGCCCCTCTTCGGCACTGGTGCCGGCGCCAATCGCCGAACCCATCATCAGGCCGGTAGCGGCACCTGCGCCCGTATTGTTGTAGCGCCGGGTGCTCGTGGCGGAGCCAATCGCCGCGCCTATGATGGTGCCGACGACTGCGGCACCCACCGCCCGTTCGGCACGTGTATCGGGTCCCAGCGTCTGCTGCGCATAATTGCGGCAGTACTGGTCTTCCTGAGAGAAGAGTTCAAGCGGCTTGCCCGGTGTGGGCATAACGGCCACGCGGGGGCCTTGGGGCGCGGTGACACAGCCAGCGACAAGGCCAACCAGACACAGCGATGCGACGGCGGTGCTTAAACGACTAGTGTGAAAATTCATTGTGATGCTCCGGGTGGTACGGCGGGAACGGTCTTCCAGCCGCTAGGGCACGAGGCTACGTAAGGGTAGTAGCCCTTCGCTGCCTCGCAGTAATACCAAAACTGGGTTTCCGCTGGGGCGGCCGCCGGTGCCGGACCGGGAACCACCTGCTCGGGCGCCGGTGCTGGCACCTGCACCACCACGGGTGGTTGCTCCAACACAACCAGCGGTGGCCGATAGGGATCGGGATAAGGATAAACGGGCTGCGGATAGAAATACCACGCGCCGCCAACCACCCACCACCAGCCTAAACGGCCACCGTGCCGGCTGTGGCGCCATGCCCCGGAATGCCAGCGGTGGCGGTCGTGGCTTTCAAAATGCCGGATATCCCCACGCCAACCATGGCGGTGGTGGTCCCGATGATGGTCCCGGTGCTGCGCCAAAGCGGCAATAGGCGCGGCCGCCAGCAGTGCAGCAGCTGCCAAGGCCCAGCCAACAAACGGTTTCATGAAAAACACCTTTTGAATCAGTCAAAAATACCAGATAGTCAAATCGGCAGGAAGCCTATTAACGTGCCGAATACACATCCGCTGACGGCATCCAGAATCTTTACCGGCACTTCACAGACCGGCAACAGTTTTCAGCAAAGCGCTCCGCGCGAACTTCGGTAAGACCCACGCTTCGCCAGATAGTTCAGCCGGAAGCTTCCGCTGGCTGCCAGCGGCATTTTCCACCGACAAAACCGGCCTGTCCAGAGCGTTGAGCGCGCCATGGTAACCTTGTGCCATGTTCAGTCCGTCCCAAGCCGATGTGCGCCGCTTTTTTTGTTCTATTTACGCCAAAGCCCGCGCAGGCAGTGCACTGGAAGCTATTGAAATAATAGCGAACCAGTGGATGGACGAGCACCCGGAGTATGCACAGGACTTCTCCGATATTGACGCCGCGCTGGCCAGCATGGGTGAGGTGCAAGAGGGGCGCACGAATCCGTTTTTGCACCTGTCCATGCACCTGTCGATCAGCGAGCAATGCAGCATAGACCAGCCCCGCGGCATCCGCCAGGCGATTGAACTGCTGACCCATAAACGCGACTCGCTGCACCAGGCCCATCACGAGGCCATGGAATGCCTGGGGAAAATGCTGTGGGAGAGCCAACAGGCCGGTCGCCCGCCAGACGGCGACTCCTACATCGCCTGCGTTCAGCGGCAGGCTACGAAGGACTAGGGGATGTTGCCCCCACGCTCCACCGCTGCGCGGGTCGCTGCCCCCCGAGGGGGTTAATTTGGCTACGCCGCACATTCGTGAGCCCTTGGGGCGGCCCGGCGGGAAATTGCCCTTGTCCACACGCTCCGTCAGTGGAGCTTGATGCGCGGATTCTTCGCCCAGTCAATCGTCTCGGCCCAAGTGGTCAGCCAGGTATGGAACAAGCCGTTGACGGCGATCTGGTGGTGTTTGTGCAACCACCAGTACATCCACTTGGCGATGTAGCCCTCAATAAACACCGAGCCGCTGGCGATCGCGCCCATCAGGCTGCCAATGGTGCTGTAGTCGCCCAGCGAAACCAATGAGCCATAGTCTTTGTACGTGAACTCCGGCAAGGGCTTGCCTTGCAGCAGTTTCGTAAAAGTCTTGGCCAGCATGGACGCCTGCTGGTGTGCCGATTGGGCCCGTGGCGGCACCAGGGGCTGGCCTTCGCCCTGCGGGCAGGCCGCGCAGTCGCCCATGGCAAAAATGGCCGGGTCACGCGTGGTCTGCAGCGTGCGCTGGACCACAAGCTGGTTGCTGCGGTTGGTTTCCAGACCGTCGAGTTCTTTCAAAAAGTCCGGCGCCTTGATGCCCGCCGCCCAGACCACGATGCTGCTGGGAATAAACCGCCCGCTGGCCATCTTGACGCCTTCTTTGGAGACCTCCACCACTTTTTCATTGGTGTGGATCTCGATATCCAGTTTGCGCAACTCCAGCGCCACAGCGCTCGACAGGCGCTCGGGCAAGGCCTGCAGCAGGCGCGGCGAGGCGTCCACGATGACGATCTTCAAGTCTTTCTCCGGATGGAAGTTGTGCAGGCCATAGGTCGACATGATCTTGGTCGTCATGTGCAGCTCAGCCGACAACTCCACGCCCGTTGCGCCGCCGCCAATGATGGTGACGGTAAAACGCCCTTCCCCGGCGACCTTGGCCCGCGCCTGCGCACGCAGGCAGGAGTTGACCAGCAGCCGGTGGAAGCGCTCGGCCGCCGCTGGTGTGTCCAGCATCACGCAGTGCTCGCGTGCGCCCGGCGTGCCAAAGTCGTTGGTCTGGCTGCCCAGGGCCAGCACCAACTGGTCGTAGCCAACGGTCTGGCGCGGCAGCACCTGCTCGCCCTCTTCATCCAACCAGGCGGCCAGCGAGACCTCACGCTGGGCGCGGGACAGCCCGTCCATGCGCCCCAGGCGGAACTCAAAATGGTGTTTGCGGGCCAGCGCAAAATACTCCAGTTCATCGGCATGGCTGTCCAGTGTGCCGGCCGCCACCTGGTGCAGCAAGGGCTTCCAGACATGGGTGCGGACCGCGTCGATCAGCGTGATATGCGCCTTCTGGCGCTTGCCCAATGTATTGCCCAGGCGCACGGCCAGCTCCAGGCCGCCGGCGCCGCCCCCTACGATTACGATGCGTTGCATAGATTTTTTTGCAAAAAAAAGCCGCTGGGGTAGCGGCTGTTTGAATGGATGAAACTTTACTTGAACTTGCTTTGCGGCACGATCTTGAGCTCGCCCGGCAGGCTGCCAATGTAGTTGGCCATTTCCTTGAGTTCAGCATTGGTGAACTGCTTGACCATGCCGCCCATGATCGCGTTGCCGCGGCCAACAATGGGGTTGTTTTCCATCTTGTAGGCCTTCAGGGCCACAAACAGGTAGTCGCTGTGCTGGCCGGCAATCTTGGGGTAGCTGGGGTCCTGCGGCTTGCTGAAGTTGTCACCATGGCAGGTCACGCAGGCGCCCTTGGCCAACAGTGCCTCAGCCTTGGAAGGCTCCGCGACCTTGACAGCAACGTCAACCGCCTTGGCAGGAACAACAGCACCGGCCACTGCGCCGCTGCCTTCATAGTAGGCCGCCAGATCGGCCATATCCTGGTCGCTCAGCGAATCGGCAATGCCGCGCATGGTGGGATGCTTGCGCTCGCCCTTTTTGTAGGCATTCAGCGAGGAAACGATGAACTTGGCGCCCTGGCCGGAGATCTTGGGCACCTTGTGAATTTCGGGGAAGCTGGCTTGATAACCAACGATGCCGTGGCAGCCGATACACATGGCATTTTTCTTCTCACCTTGCTTGGCATCTCCCTTGATTTCCTGCCCAAAGGCGGTGAAAGTGGTCACCGAAGCGACAATGGCAGCTAAAACGGGCAGCAACAGTTTGTTCATTTTGCAAGGACAATCAGACAATGTTTGATGTAAATCTAAATTTGATTATATCGACCAGCGTTTCCCACCCTGCGCAGCCCTCGCGCTGCCTGTTTGCCCTCCACTCCCGCCCAGTGCGCTCCACACCATGAAATTCCACGGAACCAAGAATTACGTCGCGACCCAGGACCTGATGCTGTCGGTCAACGCCGCCATCACGCTGCAGCGCCCGCTCTTAGTCAAGGGCGAGCCCGGCACCGGCAAGACCATGCTGGCCGAGGAAGTGGCCCAGGCGCTGGACATGCCCTTGCTGCAATGGCACATCAAATCGACGACCAAGGCGCAGCAAGGCCTGTATGAATACGACGCCGTGAGTCGTCTGCGCGACTCGCAACTGTCCGACATCGACGGCGGCGAGCGTGTCAAGGACATCCACAACTACATCGTCAAGGGTGTGCTGTGGCAGGCCTTTACCGCCGACAAGCAGGTCGCCTTGCTGATCGACGAGATCGACAAGGCCGACATCGAGTTCCCCAACGATTTGCTGCGCGAAATCGACCGCATGGAGTTCTACTGCTACGAAACCCGCGAGCTGATCAAGGCCAAGCACCGCCCACTGGTGTTCATCACCTCCAACAACGAGAAAGAACTGCCCGACGCCTTTTTGCGCCGCTGCTTCTTCCACTACATCAAGTTCCCCGATGCCACCACCATGCAAAGCATTGTGGACGTGCACTTCCCCGGCATCAAAAAAGAGCTGATCACCGCCGCCATGAAGACCTTCTTCGACGTGCGCAACCTGCCCGGCCTGAAGAAAAAACCCTCCACCAGCGAACTGCTGGACTGGCTCAAGCTGCTGATGGCCGAAGACATCCCCGCATCGGCATTGCAGGCAAAAGACGACAAGATGGCCGTGCCGCCGCTGGTCGGCGCGCTGCTGAAGAACGAACAGGACACCACGCTGTTTGAAAAGCTGATGTTCATGCAGCGCAACAACCGCTGATCGCTGCGTATGAAAAACAATCTGTGGATCGAAGGCCTGTCGGACGCCATCGGCTTTGTCGGCGGCGCGCTGCTGGGCTTCTGGGTCGGCCGCCTGCTGGGGCTGGACCTGTTTGCGCCGGGTTACAACAACGCCAGCATCGGCGCCATTCTGCTGGTCGGCCTGGGCGGCGGCCTGGGTTTGCAGGCAGCACGCCGCTGGCGCGCCCGGCAAAGCGACAAGACCAAGGAATGAAGGAGCGCCCCCATGCTGCTTGATTTTTTCTACACCCTGCGTTCCGCCAAGTTGCCGGTTTCGGTCAAGGAATACCTGACCCTGATCGAGGCGCTGCAAAAAGGCGTGGTTGGCCCCAACACGGCCCAGCCTGAAGACGATAGCGAGCCCAGCGGCTACAAGATCGACGACTTTTATTACCTGAGCCGCACCACGCTGGTCAAGGACGAGAAGCACTACGACAAGTTCGACCGTGCCTTTGGCGCCTACTTCAAGGGCATTGAAATGGTCGCGGATTTCACCAAAGAAATCCCGCTGGACTGGCTGCGCAAGAACCTGGAGCTCAACCTCAGCCCCGAAGAACTGGCCAAGATCGAAAAGATGGGCTGGGACGAGCTGATGGAGACGCTGAAAAAACGCTTTGAAGAGCAGAAAGAGCGCCACGAAGGCGGCAGCAAGTGGATTGGCACCGGTGGCACATCCCCCTTTGGCGCCTACGGCCAAAACCCCCAAGGCATACGCATTGGGCAAGACAAGGGCCGCAACAAAAGCGCGGTCAAGGTCTGGGACCAGCGCAGCTACAAGGACTACGACGACACCCAGGAGCTGGGCACGCGCAACATCAAGGTGGCGCTGCGCCGCCTGCGCAAGTTTGCCCGCGAAGGCCATGAGGATGAGCTGGACTTGGACGAGACCATCAGCAAGACGGCGGCCAATGCCGGCTACCTGGACATCAAGATGCGGCCCGAGCGCCACAACAATGTGAAGGTGCTGCTGCTGATGGACGTGGGCGGCACCATGGACGAGCACATTGCCCGCGTGGAAGAGCTGTTCAGCGCCACCAAGACCGAGTTCAAGCACCTGGAGTTCTATTACTTCCACAACTGCGTCTACGACTTCATGTGGAAGAACAACCGACGCCGCTTTGCCGAGAAGTTCGAGACCTGGGACATCATCCGCAAGTACAACAAGGACTACAAGCTGATTTTCGTAGGCGATGCCACGATGAGTCCGTATGAGATTTTGCAACCCGGCGGCAGCGTGGAATACAACAACCCCGAGGCCGGCGCCGAGTGGCTGCAACGCCTGATCCACGCCTTCCCCAAGTTCGCCTGGATCAACCCCGAGCCCGCCGGCGTGTGGCAGTACCGCCAGAGCATCAGCGTGATCCAGCAGATCATGCACAACCGCATGTACCCGCTGACCATCAAGGGGCTGGAAGAGGCGATGCGGCACCTGACGAAATAATATCTTTGCGGGACAGATCTTTAGCTCTGTCCTCAACTGATCAAGGGGGCCCTTACAATGCCGCCAGTCTCGCTGTAGTTCAATGGATAGAACGAGTGCCTCCTAAGTGCTAGATACAGGTTCGATTCCTGTCAGCGGGACCACCCCGCTAGATTCAGACGATCGCAAAACCCGCATGCTTAAAGGCATGACGGGTTTTTTGTTGTCAAGGCCTTCCTGAGCAATACAACAGATGGAAACCTCCGCAGTGCACATGGGTTGGGGAGTGCCTATCCGTTGATTTGAACTCGCATGCTTCTGACTCAAGTCACCGAGCAAGTGCCAAGTACCCATCAATGAAGCGTTGTTGATTTTCTGGAAACATATCTACAAAAAAATACTGGCGGTAAAACTGCTTGAGATTGTCTTGTTCTGAGTCATTGAGGGCATTGGAGACCCAATCCTCAGACAGCGGACCGTGTCGTTTGAAAGATGCTGAAAATCTCTTGAGGCGATCATCCCTCTCGACCTTTTCTGCTGCTCGATAGAGTTGAAAAACCTCCTTGAAGTTTTCTTCAGCGGTGCGAAAGAAGTAATGGCCAGTGCTCATCGGCGCATTTTTCAGTGAGGTGAATGCAGTATTTGGATTTCCGGATTCGAGCAAGTCCAAGAAAAATGCTGAGTAGCTACTTACCAGGTCGACTGAACTCACTGCATCGCTCGGCCCCAAAATTCCCCAGCATGGAGCCCGCAAAGATACGTCGAGCGTGTCAACTAAATATCCACCGTGACAAGCCGCTAGCGTGACAAGGAGATGGCAGCGCGTCGTCTGATTCAATTTCACAAGTGCCGGTTTGAGCTCGGCCCATGTAAGAGTAGATTCATCCCCCATGAAAAGGCCGCTCTTGTCTGCTAACCCGTGGCACTCAATGTGAAGCACCGGGTAGCTTTTCGTGATTTCGACGTCTACTTGAATGTCGTCTATCGCCTTCAACACATCTCTTGCTGATCGTGCCTCTATCAGTTCAACAGCAACGCCGTGATTGAACTTCGCGATGGATTCGATTGCGTCACGGAGCTGACGCCCAGTTGGCGGTTCATCCACTCCAAGTGACTGGATGATGATGATTCTGGAGAGGAAGGAGTTGGCCATGGCGAATTCCAAAATAGGCGTTCCTCGAAAGACGCGCTTAAAGGGCAGTGTAACTGCCGCTCCAGGTATCAAATACAAATACGCAGACCGCTGTCACCACGGGCGTCAATGCAGGCGCGCGCCCTGCGGCCAATCACGTAGACGAGTAAACTGACTGCGCCCAGCACGCGTCCAAGACTTGGAGCAAAAAGGAAGCGATAGACATATGAAACATTTCTTGCTGATCACCACATCCCTCGTAGCCCTTTTGAGCTCCCCCACCCAAGCCCAAACCATCAAATGCACCGCCCCCGACGGCAAGGTGACCTACAGCAATGTCGCGTGTCCGGACAGCACGCGGTCCGTAAAGCCCGTGGACACCACTGGCAATACGCTGGACAGCTCTGCGCTGCGGGAGCAGGTGCAAAAGGACAAGGCCACCGCCACACACGTGGAAACCACGCAACGCGAGCAGGCTGCCGCTGAGGCCAGCATTCGCCAGCGGGCGCAAGCCCAAGCGGCCGAAGCAGCGAAGCAGCAGGCGCAGAGTGCCGCGAAAGACGAGGCCGCCTACGCCAACTGTGTACGCGATGTAGAGCGCCAATCGGTCACGGAGGATGTCAGGGCCGAGCTGTTTGCGGCGTGTCGCACGGCGGGTGCCAGCCAGCGCCAGAGCGGTATGACGGATGGTGCGCTGCGCGAATGCGTGCGCAATGTGGAACGCACCGGCGCCTCTTCCACGGAGAGGGCGCGGCAGATAGCGCTTTGCCATGGTGCGGATGTGCTGCCGGTGGAGCCGCCTGTTGTGGTCTTGCGCCCCAGGGTGCGGACCATGGGGCCACCGCGGATCACCACCTGCAATGGCAACCAGTGCTCGGACGACGCGGGCCAGCGCTACTTCAAACAACAGGGCTCCTCGCTGGTCCGTGAAGACGGCAAAGCCTGTCAGCTGGCTGCGGGCAACACGGTGCGCTGCCCCTGACAATCGCTATGCTATTGATAGCGATATACGTCCATTTCTCGAGGGCTAGAGCCTGATTTGGCTTAAGACATCCCAGCTACTCAGCCTGGATCAACTCAACTTAATCGCGTCCGCCTGGTAAAGCGCCATCTCGATCTTTCCGTCGGAGAGCTGGGCCAGGGATTTGGCAAACTGCCGCGATGCGTCGACACGAAAGTGCACTTGCAGTGCGGCCATGTCGGCCCAGCGTTCCACGAAGATGAAGCGCTGCGGCTGTTCCACGTCGCGGCTCACCTCGTGGGAAATGCACCCTGGCTCGGTGCGCGAACGCAGCACATGTTCGAGGGAGATTTTCTGCATCTCCGCGTCGGCGCCTTCGCGCGCAATCGCACTGCCTGTCACGATGATCATGGTCCGTACTCCGTGGGGTGTGGTTGTCAAAGAGACAGTTTAAGCCGACCAGTCAGTGCCGACTGAATTTGGATGTTCCAGCCAGCGCTGTGCAGTACCAACTCCCGCCTCGATCTGCAGCCGGCATTGCAATGGCAGCGGAGAGTCACTTTTCCGTACCCACTTCCTCCTCAACCTCCAAGAACTCAGCCGGCTCACGGTAGTGGTACCACGCTTCATGGGGCGAGTACTGGTTGCAATCGAAACATTGGGTGCTGGGCCACTTGACTGCGCAGCCGGGGCATACGCCTCGGGTCCAAAAGGTATTCCAGCTGGTGCCGCACGAAGCAACGCAGAACCACCGGTCATGGGAGCCAGGCCGCCATTCACACTTCGGGCAATAGATTTCTGCTTTTTCCATCCATCTGATTCTGCATTGACTACGCAGACCGAGCAACCAGAGACGCAACTCAAGGCCATTAGATATCCGTGCCTACGCAATCCCGCGTAACGCGAAACAGGTAGTGGCTAGAAGCGGCAGTTGCGACGCATCAAGGTCTGCGTTGGTTCACCCGAATATGGGGTGTTCCTGGCCGCACAGAAGACCTAGAGTCTGCCGGCGACGGGCGCTTGGTCGTCCGTTGTCGTCGCCGTCTGATTCAGACGCACCACTCCACAAAAAAAAATATGCAAGAAGGGAAAAAAGAAAATGAAATTGTTTACACGCTTGGCGCTGCTGGGCGCACTGGCCATTTTGTCCCGCGCAGCATGGGCCGACACCGGGCCCTACTACGTGACATATCCCGGCTACTGCAACGTAGTCAAGATTTACGTCAACCCCGTCGCTGACATCTACGGGACCGAAATTGGCTGCCCTGCCCTGCTGGGTAATCCGTTTATTGGAACCATTCTGGGTGATGGTCGCGTGATGGTTTCGACCACCCGTGCGAATGCCGTCTGTATCAATGTCTATTGGCCCAACGGATCCTTGGTCGGTGGGTGTTCGTCGGGCGGCCCCATCGCCTATCCACCGACGTCTACCTTCAACGTCTACCAGTCCGTGCCGCAGGATCCACAGACGGCCAAATACCGCGTCAGCACCGAGGTGCCGGACATGGACAAAACAAAGGACTTGCCCGTGCGCCCTTGAGCTGCACCGATGGACTGCTGCCCCTGTAAAACTGCTACGCTATTGATAGCGCTTTGCGCATATTTCACGAGGGCTACAGCCCGTTTTAACTTAAGACTTCGTCGCTGCCGGCGTAGCACAGGCACTCAGTTCCCCACCCGGCTTGCGCGCCGCACCACCGGTAGCGGCGGCTAGTTCTTTCTGCCCATCCACCGTCAACCACCAGGCCGAGCCGGCGTGCGGATTACGCACTTGCAGCGGCTCACCCATGCACGGCGTGGTGATGGCCACGCCCTTGGCCTTGGCCAGCGCGGTGATGCGGTCAAAGGGCTCGTGCCAGGTGTGCATGGCCAAATCAAACGTGCCGTTGTGGATCGGCAGCAGCCAGTTGCCGCGCAGGTCCAGGTGGGCCTGCAGCGTTTCTTCGGGCTGCATGTGTACATACGGCCACTGTTTGTCGTAGGCGCCGGTTTCCATCAGTGTGATGTCAAAGGGGCCGTGTTTGTCGCCGATGGCCTTGAAGCCGTCGAAGTAACCGGTGTCGCCGCTGAAGAAGATGCGCAGGCCGCGGCCGGAAAAATGTTGCGCAGGAGTGGCCACAAACTCCACACCACCGACCTTGGTGGACTGCCACCAGTCCAGCTGCTGCACCTTGGCCGGGTCCACGCCCCAGGCGATCATGCGGTCGACCACCCCCAGCGGCGTCAGGAAATGTTCGGTCTTGGCGGCCCCCAGGGCACGGAGCGGCCCTTTCTTCCTGGACGTTGTGCTGAGTGCGTGCCGAGTTAGGCGGCATGCGGTATAGGTGCGCATGCATTTCGATGTTTGTGACCACAACACGCTAGAAGCAAAAGTCTCCTACAGTTTGCATATGACGGAGCAACTGGACTCACGCATAGAACGCTGTATCGTCAGCAAAGGTTTGCGAAGCACATCCGGGGCACTCTGACTCGCTGAGTTCGCAAGATCGGCGACTGCCCGTCTTAGGTCATCTGACAGCGACTGGGCAAATACTGATGACGTATCCGCCAATGCTGTCAACATTCGCAGCCGATTCCCTATCTTTATACGCTGGTCAGACACGCTTGTAAGTGCCCCGTAGTAGACACCCAGCATCCCGTTCCGCGCTTGCAGCGCGCCCTTGCGACGAACATCGGTGAATTCTTCTGGACGCAAAGACTCTAGAAATTGAGTCAAAAGAGGAAGCTGCTTGGCCAAGCACCTAATTAAGAATGGTTGCACTTTGGCCACCTCATCCTGGAACATGTAGACGTTCTTCAGCATCAGATGCTGAACTTGCGCAGTCACCGTTGCAACATCATTCGTTTTTGTCACCTGATTTTTTATATCGAAGAGTGCGTATGACATATTCACCTCATTCGCCTTTCCGCAGACATCAAACAGGATATCCATGTCTTGAACGGTATATTTTCGGCCACTAAGAACGCGATCATCGGACAGAACTTCCAAGACCGCTGCAGCCTGCTCATCGGCGATACGTGGCATCGTCTTGCGAGTATTGGCCTCCAATTTTTGCTGCTCAAACTCTTTGCTTGCCGTTAGGTATTCGTCAACTCCGGGTATCAATGCGGCATGGCTTGCCTGGACCAGCAAGAGTGCCAGGACAAGTAGTTTTGAGCATTGATTCATCATTTCTCCTGCGGCCCAACGTTGTATGCAGGGGACAATGCTTGCCTCACAGTTCCCGCCATTCCAGCGACACTGGTTTGCCTTTGGCTTGAAAAAACTCTTCTGCGGCCGTCTCCGCTTTAGCCCAAGGTATGACCATTGCGACTGGGACTGGGGTGGATTCATGGTTGTCTGCCACAAACGAGACATGGTTCTCCCAATCTTCAGTGGGGCCAACAGAATAGAAGCCTGGATGCTCTCGATTTGGGAAGTAGTGAACACAGGCGACTTCGTTTTTGACCATGACAGCTAGACATGGCCCCTCGCTATCCACAAGCCAAAAGGATGCCACTGAACCGTTTCTGGCCGATAGGACGCCGCGAAGATCGGTAAGCGTCTCTGGCTGCGTTTCACAATCAAAGATGCGAACTAGCATTGGCGATGCCTAACGGAAAAAATACACGGCGGCAATGCGTCGTCCGCTGGAACGCCCGATTGGTCGAAAACTATTCATCGACAAAGGGGCCTTGCTCAAACTGCACAGCTCCACCTTGAAACTCCCGTACCCAAACATCTCGCAGTTCCTCGCCCCTACCTTGCACACCAAAGACGACAAATGGCCTCTGCGTTGAAACCCATCGCAGGAGATGCTCGAGAATCGCGGAGCCGCCATACAAATTAAAAAAGGCCTCTCCCTTTGAAAAGAGATTTGCCATGTCTTTGCTGACGTCATGATGAAGCCCGTTCTCATCAAGCAGTTTCAGCAAATCGCCGTTCAGTTCCGAAAGATCAATCGTTTCACCGTCGAGGTACTGCAAGTTCGCAAAGGTGTAGTAGCTCACATATCACTCCTCGGTGCCTCGGCTTGGCAAGCAAACACTTGCAAGGCACGCCGTTGTAAAAATTCTCCACCCCTGCAAAGCACCTTTCCCGATCAGGGCTCTTGCATGACCGGCGCCAGTGAAGGAGCGCCAGCAACACTATAACCCGTGCACCGAAGGTCGGGTTGGTGCCCTAAGACCTCCCGCGGAGGGCTGCTGGCGAATACAAAACTCAGGAATCCGCAGAACCAAGGACGCGAAAAATGGCTGCAGATTTGATAGCGGCTTACGTGCGTCCCACGCGGGCTGCTGCCCGATTTGGCTTAAGACTTCGTAGCCACCGACGTGGCACAGGCACTCAGGTCCCCACCCGGCTTGCGCGCCGCACCACCGGTAGCGGCGGCTAGTTCTTTCTGCCCATCCACCGTCAACCACCAGGCCGAGCCGGCGTGCGGATTACGCACTTGCAGCGGCTCACCCATGCACGGCGTGGTGATGGCCACGCCCTTGGCCTTGGCCAGCGCGGTGATGCGGTCAAAGGGCTCGTGCCAGGTGTGCATGGCCAAATCAAACGTGCCGTTGTGGATCGGCAGCAGCCAGTTGCCGCGCAGGTCCAGGTGGGCCTGCAGCGTTTCTTCGGGCTGCATGTGTACATACGGCCACTGTTTGTCGTAGGCGCCGGTTTCCATCAGTGTGATGTCAAAGGGGCCGTGTTTGTCGCCGATGGCCTTGAAGCCGTCGAAGTAACCGGTGTCGCCGCTGAAGAAGATGCGCAGGCCGTCCCTGCCCTTCTCACCACCACCGTAGATCACCCACGATGCCCACAGGGTCTGGTTGGTGTCCCGCAGGCCGCGGCCGGAGAAGTGTTGCGCAGGAGTGGCCACAAACTCCACACCACCGACCTTGGTGGACTGCCACCAGTCCAGCTGCTGCACCTTGGCCGGGTCCACGCCCCAGGCGATCATGCGGTCACCCACGCCCAGCGGCGTCAGGAAATGCTCGGTCTTGGCGGCCAAGCGCTTGATGGCGTCTTCGTCCAGGTGGTCGTAATGGTCGTGCGACAGGATCACACCCTTGATGGGCGGCAGGTCTTCAATGCTGATGGGCGGTGCGTGGAAGCGCTTGGGGCCCAGCCACTGGAATGGCGACGCGCGGTCCGAGAACACGGGGTCGGTCAGCCAGAAGGCGCCGTTCAGCTTCAGCAAAATCGTCGAATGCCCCATGCGGAACACACTACCATCTTGCGCGGCCAGCAGTTGCGCGCGGGTGATGGGCTGGACCGGTATGTCACCCTCGGGCACCGTGTGTTTGGGCTTGTCGAATGCAAATTTCCAGGCCAGGCGCATCGACTTGAGCATGCCCATATCTTCGGGCTGGGGCACCACATTGCGGTACTTGCCGGCCTGGGCCTGCGGCGATGCGGTCTGGGGAACGGAAGGGGACGGCTCAAGCAGAGCGCAGGATGACATGGCGAATACTCCGGTCAGTAAAACAACAAGGGTACGGGTGAGGTGTTTCATAAGAAGTCGAGAAGTTGCACTGCACAGTGTAGTTTTGTTTTTGCGAAAAGTAAACCCATGGGTGTAAAATTTCCGCATGCCACCCGTCTCCATTATCGAAGCCCTTCCAAAAGACCGCCTAACGGACCGCAAGCGCCTGGCAATAGTGCAGGCGGCGATTGACGAGTTCCGCACACACGGCTTTGGCGCCACCAGCATGGACCAGGTGGCCGCCACGGCGGGCGTGTCCAAGCGCACGGTCTACAACCACTTTCCCAGCAAGGAGGCGCTATTTGCCGAAATTCTGGTCCAGTTGTGGGAGAGCAGTTCCGCGCAGGTGGACCTGGCTTACCAAGCTGAACGGCCACTGCGCGACCAATTGCTGGAACTTCTGTGGCAAAAGATGCGCATGTTGTGCGACACCAGTTTTATCGATCTGGCGCGTGTGGCGATTGCCGAAACCATCCACTCCCCCGAGCGGGCACAGGAGATGGTGGCCCGGCTGGGCGCCCGCGAGGAAGGTGTCACGCTGTGGCTGCGCGCCGCGGCGGCGGATGGCAAGCTGAAGCTGCCCGACCCGGTGTTCGCCGCCCACCAGTTGCAGGGCCTGGTGAAGAATTTTGCGTTCTGGCCGCAGATCACGATGGGCCAACCCACGCTGCCGCCGGCGATGCAAAAGCAGGTCGTCGAGTCGGCGGTGGATATGTTCCTGGCCTGTTATTCCTGAGCATCGCTCCGCACTGCATCACCCGAGCGCCACTGCCCCGGCGTCATGCCAAACCAGCGCCGCGCGGCACGGCTGACGCTGCTGGCGTCGTGGTAGCCCAGGCGCTGCGCCGCGGCTTCCAGACTCAAGCCTTGTTGTAGCAAAGCCGCCAGCGCATCGCGGCGCATGCCGTCGACCAGGCTGGCCCAGCTTGTGCCCTCATCCTTCAAGGCGCGCTGCAGGCTGCGCACACTCATGCCCAGCGCTGCGGCCAGATCCTCGATGCCCACGGCCGTGTCTCCCCGGGTGGCCAGCCACTGCACGGCAAAGCTGGACGCATACCCCACCTGCGGCAGGCTGGCCAGTTGGCGGTCGGCCACCTCGCAGTGCATGCGGCACAACTCGGCATCGGCCTGCGGCAGCGGGGCTTGTAAATCGGTCCGCGCAAAGGTGATGGCGTTGGCGTCCGCATCAAACTGCGGGGCGATGCCAAAGCACTGGATGTAGCGCTGCACATCGCCCAACGCTGCGTGGCGAAAGCGCACGGCCAGTGGCAAAAACGGGCGGCCCGCCAGCCACTGCGCCTGGCGCACCAT
This sequence comes from Pseudomonadota bacterium, assembly GCA_040384785.1. Lineage (GTDB taxonomy): Bacteria > Pseudomonadota > Gammaproteobacteria > Burkholderiales > Burkholderiaceae_C > Allorhodoferax. The sequence continues at coordinate 20,705 of JAZKIR010000086.1, forward strand.
GCCGGCCAGCAGCGCCTCCACCTGCTGCGGCAGGATGCGCACCCTGAGTGTCTGCTCCGTGTGCACCAGTTCCACATCGCCGCTGGGCTGTGGGTGCGCCGCCAGCGTGCCCGATTCGCTGACCAGGCGCTGGTAGCGCAGCATGACGCCAATGGCCTGCTCCAGCGACGCACAGCTCATCGTGGCCAGGCCCAGCACGCGAAAGGTGTTCGGCTTCATGGCCTCGCCCACTTGCAGGCCCAGCAGCGGGTCCCCCGTGAGCGCCAGCGCGCGGTCCCAGACCAGGCGTGAGATACCAATGCTGACCCGGCCATTGGCCTGCGCCATCTGTGCCGCATCCACCGGCAGACCTTGCAACACCCGTTCGGCGCTGACGCCCTGCGCCTCGACCGTGGCCAACAGCGTGCGGATATAGGCGGAGGAGACGGTGCGGGGGTCGAGCATGGGGCAGCGCAGTGCGCAAAGAGACAAGTGTGGGGGCGAGCTTGCCGAGATTGGCGCGAAATGTCAATGCAATCGCCGCTCCCGTCAATGCCAAAAACAGGCGGTTCCAGAACAATGCCGGAGACCCACAAAAACACAGGCTTGGAGACAAACACATGCAAGAGCACAAACTGGAAAACGAAATCCACATCCACCGCCCACAGCGCGAAGTGTTTCGCTACGTGACCCAACCCTGGCGCTGGCACGAATGGCATCCAGCCTCGGAGTCGGCCACGCCCAGCACGTGGGACTTGCAGGTCGGTGACCGTTTTGACGAAACCGTCAGCATGCGGCCGTTTGCATGGATTCCTATCCGCATGCGCCGCCAGTTGAGTTGGGTTGTCGTGCAGTCCGAAGCGCCCGCGCTGTGGGAGGTGCATGGCACGTCACGGACCATTGACGTGCGGGTGCGTTACGAGATAGACCCGGCGGATGGCACGCGGTTTCGCCGCACCTTTCACTACGCGGTCAAGGGCTGGATGCGCTTCATCGAGCGGCGCTTTGTGTTGCCACGCATGCGTACGCAATCGGTGGTGGCGCTGCAAAACCTCAAACAAGCGCTGGAGACACAAGCGCACGCCGAGCACATTCCCGTGTACCAGGAAACCACATGAACAACAGCACCGCGAGTTTTCGCGCGCAGTACCGCGAACAGCTCATCGGCAAGCACTACCGCGGCTGGCTGCACTTTGCGTTTACCGTCAGCATGGCCAGCAGCATCATCGTGTTGTGCGCCATGCAGTTGCAGGCAGTGACGCGCTGGGAATGGCTGGCCCTGCCGCTGACCTTTGTCTACTGCAATCTGGCCGAGTATTTTGGCCACCGCGGCCCCATGCACCACCTGCGCCCGGGGCTGCGCATGGTCTACGAGCGCCACTCCAAACAGCACCACCGCTTTTTCACCGAGACAGAGATGGCGTTTGAAAGCGCGCGCGACTTCAAGGTGGTGTTGTTCCCACCGATTCTGGTGACGTTTTTTCTGCTGGTCTTTGGCACGCCGGTGGCGTTTCTATTGGCCTGGTTGACAACACCCAATGTGGGTTATTTGTTCGCGCTAATGGCCACGGCGTATTTCTTGAACTACGAGTTGCTGCACTTTGCCTACCACCTGCCGCCCGACCATGTCGTCTCGCGCCTGCCAGGTATGCGCATACTGCGCCGCCTGCACACCGCGCACCACGACCAGGAACTCATGGCCCACCACAACTTCAATATCAGCTACCCGCTGATGGACTGGGTCTTTGGCACGCTGCACAGCGGGAAGAAATAGCGCCCTCACCTGAGGGAAAGCGGCCCGCGCAACGGTGAAGCGTGGAGGCGCGCAGGAGCCTCGGCGACAGAGCGTTCTGCTCCGTGTCCCCCGCCCTTCGGGCTCCTCCTTTACCTGCGCAGAACGCTCTGCCGCAGAAGCTCCTGGTCCCGTGCCCTAGTCGCGTGCAGTAGGCGTGGACAACGTGCCGCGTACCAACGTCGTCAGCGTCTCGCGCAAAAAAGATTCGAAATCAATCCGGAAAAACTGCAGCTCCGGGTTGTTGGCCATGACCCGCACCATCACCGGCGGCGGGTTGGACAACTGCGCCAGGCTGATAACCAGCGCATGCAATTGCAGCATCAGTGTGGTGGCCTGCTCTGCAGACAGTCCAGGCAGCTTACCGCAAAGCGGCTCGCTGGCCTCTGCCAGCAGATCGCGCAAAAACAGCTTGAAGTCGCGTGCCGACTCCTCGTCTATCTTGGGCTCGATGACCGTGTGCAGCAGTATCAGCAGGCGCTGCAGCGTGGGGCGCTGGGCCACGCTGCGCGCGATCGCAGCGGGCACGGCCTCCAGCGGTTGGCGTGACCGCAAACGCCTGAGTATGGCAACCAGGTCTTGCTGCCACAACACCAGTTCGGCCCGCACCAGCTCCAGAAACAGCGCCTCCTTGGTGGCGAAGTAGATATACGCCGTGCCCTTGGCCACACCGGCGGCTTCAGCCACGCGGGCGATGGTGACGGCGTCGAAATCGGCATCGGCAAACAAGCGCGTGGCGGCCTCTATCAAATGCGCGCGCCGCAGGTCTTTGTCTTCCGCGCTGCGGGCGCGTTGCTGGCTGATGGTCTTCTGGGCTGCGCTGCGCATTGGCTCAAAACATCATGTGGCAAACGGCAGCGCGCGCTGGCGCTTGCCGGTCAACGCGAACAAGGCATTGGCCACGGCCGGCGCCAGTGGCGGCACACCGGGTTCGCCCACGCCGGCCGGTGCCCGTGTGCTGGGCACTATCCAGGTTTCCACCACCGGGGCCTGCGCCAGTTGCACCATGGGGTAGTCGTTGAAATTGCTTTGCTGGACCGCGCCGTCTTTGATGTCGATGCGGCCATACAACGCGGCCGTCAGTCCGAAGATGACGGCGCTTTCCATCTGCTGGGCCACCGTGTTGGGGTTGATGACCGTGCCGCAATCGATGGCGCAGACGACGCGGTGCACACGCGGCTTGCCGTCTTGCAAGGACACCTCGGCCACCTCGGCGACGATGGAGCCAAACGACTCGTGCAGCGCAATGCCGCGCGCCCGGCCTTCGAGCAGGGGGCTGCCCCACTTCGCTTTGTCGGCAGCCAGGTTCAGCACGGCCAGGTAGCGCGGCGCATCCTTCAGCCAGGCCCGGCGAAAGGCCAGCGGGTCCTGCTTGGTCTCGGCGGCCAGCTCGTCGATAAAACCTTCGGAGAAGAAGGCATTGTGCGAATGCCCGACGGAGCGCCAAAAGCCCACCGGCACATCCATGCGTGTGGCCACGTGGGCCATGCGTTGGTTCGCAAAGCCATAGGGCAGATCAAACAAACCCTCGGCCGTGGTCTTGTCCGGCGCGTCAATGGGGCCAGCCAATGCGGGCAGACCACGCGCGATCCAGCGCGGTGTGATGGCGTCACCGGCCGACTTGATGCGCAGGCTGGTGATGGCGCCCTCTGCATCCAATGCAGCGTGTAGGCTGGCCACATGCATGGGGCGGTAAAAATCGTGCGTGGTGTCCTGCTCGCGCGACCAGCCCAGTTGCACGGGCTTGCCAGCGCAGGCCATGGCCACGCGCACGGCCTGGCCCACATGGTCCACCTCCAGGCGGCGGCCAAAACCGCCGCCCAACAGTGTGGTGTGTAGCGTGACCTTGTCTTCCGACACGCCGGCCACTTTGGCGGCGATGGCGCGGGCCATGTCGGGCACCTGGGTGGGCGCCCAGATTTCCACCAGACCGTCCAAAACCCGCGCCGTGCAGTTCATCGGCTCCATCGTGGCATGGGCCAGGTAGGGGGCGTGGTAGATGGCCTCCACCATACGGGCCGCGCCGGACTCGGCCTTGGCGGTTGAACCTTTTTCATGGAAGGCAAAGCCGTCCTCGGCCTTCAGCGCTTCCAGCAACTTGTTCTCAATATCTTGGGTGTCCAGCGCACCGGCAGCACGCTGCTGCCAGGTGGCAACTACAGCGTCCGCACCCTGGCGCGCATGCCACGTGGTCTTGCCCACCACGGCAAAACCGGCGGTGGATCCGGCAAAGGATTCCAGTGGCAGCACCTGCTCCACACCGGGTACCGCCAGCGCGGCTTTGGTGTCCAGGCTTCCCACCGTGCCACCCAGCATGGGCGCCATGCGGGCCTGCGCGTAGAGCATGTTGGGCAAGCGCACGTCCAGCCCGAACTGCGCAATGCCATTGGTCTTGGCGGGTATGTCGCTGCGCGGTGCGGGTTTGCCGATCAGCGTCCAGTCCTTGCGATCTTTCAACACGACGTTCGGGGGCGTGGTGCCGGCCGCAGCCTGGGCAAAGGTGCCGTAGTGCGCGCTAGGGCCGGAATGGTGCGACACCACACCGTCGTGGACGCGTAATTCGGTCACCGGCAGTTTCCACTGACTGGCGGCCGCGCCCAGCAGGCTGGCGCGTGCCGTGGCCGCGGCCATGCGCAACGGCTCCCAGGCGTCGGCCATGGTGGACGATCCGCCGGTAACGCTGATACCCAGCTCGCGCGCCACCTTGCCGACCAGCCATTCACCGATCGTGACGATGGTGGTCTTGGCACCCTCTTCGGTGTTCAGCGGGTGGAACGGCAGGCTGCCGACAAACATGGAAACATTGCCATACACGGCGTGTGGGCCGGCCTGCTCCAGGCGCACGCGGGCCAGGGGTACGTCCAGCTCTTCGGCCACCAGCATGGCCAGCGCGGTGTAGACGCCCTGCCCCATTTCGGCACGCGGCATGGCCATGACCACGCTGCCATCTGCCGCGATCTTGATCCAGCCGTTCAGTGCCACATCGCCCTGCGTCGGCAGCATCATGTCTGGCGTGCCCAAGCGCGACCGCGCGGGCAACACGCCCCAGCCGACGACCAGCGCGCCCGTTGCGCCCAGGGCGCTCAGTATCCAGGTGCGGCGCTTCATGCTGCGGCTCCGGTAGTGGTAGCCGTTGTAGTGCCGGCCGCGCGGTGGATGGCGGCGCGCACGCGCTGGTAAGTGCCGCAGCGGCAGATGTTGCTCATGGCCGCGTCAATGTCGGCATCGGTAGGTTTTGGCTTGTTCTCCAAGAGCGCGGCGGCGGCCATCAGCATGCCGCTCTGGCAATAACCACATTGGGGCACCTGCTCGGCGATCCACGCGGCCTGCAGTACATGCGGCTTGTCGGCCGTGCCCAGGGATTCGATGGTGCGAATCGGTTTGCCCTCCACCGCGGCCACCGGGAACACACAGGAGCGCACCGCCTCCCCGCCCACATGCACGGTGCAGGCACCGCAGGCGGCAATGCCGCAGCCAAACTTGGTGCCGGTCATGTTCAGCGTGTCGCGCAGTACCCACAGCAGGGGCATGGCGGGGTCGGCATCCACCTGGACCGGTTTGCCGTTGATGTTCAATTCCATGGGTTCTCCTGTGGGGTATTAGGTGACTGGCAGTCAGATAATAGGTGAACTGGGTTCAGTTGGGAAGTGGTGTTTACGGCAATTGCGGGGTTTGCCTGGCCACTAAGCGTGGGCATAGAACGCAGCCACCACGCAGCCATCGCTACAACATCGATAGCTATTTACGCTTATTCCACGAGGGCTAGCGGCACATTTAGCACATGGACCCTGCCGCAGAGGGTTCAAAAACCCAACAACGGGTAAATATCAGCCCTGGCGCGACGTGCTGCGCAGCGTGCGGCTCAGCAGCATGACCGGTATCAGCCCCACCAGCACCAGCGCCAGGCACGGCAAGGCGGCCTCGCCCAGGCGCTCATCGCGTGCCAGTTGATAGGCCACCACGGCCAGCGTGTCGCTGTTGAAGGGACGCAGCACCAGCGTGGCGGGCAGCTCCTTCATGACATCGACAAACACCAGCAGCGCCGCGGCGGCCACCGAGCGGCGCAACAGTGGCCAGTGCACGCGCAGCAGTGTTTGCGCCCCCGACGCGCCCAACATGCGGGCCGAATCGTCGAGGCTGGTGGGCAGGCGCGCATAACCGCTTTGCAGCGACTGCAAGGCCACGGCGCAAAAACGCACCAGGTAGGCCCAGACAATGCCCACTGCCGTGGCGGTGACCCAGTAACCGACCTGCCAATCGGGCGCCCAGGCCTGCAGCCAGCCCACCGGCAGCAGCAGGCCGACCACGATCACGGCGCCGGGTATGGCGTAACCCAGGCCGGCCACCTGCGCTGCACCGCGCACCGCCCAATGGCCGCTGCGCCGCACCTGGAAGGCCAGCGCCAGCGCCACGGCGACGGCCAGCGCGGCGGTAATAGACGCCAGGCGCACGCTGTTGAACGCCCATTCGCCAAAACGCGCCCAGGGCAGGCCCGCCCAATCGGCCACGAGCGGCCGCAGCATGAACAGCACGGGCAGCACAAAACCCATCAGTATCGGTGTGGCACACAACAACCAGGCCCAGACGCGCTGGTGCCCCAGCAGCGGCACGGCCTGTGCGTCGGCGGAGCCGGAGCGCGCACCCTTGGTCACCGCAAAACGCATGCGCCGCTGCGCCCGGTGCTCCAGGCCCAGCAGCAGGGCCACGAACACCAGCAACATGGTGGCCAACTGGGCCGCGGCGATGCGGTTGTCCATCGACAGCCAGGCCTTGTAGATGCCAGCGGTAAAGGTCTGGATGCCAAAGTAGCTGGACACACCAAAGTCGGCCAGGGTTTCCATCAGCGCCAGCGCAATGCCCGCGGCCACGGCGGGCCGGGCCAGCGGCAGGGCCACTTCACGCATGCGCCGGCGCAGCGGCGCACCCATCAGGCGGGCGGCCTCCATCAGGTGTACGGTGCGCTCCCCCAGCGCGGTGCGCGCCAGCAGGTAGACATAGGGATACAGCGCAAAGGTGAAGACCCAGGCCGCGCCGCCCACATTGCGCACCTCGGGGAACATGCGGCCTTCTGCACCCAGTGCGGCGCGCAGGCCGTTTTGCAGCGGCCCGCTGAACTGCAGAAAGTCTGTATACGCATAGGCCACCACATAGGCCGGCATGGCCAGCGGCAGCAGCAAGGCCCACTCGAACACGCGCCGCCCGGGGAACTCGAACAGCGTCACCGCCACGGCAGCGGACAGGCCGACCACGGCCACGCCCACGGTGACCATCAGGCACAGCAGCACGCTGGTCCACAGGTAATCCGGCAGCACCGTGGCCGCCATTTCGCGCAGGATGGCAGCGGCCTGGCCGGATGCCGCCCCCACCGGCAGCCACGCGCCCAACACCGCAAGCACCGGCAGCATGAGTGCCGTGACAAACAGCAACAGCAGCGCGCGGGACAGGAGTGGGGAAGAAAGGAAGCGGGACATGGCGGCCGAGGGCCAAAGCTAAATGAGAATTGTAATCATCTAAAATCGGCACCATGTTCCTGAACCTCGCGCATCTGCAAGTCCAATACCCTGGCAGAAGCCGGGCCGCCGTGCAGGATGTTTCGTTGGGCCTGCGTGCCGGCGACATTGGTGTGTTGATAGGACCCTCGGGCTGCGGCAAGACCACACTCTTGCGCGCGGTAGCGGGGCTGGAGACCGTCAGCGGTGGTGAGATCCAGCTGGCGGGCCACACGGTCAGCAGCGCGCAAACCCACATTCCCGCAGAGAAGCGCCGCATCGGCATGGTGTTCCAGGATTACGCGCTGTTCCCCCATCTGGACGTAGGCCGCAATGTGGCCTTTGGCATCCACGACTGGCCGGCCGCGGAGCGCAAGGCAAGGGTCACCGAAGTGTTGGAATGGGTGGGCCTGAGCGATTCACACAAGCGCCACCCGCATGAACTCTCGGGTGGCCAGCAGCAGCGCGTGGCGCTGGCCCGCGCGCTGGCGCCCAAGCCTCAACTGCTATTACTGGACGAACCTTTTTCCAACCTGGATGTGGACCTGCGCGAACGCCTGGCCCACGAGGTGCGCGGCATTCTGAAGGCCGCCGGGGCTACCGCGTTGTTTGTCACGCACGACCAGCTGGAAGCCTTTGCCATTGGCGACATGATTGGTGTCATGCACGAGGGCGCCTTGCACCAGTGGGAAGACGCCTATTCGCTGTACCACCGCCCGGCCACGCGTTTTGTTGCCGAATTTATTGGCCACGGCGTGTTCGCGCCGGCCACGCTGGTGGACGTGGACGGCCAAGTCGCGGTGCAGACCGCGCTGGGCGATCTGACCGATGTGGCCGAGTGCCCCCTGCCCTCGGCCTACCCGCAGGGCGAATGTGATGTGCTGCTGCGTGCCGATGACATCGTGCACGACGACGATGCGCCGGTCAAAGCCGAGATATTGCGCAAGGCGTTTCGCGGCTCCGAGTTCTTGTACACGCTGCGCCTGGCCAGCGGCCAGACCGTGCAGGCCCATGTGCCCAGCCACCACGACCACCGTTTAGGCGAATGGATAGGCATACGCACCGAGGTAGACCACGTGGTGACGTTCAAGCGCGAAGGCTAGCGGGCCGGCGTAGGAGGCAGGCCTCAGGGCCTGCGGGCCTGCCCCCCCGGGCGCGTTTTTTGCGGTGCGGTTTTCCCGGAGATTTTTTCCAGACAGGCCGTAAACGCCGTGATGGAGGGGCTGCGTGCATCCGCACCATGCTCGACGATGCCGATTTCACGGTAAAAAGTTGGCGCAAGCGGCATCAGCTGCAGCTTGCGTTTTTGCAGACCCAGCAAACCTGCGTGCGGAATGATGGAGACCCCCAGCCCACGCTCGACCATACGCACGATGGCCTCAAGCTCCTTGAGCTCCATGGAGTCCTTGACGGCGATCCGCTGTTCCTTCAAAAAACGCTGTACTGGGCGACCACCATAGGAGAGGCGGTCGTAGCGAATAAAGGGATGGTTTTCGAGCACCTGCGCCGGTGTTTTTTCACGAACACCGGGCGGCGCAATCAACACATAGGGTTCGCTCAGCAAAGGCCGCCAATGCAACTGCTTCGGAAGATCAAAAGGCGGACGAATGACAACCACCAAGTCCAACTCTTCAACATCCAGCCGGTCCAGTAATTGGGTTGAAGTCCCGGGGTGTATCTGGATTTCGACGTTTGGAAATTCCTCTCGGAAGTCCACCAAGGTATCCGGCAGGAGCCCGACCTGGACGCTTGGAATGGCCCCGATGCGTAGCATGCCGCGTGGCTGGTCGCTCTGCAATCGTTGGCGCATGTCCTCAAAGGAGACCAGTATCTCCCGAGCCATGGACAGCAGGGCGTGGCCGGCATCGTTCAACTGGGCAGTGCGGCCACTGCGTTGAAACAGCGTGGTCTGCAGCCCCTCTTCCAGACGCTTGATTTGCGCGCTGACGGCCGATTGGGTCAGGCCGATATGCTCGCCCGCCGCCGAAAACGTACCGTATCGGGCGATGGCGAGAAAGGTTTCCAGTTCACGCAGCATTTTTAATCAGAAAAATTTCTCAATCACTACAAATAATATTCGTTTTTAATTAATTCAACAGATCAATAAAATTGTTTTCCATTCGCTACAAGTACCAGGAAAACCTTATGTCCGACCATTCCACCGCCAACGCCGTACAGGCTGCCCTGATGAGACGTTACGGAGAATCATTTGCCGTCGATGAAAGCCTGGCCGGTCTCGATGAACTGGAGCGCCTTGCCAGCCGCAAAGTACACCGGCGCTATCTCGATCGCAATGTCGACCCGGCGTTGTTGCGCCTGCTCTGCGCGTGCGCATTGTCGGCACCGTCAAAAAGCGATCTGCAGCAAGCCGATATCCTCATCGTCAAGGATGTGGAAAAGCGCCGGGCACTGGCGGACATGCTGCCGGACCAGACCTGGATGCGCACGGCGCCCGTGTTCCTCGTGTTTCTGGCCAATGGCCGAAGACTGGCTGAAATTGCGAAACTGCGCGACAAACCCTTCGCCAACGACCACCTCGACCAGTTCTTCAACGCCAGCGTCGATGCAGGCATCCTGCTGGCAACGTTTCTTCGCGCAGCCGAGGCGGTGGGCCTGGGTTGCTGCCCAATCAGCGTCATTCGCGACCACGCGGCACCCGTCAGTCAACTGCTGGATTTGCCACCGCGCGTCATTCCGGTTGCAGGCCTTTGTGTCGGGTGGCCGGCCGAATCGGGCAGCATCAGCCCGCGTCTCGCACTCGCCAGCACCTTGCACGAGGACCACTATGAGGAGGGTGACCTTGCGCAGCGCCTCAGCGACTATGACCACCGCCGTGCTGCCATTGACCCTTACCGCAAGCAACGCGATGCGGATCGCTGGGGCAGCGCCGCCTTCTATGGTTGGTCGGAAGACAAGGCCCGTCAGTTTGCGGACCCCCAATGCGCCGGCTTTGGGGCATTTGTGCGTGAGAAGGGATTCCGGCTCGACTGATTGGATGAAAACTGCAGGCAAGCAACTCAGCGCACAGTGCCCGTCCAGCGCAAGGCTCAGTCTCTGAGCTTCGCGATGGTTTCGCGCAGATCGGCCGCCCAGGCCCGGCGATCCCGCCCTTGTGCCACCTCGGGCGTGCCAAACTGCACGACCGCCTGCACGTTGTTAGCACATAACGTGCGCCACAGCGATTGCCACAGTGTGTCGTCGCCCACATAACAGGGCGCAAAACTGATCTGCCCGCTAGCGGCATCGACAAACCGCAGCGCCACAGGCTGTACCGGCGCATCGGCCGAGATGGCGGCCTGCAGCAGGTTGGCGTGGAAGGGCAAGAGTATGGAGCCGTCGCCGGTGGTGCCTTCGGGGAAGATGGCCAACACATCGCCATCGCGCAGGCACTGTGCCATCTGGTGCACCACACGCATGGCGTCACGCCTGGATTCGCGGGTGATGTACAGCGTGTCGGCCGCATTGGCTAACGTGGAGATCAGGGGCCAGCGCCCGATCTCGTCTTTGGACACAAAACGGCAGTGGCGCGTGGCGTGCATGACCACGATGTCGGCCCAGGAGATGTGATTGGCCACCAGCAGCATAGGGCCGTGCGCGGGCGGGCAGCCTTTGACCACCAATTGGATGGCCAGGCAATCCAGCGCAGCACAGGCCCAGGCTTGGACCCGTGCATGTTTCTGCAGCATGGTCAGGCGCGGCAGCAGGGTGTAAATGGTCCAGATACCACCGAATAAGTGCAGCGTAAACCGCAGCAGGCGCCCACAGGCGCGCAAACGCCGCATCATGGCTGACTGGCCCCCCGACTATGCAGCTTGGTAGGCAAGGTGACCGCCGACAAAGGTGGCCCGCACACGGCCCGGCAGTTCGTAGCCACCAAAAGGCGTGTGTTGGCCCTGGCTGCGCAGGGCGGAGCCTTCAACCGTCCAAGCGGCCTGGGGGTCAAACACACAAATGTCCGCTGCGCCGCCCACCACCAAACGCCCGGCACTGGATGCGAAGGTGCCAAAGGCAGAACCCACCACGCTGGCCGAGCGATGCGTCACCACGCCCAGCGCCTGCTCCAGCGCGATGCCGCTGTCCTGAGCCCATTTCAGGGTCAGGCTCAGCAGCAACTCCAGGCCGGTGGCGCCGGGTTCTGCCTCGGCAAACGGCAGGGCCTTGGCATCTTCATCCACCGGTGTGTGGTCGGATACCAGCGCGTCAATCGTGCCATCGGCCAAGCCGGCGCGCAGTGCGTCGCGGTCACGCTGCTGGCGCAAAGGTGGGTTCAGGCGCATGCGGCTGTCGAAGTAGCCCATGTCCATATCGGTCAGGTGCAGGGAGTTGATGCTGACATCACAGGTGATGGGCAAGCCCTCGGCCTTGGCCTGGCGCACCAGGGCCACACCGGCCGCGCTGCTGAGGCGGCAAAGGTGCACACGCGCCTGCGTGGAGCGCACCAGCTCAAAAATGGTGTGCAGCGCAATGGTCTCGGCCGCCACCGGCACGCCGGACAGGCCCATGCGGGTCGCCAACGGGCCGCTGGCCGCCACGCCCTTGCCCAGGTACAGCTCCTGCGGACGCAGCCACACGGTGTAGCCAAAGGTGCTGGCGTATTGCAGCGCGCGCAGCATGGCTTGGGTGTTGGCCAACGGTATCTCGGCCTGGCTGAAGCCAATACAACCGGCCTGCGTCAGGTGCAGCATTTCGGTCAACACTTCGCCTTCCAGGTTGCGGGTCAGCGCGCCCAGCGGGAACAGGCGGGCCTGCTTCAGCAGCTCAGCGCGGTGGCGCAGCATCTCGACCAGACCGGCCTCGTCAAGCACTGGCTCGGTGTCTGGCGGGCAGACCACGCTGGTGACACCGCCGGCAACCGCTGCCGCCATCTCGGAGGCCAGCATGCCGGCGTGCTCTTGCCCGGGCTCGCGCAGGCGCACGGCCAGGTCGACCAGGCCGGGCATGACGATGCAGCCGGTGGCGTCGATGGTTGTGTCGGGTGTGAAATCGCTTACTACGTTGTTGATAGCAACAATGTCAGAGCCGACGAGGGCTACATCGGCATTTTGCTTAAGGCCACTGGCTGGATCGATGACCAGGCCGCCTTTGATCAGTGTTTTTTGGGTCGTCATCATTTGCTGCCTCGGGAGTCTGCTTCGTTGCCTGCGACGATACTCATCACCGCCATGCGCACGGCGATGCCGAAGGTCACCTGCGGCAGGATCACGCTTTGTTTGCCGTCCACCACGGCAGAGTCAATCTCCACGCCGCGGTTGATGGGGCCGGGGTGCATGACGATGGCGTCCGGCTTGGCCAGCAGCAGTTTTTCGGGCGTGAGGCCAAAGCTCTTGAAGAACTCGTGCATGGACGGCAGCAGCGCACCGCTCATGCGTTCGTTTTGCAGGCGCAGCATGATGATGACGTCGCAGTCCTTGATGCCCTCTTCCAGCGTGTGGCAGACGCGCACACCCATGTGTGACAGGTCGGACGGGATCAGTGTCTTGGGGCCGACGACCCGCACCTCGGCACAGCCCAGCGTGGTCAGCGCGTGGATGTCGGAGCGGGCCACACGCGAGTGCAACACGTCACCAACGATGGCCACCGTGAGGTTGGAGAAATCTTTCTTGAAGTGCCGGATCGTGAACATGTCCAGCAGCCCCTGCGTGGGGTGGGCATGGCGGCCGTCGCCCGCGTTGATGACGTGCACATGGGGCGCCACATGCTGGGCGATCAAGTAAGGCGCGCCGGATTCGCTGTGGCGCACGACAAACATATCGGCGGCCATGGCGCTGAGGTTGGCGATGGTGTCGAGCAGCGACTCACCCTTGGACGCCGACGAGCGTGCGATATCCAGGTTGATGACGTCGGCCGACAAACGCTTGGCGGCGATCTCGAAGGTGGTGCGGGTGCGAGTGCTGTTCTCGAAGAACAGGTTGAACACGCTTTTGCCGCGCAGCAGCGGCACCTTTTTCACTTCGCGGTCATTGACCGAAACGAAATTGGCTGCGGTGTCTAGGATGTGGGTCAGTATGCTTTGGGGCAGTCCTTCGACCGACAGCAGGTGCACCAGTTCACCGTGTTTGTTGAGTTGGGGGTTGCGTTTGTAGAGCATGTCAGGCCTTCCGCAGGGCCGCCCCAAGGGAGGCTTGTGCCCCCTCGGGGGGCAGTGAATACACGAAGTGGTGAACGAGGGGGTTTGGCATTTATCGCTCCTTCACGTCAAAGCTGAACACGCCGGATTCGCTGCGCGCCAGGGCAAGCGACTGGTCGGCAGCCAGCGTAACGCGGGCCGCTGCAAAGTCCGCCTGCACCGGCAGTTCGCGCCCGCCCCGGTCTACCAGCACGGCCAGCTTGACACTGGCCGGGCGGCCGTAGTCGAACAGTTCGTTGATGACGGCGCGTATGGTGCGACCGGTGTAGAGCACATCATCCAAGATCAGGATGTCCGCGCCATTCACATCAAAAGGCAGCACAGTTTGCCCGCCGCTTGAGAGACCGCGTTGCGCAAAATCATCTCGATGCATGGCGGACGAAATTTTGCCGGCCTGACCGGGCAGTTGCATGTCCTGCTGCAGACGCTCGGCGAGCCATGCGCCACCCGATGTGATGCCGACCAAGCGTGTATTCGCACTGCTGATCAATTGCACGCCGCGCAGCAACTCGCGGTACAAGGCCTCTGCATCCAATGCCAATAAGCTCACGGCAAACTCCTCAAGAATTGTTCCAAAATAATGCAGGCCGACGCCGCGTCGGCATCTTTTGCACCCGATGCAAGTGCTTCGGTAGTGCTGTAGCGTTCATCCACCTCAAACACCGGCAGATTAAAACGCCCATGCAGTTGGCGGCCAAATTTCTTGGCCCGTGCTGTGTTCTCATGGGCCGCGCCATCGGGGTGGTAGGGCACGCCAATCACCAGCGCGTCGGGTTGCCATTCCTTCAAATGTTTTCCAAGCAGCGCAAAGCGCGCGTCGCCTTCGGCCATGACCGTGCCGACCGATGTCGCGGTGCGCAGCATACGATTACCGACGGCCACCCCGGTGCGCTTCATTCCAAAATCGATGGCCAAAAAGGTATTCAGTGTTGGCGGCACCGGTGGGGTCATGCTGGGTGCTGCGGGTGCGCCGCTCATGCGTGGCCCACCTGCGAGGAAATCATCCAGGCCTGCAGCCCCAGTAGGGCCAACGCCTTGTCGTAGCGCTCCTCGACCGGTGTGTCAAAAATGACGCTCTGGTCGGCGTCCACGGTGAGCCAGCTATTCTCGCCCAGCTCGGTTTCCAACTGGCCTTCGCCCCAGGCCGAATAACCCAGCGACACCAGCACCTTGCGTGGTCCGGAACCACTGGCCAGGGCTTCCAGCACGTCTTTCGATGTGGTCATCTCCAGACCGCCCAGGATGCACATGGTGGACGCGTACAAGGATTGTTCAGGCTTCTCGTGGGCGGCGAAGACGGGTTCGTGCAGCACAAAGCCCCGCTCTGTCTGCACCGGCCCACCCTGGAACACCGGGGTGTCGGTCAGGTCATGGCGCTGCAGCGGCAGGTCGACCTTGCCAAATAGCGCCGCCATTTTGAGCTCCGCCGGTTTGTTGATGACCAGACCCAAGGCGCCGCGGGCCGTGTGTTCGCAAACGTAAACCACGCTTTTGGAAAATATGGCGTCTTCCAGTCCGGGCATGGCGATCAGAAAGTGGTTCGTGAGGTTGATGGGTGCAGAATCGCCGGACATGATTCGATTTTAGCGGCAGCCATGCACAAAGAATTTACCGACGGGCTGGTGTGGTTCAGGCGCGACCTGCGGGCGCATGACAACGCCGCCCTCAGTGCCGCGCTGCGGCGCTGCGACCGGGTGTTTTGCGTCTTTGTTTTTGACTCTGCCCTATTGGACGGCCTGCCGCAGGCCGACCGGCGCGTGGAGTTCATCCGCGAATCGCTGGTGGAGCTGGATGAGACTCTGCGCCGTATGGCCGGAGAGCCAGCAGCCGGGCTGATCATTCAGCATGGCTTGGCCACCGAGGCTGTTCCGGCGTTGGCGCTGGCACTGGGTGTGCAGGCAGTTTTTGCGGCACACGACTATGAACCGCAAGCCATCGCCCGTGACCAGGCCGTCGAGGCCACATTGGGCGAACGGGGCATTGCACTGCGGACCGTCAAGGACCATGTGATTTTCGAGCGCCGCGAAATCTTGACGCAGACCGGCAAGCCCTATGGCGTTTTCACACCCTATAAACGCGCCTGGCTGGCACGCCTAGGCGACGTGCCACCAGCACAACATGGCTGCACCTTGCATGCACAGGCGCTGGCTGAGCGCCCCCTGGACTATGCCAAGCCGGTCCCCACGTTGGAGACGCTGGGTTTCTTGAAAACCAATTTGGATAGCCTGGGCATTGCCGCTGGCTCACGGGGCGCCAATACCTTGCTGGACGACTTTTGGGAGCGCATGGACCAATATGGCCAAACACGCGACTTTCCGTCGGTCAAGGGGCCCAGCTACCTCAGCGTGCACCTGCGTTTTGGTACGGTCTCCATACGGCAATTGGTGGGCCTGGCCCTGCAGCGAAAACTGGACGGAAGTACCGGCGCTGCCGTGTGGCTGGGCGAGTTGATTTGGCGTGACTTCTATTTCCAGGTGTTGGCGAACTTTCCGCATGTTGCGCAGCAGGCGTTCAAGCCCGAATACGACGCTATCCGTTGGGAGCAAGGTTCACATGCTGAAGAACTTTTTGCGGCCTGGTGCCAGGGCCTGACCGGCTACCCTTTGGTGGATGCGGCGATGGCCCAACTCAACCAGACCGGCTATATGCACAACCGCCTGCGCATGGTGACGGGCAGTTTTCTGGTCAAACATCTGGGGCTGGATTGGCGCTGGGGTGAGCGTTACTTCGCGGAAAAATTGAATGACTTTGATTTGTCCGCCAACAATGGCGGCTGGCAGTGGGTCAGTTCCAGCGGCTGCGATGCCCAACCCTATTTCCGCATCTTCAACCCCATCAACCAAAGCGAGAAATTTGATGCCCAAGGCAAGTTCATCAAACGTTATATGCCGCAGCTTGCGGGCTTGAACGCCAAGCAGATCCATGCACCGTGGCGGCTGAGCGCCGCAGAGTTGGCTGCGGCGGGTGTGGAACTGGGACAGAACTACCCGCACCCCATCGTGGACCACGCCGAGGCGCGTGCGCTCACCTTGCAGCGCTACGCCGTGGTGCGCAAAAGCGGCTAGTCGGGGGCGAATTCCGCCGCCCTGCCGCCCCAGGGCGACCGGGGGCAAGAAAATTTAGACTTCGATGTCGGTGGTGCAGTAGCTGCGCACCAGACCGAGCAGTTCTTCTTCAGAGTACGGCTTGCCCAGATAGTGATCGACGCCCAGCTCCTTGGCATGTTCTCTGTGCTTGCCCGCAATACGGGACGTGATCATGATGATGGGCAGGTCACGCAGCTTGGCATCGCCGCGGATATTGCGAGCCAGGTCGAAGCCGTCCATGCGTGGCATTTCGATGTCCGACAGGACCACGGTCGGTTTTTCTTCCTGCAGTTTTTCCAAAGCATCCAGGCCATCCGAGGCCAGTGCCACGCGGTAACCTTCGCGCTTGAGCAAACGTTGGGTCACGCGGCGCACAGTGATGGAATCGTCGACGACCAGTATCAACGGAACCTGGTTGACAACCCCGATAGGAGTCACTTTTGGAGCGGCAGGGTTGACGGCTGCGTCACTTGCCGCTACTTCCGCAGCCTTGTACAACTGGCGTGCCTGATCCCCATACACAGCGGCCAGCGCCACCGGGTTGTAAATCAGGGCCACCGCACCGGATGCAAGCACCGACACGCCAGCCAATCCGGGCAATTGGGCCAATTGCGGGCCCAAGTTCTTGACCACAACTTCTCGGTTGCCCAACACTTCATCGACGTGCAACGCCAACCGCTGACCGGCGCTTCGGAACACGGCCACCGAACGATTCTTTGAGGGTGGCTCGACGCTATGCGCCGAGACCTGCAGCAAAGCGCCCGCCCAGAAGAACGGAACCATTTGTCCGGCCATATCAAAGCCGTCGCGCTGGTACGCCTGCTCCAGTATGGCGGCAGGGGTACGCAAAACAGTTTCAACCAGTCCAGACGGGACGCCAATCGTGAAATCGCCGACGCGCAGCATCACCACCTGCGTCACCGCTGTGGTCAGGGGCAGAATAACCTTGAAGGTTGTTCCCTGGCCTTGTTCCGTGGCGGTTTCAATGCGTCCGCCCAAGGCGTTGACTTCTGATCGCACCACGTCCATGCCGATGCCGCGACCCGACAATTCCGTGATCTGATCGGCGGTCGAAAAACCGGGCGTGAAAATCAGATTGGCCGCTTCATTGTGGCTCAGCGCTTCGTCTGCGGCGAGCACGCCATTGGCAATGGCCTTGGCTCGTATCTTGTCCAGATGCAAGCCGCCACCGTCGTCGCTGAACGCGACCGACACGTCGTTGCTTTCCTGGTTCACATGAATGGTGATGGTCCCCGCCGATGGCTTGCCTGCAGCGGCGCGCTCCTCGGCGCTTTCAATACCGTGGGCTACCGAGTTGCGCAGCATGTGCTCAAACGCAGGTCCCATCCGGTCCAGAACACCGCGGTCCATTTCAATCGAGCCGCCGGTTATGTCCAGCTTGACTTGCTTGCCGGTGTCTTTGGTAGCCTGGCGCACCACACCATAAAGGCGCTCGGAAATGCTCTCGAACTCGACCATGCGCGTACGCAACAGTTCGCGCTGGAGCTCCCGCGCTTGGCGGCCTTGGGCAATCAAATCGTCTTCGGCGCCTTCGATCGAGCGCTGCAAATTGCGCTGCACCGTGGCCACGTCGTGCACGGACTCAGCCATCATGCGGGTCAGTTCCTGCACGCGGGTAAAGCGGTCAAACTCCAGCGGATCGAACGACTGTGCGGAGTCCTTGGTTTGCGCCAAACGCGACTGCATTTGCGACTCAGACTGCAGTTCGATGTCACGCAATTGGTTGCGCAGACGCTCCAAGTTGCCAGTCAAGTCGCCCAGGGATGAGCGCAATTGGGTCAACCGCGCTTCCATGCGGGCACGTGAAATCATGACCTCGCCAGCTTGGTTGACCAAACGGTCCAGCAATTGCGAACGGACGCGCACTGAGTGGTGGGCAGATTGCCGCGCCGCCGGGGCTGCCGCCAAACCGCGTGGTGCCACCCGTACGGGCATGCTGACAGGAGCGGCTGTTCCAACCGCCACCTCGGCCGAGGCGTCCGACACGGGTGCCGGTGCAGGCTGTTGCTCTTCAACCGGTGCCGCGCCCAGCGCGCGGAAGGTCGCGTTCAACGCGTCAAAACGCGTCAACAGCGGTTCCAACTGCACCTGCTGAACATGCTCGGTGCCGATCTGTTCGATGCTGGACTCCATGCGGTGGGACATTTCCCCCAGACGCATGGCGCCCGCCAGACGTGCACTGCCCTTGAGGGTGTGCAATACGCGCAGTACTTCGTTGCGGGCTTTCAAATTGTCCGGTGTGGAGACCCACTGGCGCAGCGCTCCGCCCAATTGCGGCATCAGCTCAATGGCCTCTTCCTCGAAGATCGGGAACAGGTCCTCATCCAAATGGTCGCGCGCATCAATCTCATCGTCGTCTTCCGCCTGCGCAATATTCAGAGGTGCGGCAACAACCGACAAGGGTGCGGGGGCAGGCAGTTCAACCGCTGCCTGCGGCACGTCCAGAACCGCAAGGGCTTCGAGGTCCTCGTCTTCGGTCGGCACGATCTCGTCATCCAGTGCGCCGACGATGGAATCGATGGTCGCAGCGGGAAACTCGGTCTCAATAATGGTCTGCAAGGCAGCCAATACACCAGCATCGGACTCCTTGAGAAAGCCGGCCGCGAACTGGTGCAGCAGGCGGCGGATATCTTCGGCCGCGTTGGAAAAGACTTCGGCCTGTTCAGGCGTGCCTTGGCGGTGCAATTGCACATGCTGCAGGGCTTGCTCCAGCGCACGCGCCATGTCGGACAGTGCCGCAAAACCTACGGTCGCCGAGCTACCCAACAAGGAGTGGGCAAGCGTGACCAGTGAGTCCGGCAAAGGCCGCTGCAACTCAAGGGCCCATTCACTCAACTCCACCTGCAGGCGCCTGGACCATTCATCGGCCTCATTGAGGTAGACGTTGTACAGCGGAATGCTGAGGCGCAAATGACCAATGACCTTGACCTGCTCGTCAGCCTCTTCGACCACCTCAGCAGCCTCTGGGATGGAGAGTTCCAACTCGTCAACCGGAGCTTCCAGGACAGGAGCCTCCAGCTCCACTGGCTGATGCTCAACCGCCAACTCCGCTGCCGAAGTTGCCTGTGGTTCAGACTCAGCCTCGGCATTTGCTTCGACCCGTGGCTCGGGCTCCACAACCAGATCCTGCGCAACGGCTGCCATGTCGATGTCCAGCGGTTCGCTGGATTCGGCATGCTCGGCCTCCACAGGGGTGTCTTCCGGTTCGACGGACACCGAAGGCAGACGCTCCGCCGCAACGACATCTGCGGACTCTTGCGTTATGTCGAACTCCAGCGCCATTTCCGGTTCTGGTGTTGGCTCTGCAACAAGCACCGGCTCCAGTTCTTGCACCGGTTCTGATGCATGCGTGGGCTCGACAGCGGTTTCAGACTTCACCGCAGTCGGCAGATCACCGAAGTCAAAGTCGCCGAAATCAACTTCCGTAACCTCGGTCGCACCGTGGAACGCCGCGGCAGATTCCTTGCTTTCGTGTTCAAACGCCTGTGTGGGCTCGAAGCCAAAAGTCTGCGTAGACGCGAAATCGGGTCGAGCCTCACTGGGCACTTCTGCAAAAGCATCAAGTCGTTGGGTTATATCCGCAACTGGCTGGCCCGGCAGATCAAGGCCGACAGGGCTGGCTACTTCCTCTGCAATTGCAACGTCAGGGAGCGCAATGGCATGCACCTCGGGCGCATGTTCGGCTTCCGACATCTCAACCGCATCCACACCATCCATGGTCTCGGAAGCAACGGCAGCGGGTGCGGCCTCTGCCACACCGGGTGTGTGCAATGGGATCCAGACGCCTTGCAGACGCAGTGAGTCAGATGATTTGCGGAAGTCCTGCGCACTCCATTCGGAATCGGTGTGGCCGGCAATGTCTTCCACCCAACGGCCAAACGCAGTCATGGCCGTGCTGGCGGCACCAATCAGATCATCGCTGGCGGGACGTTGCTCCGCCAGCCAGTTGTTGAACAGCTGCTCAAACGACCAGGCTGCCTCGCCAAATTCGTTGAGGCCCACCATACGGGAGCTGCCCTTGAGCGTGTGGAACGCACGGCGCAGCGTGGTTTGCTCGGCCAGGTTCGACGGGTCTTCTTTCAAGGCAGCCGAGGCGATCAAACCATTTTGAACAACTTCGCGGGCTTCTTCCAGGAAAATGTCTATCAGTTCGGCTTCGTCATCGGAAAGGTCTTCCACCGGTGCCGGGACTCTCGGAGGCGGCGGCGCTACGGCGACGGGCGCTGCACTTGGTACTGGCGCTGGTGCTGGTGCCACCACCGGGGTGACCTGCGGCTGGGCCAGCACAACCGTTTGCTCCGGTTCGAACGCAGCCATGTC
Organism: Pseudomonadota bacterium; assembly: GCA_040384785.1. GTDB lineage: Bacteria > Pseudomonadota > Gammaproteobacteria > Burkholderiales > Burkholderiaceae_C > Allorhodoferax. The sequence continues at coordinate 41,519 of JAZKIR010000086.1, forward strand.
CAGCGGCATAACTGCTTCTTGTGGCTCCGGCGCCTCATCCGCCGCACGTTCGCGCCCCATCAAGGGCTTGAACTCTCCCAAATCCTCGTCGTAAACAAACAGTTTCTTGGCCAACGCGCGCTGATAACTCAGCATGTCGATCAGGAAACCCATGGCCCCCAGACTATTGCCCAGCTTTTCGAAAATGCCGCGGCGCGCAGTGGCTTCATCTATATCGTCCACCAGGAACTGCTCGACGCTGGCACGCATGCGAAGCGCCGCCAGTGACGGTTGGTCCAGGCCGAGAACGGAAAACACGCCGCGCATCTGTGCCAATTGGCTGGGAACTTCGCGCAGTGGTGCCTTGTCTTGCGGATTTCTGAAGAACTGGTCCAGCGATTTTTCGACCTCGGCCAATGTGGTGCGCAGTTCATCGACCACGCTACCCATGGTCTGGCGATCACTGACGCGCCGGTACAGCTCTTCCATCCAGGATTCGAGCGGCTCGGGTTGCCCCCCGGCGCAAACATGTTCCAAGCGCACGGCCAGCCGGGCACTGCGCTCGGCCATATTGGACTCCGTAGGATCCAGATCGTCGTACGCGGCTTCCAAGTACAGGATGGCAGTAGCGACTTCCATGGCAACTGGCGCAACGGGCGCCGCGCCGGAACGCACTGTGGTGTCGATGGCACGTGTCAACGCGCGACCCAACTCACCACTTTCGGGGTGCAGCTTAACGACCGACTCGGCGACCACGGCAAATTGCTCGGCCACAACTTTGAGGCGATTCGTATCCCCACCGGCCAACGCAGACCAGGTTTCCGCCGCCGAGGCAATGCGTTTGCGCGCCAGCACCATCAAGGCAGGATCAAAGCGTCCGAATTGTTCGGTTTCATACTGAACCGGTTTGGTGCGCGCCAAGCCATAGGTCGAACGGACCGCGTTCAGTGCATGGGCCCCTTGCTCGGGCGTGGGAACAGACAGTGAACAGAAGAAAACCAGATCGTGCGCCAGGCGGTCAGAGATCGCCATATCACCGCGCGACAGCGATGTGTACTGCCGCAGAACGCGCGACGCCGCCCGTTTGGTGTAGACATCAACCGGGCAAAGCTCCAAAGCCAAGGCTTCAAAAAATGCTGAGCAAATGGCCCAGAACGTCCTGGGCTCAAGGGTCGTCTGGCCCGCCGCAAGACCTGCGCACATGTCGCTCATGTGTCGGGCAGCCTTGGTTTCACCGGTGCGCATGACGTGCAGGACATCCTGGTCCAGGCGCCCACGCAGGCCCGGGGTGAAGGATAGTGGCTCAACGCCTGCCGGCAAGGGCACGTCCAGCCAACGCCAATCAACCGGCCACAAGTCCGCCGGGTGCGCTCGTTCTCCGCCTGCCAGCTCCAGCACCGCACGGTACTGCGGGAACAATGCTACCGACGACGCGGATTTGCCTTTGAGCACGCCCTCCAGGTATTCGGTCAGCGCAAAACTGGCGCGCTCCACACGGTTGGCGGCATCTTCGCTGCACAACTCGGGGCGTTGCACAAACTTTTGGGCCAGCCCTTCCATGGCGCGCAGCATCTTTGCGGGCGCACCCAAGCCAACCATTTCCAATGCACCGACTGCCTGGTGCAACTGCTGCCGTGCGATGCGCAAGTGGCTGGCATCCAGCTCGGACAGGTTCGATCCTCTGGCCAACTCGGCATCGCGTACAAAACGACGCAGTGCCTTGGTCGCGCCATCTAGGGACTTGCGAAGCTCATCCAGCACCCAGGCCAAAGGGCCGAGATCACTGACCGCCAGTTCATTGTCGCCGGGAGCGGCAGAATTCGATGACATGGGTTCGGGCTCTCCTGGGATCTCTGCTGTTCTGATTGGACGCGCGCTGGTCCGCTATCAGCTAATTTTGAAACGCGACACCGATTGGCGCAGTTCTTCCGCCATACGGGAGAGCTCGCGCACCTGGGTTGCCGTAACCCGGGTACCTTCACCCGTTTGTTCAGTTACCGCAAAAATGTGCTGAATGTTCTCGGCCACGACGTTGGCCAAACCGGCTTCGCGGGACGCGGAGTTCGAAATCTGCTCAATCAGATCAGCAACCTGGCGTGACACGCGGTCAATTTCGGTCAGCGCAGTACCCGCGTTATCGGACAGCTTGGCCCCTTCAACCACACCCTGCGTAGAGCGCTCCATAGCGCCGATGGCATCCTGTGTGTCGGTCTGAATCGCCTTCACCAGCGCGGAAATCTGGCGCGTCGCATCGGCAGACCGTTCCGCCAGTCGTTGCACCTCTTCCGCAACCACCGAGAAGCCGCGACCGGCTTCACCAGCTGACGCCGCCTGAATAGCGGCATTCAGCGCCAAAACGTTGGTCTGCTCGGTAATGTCCGAGATCAGCTCGGTAATTTCACCAATCTCCTGCGAGGATTCGCCCAGTCGTTTGATGCGTTTGGAGGTTTCCTGGATCTGGTCGCGGATGGAGTTCATACCGCCGATCGCATCCTGCACCGCCTTCAGACCGGACTCTGCCGCTTGCAGAGATTGGCGGGCTACCGTTGCGGACTCCTGGGCTTGCGAAGACACCTCATTAATGCGTCCGGCCATATCCACAACCGAGCGGCCTGTTTCACGAATCTCGTGGAGCTGTTCATTGGACGCCGCCAGCAGTTCGGTGGATGTCGCATCCACGTCGGCCGTTGTTTGTGCAACCCGCGCCGCCGTGTTCTGTACGTTGGACACCAGGGAGCGCAACTCTTCCACCGTGTAGTTCACCGAGTCGGCGATGGCGCCGGTAATGTCTTCGGTCACCGTGGCTTCTTGCGTCAAATCGCCCTCCGCCACTGTTTGCAACTCATTCATCAAACGCAAAATGGCGGCCTGGTTGGCGTCATTGACGCGCTTGGCTTCGTGCTCCTGGCGCTCGGCCTCAACCCGCTGGTCTTCAGCGACGACCTGGCGGCGGCGGCTGTCTTGCAACTGCACATACGACAGACCGCCCGCGCAAGCCAGCGCAAACAGGGCCGCCAGCACCAGCACGGAGAACGCTGCACCACCAATACCGGTCTGCGTGGACAGTGCAGCCTGCACCTCTTCCAGATTACGGCGCAAAGGTTCACTGTCCGTAATAATGGCTTCCTGCGCTTCACGGGCAGACACCAGACCTTGCAAGTTACCCAGAATCGCAGACGCCTGCACCCTCGTCTCTTCGTACATCTTGACCAACGCATCAAGTTGCTCGCGGGTGCCCGCATCCTTGGATGCGGTCAGGCGCAGTTCCTGGCTGCCAGTCAGCAGGCCCTGGGAGATTTCCTTGAAGGTGTTCAAATCCTTGCCCAACAAGAAAACCGCCTCGGGGCTGACGCCTTCTGCAGTCAAGAACTCGTTGGAAGACTTGCCGATACGCTGGGTCAACATCACCAGCTGACCCACCGCAGTGATTTCAACTGTCGGCGCACTTTGTTGCAGCTTCATGGCCAGAATCGCTTCAGCAACTTCCAGCAAATCGGACGACTGGCGATTGATCAGGCGCAAGGCCGAACCGATCTGCGTCAGAATTTTTTGCTGGCCCATGACGGCCTTGGCACTCTTTTCGGCGCGGTCCACCAAGGGCATGATTTTTTCGAGTTCGCGCACATAACGATCACCCAGTGGCTTCAGATTCAACTCACCATCGCCATCCTGCAAGCCGCGCGTGGTCTTGGACAACACCCCGGCGCTATCAGACACGTCAGGAAAGGCCTGGGCACTACCCACTACCGCCTGAGAAACAGACTTTGCAAGCCGCTGTGACTGCATCAAAGCCTGACCGGTGGCACCGAGCTGCTGCGCCACTTTGTCGGATTGGTTCAAGGCATACACCGTTACCCCCGCCAGCACCAACAGCGCAGCACCCAACATCACGAACAGCGTGCGCTGTTGCTGAACCACCGTTCGACTGCCCAAGCCTGGAATCGCCACCAGATCGCCCGCATCAGCCTTGGGCGCCTCAACCCCCGCCTCTTTGAGCGGCGGCCCAAGCCTTACCGCCGCCGGTGTTTCGTCCTCTTGCACCGTTTCGCCGGCCGCCGCACTCGACAAGTCTTCAGGCATGGCCAGACTGAGGCGCGAATCCAATTCGGACTCCGACTGCTTTTTGGTGAAAATGTTTTTTAATTTATCGACGACGGACATGGTGAAGCCTTACGGAGGGGTCTAAGCGCTGATACTCAAAAATTGAGGGGTTTGGGACAAGATACGCAAATCGATTTCCTGCCATTGCTCGCCAGCCGAGTCAATAAATTGATGGCCAAAATAGGCCGGCGCACCGGGTTCTGCCGCGGCGGACGATGTAAACGCATCACCACCGCGCAGGCCCAGCAAACCATCAACTTGCAGCGCGCAATTCACTTCGAGCGCAACGTTCAGCGTTACCACGCTCAAATCCTGCGCCGCGGGTTCGGTCCGCACACCACCCATATCACCGGCAATAAAGCCTGCAAGGTCGACAACCCCATACAGACCACCACGGATATTGATGACACCACGAAACCAGTCACGCGCATACGGCACAGGCTGCAGGCTGGTCAATGGAAATATCTCACCCGACTGCCCGAGCGGGAACAGAAGATTCTTTCCGCCAACCCGCAAGGCCAACCAGGCCACTGACATACCCTCTGAGCGGGCAGCCTGCAACCGACTGGCGAGTCGAGCTTGGAGTTCTCTAAGTGCTTCGCGATTTGCCATGGGATAGCAAAATCAACCCAAGGCCTTGATCTTGGCGAACAGCTCGGCTGCATCCACCGGTTTGGTGATGTAGTCACGCGCGCCCTGGCGCATGCCCCACACCCGGTCGGTCTCCAGGTTTTTGCTGGTGCAAATGAATATTGGAATATCGGTGTACTCTGGGGTACGGTTGATGGCTCGGGTCAATTGAAAGCCGTTTTGACCGGGCATCACAACGTCCATCAGAATCAGGTCGGGCTTTTCTTCGGTCAGGCGCTTGAATGCCTCATCCGCATTTTCTGCAGAGCGGACCACATAGCCGTTTTTTTGCAGCAGATCCGTCAGGAACATGATCTCGGTTTTTGAATCGTCAACGATTAGTACTTTATTTATTGCCATCAATTAGCTCCTTGCATAACGGACCCGAATTGCCGCACGGCTTGCAGCAACTGATCTTTGGTAAACGGTTTGGTCAAATAGTCTTCCGCGCCGACCATGCGGCCACGTGCCTTGTCAAACACACCGTCCTTGGACGATAACATCACCACCGGCACCGCCGAATACTTGGCGTTGCGCTTGATGATGGCGCAGGTCTGATAACCGTCCAGGCGGGGCATCAAGATATCGCAAAAGATGAGCTGCGGCTGGTAGTCGTTGACCTTGGCCAGCGCGTCGAACCCATCCTCGGCCAACATCACTTCGTGGCCCCCTTGCTTGAGGAAAATTTCCGCGCTGCGGCGAATCGTGTTGCTGTCGTCTATGACCAGAACTCTGACGGTGGATGCTGCGGTACTCAAAAGGCTTTGCTCCTGATCATGTAGGGACGTTTACGGACAAGGCATTTCGTGCAAGCACTGCAATCTTAAATCTGAACCATCTCAAAATCTTCTTTGCGCGCGCCACACTCGGGGCACGTCCAGTTCATGGGCACATCGGCCCAACGGGTACCGGGAGCCAGTCCATGCTCGGGGGCACCAGCCGCCTCGTCATAAATCCAGCCGCAAATCAGGCACATCCATGTTTTAGTATCGCTCACAGCTTAAAGGGCCTTCGAATAGAATGCAAGGATTGTATAGAAGCAACATTGGCAATCCGCCTGTCGCCAGTCCAAAGTTCGCCATTCTGTCTGCTGACAAACCCTAAGACAGGCCCATTCATGCCGACCCTCCCCGACCCCACCACAGAGCTCGAAACCGAGGAAGAGGGCCCCGGTGCCTGCGTCATGGTTTTCAATGCCAACGACCCCAGCGGCGCCGGCGGCATCACGGCCGACATCACGGCCATTGCCTCGGTTGGCGCCCATGCCTTGCCCGTCATCACAGGCGCTTACGCCCGCGACACGGCAGAGGTGTACGACCACTTTTGCATGGATGACGAGGCCGTCACCGAGCAGGCGCGCGCCATCCTGGAAGACGTGCCAGTGCAGGTCATCAAGGTCGGATTTGTCGGCTCACCGGAGAACCTGAGCGCCATCGCCGAACTGGCATCCGACTACTCGGACATCCCGCTGGTGGCCTATATGCCGGACCTGTCCTGGTGGCAGGAAGACCAGATCGATCTCTACCAGGACGCCTACAACGAGCTGCTGCTGCCGCTGACGACCGTGTTGGTTGGAAACCACAGCACCCTGTGCCGCTGGCTACTACCGGAATGGAGCGCCGAGCGCAGCCCCACGGCGCGCGACATCGCCCGCGCCGCCGACGCCTTTGGTGTGCCCTATACGCTGGTGACGGGCATTCCCCTGCCCGACCAGTTCATCGACAACGTGTTGTGCAGCCCCACTGCGGTGTTATGCAGCAACAAATTTGAACGTTTCGAGGCGGTCTTTGCCGGCGCCGGTGACACCTTGTCCGCCGCGCTGGCAGCACTGATTGCCAGCGACACCGAGCTGACCGAGTCCGCCACCGAAGCCCTAAGCTACCTCGACCGCTGCCTGGAAAGCGGTTTTCGGCCCGGCATGGGCAATGTGCTGCCGGACCGCCTGTTCTGGGCACACCCGGAAACCGACGACGAAGAGCCACAAGAATCCTCTTTTGAAATCTCCCCCAATGACACCCGACACTGACCGCAACGTACAACTGTTCCAACGCGCCCAAAAGGTCATCCCCGGTGGCGTCAACTCTCCGGTGCGGGCCTTCAAGGCGGTCGGTGGCACACCGCGTTTTGTGTCCCGCGCCCAAGGCGCCCACTTCTGGGACGCCAACGGCCAGCGTTATATCGACTACATAGGTTCCTGGGGTCCGATGATCCTGGGCCACGGCCATCCCGCCGTCGTCGAGGCGGTGCAGAAAGCCGCACTGGACGGCTTCTCGTTTGGCGCGCCCACCGAACGCGAAGTGGAACTGGCCGAAGAAATCCTGAGCCTGGTCCCCAGCATGGACATGGTGCGCCTGGTCAGTAGTGGCACCGAGGCTGGCATGAGTGCCATCCGCCTGGCACGTGGCGCCACCGGACGCAGCAAGATTTTGAAGTTTGAAGGTTGTTACCACGGCCATGCCGATGCGCTGCTGGTCAAAGCCGGCTCGGGCCTGGCCACGTTTGGCAACCCGACCAGCGCCGGCGTGCCGGCCGAGGTGGTGCAGCACACGCTGGTGCTGGAGTACAACAACCTCCAGCAACTGGAAGAAACCTTTGCGCTGCATGGCAAGGAGCTGGCCTGCCTGATGATCGAGCCGATTGCCGGCAACATGAATTTTGTGCGCGCGTCGGTGCCCTTCATGCAACGTTGCCGCGAGTTGTGCACGCAATACGGCGCACTGTTTGTGTTTGACGAGGTGATGACCGGATTCCGCGTGGGCCTCGGTAGCGCCCAAGGCGTGTACGCCAAGTCCATACCCGGCTTTGCACCCGACATCACGGTGCTGGGCAAGGTCATTGGTGGCGGCATGCCGCTAGCGGCCTTTGGCGGCAAGCGCACCGTCATGGAAATGCTGGCGCCGCTGGGTCCGGTTTACCAGGCCGGCACCCTATCCGGCAACCCGGTGGCCACCGCCTGCGGGCTGGCAACCTTGCGTGAGATCCGCAAGCCCGGCTTCTACGAAGCCCTGGGCGCCAAGACGCAGAAACTGATGGCAGGCCTGAAGGGCGCCGCCGACAAGGCCGGCGTGCCCTTCAGCGTGGACAGCGAAGGCGGCATGTTCGGCTTCTTCCTGTTCGATACCTTGCCGCAGAACTATGCCAAGGTCATGACCACCGACAACAAGCGTTTCAACACACTGTTCCACGGCATGCTGGAGCGTGGTGTGTACTTTGCGCCTGCCTTGTATGAGGCGGGGTTTGTGAGTGCGGCGCATACGGACGAGGACCTGGCAGAGACGGTACGGGCGGCTGAAGAGGTTTTTAAACTGCTATAGATTTGGAAGCTGCTTGTGCAGCGTTGACGGGGGATAGCGGCTTTTTTTGTCGCGGTGACTGACTACTGAAACCTTGTGTGCGATCACCTCGTGCACGGCGGACGGCGTGGCTTGCGTTCTCCGGCTCGCGTCGCGGGCGAGCGGAGTTGGGTCACCCATATTGCTGCGTCAACACCTTGGTTGACCCGCCCGCTCTGTCGCAACCGCAAGTGCGGCCTGCGCCCGCAAACCCCACCACCCGCCTGAGGTGAGGGTTGTAGATGGCGTAGCCGGGTACCAAATGCAGAGGGCATTCTTGCTGACCCTCGACACGCGTGAATGTTCGCACACCACCGCCCAAGCGCGACGACAGTGGCGATCAACACGCGCCGCCTCCCTGCACCTTACTTAGTCAAGGTAGTCGTAATGCTTCTTCACAATGTGACCGCCCTCCGCCGTGATAACGCATAAGTGACGGCTGAATATCGTTCCGCCGGTGTAGCCGACAACAACTTCATTAAGGTCGATCCTCCGAAGCCTGGAATCCCCCTGGTCACTGGCGGCGAGCGCAGCAACTTCCAATTTCTGGCCGACTGGGAAACGTTCGCAAAATTCATTGGCATGCTTCTTCGCGCGAGTTTCTGCAACGCCATCCCCTACAACGCAACTAGACAGTGAAAGTGCCAACACCAACGGCCATTTAATCGCAGCATGCAATCTGATGGCCGGGAGAGCAGCGACAGCGAGGACAAAGCAAAGCACAGCGCCATATACGTGGAGCATTCCCGCTCCGAACATGGCGCCAACGAAGACAATCAAGCCAACAGTTGTAATCTGATTTTTGATGTTCACGTTGAACATGTCGGGGTAAAGAGAATCACAATACTTGGCAACCAACGGACTTCGTCAGCTAATAACTGTCGTTCGCTATGTCGCCAACTCCTATTACACGAACCAACGAAGCCACCCGCAGAGTTTGGGGTAGTGGTCCCCGCCGATTTGTGGGCCTTTGACACCATGAGGCGGGGGCCACTGCCCCAAACTCTGCCACCACAAAACCAGCCAAGCCGCATGCGAACTGATGCCTACAAAAGCCCCAGCAGACGAAGACTCCAGCTAACCAGAAGCACAACAAGCCCAGCCCGCCAAGCATCCGCACCCACACGCCAACGCCGCACACGCCGCCCAGTCCAAGCCTCAACACCCAATTGAACCGAGTGTGCCGCGGCAAGGGCCAATAACAACAAGAGTCCGGGATTGGCCTGCCAGGCCGCAACAAAATTGCCATCCGCCAGCGCCGCGCAGGCGCGGGTGCCGCCACACAGCGGACAGGGCAAACCCGTCAGGTGCCGAAATCCGCACAAAGGCAGGTCACCCAGGGACAGCACCGCGGGTGCACCCAGCAGGGCCAGCGGCCAGCCCAGCGTCAGCGCGGAACGCCACTGGCGCTCCGGCCGGCTGAGCAGGCCACCGGCGCTGCTGTCAGCCATGCGTGATGGCGGGCACGGCACCGCCGTCGGTCAGTTGTTTGGCCATGTGGTAGCTGCCGATGAAAGCGATGGGCAGCGTAAGGATCATGCCAACACCGCACAGCAGGCCGCCAATGGAGCCAACGATGCCCAGCACCAGTGCGCAGAGCACGGAGCTCAGCAGATTCTCCTTGATGGCATCAAACGCGCGTTTGATGGCGTTAATGCCATCCTTCTCGCCCACAGCAACCAGATAGGCCGCGGTCGGAACCAGGGCCATGATCAGCAAGCCGGGAATGATGCACAGCATGAAGCCGATGCCGACGATGATGCTGGACACCAACACGGCCAGCAGGGCCGGCACCAGGTCATCAAAGCCCTTGAACACGTCGGCAATCTCGGCCTTGGTGCCTTCGTCTTCGCGCTTGATCATGCGCATATAGCCCACCATCATGGGCCCGGTCAACAAGCCGGCGCTGACGCCGCCGACAATGCCAATCAACAGGGAGGTCACGATGTGCGTGAGCGGGTCCTTCTTCAGACCATTGAAACCAGCAGAAACACACGAACCAATATCGGGAGCAGCCATGTTTACACCTCTCTTGATTGAACGGGTTGGAAACGGGCATGCTAACACCAGGGCGTGAAAATTAGCCCTCTGGATAGCCCCCTGTCGCCAAAATAGCTACAAAATCGATAGCTACTTACGCAAACCCAACGGGGGCTAACAGCGTTTTTTACCCAGACTACCGAGAAAATACCCCGTTTTGGGTATTTCCGCAGGGGTTTAGTGCCGGAAGTGCCGCACGCCGCTGAACACCATGGCCACACCACGCTCGTTCGCAGCGGCAATGACCTCGTCATCGCGCATGGAGCCGCCGGGCTGGATGACGCAGGTGGCGCCGGCGTCGACGACCACATCCAGGCCGTCGCGGAAGGGGAAGAAGGCGTCGCTGGCGACTGCGGTGCCAGCCAGTGACAGATTGGCGTGACCGGCCTTGATGCTGGCGATGCGAGCGGAATCCAGGCGGCTCATCTGGCCGGCGCCGACACCCATGGTCATGCCGCCCTTGCAGAACACGATGGCGTTGGACTTGACGTACTTGGCCACCTTCCATGCAAACAGCAGATCGTTCAGTTGTTCTGCCGTGGGTTGCACGGCAGTGACCACCTTCAGATCGCTCAGAGCCAGCTCGTGGTTGTCGGCAGTCTGCAGCAAGATGCCGGAGCCGATACGCTTCATGTCGACGGCGTTGCGGCCATTGTCCCAATCCGTCGCTCCACCCTTGGGGAGGTCGATCTGCAGGATGCGCACATTGACCTTGGTCTTGAAGACTTCCAGGGCCGCGGGCGTGAAGCCGGGCGCCATCAGTACCTCGACAAACTGTTTGGCGATCTGCTGCGCGCCGGCCTCGTCCAGCACGGTATTCAGCGCGATGATGCCGCCGAATGCAGAGGTGGGGTCGGTCTGAAAGGCCTTGCTGTAGGCCTCCAGCGCATGGGCACCCACAGCCACGCCGCAGGGGTTGGCGTGTTTGACGATGACACAGGCGGGCACATCAAAACCCTTCACGCATTCCCAGGCCGCGTCGGCATCGGCGATATTGTTGTAACTCAGTTCCTTGCCTTGCAATTGTTTGGCAGTCACCAGCGAGCCGGGCGCGGGGTAGAGGTCGCGGTACAGCGCGGCCTGCTGGTGCGAGTTTTCACCATAACGCAGGTCTTGCACCTTGATGAATCGGCCATTGGACTGGCCGGCAAACAGGTCCAGCTTGGGCGTCGCGTCACCCGCTGGCACGCCGTCGCCGAGTTGCACGGCGCTCAGGTAATCGCTGATGGCGCCGTCGTACTGGCTGATGCGGTTGAAGGCAGCCACGCTCAATGCGAACTTGGTCTTGTCACTGACCTTGCCATCGGCTTTGAGTTCGGCGATGACACTGGCGTATTGCGATGCGTCGGTCAACACCGCCACATCTTTCCAGTTCTTAGCGGCGCTGCGCACCATGGCGGGGCCGCCGATGTCGATATTCTCGATGGCGTCTTCCAGCGTGCAGCCGGCCTTGGCCACGGTGGCTTCAAACGGGTACAGGTTGACCACCAGCACGTCTATGGTGTCAATCTTGTGCTCGGCCAGTGCGGCCATGTGTGCGGGCACATCGCGGCGCGCCAGCAGGCCGCCGTGCACGCGCGGGTGCAAGGTCTTGACGCGGCCGTCCAGCATTTCGGGGAAGCCGGTCATCTCCGCCACCTCGGTCACGGGCAGGCCTTTGTCAGCCAACAGCTTGGCGGTGCCGCCGGTGGACAGCAGTTTGATGCCTTGCGCATGCAGCGCCTGGGCCAGTTCGACGATGCCGGTTTTGTCGGAGACGGAAAGAAGTGCGTTCATGGTGTGGGAAGCGTGCCAAGAGTTAAAAAAGGGGAGCCTGGCAGCAGCTTGCCGCACGGAGGCAAATGTGTTGTCAGTCGATCAGACGGTGTTCCAGCAGCTTCTTGCGCAGGGTATTGCGGTTCAGCCCAAGCCATTGCGCGGCCTTGGACTGGTTGTGGTCGGCCTGGGCCATGACCACTTCGAGCAGGGGTTTTTCCACGGCCCGCACCAGCATGTCATGCATGCCGCCGGGTTCGGTGCCGCGCAGGTCCTTGAAATAATCTTCCAGGCTGGTGCGCACGCAGTCTTCAATGAGCTTCTTGCTCATGGTGCATATTCCATGGTGTTGTCTCTTCCTCTGATACCGACCGTCACCCCTGGTGCGGGGATGCGGTCCGTTTGTTCGTGTAAGTCGTCCAAAAAATCTTCCACGGCGAGCACCTGCGCCGCACTGTTGTCCAGCGTGTTCATCTGCGCGCGAAACACCTCGCTACCGGGCAACTCGCGTACGTACCAGCCTATGTGTTTGCGTGCCGAGCGTACACCGATGAACTCGCCATATAGGCTGTAGTGGTCATGCAAATGTTCAACCAACAGGCGCTTGACTTCGCTGACCAGGGGCGCCGCAAGATGCGTTCCGGTGGAGAGGAAGTGGTTGATCTCGCGGAAGATCCAGGGCCGGCCTTGCGCCGCGCGACCGATCATGATGGCGTCGGCACCGGTAGCTTGCAGCACGGCCTGGGCTTTTTCGGGTGACGTGATGTCGCCATTGGCCACCACCGGAATCTTGACGGCCGCTTTGACGGCGGCAACCGTTTCGTACTCAGCCTCGCCCTTGTAACCCTGCTCGCGTGTGCGGCCATGCACGGCCAGCATCTGCACACCCGCGCCCTCAAAGGCCCGCGCCAGCACGACCGCATTTTTGTAGCTCTGGCACCAGCCGGTGCGCATCTTCAAGGTGACAGGAACATTGTGCGGCGTACAAGCCGCGACCACGGCTTCGACGATGGACAGCGCCAGTGCCTCGTCCTGCATCAGCGCCGAACCGGCCCATTTGTTGCAGACTTTCTTGGCCGGGCAGCCCATGTTGATGTCGATGATTTGCGCGCCGCGCTCAATGTTGTAGACGGCCGCATCGGCCATCATCTGCGCCTCGGTGCCAGCGATCTGCACCGCAATCGGGCCGGGCTCACCGGCGTGGTTGGCGCGGCGCGAGGTCTTCAAGGTGTCCCACAAATCGCGTCGGGAGGTGACCATTTCGCTGACCGCATAACCCGCCCCCAGGCGCTTGCACAATTGGCGGAAAGGCCGGTCCGTCACACCCGCCATGGGTGCAACAAACAAGGGATTCGCCATAGCGAAGTGGCCGATGTACATGCGAAGTATTTTCTGGAATTGGGGTGTGGCCGAGGCAACGGGATTGCGGGCCGGACGCCATTCTAGCTGCTTAAAATTTCAGCAATTGAAATTTGTATCGAAATAACTTTTGCGCTGAATTTTTGTGCCTGCCACGACGGGGACAGCCGGGGGCCTCATGGTGCCAAACGCGCACAAATCGGCCCCCGGCTGTCCCCGCCATGGCGAATTTGGAGTGACGCAACACGCTGCAAAAAGCAACCGAATTACCACATAGGAAGGGGCACCGTTTGCGCGCGATGGGCTCCGTATTCCACGTATGCGAACACTCACGTTCGCCGCAGGGCTTGGGTTTGCGTCAGTGGCCGATTTCTGCGTACCCGCAGCATGAGGCCACTGGCGCAAGCCCAAGCCCTGCATGCACAAGCCGCAGATCACACCAGCAAGGACGGCAACACTTTCATGCACCAAAAACCTTGACGCAACGCGTGTCCGCAGCATTCTTCCAACCGCCCGCACAACACACGCCCTACACTCCCGCCATGCCCCTTTGGATAGAACATTTGCTTACCTTGCTGTCACTGCCGCAGTACAGCCTGAGCACTGTTTTCCTGGTGTCTTTCATATCCGCCACGCTGGTCCCGCTGGGATCGGAACCCGTGGTTTACGGCGTCATCCATTTCAATCCGCAGATGTTCTGGCCCGTGGTGCTGGTCGCCACCGCTGGCAACACACTGGGCGGCGCGGTGGACTGGTGGATGGGTTATGGCGCCCACAAGGCGGCGGACAAATACAGCCACTCGACCCACCACGCCCGCGCGCTGGACTGGTTGGAAAAACTCGGGCCCAAGGCCTGCTTGCTGGCCTGGTTGCCGCTGGTGGGTGACCCGCTGTGCGCCGTGGCGGGCTGGCTCAAGCTGCCGTTCTGGCCCTGCCTGGCCTATATGGCGATCGGAAAATTTGCCCGCTACGTGACCATGACGGCCGCGGCCATCGGCGCCTTTTCTATGTTTTAGACAGCCGCCGGCACGACCAACTCCATGTCGTCACATCCAGCGCCCATTCATCACCATTGTCGTGTGCACTCTTGTCGCCGGCCAATTCAATCCGCCCTCCACTGACCACAATGGCCTGGCCATCAGGACTCAGTGTGGCACTGTGGCCATGGATCCAACCCGGTGACCCACCGCTGGTCGGCATAGCCTGGATCTCAAATGTGTTCAGCGACAACGTGAGAACCTGCGTTTGTCCATACCTTCGGGAATCTGGATAACCGATGCTTCCAATCAACACAATGCACCCCGGCAACAAGGTAGCGGTGTGAGAGTCGGTTGGTGGGAATACCTCACGCGGATAGCCGTAGATATCAAGCGACCCATCACTATGCGCGACTACAACATCGTTGTAAATGAAGAAATCCGAGTCGTAAAAATCTTCGTGTTCTCCTGCGATGAAGACCACCCGACCATCTGGCAGAACCGTGGTGCTGCATCCAAATCGGTGAAAGCTCCATCCCGGCCCGTCTTCGGCAGAAGCGTGCCCCGCCTGCATCACGTCAACTGCACTGTAGGCGCTCAAGCGCGTTCGAACGAGCCAGTCCCAAACAGGGTTGCTCATGACACTGGGATTGGCGACCCCCACTCTGGCTGCCCGCCACTGTCGAAAGCTCTCCAATGAGGGGCGTATGGCGTCCTTGCCGCGCACCAACACATGAGAGACCGGAATATCCCACGCGTCGGACACGGAGGCATTGGCGCCTGCAAGCAACAGGGCTCTGACGATGTCGGGCACATCCGGGTGCCCGCCATCACCATCCACCCCTGCGGCCAATACACACAAGAGTGGACTATTGCCCGCTGCATTTGGCCGATTGGGGTTCGCGCCGGCCGCGAGCGCCAAACACACGGACTTCAACTCGCGGTACTCACAGGCCAGCGTCAACAGGTAGTCGCCGTGGTCGTCCGGGAGATTGGGGTCATAACCCAGCTCCAGCACATCGGCTACCCATGTACCGGGTAAGTCAAGGCGCAGGCCGCGATAGTCATCGATCGGTGTCATCGCACCACGTCCACTCGAAAAGAAACGGCAGTTGCCGGGGCTTACGACGGCGTGCAGTCGGCTCGCAAAGCCCCTTCAGGAGCTGAACAGGAAGTTCATCACGTCGCCATCCTTGACAACGTATTCCTTGCCCTCGGCGCGCATCTTGCCCGCATCCTTGGCGCCCTGCTCGCCCTTGAAGGCGATGTAGTCGTCAAACGCAATGGTCTGGGCGCGGATGTAGCCCTTCTCAAAGTCGGTGTGGATCACGCCTGCCGCCTGCGGGCCGGTGTCGCCCACATGGATGGTCCAGGCACGCACTTCCTTGACGCCAGCGGTGAAATAGGTTTGCAGGCCCAGCAGCTTGTAGGCCGAGCGGATCAGGCGGTTCAGGCCAGGCTCGGTCTGGCCCAGCTCCTCCAGGAACATCTGGCGGTCGTCGTCGCCCATCTCCGACATTTCGGCTTCCATCTTGGCGCTGATGGCCACCACCGGCGCGTTCTGCGCGGTGGCATAGGCGGTCAGGCGGTCCAGCATCGGATTGTTCGTGAATCCATCTTCGGCCACGTTGGCGACAAACATCGCCGGCTTGGCGGTGATGAAGAAAAACTGCTGCAACAGCGGCAACTCTTCCTTGCTGAAGTCCAGCGTGCGCACCGGCTTGGCCAGGTTCAGCGCGGCCTGGCATTTCTCCAGAATGGCAACCAGCTTGATGGATTCCTTGTCACCCGAGCGTGCGGTCTTGGTGACGCGGTGCAGGGCCTTTTCTGCCGCGGCCAGATCGGCCAGGCACAGTTCGGTCTGGATGACTTCGATGTCGGAAATCGGGTCCACCTTGCCGGCCACATGGATCACGTTGTCGTCTTCAAAACAACGCACCACATTGATGGTAGCGTCGGTCTCGCGGATATGGGCCAAAAACTTGTTGCCCAAACCCTCGCCGGTGCTGGCTCCGGCCACCAAACCGGCAATGTCGACAAACTCGACGACGGCGGGCACCATGCGCTCGGGTTTGACGATGTCGGCCAACTGCGCCATGCGCACATCGGGGACTTCCACAATGCCCACATTGGGCTCGATGGTGCAAAAGGGATAGTTCTCGGCAGCGATGCCGGCCTTGGTCAGGGCGTTGAACAGGGTGGATTTACCCACGTTGGGTAGGCCTACAATGCCACACTTCAGACTCATAAAAACCTCTAAAAACGGGGGAGACAAGTGTATGCCATCCCTGCTGGTCCGATTGTTGTTGGTCGTTTTGTGCCTGTGGGCCGGTCACAGCAGGGCCGCCAATCCATCGCCAAGCGATGTAATCGTGCTGGATGACAACGCCTCTTCTTTTCAGATTCAAACCGAGGTCAGTAGCTGGATCGACGAAGGCTCACGCGCCACCATTGAGTCGGTGCTCGCAAACCCGGCGAACTTCAAATCCGAACCGGCGTTGACCCGCTACCCACTCAACAAGTATGACACGCTGTGGGTCAAATTGCGCGTCAAACCCGAACCGGGATCGAAGTCTCCGTGGACTGTGAGCCTGCCACTGCCCTATCTGGATGCGGTCACGTTTTATCAGGCTGACACTTCCAAGCGTTGGACCGCGCAGCGCGCAGGCGACAAGCTGCCACAGGCCGATTGGCACAAGCGCGGGTTGTATCCCGATTTTGAGTTCCGTCCGACTGGCGGCGTGGCGCAAGACCTGTACCTGCAGATCCGCAATTTCAAAGAGCTGAGCATTCCCATTCGCCTGGCCACGTTGCAGCAGCGCGAGGAACAACGGCAATTGGAACTGGTCGGCCTGGGGCTGATGCTGGGTGCCTTGCTGAGTCTGGTGACCCTCTCAGTACTGCGCTACCTGGAGCATCGCAAGGCGATTGATGGCTGGGCGACACTGTTTGGTCTCCTGGTCGCCGCCACCATTGCCCAGATCACCGGCGTGCTGAACGCATTTCTGTGGGCCTCCATTCCTGAATTCGGCAACTACGCGTCCAGTGTCATGCCGGTGGTGGCCGTCGGCAGCACCCTGCTGTTTGTGCGCAACGTCTTTGTGCTGCATGTGCACTTTCACGGCTACGACCGCTTTCTGTCATCGGTCGGTTGGGGCACCGTAGTATCGGTATTCGCCTTCGCGGTGATGGACCGTTTTATCGCTGACCGGGTGTGTGCCATGGTGATGTTATTTGCCACTCTGGTTGGGCTGGTCGCCACCTTTCTGAGCTGGCACAACGGCTCCACGGTGGGGCGCTGGCTGATGATTGCGCTGTTGCCCCAGTTCTTCGCATTGACCTATATGCTGGGCGAGACGGTGGGTCTGGTGCCCCTGCTGTGGCAAATGCGCTACCTGACCTCGCTGTGCGTGGCCGTCACCATCCCGATTCTGCTGTACGCGCTGAGCCAACTCACCCATGACCGCAAGGAATTGGTGGTGCGCGCCAACCACCTGCCCACGCAGGACGCGCTGACCGGACTGTTGACGCCCGAGGTTTTCCAGACCCATCTGGAGGGCGCCGTGCAACGTGCCATAGACCACCGCGAACCGCTGGCCCTGGTCGTAGTGCAGGTCACCAACCATGAGCATATCCGCCAGTCGTATAGCGACACCACGGCCGAGCAGTGTCTGTTGCGGGCGGTGGTCAAGATACAGCGCATCCTGCGCGACGTGGACCCGGCCGGCCGAGTCGATACGGCACAATTCGCGTTGCTGATGGAGGGGGTCAACACCCGCCAGGCGCTGACCGAGCGCATGGTCAAGCTGGTCGGCTCGGGGCTGATCCCGCTGCCGGGGCTGGTGCCCGAAGTCACGCTGCATTTCCAGGCCGCATGTGTGCTGCTGCACGAGAACCCGGTGCCACCCGAGCGGGTGCTGGACGACCTGCGCAATCTGCTGGCCGGCCTGTCGTCCCACACCCGCCGCCCAATTCGTTTTCTGGAAGCGCTGCCAACTCAGGCCTCTGCATGGGAGGACGACCAGCCCGCTCAGGCCTAAGGGCATGCGACCGCTCCAGCCGATTCGTCACCGCCGACTTCTACAATCTCCACCATGACAAGACCCTTTGATATCTGCATCCGCGGCGCGGGCATCGTCGGGCGCACGCTGGCCTTGCACTTGGCCAGCAAACAGTTGCGGGTGGCGCTGGTCACACCAGCCGCCGGACAACCAACTCCAGCCCACGAGGCTTCCACGGACGTGCGCGCCTATGCGCTGAACCAGTCGTCGCGCCAGTTGCTGGAGGCCGTGCGCTGCTGGCCGGACGAGCCCGACACCACGCCCGTACTGTCCATGCAGGTGTGTGGCGATGACGGTGGCCAGGTGGCGTTTAACGCCAAGGAAGCCTCCACCACTGCATTGAACTGGATCGTCGATGTCCCGGCATTGGAAGCCCGGCTGGCCGATGCAGTCCGTTTTCAGCCGCTGATCGAGGTTCTGGCCGCCCCCGTGCCGGCCGCATTAAACGTGGTCTGCGAAGGTAAATCCAGCCAGTCCCGGCAGGAATGGGGTGTGGAGTGGAATGTCACGCCCTATGACCAATGGGCCCTGGCATGCCGCGTCCAGTGCGCCCAACCCCATGCGCAAATCGCCCGCCAGTGGTTCAACAAGGGAGAAATCCTGGCTTTTTTGCCATTGGGGGGCACCGCAGGGAACTTGTGCGCCATTGTCTGGTCAGTCAGTCCAGAACGGGCGCAAATGCTGCAAGCCGCCACTGAAGATGCGTTTTGCCAAGCCGTGGAGGCTGCCAGCCATGGCGTACTGGGTGCATCAACACTGACCAGTGCGCGCAAGGTCTGGCCTTTACAGCAAGCAGTGGCGCGCCATTGGAGCGGCGTGTCGCCACAGGGAGCCTGGGTCTTGATGGGCGACGCGGCGCACACGGTGCACCCCTTGGCCGGTCAGGGCTTGAATATGGGATTGGGTGACGTGGCGGAGTTGGTGCGCGTGCTCCATGGGCGCGCCTACTGGCGCAGTGTGGGAGATACGCGCTTGCTGCGACAGTACGAGCGGGCGCGCAAGGCCGATTTTGCGGTACTGGGGCAAGCCAACGATGTATTGCAGCAGTTGTTCACGCACCGCCATCCGACCTTGCAGGCCCTGCGCAACTGGGGCATGAACCGTTTTGAAGAGAGTGGACCGATCAAACAATGGGTTGCACGGCGCGCCATGGGCGTACTGGGCAAACCCCCAACACAAGGCAAGACGAGAACGTGAAGCAATTTGTCAAAACCCTGCTGGGCTGCACCGTGGTCCTGGCCTGCAGTGGCGCCCTGGCGCAAGAGGCGCAGATCCGCAAGAACATCGCCGCGCGCTTGCCGCAAATCAAAGTCGTTGACGAGGTCAGCAAGACGCCCATCCCGGGTGTCTATGAATTGCGCATCAACGGCAGCGAAATTTTTTATACCGATGCGCAAGCCAACTACCTGATCGAGGGCAACATCATTGATGTGCGTGCCAAACGCAACCTGACCGAAGAACGGGTGACCAAACTCACCGCCATCAAGTTTGAGGACCTGCCACTCAAGGACGCCTTCACCATTGTGCGTGGCGACGGCAAACGCAAGATCGCGGTGTTTGAGGACCCCAACTGCGGCTATTGCAAGCGCTTCGAGCGCGACCTGCAAAAGGTCGACAACGTCACCGTCTACATGTTTTTGTATCCCATCCTGGGGGCCGAGTCCGTCGAGAGATCCAAGGCCATCTGGTGCGCCAAGGACCCTGCCAAAGCCTGGCTGGACTGGATGGTGCGTGACCAACCATCAACCGCAGCCCCTAGCAGTTGCGACAGCGCGGCACTGGCACGCAATGCCGAGTTTGGGCGCACTTACAAAATCACCGGAACCCCTACGCTGTTTTTTGTGGACGGGGCACGCGTACCGGGCGCCATCGACTCCAAGCAGATCGAGAAAACACTGGCCGACATCAAAGGCTAGAGCCAGCCTGCATGTCCGTAGGCGGTTATGCTACACAATAGATAGCTGTCTGCGCCCTGTTGGCGAGGGCTGACTTCACATTCCATGATCCGTATGCCCGCAAAACCATCCTCCCGTACCGGCTCTGGCGTTGCGCCAGGCATCCACTACCGCGTGGAAGTGGCCAACCAACACGCCCACCTGTTTGGCATCACGCTGACGATTGATGTGCCGACCACCCGACAGGTGTTGCGCCTGCCGGTATGGATACCCGGCAGCTACCTGGTGCGGGAGTTCGCCAAGAACCTGCAAAACCTGCGGGCCGTGCAAGGCAAAAAGGCTGTCGCCACGCAGCAAACCGACAAGGCCACCTGGGTCGTGGACTGCGCCCCAGACCAGCCCCTGGTCGTGCACTACGAGGTCTATGCGTTTGACAACTCGGTGCGCACCGCATGGCTGGACGCCACCCGCGGATTTTTCAACGGCACCAGCCTCTGCCTGCAGGTGGATGGCCAACAAGACCAGCCCCACACGCTGGAAATAATTGCTACTGAATCCATAGCGCATTGGTCCATTGCGACGGGGGCTACCGCCCTGAAAGTCAACAAGCAAGGATTTGGCACCTACCAGGCCAACAACTACGACACGCTGGTGGACTGCCCGGTCGAGATGGGCCCGTTCTGGAGCGGCAGTTTTACCGCGTTTGGCATACCGCACCGCTTTGTCGTGGCTGGCGCGCCCCCCAGCTTCGATGGCGCCAAGCTGCTAGCCGATACACAAGCCATCTGCGAGGCAGAAATCCGCTTCTGGCATGGCGACACTATCAAAAACAATAGCGCATCACGTAAGCGGGACGAGGGCCAGGGGCCGATTCCATTCAAGGACTATGTGTTCATGCTGAACGCCGTGGGCGACGGCTACGGCGGGCTGGAGCACTGCAACTCCACCGCGCTGATCTGCAAGCGCCAGGATTTGCCACGCCTGCCCCGCACCTCGCTGGCGCCCACGACACACAAGCAGCCCGAGGGCTACACCACGCTGCTGGGGCTGATCAGCCACGAGTATTTCCACACCTGGAACGTCAAGCGCCTGCGCCCGGCCGAACTGGCCCGCTACGACTACACACAAGAGAATTACACCGAGCTGTTGTGGTTTTTTGAAGGCTTCACCAGCTACTACGACGACCTGCTGCTACGACGCGCCGCGCTGATCGACAACGCCACCTACCTGAAGCTGCTGACCAAGACCATCAACGGCGTCGCGCAGGCGCCAGGGCGCAAGGTGCAGAGCGTGGCCCAGGCCAGCTTCGACGCCTGGATCAAGTACTACCGCCAGGACGAAAACACCGCCAACGCCACCATCAGCTACTACACCAAGGGCTCGCTGGTCGCGCTGTGCCTGGACCTGACGCTGCGCGCCGAGGGCAAAACCACGCTGGACGCCGTGATGCGCGCGTTATGGAGCCGTTGCCAGGGCGGCCCCATGGCCGAGCAGGACCTGCTGGCCGTGCTGGCCCAACTCGGTGCGCGTTCCTTTGCGTCCGACATCGCCCGCTGGGTGCACAGCACAACCGAACTGCCCACATCCGCACTATTGGAACGCCATGGCATCCAGATCCACCAGGAACCGGACCAAGTGGCACAACAACTGGGCCTGCGCGTCAAGGAAGGTGGCGGCCTGTTCATCCACCAGGTGCTGCGCGGCGGCGTGGCTGAAAAGGCTGGTTTTGCCAGTGGCGATGAATGGATTGCGGTGCAGCCTGCAGGCAGTGAGGCCAACGGGGCCTGGCGCCTGCAGACGCTGGACGACTTCACACTATGCGCCGGCAACGCCAAGAAGGTGACCGCCCTTGTGTCGCGCGACAAACGCCTGCTCAGCCTCACTCTGACCCTGCCCAAGGCCAGTCACGCGGTGCGCTTAAGCGTGCGTGACGCCGGCGCCGTCAACACCTGGCTAGGCCCGCAGCAAACAGCCCCATTGGCAGGCTGACATTCGGCCTGCCCTAGACTCTTCTGTTGCACCCATTCACCAACCCATACGGCCTACGCACACCATGAACTACGAATGCATCGATACCCGCGTCGAGGGCGAACAAGTCGCCATCATCACGCTGAACCGGCCCAAACAACTCAATGCGCTGAACGACCAGTTGATGGACGAGTTGGGCCATGCGCTGAAGGGCTTTGACGCCGACCCGGCGATTGGCTGCATGGTCATCACCGGCAGTGAAAAGGCCTTTGCCGCCGGCGCCGACATCACCGCCATGGCCAAGTTCAGCTTTGCCGACGCCTACAAGGGCGACTACATCACCCGCAACTGGGAAACCATACGCTCCATCCGCAAGCCAGTGATCGCCGCCGTCAGCGGTTTTGCACTGGGTGGCGGCTGCGAACTGGCCATGATGTGCGACTTCATCATTGCGTCGGACACTGCCAAGTTCGGCCAGCCCGAGATCAAGCTGGGCATCATCCCCGGCGCTGGCGGCACGCAGCGCCTGCCCCGCGCCGTGGGCAAGTCCAAGGCCATGGATCTGGCCCTGACCGGCCGCATGATGGACGCGGTGGAAGCCGAACGCGCCGGCCTGGTCAGCCGCGTCGTGCCATTGGACAAACTGATGGAAGAGACCCTGGGCGCGGCGCTGATGATTTGCAGCTTCTCGCAGATCGCCACGATGGCGGCCAAGGAGTCGGTCAACCGCGCCTTTGAGGGCACGCTGGCCGACGGCATCGTATTCGAACGCCGCCTGTTCCATGCCTTGTTTGCCACCCAGGATCAAAAAGAGGGCATGGACGCCTTTGTCAACAAACGCAAGGCCGACTTTAAACACCAGTAGTAAGTAAAGCCCCACACTCGCCCACTGCGTGTGGCTCCCTGGCTTTGCTGGCCGCGGCGTTGCCAGAGTCAACGCCCCTTCGGGCTGTCCCGCCCTGCGCATGCAGGCCGGGAGCCGCAGCCATCTGCCCGAGGGGCTGCGTTTCACCTTGGGACGGCCCGGCGGTGAAACCTTCTGACCGGTTTTTTGCACCCCTGCCATTTTTTGGCTATAATCATGCGCTTCGGTGATATAGCTCAGTTGGTTAGAGCGCAGCATTCATAATGCTGATGTCGGTGGTTCAAATCCACCTATCACCACCAAAAATATTGAAAAGCCACTGGGTTACCGCCCGGTGGCTTTTTTTATGCTCCCCCACGCTCCATCGCTACTCGGGTTTGGGTGGTGGTACACGCAGTGGCAGCGTGATGTCAAACGTCGTCCCCTGACCCAGCACCGAGTGCACCTGGATGGTCCCGCCCAGGGTCTTGCGCACAATGGAGTCCACGATGCTCATGCCCAGGCCAGTTCCACCGCGACCGATCTTGGTGCTGAAGAAGGGTTCGAACAGATGCTGCAACACGTTGTCCGGAATACCGACGCCGTTGTCGGTCACCTGCAAGAGCACGTTTTCCCCCTGGACATCGGCACTGATCGTCAACAGCCCGTCGCTGCGCCCCTCAAACGCATGCAAATAGGCGTTGTTGACCAAGTTGATGACGACCTGACCCAGCGGGCCTGGCAGGCTGTCCATCACCATGCCGGGCGCAATGCCCTGCACCACGCGATGGGCTGACTTCTTCAGGCTGGGGCTTAGCGAAGACACGACTTCGGCCACCACCTCCGCCAGATCGAATACGCGGCGTTGCTCACTGGCCTGGTCCGCCGCCACCTGCTTGAAGTTTTTGACCAATGCCTCGGAGCGAGCAAGGTTCTGCTGCAGCATCAGACTGCCGTCTTCCAGACTGCGGGCCAATTCCAACAGGCTGGACTTGCGCAGTTGGCCGGACTCCAGTTGCTGTTGCAGTTGCGAGGCCAGTTCGGTAAAGGTGCTGGCCACCAGCACACTGTTGCCAATCGGGGTGCTGAGTTCATGGGCCACGCTGGCGACGAGGGCGGACAGTGCGGCCTTGGCCTGGCTGCGCACCAATTCTTCGCGCGAGGCATGCAGGCTGTCCAGCGCCTGTGCCAGTTCCTGGGTTCGGTATTCCACACGGCGCTCCAGATCGGCATTCAGATCGCGCACGGCCTGCTCCGCGTACACCCGCTGCGTGACATCCACCACCAGAGCAAACAGGCCTACCACGCGTCCGTCAACACATTCTGGCACCACATCAACGTCCACCCACGTGACGTCGTGCGCCAGGGGATCCCCATTGGACCGGCGGTAGTGTTGGGGCGCACCATTTAGTGCCTGGTTCCAATAGGGCAACAATTGGCCCATCGCTAGCGGGGGCACATAGTCGGCAATGGCCCGCCCGACGATGGCGTCTGGCCGTGTGCCAAATAACGTGGCATAGCGCAAATTGCAGCGGCGCAGGTGGAACTGGGCATCGAACGAAGCAACCCCTACCGGAACATTGTCCATCAACAGTTGCAGCTCCCGCTCCCGCGCGGCATGGGCCGCATTTTGAGCCACCAGTTCCGTGGACAGCTTGATCGCCCGATCACGGCTGTTGAGCAGGTTTAGGCGTCCGGCATAAGCCAGGAAGGCGATCGCCGACACCACTGCCGCCAGTTGCACCGTCACCACCAGCGTGCTGGCGCGTGCGGTCGGATGAAAGATACCGAGCATTTCGGCCGCGCCCAGCGCCGACAGGAACAACACGGTGGCAAGCGCCATGGCCAGCAGCCAGCGTTTGCCCAGCACCCAGCCGGCCAACCCTATGGTGAAGGGGTACATGATGATGCTGGTACTGTGCACACCGGCAAACTGCACGGTGATGGCCCCCGTGGTCAGCCACATGCCAATCACCAGCACCATGACCGCGCGGTGCGGGCCGTAGCGCCCCTGCCAATGGCTGATCGCCAACACCAACCCCAAAACCGCGATGGAGATATAACGCGGCCAATCCGTGGGGGTGGTGGCCAGCAGACTGAATAGAACCAACACCATGGCCAGCACGATGGCGCGATGGATCCACAGCACAAAGCGCTGGTAGGCCACTATATCTTCGGCAAGGTTCTGGTTGAATGGGTCGGATTTCATAGTAGGCACGGCTCCGAGCCCGTCCAATGTAGCAGACCCCTCCCATCAGGGATAGGACTTACAATCATCCCCTCGGACCCATGGCCGGCAGGGATTGCTCCTGCCGGTTTGCCTGCAACACCCAGCCTCTGGATACACACCATGAATCGCTGCCTTCGCTTAAACACCGCCCCTGCTTGCGCATGGCCCGCGGCACTTCTCACCAGCGCACTGGTGCTCTTCGTCAATCCGGCCTTTGCCCAAGAGGCCATGCGCGCCTTCCCTGCAACTGCCAAACGCGCCACCATGCAGATCACCTATCCGCCCGAGATGCTGTTGAATGACCAGGTGGCGCGCCTGTCACCCGGAGCCCGCATTCGGAACGTCAACAATATGATCGTGCTCTCGGGCTCGCTGACGGGTCAGAATTTGTTGGTGAACTACGTGCGCGACGGGCAAGGCATGGTGCATGAGGTCTGGATTCTGAACGCCACCGAAGCCCGGCAGCGCCGGGACGGCGCCGTTTTGCCATCCAATTACGTGT
The DNA here is from genome assembly GCA_040384785.1 of Pseudomonadota bacterium. Lineage (GTDB taxonomy): Bacteria > Pseudomonadota > Gammaproteobacteria > Burkholderiales > Burkholderiaceae_C > Allorhodoferax. The sequence continues at coordinate 67,192 of JAZKIR010000086.1, forward strand.
CGGATGCCGTGACTGCATACGGTGAGGGCGGGTCGTCGAAAAGCGGCACCCCCCTGCCCGACCCGAAATAAACCACCAGGGCCTGCGGCCCAGACGACTTCACGCAAACAGAATGGGCGCAAGGCCCCGTTGTTACTGTGCATGAAGCTCTTGAATTTATGGCATTTCACAGTGAGGTCCGTATGACCAACAAAAAAGTATTCATCAAAACCTTCGGCTGCCAGATGAACGAGTACGACTCGGACAAGATGGCCGACGTGCTGCGCGCCGCCGACGGCTACGAGCCCACGCAGGACGTGGACGAGGCCGACCTGATCCTGTTCAACACCTGCTCGGTGCGCGAGAAGGCGCAGGAGAAAGTGTTCTCCGACCTGGGCCGCGTGCGGCATCTGGCCAAGAAAGGCGTGCTGATCGGTGTGGGCGGTTGTGTCGCCAGCCAGGAGGGGGCGGAAATCATCAAGCGTGCGCCGTTTGTGGACGTGGTGTTCGGCCCACAAACCCTGCACCGTTTGCCCGAGTTGTTGAACGCTCGCAAGGCACTGAACAAGCCGCAGGTGGACATCAGCTTCCCCGAGATCGAAAAATTCGACCACCTGCCGCCCGCCAAGGTGGACGGCGCGTCGGCCTTTGTCAGCATCATGGAAGGCTGCTCCAAATACTGCAGCTATTGCGTGGTGCCCTATACCCGCGGTGAAGAGGTCAGCCGACCATTTGAAGACGTGCTGGTGGAAGTGGCGGGCCTGGCCGACCAGGGCGTCAAGGAGATCACGCTGCTGGGCCAGAACGTCAATGCCTGGCGCGCAGCCATGGGTAACACGGCCGAGCAGGCCGACTTTGCCACGTTGCTGGAATATGTGGCCGACATTCCCGGCATCGAGCGCATCCGTTACACCACGAGCCACCCCAACGAGTTCACGCCCTCACTGATTGCGGCCTACGACAAGATCCCCAAGCTGGTCAGCCACTTGCACCTGCCGGTGCAGCACGGCAGCGACAAGATTCTGATGGCGATGAAGCGCGGCTACACGGCCATGGAATACAAGAGCACGGTGCGCAAGATACGCGCCATCCGCCCGGACATGGCGATGAGCAGCGATTTCATCGTCGGCTTCCCCGGCGAGACCGAGGAAGATTTCAACAAGATGATGAAGCTGATCGACGACATCGGCTTTGACAACAGCTTCAGCTTCATCTTCAGCCCGCGCCCCGGCACGCCCGCCGCCAATTTGCATGACGACACGCCACACGACGTCAAACTGCGCCGCCTGCAGCACCTGCAGGGCGTCATCAATACCAACATCACACGCATCTCTGAGAGCCGCTTGAATACGGTGCAGCGCATTCTGGTGGAAGGCACATCCAAGCGCGACGCCGGTGAGCTGATGGGACGCACCGAGTGCAACCGGGTCGTGAACTTCGCCGGGCAGCCTCGGCTGGTCGGTCAGTTGGTGGATGTGCGGATCACCGAGACGCGCAGCTATACCTTGCGGGGGGAAGTTGTGACCAACGAGGTTGTCGCGGCCTGAACTTCACGTCGGCCGGGTCGCCATAGAGCCATAGAAGTAGCAAGTTGGGCTTATTGCGAGAGGGCTACTGGGCTGAGATGCCATGGCTTTCTTAACAACCCGCCCCCCAGTGCCTGACCCCGACAGCGGGGCTGGGACTCCATGACCTCTTTAACAACCCACTCCCCCAGCCCCTCGCCCCGCCGGGCGAGGGGAGCTTTTAACAGCCGATTTTGGAATTGAGCGCCGAATACGGAATACGGCAGTGAGGTTGCGTTACGAGATTGCTCTCCCAGGTTTCGAACCTACGGTCGTAGAGACCTCGATCAGCGTTGGCGAGGAGCCGCTGGCACGCGCAGCGGCCAGTGTTGACACACCAGGGCCGCTAGCCGTTTACTACGACCGCCACCCCAACAACCTGGGCCCAATACCACGTACCGCGACGCTACGCGCGTAGCTCCGTAATCGGCGCGCGGTTACCAGATCGGCTGTTAAAGGCTCCCCTCTCGCCCGGCGGGGCGAGAGGGGTTGGGGGAGAGTGGGTTGTTAAAGAGGTCGTCGCACCCCAACCCAGCTAGCTCGCTAACCAAGGTTTCGCTATTAATTAGATAGCGAAAAAGTCATATCCGACGAGGGCTAGAGGCAATTTTCAGAGAGAGAATCCACCAAAAAACCCAGAATGGGTATAAAAAGCCTCATTTTGCGTAAAACCGAAGTTTTAGAACGGCATCTTGGGCATGCCCTTCATGCCCCCCAGGCGCTTCATCATCTTCATCATGCCGCCGCCCGAGAATTTCTTCATCATGGTTTGCATCTGCTCAAACTCCTTGAGCATGCGGTTGACTTCCTGAACATGCACACCGGCGCCGGCGGCGATGCGGCGTTTACGCGTGGCCTTGATGAGGTCGGGCTTGCGGCGCTCCAGCGGCGTCATGCTGTGGATGATGCCTTCCTTGCGCT
>JAZKIR010000087.1:0-5402 GCA_040384785.1 Pseudomonadota bacterium
TAACTCAAGCCCGTAGCCGGATCAAACTGCTTGCCCGCAAAGCCCAGCTTGTTCTTGCTGGAGCCCGCCTGGTTGTTCAGCCGCTCGCCGTAGGGACGGTAGTTTTCTTTCCAGATGACGGCACCCGCGCCATCGGTGGCCAGCATGGGGCTGCCGGAGATGTCATTGTGGAAATAGGTGACGGCAGGCTCGGCCTCGTCGGGCACCACAGCGTTGGAGTTGGCCGACCAGGCGCTGACACCGGCCGTGGTAGCGGTGCGCACCTTGCAGAAGTAAGACGTGCCATTGGTCAGGCCCGTCACGTTGATGGGCGAACCAGCGCCATTGGTGGCGAAGGCACCGCAGGCTGCGGTGTGGTTGATCAGCGTGCCGCTACTCTACGAATACTCCTGTTTCAATAGCAGTAGAAGTGCATTTAACGGGGGCTAGAGGCCGATTTCACAGACCGGCCGCTACTATGGCGTTGGAAGTTATAGCTTTAGTAACTCACCGTCTATCAACTGCTTGGAAAGCCTCCAGTTGCTGGAATGTCAACGCGAAGTGACCTGGCTGCTTTCCAAGCAAATCCTTTACATCCACAAACGACCGCTCACCCAGCATCGCCGCTAAGTTCTCCCGAAGTGCGTCAGGGACGGTAACCGGACTATCAGCAAGAAGAATCGTGACACCACCATTGGCATCATATTCAGCTGCTGAAATGGTCTTAAATTTCGACGCCCCAAAAAAATCTACGTATGCAGCATTGAAATAGGTCATCCAAAAAACGCCTAGTAATTCCGCTCGAATATCGACTGCCCCAGATGTTTTCTTCTTGCTGGAAATTCGCGGAGCCTCATCGGCGTATGCATAAAAGGGTTTAAATGCTTGGTTACCCAAGTCAAATAGCGCCTTCAGTCGCTCGCAATTTTTCGGCGTCTCGATGAAAGACGACGGTATGTGCCACGTCAAGGAATTCGGCCAATGGCCCAATTGGCGATAGTGTTGTATTGAAATTTCAACCCCAATGGTTTCAAACTTCCCAAACAACCAACGGCTATCTTCGCGTGTCTTAAAAGAGCTGATGTATTCACCTGCGACCCCAAGTGAAGTAACTTTTTTCCTGACCGGATCAGATATATCGAGATGCGTTAACTGTGCACCAAGAATTTCTTGAGTTTGTGCAAAGTACGTCGCCCATCGGTCAGAGTCCCGCCAACTCTCAATCGAAAGATGATTAATTAAAAAGTCTGGCATTGCAGTATCTATCCAACATGGTTTTACTTCAAATCCACTCTATTCAACGGATTCAATGGGTTATCGAAAGCGCGTTGCAAAGGCCCTGACGCTGTGGCACCTGATGGCAACATGACATCTACTCGACCACCCGGACCTACCAAGTCAATGTCGTCACGCAATTGACGAGTCAATGACTGAGATTTAACGTTCTTGACTTCAACGAGATGAAGCGGATTACGCGTCAGCAAGTCCTGCGAAATAACTTGATCGGGTATGCGGGTACGACCATTTACTAGAAACGATTCAGTATTTTTACCGACCCCAGTTATTCTACTTGCGAGCGCTTCACCCTCTCGTCCTAGCTGGCCTGCGCTCTTTGCAACCGCGCCTCCCAACACAACGCTAGGCACCACCGCTCCGGTGGCGAGCGCGGCACCTGTTTCAACAACGGCTACCGTTGCGGCGTGTCTAGCTCCAAGCCAAGCCACAGCTTCAAAAGCAGCCCAAGCAATTGCAGCAACTGGATTCCGTCCATCAGGGTCTATGTAGCGATATGGATTGTTGTTGGCGTATGCATACCGGTTGGACGAATGAATGTTGCTCTCTTGGTAGTCAACAGGATCAACGCCCATAAACCTCCCCAACACCGGGTCGTAATACCGCGCCCCCATATACGACAAGCCCGTCGCCGCATCAAACTGTTTGCCCGCAAAGCCCAGCTTGTTCTTGTGGCTGCCCGCTTGGTTGTTCAGCCGCTCGCCGTAGGGACGGTAGTTTTCTTTCCAGATGACGGCACCCGCGCCATCGGTAGCCAGCATGGGGCTGCCGGAGATGTCGTTGTGAAAATAAGTGACCGGTGGCTCAGCCACGTCGGGCACGACCGTGTTGGACGGCGCCGACCAGGGGCTGACACCGGCCGTGGTAGCGGTGCGCACCTTGCAGGTGTAAGAGGTGCCGTTGGTCAGCCCTGTCACCGTGATGGGTGGATTAGCTCCATTGGCAGCAAAGGCGCCGCAAGCCGCCGTGTGGTTGACCAGCGCGCCGCTGCCCAGGTTGCCGAGCGTGAAGCTGACACTGGCGCTGCCCACTCCGGACGTGGCACTGCCCATGGTGGGGGCCGTTGGCAGTGAAACGCTGACTGCCGGGGTGACCGCGTTGGACAGTGCGGACCAGGGGCTTGTGCCCCAGGTGCTAACGGTCTTGACCTTGCAGGTGTAACTGACGCCATTGGTCAGGCCGATCACGTTGATGGGTGAGCTGATGCCATTGGCGGTGATGCCATTGCAGTCTGCGGTGTAGTTGACAAAGGTGCCGCTGCCCAGGGCGCCGGGGGCAAAGGCCACGCTGGCGCTGGCATTGCCTGCGCTGGCACTGTCGATGATGGGTGCGGATGGCGCGGTACCATTCCCTATTACGACAAGCGGGATGACCGCATTTGACAAGGCAGACCAGGCGCTGGTGCCTGCGGTGGTGGTGGTCTTGACCTTGCAGGTGTAGGTGGAGCCGTTGGTCAAACCCGTCACTGTGATCGGTGCGCTGGTCGTCGAGGTGGTGATACCGCCGCAGTCTGCGGTGTAGTTGACCAGCGCACCGGCTCCTTGGGCACCGGGGGTGAAGTGCACGCTGGCGCTGGCATTGAGCGCTATCGCCGTGCCGATGCTGGGCGCCGATGGGGGCGTGCCGGCGTTCACGGGTGTGACAGCATTCGACAACGCCGACCAGGCGCTGGTGCCCACGGTGGTGATGGTCTTGACCTTGCAGTTGTAGCTGGTGCCGTTCGTCAAACCCGTCACGGTTATCGGAGAGTTGGCTCCAGTGGCGGTGATGCCGCCGCAGTCTGCTGTGTAGTTGACCAGCGTGCCAGTGCCCAGAGCACCGGGGGTAAAGGTAACCGTGGCGCTGGCATTACCTGCGGTTGCGGTGCCGATAGTGGGTGCTGCGGGTGGTGTGCCTATGTGCACGAGGGCCGTGCTAGACCAATCGCTGACACCAACGCTGCTTACGGTCAAGACCTTGCAGTCGTAGAGCGCATCATTTTGCAGACCAGTCACTGTGATGGGCGAGCTGGTGCCGGTGGCAGTCTGCGGTGGGAAGTTGGCGTTCCCGGTGCGGGGCATGCACTTTGCCAGGTACGAGACAAAACTGCCGCTACCGAAGACGGCTGTGGGTGTGAAAAAGACGGTGGCACGGGTATCACCGGGATCGGCGTACCCGATCATCGGAACCGCTGGCGGCGTTGGCGATGGTGCGGTCCAGGCTTCAAGCTCAACCACCCGCATTGGGCTGTTGTCGGTCACTATGCGAATGCGGTCGGTGGTGACTGAGGGGAAAAAGACCGTGCGCTTGATCATGTCGTTGGCATAAACATGGGCTCGCTCTGTCCAGTTGGCACCGTTCCAGGTTTGCACGCTAAAGCCACCCGTGTAGTAGTCCGACAACAACGTGTTGGTGGGCTCGACCGCCGTTGCGTTCCAGTTGTCCTGTGCGCTAACAAGCACGACGCGATCAATCGTCTTGTAGCCGCTGAATTGAATCTGGAGCCAGGCGGAACTGCTCGTATTGACCCATCCATAGGCATTGCCACTCACAAAGCCAATGCGATCGTTGTCGTTAGCATAGGTGGGCGAGTAACCTGCCGCGGTGTTGGATGCCGTGGCCACGCCCCCTTGCGATGCCAACGCGGCGTTGATGCCTCCGTTCGACGCACTGGGTGTTACGGTGTTCGAAAGCGCAGACCACGCACTCGTGCCTCCGGTCATGACGGTCTTGACCTTGCAGGTGTAGGGCGTGCCGTTGGTGAGGCCTATGACCGTGATGGGCAAGGCGTTACCCGTGCTCGATAAGCCGCCAGTGGCGGTGATGCCGTTGCAGTCTGCGGTGAAGTTGAGAAAGCTGCCGCTGTTGTTGACCCACGCCGCACGCGTAAAGGTCAAGCTGACACTCGCGTTGCCTGCGGTTGCGGTCCCGATGGCGGGGGTGCCCGGGGACGCCGACCCGCCTGGGGTCACCGCATTGGACAGCGCCGACCAAGCGCTGGTGCCCACGGTGGTGGTGGTTTTGACCTTGCAGGTGTAGCCGGAGCCGTTAGTCAAACCCGTCACCGTTATCGGTGAGTTGGCGCCGGTGGCGGTGATGCCACCGCAGTCAGCGGTGTAGTTGACCAGCGTGCCGGTGCCCAGCGCGCCAGGGGTAAAGGCCACACTGACGCTGGCATTGCCAGCGGTGGCGGTGCCTACGGTCGGTGCTGCCGGAGGTGTTCCAGTGGCAGCCGGTATCACCGCGTTCGACAATGCCGACCAGGTGCTGGTGCCCACACTGCTGGTTGTTTTGACCTTGCAGTTGTAGCTTGTACCGTTGGTCAAGCCTGTCACATTGATGGGCGAGCCAGCTCCGTTGGCGGTAATACCACCGCAGTCTGCCGTGTAATTGACCAGCGTGCCAGTGCCCAGCGCACCGGGAGTGAAGGTAACCGTGGCGCTGGCATTGCCTGCGGTTGCGGTGCCGATGGTGGGGGCTGCAGGGGGAGTGCCTTCTGCTGCGGTCCACGCTTCGATTTCGGCGACATAGGAGTAGTCACCCCGCACATCGCTGGTCACATTGACGCGTATGCGATCAGTGGTGACCGCAGCGAACACGACGGTGCGTTTAACCAGATTGTTGCCGGTAATCGTCGCTTGGGTTACCCATCCAGTGCCGTTCCATGTCTCGACCGTATACCCAGTGATGCCAGTCATTGAAAACGTCAGCGAGTCACTTGGATCGACCGTGCTGGCAGCCGTATCTGGTATCGTGAACAGCACTACCCGATCAATCTTCTTGGCGCCGTTGAAATTGATCTGCACCCAGTCGGGGAAGACACTTCGTGTGCCATCCATCCACATCGAAAGACCACTAGCCCCCGCGGTACGAAAGCCATCGTTCACACGCGTGACCGGATAACCAGTAAGAGTGCTTGACGCGGATGCAACTCCACCTTTAGACGCTAGCGCGACATTGATACTGCCTGTTGGCGTCACCAGAGCAGACAAGCTTGACCATGGACTGACACCCACGCTGCTTGTCGTTCTTACTTTGCAGTTGTACGACACGCCAGGGTCCAACCCGGTCACATTGATGGAGGAATTGACGCCGGTGGCGGTAATACCACCGCAGTCTGCCGTGTAATTGACCAGCGTGCCAGTGCCCAG
>JAZKIR010000087.1:5502-41341 GCA_040384785.1 Pseudomonadota bacterium
TCACACGCGTGACCGGATAACCAGTAAGAGTGCTTGACGCGGATGCAACTCCACCCGCGCTGGCCAATGCAACGTTGACGCTACCAACCACATCCGACGCAGTCACCTTACCCGACAAAGCCGATGGCGTACCGCCACCTCTGCGGCTGCGGCTGTCGCCGGTTACTGCCGTGGGGACAGCAGCAGGCGGGTTGTTGCCGAACACTCTTTTGACGGTGGCCGACATCACGTTATCGGGCGCGGAAATATTGCTCAAGCCCAACCCACTGACAACACCGTCGTAGTAGTTGGAACCCGGAATGGTTCCGCCATTGAATACCGGGCCGTTTGACGCGTGGAACAGCAGCGATGCGCAGCCACGCGAAGTGGTGTATGGGCTTGCCAAGGAGCAAGCCGCGCTGGCTGGTTCTACCGCCATTGCGCCCTGGTGCCCGCTCCACACATAGGTGTTGAAGTTTCTCAGCGCGGCCAAACCGGCATTCAGATCAATGTGCTGAATCAACAGGCCACCAGTCCATGTGCCCAGAAAATCCTGCAAGCCAGCATCCCAACCCACCGGTGGGCGGTTCTCAACCAGCCAGTACTCGCTGCTACTCAGTGCGCTGTTCATCAGCAACACGGCAGAGCTTGGGCTGGCCAGGCCACTAACCAAGGAGACCGTTGCGCCATCAGCCGGGGACTGTGGTGTGGACCAGCCAAGGTATTGGCGGCTGAGTGCGTCCAGGGCCACCGGTGTGGTGCCAGCCGTCTCCCCTGCCCTGCGGCCCCAGCTTCCGCTGGCCATTAGCGAGAAGCCGCCCAAGCCTGCGTTGGTGGCAGAGTTGTCGTACAGGTCCGGCAAGCCGCCCAGGTGCCCAAACTCATGGGCCATGGCACCTATGCCCATGCGGTTGACGGCGTCGTACATCTCGCCGTTGAGCGCCCAATGGTTCACGCTCTTGCCGGCAACGGCAACACCGTTTCCGCCCCATGCATGTGCCCAGACATTGGGCGCAAGAGCCGCGTTGGCAGAGGCCTCGTAGCCCGCTACGACAAAATAGATCAACGCTTCATCCGTGCCAATACTGCCGTCGCCATTGCTGTCCAGCGCCGCGAAATTGACATGGGCCGAAGCGGAAGCCAATGCGTTATTGACCCAGGCCGCCTCCGATGGGTAGCTGCAGTTGGACCCGCAGTTGGGGTGGCTTTGCGCCAGCGAAACCGATACCACGCCGGCAGGGCTTCCCTGCTGTGTATGTGTTACCGGTGTTATGGAGACCGCACCAAAAGAGTTGTCTTGAAAGTACTTGTTGACGGACGTACCCGTCGGGCTGTAGACCGCATGGCCCCAATGGGCTGCCGCACCGGAGCTGACTTTTGCATCCTGGAAACTCACCAGAATGGTCAAGACCTTCTTGGCACCGCTAACGGGCGCCGGGGTCCAGGCACCGCTCAATGCCGGACGTCCGTTGGCGCCACTCTGCAGTCGGCTGGCCAGCACGGTATCCAGAAACTTGCCCTGGTATTGGGTCAAAGCGGCGTTGCGTACAGGACGAAGGCCTTTGGGCGAAACTGCGCCTGTTTGCGCATTCGGTGGCCTGATGGCTGAAACGACGGCGATGCCCGATGGCACCAATTGCCCGGCAGCATCCTGGTCGGCGAATTCAAAGAAACCGGTTGCAGGATTCTTGAGGACCGTAAAGCCGTCCGCCGTCTCCATCCAACCCTGGAACTCATCTCCACGCATGAATGCCTGGAACGTGGCGCCGTTAGGCTGGGCTGCCTGAATGGGTTGTGGGCTGGCGGGGCCGGCTGAAGCCGTATGCACCAATGCCAGGGCACACACCGCGATCAAAAACGCGCGCACCTTCTCGATTTGCAATTGCAACATGGTTCTTACTTCCGAATTTTTTTAACGATCAGTTGCTGACGCGCTGCGCGATGCGCTTGCCACCCAGATAGATGTACTGCACCAACCTGGGGGTCGGTAGCGGCGTGTACTCCACCAACTGGTTGCCGTTGGAGCCGTACATTTCGTAGGTCTTGAAGCCACCTTTGGTGATGACGGAACGGTGGTTGCTGGCATCGTAGGCGTACTCGATCTTGTTGACCGGGTCGACACAATTGATGCAGCGCAGATTGGGCGCACCGTCGTAGGTATACGCCGTGCTGGCGGCAGTGATGATGTTGCCGTGGGCGTCGTAACCGTAAGTTGCGGCGCGGCTGCCGGATATGCTGCTCAGGCGGTTGCTGCCGTCATACGTGTAGTTCAAACTGGTGGCGCCAAATACCTGGCTGGTGATATTGCCGCTGCCGTTGTAGTTGATGGTGCCCGCCCCCCATGGGCCACTGACGGTAGACAGGCGGTTGATACCATCGTAGGTCAACGTGCGGTTATAGGTGTTGTCCGCCGAGTCGCTGATGTTGGTAAGGTTGCCCACACCGTCGTAGGTATAGCCGCTGCTGATATAAGTAGTGCCGCCTCTTTGGGTGCTGAAGTTGCTGGGCCACAGTCGTGAATTCTGACCATAACTGGTCGACGTGCCATTGGCGTAGCTGATTTGGCTAATCTGTCCCGAAGGCCAATAACTCACGGTGTTCACGTACCCCGATACTTGTGTGGGACGGCCCAGTACGTCTGGCGAATAACTGACCGTTGTGTTTGAACGCGGATACGTGATGGCGCTGAGTTGGTCGAGACCGTTGTAGGTGTAGATCGCTGCAAAGGTCAAGCCGTCCACCACCAGGTCTTCGGTTGACAAATTGCCATTCCAGTCATAACCAAAGTTACGGGTACCCGTGGATGAAGTAGCGCTCAGCAGTTTGTGGGTTTTGTTGTAGGTGTTGGTGACTGCTGGAGTGCTACCGGGGTAGGTGACAGTGCCCAGCCGATTCTGGTTGTCGTAGGTGTAGGTGGTAGTTCCCGACGAGCCCACCGAGCGGGACGTCATATTGCCGGCCGCGTCTCGGCCATAGGTGGTGGTGCCGGTCTCTGGGTTGGTGACAGACTGCAGGTAGTAGTTGGCGTAGTAGCCATAGTGGCGATTCAGTCCAGCCTGGGTGACATCCGTCGTCAGATCACGGCTATTGCGCTGGATCGTGACGCTGGCCGTTGACTCGGCCGCAGCAATACCCATCAGGAACTGCTGATCCGGATTGCCATAGGCGCGGTAGGTAAAGGTGGTCGCCTTGCTGCGCTCATCGGTCACAGTCTTGCTACCCGCGCCATAAGAAATGGTCTGGCTGCTGCTGTCCGCATTCGTTACTTTCTTGATCCGGTTGAGGAGGTCATATTCGTAGCTGGTGCCACTGCTGGATCCTGGGTCGGATTCAAATGTTTTGCGGCCTAACGGGTCCAACTGAAACGTGCGCGTGATTCCACCGAGGGAAACACTGGTTGGCTGGCCGAAGCCGTTGTAGTTGGTGGACTCGGTCAATGACCCGCGTGTCGCTGTTTTGGATGCCATGCCGTAGGAGATCGTCACGTCGCTGCCCGTGGGATAGTTAATCGACGTGACACGGTTCAAGCTGTCGTATCCAAAGCCCGTGGTTCGTCCGTCGCCATTGGTTTCCGACGTGACATTGCCCGCATCACTGACCACCCGTGTGATCGACACGCCCTCGGGTTGGTTCTCGGTCTGCGGGATTCCGCGCCGGTAGTTCGAGTAATAGTGTGTCAACGAGCGCGGGAAGGTGGTGGACGCCACGTTGCCTTGGCCATCGTAGGAGTAGCCGGTCGGTACACCGGCGCGGGAGGTCGATGTCATATTCCCGCTGCCGTCAAAATCACGCGTGACGGAACCACCCGAGTAGGTTTCGTTCTGGACCTGCTTGACGATCCACTTGGATGAATTGGTGTAATAGGTCAACGTCGTAGAGCGATTGCCACCGGATGTGCCTGACTCTGTAACCTGGCCTGGGTTGCCATAGCTATCGAAATTGCTGTAGCTTGTGGTGTAGGTCGCACCATCGCGGTTGATGACCCTCCGTGTCTGAACGGCGGCATTGGTCTCATTCCAATCAAACTTCTGCGAATGCCTGCCATTGCGAGAGTAAGTCTCGTTCGATATCTTCTGTTTGTCCCAGGCATAGGTTTCGGTCTGCAAACTGCCCAGGGTCTTGGACATCAACAGTCCCACCTTCCATACGGTCCCATTGCTGGCACAGTTTGGGCCGCAGTGTTGATAGGTCTCGGTACCGGTGGGCGTGGTGACGGTGGTTGTGTCGTAAGCCCCCTGGCTGTTGCCCGGCGAATAGGCAAACTGCCACACGCCGCCTGCGCTGCGGGTTTTTCTGGTGATGACCGTGGATTGGTAATTCAGATTCTGCTGCGGATCAAATCTGACAAAACCATATTCGTAATCGACAGTCCCACCCTGTGGATGGGTGGTTTTGTTCATCACATAACTGCCGGGAAGCGACTGCCTGTCGCCGTTGTAGTTGTACTGCCACTTGTTGCTGTCCGGACGGGTGACAGAGGTCAGGATGTATGCCGAAGTCGTGTTAGTCAGCTTTTCGTATGCATACGTATAGACCTGCGAACCACTGCTGATTTGGTAGATTCGACGTGCCAACTGCGCCGGGTCGGCGCTGTGGTAGCTGAAAGAAATGCTGCGGCCGTCATTGGCCGTGATGCTGGTGATTTCGCGTTGAAATTGCGCCATATAGGCGATGTCGGCGTAGTTGCCGTTTCGGTCGGTTATCTTGGTTGTGTACCAGGCATACACAGACACAGGGCTACCACCCTGTGTGACATTGACCAGTTGGGTCATGTCATACCGGGTTCCGTCAGGCGTGTACACCGCCAGCCCGGCCCCAGATCCAATACACTCGGCGCGCCAACGCTGCGTGGTGACCATCAACGGCGACCCGCTGGGTGTAAACGACAGCACCTGGCGGCTACCGTCCGGCATTTCCAGCGCCGGGTTTTCCAACATGTTCAGCGCTAAACCGTTGCTGCAAATATCTGTACTGCCCTTGAGCACACGTCCAAAGTGCATAGTCCAACCCAATGCGACCACGGAGTCGTAAAGATTGGGATTCAAGGGCTCAATAATGACGCTGTTGTAAGAACGAACCACCTTGAGATCAAAGCCGCCATTGCCCGGAATGTGCAGGTCAACATAATGCTGTTGCAGCGCGCCGGTGAACGGGTCTATATGCTCGTTGAAGCTTTGGTTGACATAACTGCGATTGGGATTCAGGCCAGGGTCGCGATAAAAATCGGGGATCACTTGTTGCGCCATGGCGCCAACCATAACCAGCCATAAAAGGGACGACACAACAAGCCATTTGGCCCGCACCGACGGCGCAAAACTGAACTGATTTTTTTTCACTTTCTCTCCCTGAAAACGTCGCTCGAATTGGCGAGGCAAGAACGCCCATTGACATGCGTGCAAGCACACCACCTGCTCTGCTAGCCGCGCAGAAATGCCGGGCAAGGTTTTGCCCCTGTCTGACCGAAGCCAGCCTGACTGTTTGATTGAATGTGTTTGAAGGAGACGCGTACGTCCCGCTTCAACAAGCCGCTAAAGGGCCCGCGTCAACATGCTGATGAAAGGCAGACTCACCAAGCCAAATGCCTAGTAGTCACCGTTTGGCCGTGCAGCGTCGCTGCACCAATGTGAATAGACCTGCGTTGCGCTGGTTTCCATATTTCCCCCTGAAGACATTATTTTGTTACACCGATTATTGCAAACACATGTTGCAATAATCATCAACTCCTGGGGAAAGTTGCACTTTCTTACAAAAAGAGGTGTTGCAAACCCGTTTTGGGGTTTTTTAACCAAGCCTCAAGAAAAACCAGGCTCTAGCCCTCGTCAAATGGACTTGGGAACTTCAAAAACAATAGCACGGACTTGGCGCACCACACATAAAAAAAGGGCCAACACCTTTCGGCGTTGGCCCAATCGGTTAGTGCAAACCTAATCTAATATCAGAAGCGTTTCCAGAACTTCGCGAAGTACGAAGCCCCGTTCAAGCCAAACTGCACGCTGTCGTAAATGAAGCCGTTGTCGGTTTCATTCGCGTCTTGTTTGGTGGGCTTGACGTTGAAGACGTTGTTGCCACCAACGGTGATCTTGGTGTTCTTGTCGAAGCTGTAGGTAAAGGCCAGGTCGGCGGAAGTCTTGGGTTCGTAGAAGGCGTTGGGTACGCCGTTTTCGGTGCCCGAGAAAGTGCCCAGGGTCTGGCTGCCGAAGTGGATGATCTTCAGGTTGGTTTCCCACTGGCCCTGGCTGTAGTCAAAGCCCAGTGTGGCCTTGGTGCGCGGGCCGCCTTGTTCGATGAACAGGCGCTCACGCTCCGACAGCAACACGGACTCATAACCCTTCAGCGAAGCCGGTGCGTGCACGCTGACCACTTCGGTATGGCTCAGGTTCAGCGCCAGGAAGGTGTTCAGCTTGCCGCCGCCAAGGTCCGCCTTATTGGACACCGTCAGGTCCAGGCCCTTGGTCTTGGTGTCGATCGAGTTCACAAAAAATTGCGCCTGACCCACACCCAAGCCCGCCAATGTGGTACCCAGTGCCGGGAAATTGTTGGCATCAAAACGGCCCGACAAACCGATGCGGTCGGTGATCTCGATCTGGTACACATCGGCCGTCAGCGATGTGGCCTTGCTCGGCGTCAGCGTGAAACCCAGCGTGAAATTCCTGGAGTTCTCTTCCTTCAGCTTGGGGATGCCGGCCGCGTTGGCAATGGTGCCGCCATTCGGTGCCAACACCACGTCTTGCGGTTGTCCGTTGATGAAGTCGGTAAACGTGGACGAGAAATAGACCTGTTGCAGTGACGGTGCGCGGAAGCCTGAGCTCACCGAACTGCGGAACAACAACTGATCGCTGGCCTTGAAGCTGGCTGCCAGTTTGCCGGTGGTGGTGGAGCCGAAGTCGCTATAACGCTCGGCGCGCACCGCGGTTTGCAGCTTGATCTGCTGGGTCAGGTCGGTCTCGATATCGGCATACAGGGCCGTACTCTCGCGGTTGCGATTGGTCGCATCGGCTGGCTGAAAGCCGGGGAAGCCTTGGCTGCCTGCATTGCCGCCAAAACCTACGCCGTCGGCGTCGATATAAGAGCCCGCCTCGCCCGCAAAGATCTGGTAATTCTCGCGGCGGTATTCGGCGCCAAAGGCCACGTTGGCACCCTGGAAGATGCCGTCAAAGAAGCGGCTGAAATCCAGGTTGGTGGTGTTCTGCGAGAACGAGAAACCACCCGCCTGGAAGGCACTGGCACTGCGGCCCGCACCACCGCGCAGCAGGTCCTGGTTGGCCAGCGACGCATTGATGGTGTTGGCGATGCGGTACTTCATGTCGTTGAAGCCGTAGGTCTGCGACAGGTCGGTGGTCCATTCAGCCACTGTCCAGCGGTGGCCGATGATGGCGTAACGGTCGGTGATGTCGGCATTGATGAAGGGCACAAATCCGGCGGGGTACATGGCGGCCGAATTGCGGCTCGGGATGTCATCCGAACCCACACCACCGCGCGCAAATGCGGCCGACGATGCGTCGCGGTTTTGCAGGCCGAGTGTGAAATACAACTTGCCGGTGCTGGTGGTGGGCAGTTCACCATTCAGGTACACGGTGGAGTTCTTGGACTGCGTGTCGCCAATGATGCGGGGGTTACCCGGCTCGGCCCGGTTGGAGCGGCCACGGTCCGAATACTCGGCGGTGATGCCCAGCACGCCGTTTTCGCCAATGCCAAAGCCGCAATAGGCCGATGGCAGATAGTTTTTGCCGTCACCCACCGAGTATTGGCTGTAGCCCAAGATGGCCTCGCAGCCCTTGCTCTTTTTCAAGGTGATATTCATGACGCCGGCAATCGCGTCGGAGCCGTATTGGGCGGCGGCGCCGTCACGCAGGATCTGCACGTTGTCGATGGCCAGCGTGGGGATGGCGTTCAGGTCGGTGCCGGTGTTGCCGCGGTTGCGCGCGCCAAACAGATTCACCAGGGCCGTGGTGTGGCGGCGTTTGCCGTTGACCAGCACCAGGGTCTGGTCCGAGCCCAGACCCCGCAGCGACGCGGAGTCGATCAAGTCGGCGCCATCGGCACCGGTCTGGCGTGTGGAATTGAAGGATGGCGACAGGTACTGCAAGGACTGCGACAAATCGAACTGACCGCCCTGCTCCGACGTCTTGGACAAGGGGATGAAGTCGATCGGCACCGGCGTGTCGGTGGCCGATGCATTGGCGCGGCGCGAGCCGACGATGGTGACACTTTCCAGGCCGGCGGTTGGCTCTTTGGCCACCGCGCCTGTGGTTTGCGCGACCGCAAACGAGACGGGAGTCAGCGTAGCGACTGCCGCCGCGCCATAGAGTCCAAGGGTGAGTGCTTTGCGCAAAACAGTCATAACTCGCCTTTTTGATATTGTGTGGATGGGAAATCGAGCTGAAATTCTAGGGGTGCCCGTGCCGCCATGGGGCGCTTGTCTCCGCCGTACCACACTGCCATGACAATTTAGTCAAACGCATACGACCGTTTAATGGCCATGTAGTTTTGCTAATAGAGGGCGTACGCGGCTCTGAACTAATACTTCCGTTCGGGCTGAGCTGGTCGAAGCCTTCTGCAAGTCTTTGATTTGTAAGGGCTGCGTTTCGACAAGCTCAACGCGAACGGACTTGATCAGCAGAGCCCTAGCTACGCCTACGCCGTGGCACCACACTCAAGTGCAGCGTGGCCTTGGCCGGCGTTGCACCCAGGGTCAGCGACTGCGGGGGGATGTCTCCCAACTGGTCTGGGTGCCAGACCTTGATGTGTACCGCGCCCTCGGGCAGTTGCTCCACTACGGCAACCCCCTCGGCATTGGTCAGCGCGGCCCATGGCGAGTCGCTGACATAGACGTGGCCACTCATGGATGCATGGATGTGGCAGCCCAGCAGCACGGCCCCGGCCTTGGTAAAAACCACCTCGGCGGAGTGCGGCTTCTTGTCGGCCGGCTTGCCATCGAGGCGCAACTCAAAACCTTCGCCGCTGCCGGCATTGAAATTGGTGCTGCCGGCGGCCGACCCACGCACATGGTGTTCCCATGCGTCGTTGTTGACAAACTGCACCTTGGCGCCCAGGGCCACGATGCTGATGGCCGGCACAAAACGCATTCTTTCCTGGTACACCTTTGCCTGGTGTGGCAAGGTGTTCGCCAGCGTGGCGGGTTTGCCGCCCGCCAGCACGATGACCACCGCACCGGGCACCGGCCTGCTGTCCTTGTCCAGCACGGTCACTGATACGTTTGCGGCACTAGCCCTCGTGAAACCTGAGCATAGCGCTACAAAAAACAGAGCAATCAATAAATGGGTGCGCATGGAGTGTGCTGGCTGGTTCATGGTGTTGCCCTCTGGCTTACTGGGCTGCTGTGATGGCTTTGGCCAGTTCGGTAGTCTCGGTGCAGGTCGCACACAGCGCCTGCAGTTGGTTCAATCGCGCCTGGGCCAGCGCCTTTTGGCTGGTCTTGACGTAGGCGATGCCGGAGTACTGCAACGCGCCCTTGTGGTTGGGGTCTAGCGCCAGGGCCTTGCCATAGGCGGCAAAGGCCTCGTCGTAACGACCCAACCAGCGGTTGGCATAACCCAGGTAGTTGTAGGCATCTGCATTCTTGGGGTTGTTGGCAACGACCTTGCCGAAGCTGACCACGGCCTGGGACCACTGCTTGGCATCGATGGCGCTTTTGCCGGCGCTGAAGTCGTCGACCTGTGCGTTCTGCACCGGTGTGGTTTGTATGTCGGCTGCCAGCACGGAGCCGACCATGGCCAATGCCAGAAATGGAACAGCGAAAAATGGGTGAAGAGCAAAAGTGCGCATGTGAAATCCCTCAAAAAGTTATACGTTGAACGCGCTGTGAGACAGCACCATGGACAAACGACACAAACCAAAAATCGGATGCAAGGCCCAGGAAACAATTTCCAAAAAAGAAAAGTTTTGCGCTGTTGCATCCAAAGCCCGGCGCACAGCGTTTATCCCTGGCAGGCCTGGTCCGCACGTCGCTGTCCAGACCGCAACCTCCGATTCGCTCCATGTTCTTCTTAACTTCTACAGGAACCGCACCATGACACCGTTCACCTCTTACTCTGTATTGGGCTCACGCACCCTACTGTCGGCATTGCTGGCAAGCCTGCTGGGCGCCTGTGCCTCCGCGCCACAAGCCCCCACAGTGGCGGCCATCGCCGCACCGGCAGCATTGGTGCCCGCCAACGAACGCGTGGCCTTTACCTGGCATGCCATCGGCTCGCAGATCTATGAATGCAAGGCCGCGGAAAAAGGCGGATGGAACTGGGCCTTCATCGGACCCGAGGCGGACCTGTATAACCAAAAGGATGAGAAGGTCGGCACCCACGGCGCCGGTCCGTTCTGGGCGGCATTGGACAACAGCCGAACCATAGGCAGCGTCAAGGCCCGCGCCAGCGGTGCGCGCACGAATGACATTCCGCTGTTGTTGCTGAGCACAAAATCCGACGGCAGCGCTGGAAAAATGGCCCGCGTCAGCAGTGTGCAGCGCCTCAACACCGAAGGCGGAAATGCACCCGCCAAAGGTTGTGTGGCCGCTGCCGATGCGGGCAAGCGCATCAAGGAAGGCTACACCGCAGACTACGTATTTTTTGAAGCCAAATAGTCACTACCCCCCGGGCCGAGCGCCGTGTTGCGGGAAATACGCGCCATAAAAACCATCGCATTGAAGTGGTTGTTTGTTTGACGTAAGTCATGGCTGTGATAGTCCTGTCCATGCTAAAAAACGCGTTCACTCCTCAGCTCGGTGCAGACCGCCCCCGCAGGCGCACACCGAGCTCCCAAGGCCACGGCCCACCCCGTTTACGACGGGGATGGGACTGGCCAGCTTAGTCCCACTCCTGCAATAGACATGCTGACCCACTAGCCGCCAGATTGGCTAGCGGGTTCGGTGCGCGTGCCAGACCTTCAAGCACAGGGTTTGTGCCCAGTCACGTCCATACCCGAGGTAGGCCTCAAGCGTCGCTGTGGAAATTCAATCAACTATTCGAGGAGCGTTGGCGATGGGAACTGACATGTTTTTGAGTCCAGGTGTGCGCTTGATGCGTCGCCTGCCCCTCGCCGCAAAATTTATGTTGATCGCAGTGGTGTCCAGTCTGCCGGTATTGGCGCTGCTGTGGCAGTTGCATGGTGGTGTCAGCCAGCCATTGGGCGGGTTACAGGCCATCACCGTGGCGTGCACGATTGGTGTGTTGGCCGTCCTGTATTTGCTCAGTGCCCTGTACCGCGCTCTGACCGCGGATTTGAACCTGGCCATTCGCGCCACCGTCCAAATGGCGGCCGGGGACTTGTGCCTGAACCTGCGCAGCGGCGGCAGCGATGACATGGCCCGCTTGCTGAGCGCCATGGGGCAACTGGGCCGCACCATATCGGCCATGGTTGCCAATGTGCGCAGCAACGCGGCCTTTGTGTCCCATTCCGGCAAGAGCCTGGCGCGCGGCAACCGTGAACTGTCGGACAGAACCGAACAACAGGCCGCAAATCTGGAGCAAACGGCAGCCAGCGTCGAAGAACTGTCCTCTACCGTTCAGGACAATGCCACCACGGCCGGACTGGCCAATGACCAGGCCGGCAAGGTGCGCGCCGTTGCGGATCAGGGTGCCACCATCATGGCGCAGGCCGTGGCGTCGGTCGAGGCCATCCAGGCCGGCGCCAAGCGCATGGACGAGATTGTGGGTGTCATCGACGGCCTGGCCTTCCAGACGAATATCCTGGCGCTCAATGCCGCGGTGGAAGCGGCGCGTGCCGGCGAATCCGGCCGAGGCTTTGCCGTGGTGGCCAGCGAAGTGCGTTCGCTGGCGCAGAGGTCCGCCGAATCGTCCAAGGAAATCCGGTTGCTGATCGGAACCTCATCCAGCCAGGTGGCAGCCAGTGTGGAAAAAATCCGCGCAGCGGGCACCATCATCACGCACATCGTGTCCGGCATCCGCGACGTCGCCGCCAGCATGTCGCAGATCTCAGCCTCCAGCGCCGACCAGAGCGCGGGCCTGCGCGAGATTACGCTGGCCGTGCGCCAGTTGGACGACATCACCCAGCGCAATGCGCAAATGGTGGAGCATGCGGTGACACTGGCCGAGAACATGGAGGGACGGGCCAGCACACTGGTGGAGTCGGTGGCCCTGTTCAAGCTGCAGCAGGGTTCGGCGGAGGAGGCACTTGCCCTGGTGCAGCGCGCGGCAGAACACCGGCATCACACGTCCAGGACAGTCTTTTTACGCGACGTGACCGACCCTGCCAAAGGCTTCCACGACCGCGACATGTATGTCTTTGCATTGGACGCCAACGGTGCCTATGTCGCCTTTGGTGGCAACGCTGCCAAGGTCGGCACCCGGGTGCAGGATATTGCCGGCATTGATGGCCAGGGCCTGCTCGACTCCATCATCCAGCAGGCCACGCTGGAACCGGGGTGGGTCGAGTACGACATCACCAACCCGACCACCGGACGGGTGCAAACCAAGATGTCTTTCGTCGCACACATCGACGGCCTGTACCTGGGTTGTGGCGTCTACAAAAACCTGGTGCAAACGTGAGCAACCTCGCCACTGTGCGGATGCCCCTGCGCGACCTTCCGGCAAACAGCTCCCATTGGCGTCGGCGACCCATCATTACCTGGACCGGCGCATGCCCTTGACCCCACCAGTGCCGGACAACCAGACGGCTATTCTGCACGCAGCCATTGTGAACCACTCGGGCTACGGCATCATTGCGACCGACGCGTCGGGCGTGATCACCGTCTTCAACACCGCGGCCCAAACCATGCTGGGTTATAGCGAAGCCGAGTTGATCGGCAAGGCCACGCCCACGGTGTTCCACCTGCCCTCCGAAGTGGCGGTGCGTGCGGCACAGTTTTCCAGCGAATTGCAACAATCCGTGGCGCCAGGGTTTGATGTGTTGGTGGCCAAGACCAAGCTCGGTTTACCGAATGAACATGAGTGGACCTTTGTGCGGCGCGATGGTTCGCGCTTTCCGGTGTTGCTCTGCGTCACCGCCCTGCAGGACGAACGCGGCCACGCGGTGGGTTTTCTGGGCATGGCGGTCGACATCACCGAGCGCAGGCGCAACGAGCAGTTGCTGGCCGAACGCGAGGCCCAGTACCGCGTGTTGTTCCAGGACAACCCCAACCCCATGCTGCTGTACGACACCGAGTCGGTGCACATTCTGGCCATCAATGCCGCGGCCGTGCAGTTATACGGCTACCCAGAGACGCAACTTGTCAACCAGCACCTGAACATTCTGCTGCCTGCTTTTGAGCACGCCCGGCTGCAGGAGATACTGGCCCTGAGCAGCAGCAGCCTGCGCAGACACCGCTGGCACCACCAACGCAAGGACGGTGGGTTGTTCATGGTGGATACCGTGTCCAAGCCCGCCCAACTCGGCAAGCTGCGGGCCCGCATCGTGCTGATCTCGGAGTCGACCGACTGTGCCACAGTGGAGATGCAAGCCCAAGCGGCCGACCCCTCGCGTTTGCAGCAGGGGCAGATCCTGGTCCAACCCATGCCAGCGCCCTATGTGGAGAAAAGGGCCACGGATTTCTTGCCGCACAACCTGGCGCAACGGTTTGCGGCCGCTGCTCAGCGCCAGACATTGACGGCGTTGCAAGAAAGCGAAAGCCGTCTGGTGCAGGTGTTACACGGCAATCCGGTGCCGACCTTTGTCATTGACGACCAGCACCATGTTGTCATCTGGAACCCGGCCTGCGAACGCATACTCGGGGTGTCTGCAAAAGACATGTTGGGACAAAAAGATGTGTGGCGCGTGTTTTACCCGCAACCCCGGCCAGTCATGGCCAATCTGATCGTTGATGGGGGCGATCAGATCGAGCTGGTGGGCTACTACGGCGAAGCCTGCAAGCGTTCGGATGTCAACCCGGACGCCTTTGAAAGCGTGGATTTTTTCCAGCACATGGCCGGGGGCGCGGGTCGCTGGCTGCATTTTTGCGCCACGCCCTTGCGCGATGGAAAAGGCAAGGTGGTCGGCGCCATCGAAACCCTGATGGACATCACGGAGCAAAAGCGGGCCGAGGAACGCGCCAACCGCCTGAATGAAGATCTGGAGGTGCGCGTGCTGGAACGCACCACCCAGTTGGCGCATGCCAATGAGGAATTACGCACCGCCATGGGCCAACTGGTTCAGGCCGAAAAACTGGCGTCCCTGGGCCGGCTGGTAGCGGGGGTGGCCCATGAACTCAATACGCCGATTGGCAATATGGTGATGGTCGCCAGCACCCTCAGCGAACTGTCGGGGCGCTTCGTGCGGTCGGTAGCAGACGGCAGCATCACCCGCAGCGCCATGGCGCAATTCCTGGAGCAAAACCAGGACGGCACGCAATTGTTGTTGAGCAATGCCAAGCGCTCGGCCGAACTGATTCAGAATTTCAAGCAGGTGGCGGTCGACCAGACCACGGACCAGGTCCGAGAGTTTGATCTGGCGGAGCAGATCTGCGACGTGTTGTCCGTGATGGCCCATGTGCTGAAACCGCCGATTGCGCTGCTGCAGGAGCTGCAGCCCGGCATCGCCATGCACACCTATCCCGGCCCCTTGGGGCAAGTGATTACCAATCTGGTGTTGAACGCCATGCTGCACGGCTTTGACCAGGACCAGCCCGGGACCATCCGCGTTGTGTGCGAACGTATTGGCGAGCAGGCCCACATCACGGTCCAGGACAACGGCCAGGGCATACCTGCGGAAAACATCGGTAAGATTTTCGACCCCTTCTTCACAACCAAGCTGGGCCAAGGCGGGACCGGTCTGGGTCTGCATATTTCACACAACATCGTGCACGGCCCTCTGGGTGGACGCATGGGCGTTCACAGCACACCGGGCATGGGCACCACCTTCACGCTGGTACTGCCGTGCACGGCCACGGGCGCAACGCACAGACCTTGACAGATGGGCTGGCAGGGCCTATTTTCGACTCCATACCGAGAGTTGGCCCAGGCCAAGGCCAAACCAAAGAAGCGGATATATGGACCCATCGCACCAGCCAGGTG
This sequence comes from Pseudomonadota bacterium, assembly GCA_040384785.1. Classification (GTDB taxonomy): domain Bacteria; phylum Pseudomonadota; class Gammaproteobacteria; order Burkholderiales; family Burkholderiaceae_C; genus Allorhodoferax. The sequence goes on from JAZKIR010000087.1 coordinate 20,460, forward strand.
AGCCCCAGCAAACCACGCAGCAAGTCGACAGCGAAGAATCGCAAGAGCTTGCAGCGCTGCGTGCCCTGATTGAGCGTGCACCCGGTCCGGTGGTGTTGATCGATCTGGAGCGCAGTGGCCTGGTGGACATCAATGACGCGGCCACCCAGCTGTTCGGCTATTCGCGGGAGTATTTGCGCAGCGCCAGTCTGATGGACCTGTCTCCGCCCTTGCAGCCCGATGGGCGCTCATCGTGGGAATTGGCACAGGAAAATCGGCGCCGGGTGCGCGCCGGTGACTCCAGGGCCTTCGAATGGACCTACCTCCATGCCGACGGCCGGCCCATCCCCTGTGAAGTGCGTTTCGTGCTGCTGCCCAGCGCCAGCGGCACGCTGATCCACGGCAGCATCACCGACATCACGGCACAAAAGCTGGCCGAGTCCTTGCGCACCGGGCAAAGCCACCTGCTGGAACTGATTGCCAAAGGGGTAAGCCTGCAGCAGGTGCTGGACAGCCTGATGCTGCTGATCGAATCGCAGTCCGAGGGCCTGTACTGTTCCGTGTTGCTGCTGGACGAAGATGGCATACACATCCATCCCGGCTCGGGCCCGCATATGCCTGCCAGCTACATGGCCGCCCTGGAAGGTTTTCCGATTGGACCGGTGGTGGGCTCCTGTGGCACCGCCATGTACCGCAAGGAAGCGGTGGTAGTCACGGACCTGATGACCGACCCGTTATGGGCGCCCTATGAGGCCCTGGTGGAGCCACATGGCTTTCGTGCCTGCTGGTCCACGCCCATCATCCTGAACCGCGAGGTGGTTTTGGGCTCCTTTGCGATGTACTACAAAGAGGTGCGCAGCCCCGGTCCGGTAGAGCTTGGCCTGATGGGTGTTGCAACCCACATTGCCGGGATTGCCATCGAACGCACGCGGCGCGAGCGTGAACTGGAGCGCCACCGCTTTCACCTGGAAGATCTGGTCGCGGAACGCACCGCCGAACTCAGCGCAGCCAAGGCGCGAACGGAGGCCAGCAACCTGGCACTCAGTGTCGCCAACCAGGACCTGGCCAGCGCCCTGGCCACCTTGAGCGCCACTCAGGAGGAACTGGTGCGCCGGGACAAACTGGCTGCCTTGGGCGCCCTGGTGGCCGGCGTGGCGCATGAACTCAACACCCCGATTGGCAACTGCCTGGTGGCGGCCACCACACTGTCTGACCGTGCGCACGCCTTCTCTGGTGTCTTCGCAACGGGATTGACCCGCAGCATGGTCGAAAAATTCATTGCCGATGCGACGCTGGCCGGCGACCTGCTGGTGCGCAGCTTGCAACGCGCTGCAAACCTGGTCACCAGTTTCAAGCAGGTCGCCGTGGAACAGACCAGCGCGCAACGCTGCCAGTTTGCGCTAGCCGACTCCTTACAGGGGATCGAGACCCTGTGTGGCAAGCCCGCATTCATCATCCACTGCAGTGTGGAGGGCGACATTGCCATAGACAGCTATCCCGGTCCGCTGACCGATGTGCTGCTCAACCTGGTCAACAACGCCGTGGTGCATGGATATGCGGGCCGCAGTGCGGGCGACATCTACGTCTCAGTCAAGCCCGCCCTGTTGGGCTGGATAGAACTCAGTGTGGAAGACCTGGGCGAAGGCATAACACCTGCCAATCTGAAGCGTATCTTCGATCCGTTCTTCACGACCAAACTCGGCACGGGTAGCTCAGGCCTCGGGTTGTACATCACGCACAACATCGTCTCCGGCATCCTGGGTGGCCGCATCCACGTCAACAGCGAGGTGGGGCGCGGCAGCACCTTCACATTGATCCTGCCAACCGTTGCGCCCATGTTCCAGCGTGGGCTTGAAGCCGTGACGGACAAGCCGGTGCAATAGCCTCAATTCAGAGCGAGGGCCTGCACCGTCGGAGTCAGGCGGAAAATGGATACGACCTGGGCCAGGCGTTCGGCCTGCTCGCGCAGGCTCTCGGCAGCGGCAGCAGACTGTTCAACCAATGCGGCGTTCTGCTGGGTCATCTCATCCAGCTCGGACACTGCGGTATTGACACCGCCAATGCCGCGGCTCTGCTCCGACGCGGCGGAGGAGATCTCGCCAATGATGTCGGACACCCGCTGCACCGAACCCACAATTTCGGTCATGGTGGCGCCGGCGGTGGCCACCAGGCGCGAGCCGGACTCCACGTTGGATACCGAGACACCGATCAGGTTCTTGATTTCCTTGGCGGCTTCGGCCGAACGGCCGGCCAAGGATCGCACTTCGCCGGCCACCACCGCAAAACCACGGCCTTGTTCCCCGGCACGCGCCGCTTCCACCGCCGCATTCAGGGCCAGGATATTGGTCTGGAATGCAATGCCGTCGATGACACCGATGATGTCGGAGATCTTGCGTGCGCTGACGTTGATTTCTTCCATCGTGGACACCACCTGCGACACCACAACGCCACCGCGCGCCGCAACCGCTGCCGCGCTTGCCGCCAATGCGTTGGCTTGTTTGGCGGACTCAGCGGACTGGTGCACGGTGCCGGTCAACTGTTCGGTCGACGCCGAGGCGCGTTGCAGATTGCTCGCGGTGAGTTCGGTGCGTGCGCTCAGGTCCTGGTTACCGGTGGCAATTTCGGCACTGGAAAAACGGATGGACTCCGACGAGTCCCGCACCGTGCTGATGGAGCGGTTCAGTTGGATGGTCATGGTCTCCAGCGCGCGCATCAAGTCACCGACTTCGTCCTGGCGCAAGGTGCCCGCATCCACCGTCAGGTTGCCATTGGCCACGGCGCCGGCCACATCCACTGCACGGGCCAATTCGGCCATGATTTTTCTTTGCATCAGCCATGACATCCAGACCGCAATGCCGCCCACTGCCAGCGCGGCCAGGGCCAGGGTCAGGCTGATGGTGCGCACCTGGTTGGTGGACTCGGTGATGGTCGCGTCGGTCACAGCTTCCATGCGCGCCGTCATGCCGCTGGTCACCTTGCTCAGCTCCTTGAACAACACATCGCTGCGTTCCAGCGCGGCAATGCTGGTGTTGGGATCTTCCAGGGCCATGCGAATCGCGTCGTCGATCTCCTTGGCGTATTTGTCCACCAGGGCCGTCGCAGCCTTGACATCGTTTTGTTGTGCGTCGCTGGATGCAGACCCGGCCGCCTGGCCTTCGTACACCCGTTTGACACCGGCCAATTGCTGGCCAAATTCGGCGCGCACCGTCTTTAGCTTGCCCTCGCCCATGGACGCAATCTGCGCCACGGTGCGGTAGACACTGGAGTGCACACCGCCGATGTGCTGCTGCGCGGCGGCCATGGTCTTGAAACCCTCCAGGCTGCTGCGCGAGACGGCCAAGCTGCTCTGCGCTTGCCCGCTCAACACATAGGTGTTGATCTGGCCGGCCAATAACACCACCGCAGCGGTCAACAAGGGTGCCGCCAATAACTTCAGGCCTAACTTCATACGGTCTCCAACGACTTATTTTTTTGTAGTCGGGCGCCTTTGGCGCTCCGTGTCCCGCCCGCGGCGGGAGTATCTTGCAAACGAATCAGCTGCGCGTCATTTGTCGCGTTTGCTGCGCCGTTCCATGAAAGCCTGCAGTTCACCGACCACGCCCTTGCGGAAGGTCATCACACACAACACAAAAATGACGCCAATGATCACCGTGACCCACGAGCCTACTTTGTCGGCCAGCATGTCCTGCAGGGCGATCACAATGCCGGCACCCAACACGGGGCCAAAGAAGGTGCCCACGCCACCGAGCAGTGTCATCAAAATCACTTCACCCGACATGGACCAGTGCACATCCGACAGCGTGGCAAAACCCATCACCAGGGTCTTGAGCGAACCGGCCAGGCCGGCCAGGGCCGCGGACAACACAAAGGCCAGCAACTTGTAATGGTCCACCTTGTAGCCCAGCGAAATGGCCCGTGGTTCGTTTTCGCGGATCATCTTCAGAACCTGGCCAAAAGGCGAATGCACGATGCGCGAGATGACCAGGAAACAAGCCACGAATATGGCCACCACCAGGTAATACATGGCCGTGTCGGACACCAGAGGCAATACGCCAAAAAGGGCTCCGCGCGGCACACCCTGCAAGCCATCTTCACCCCCGGTGAATGGGGACTGCAGCAGCACAAAAAACACCATCTGTGCCATGGCCAGCGTGATCATGGCGAAGTAAATGCCCTGGCGCCGAATGGCCACAATACCGACCAAAAGGCCGATCAGGGCCGCAGCAATGGCACCGGCCAGAATACCCACTTCGGGTGTGACGTTGTGCGACTTGATGAGCCAACCGGTCACATAAGCTGCCGAGCCAAAGAAAGCCGCGTGCCCGAACGACAGCAGACCCGTAAAGCCCAGCAGCAGGTTGAATGCGCAGGCGAAAATCGCAAAGCACAGCAGCTTCATGACAAAGACCGGATACAGGCCCAGCATGGGCGCCACGATCACAAAAACCAGCAATGCGATGTAAGTGATGCGTATGAGTTTGGCGGATTGGGTCATGACCAGAATAGGTAGATTCGCGGAAGAGGAGGAAGAGTTGCTCATGGCTTATGCCTCCTTGCCAAACAGACCGGCGGGACGGAACATCAACACGATCACCATGATGACAAACACCACAATGCCCGATGCTTCGGGGTAAAAGACCCGGGTCAAGCCCTCAATGACACCCAGCCCCAGACCAGTCAGGATGGAACCCATGATGGAGCCCATGCCGCCAATCACCACGACAGCAAACACCACGATGATCAGATTCGAACCCATCAAGGGACTCACCTGGATGATGGGTGCCGCCAACACGCCAGCCAGCGCCGCCAAGGCGGCGCCGGCACCATAGGTCAACATCACCATCAGGGGCACATTGATACCGAATGCCTGCACCAGGGCGGCGTTTTCGGTACCAGCACGCAGGTAGGCACCCAGACGCGTGCGTTCGATCAGGTACCAGGTGCCCATACACACCAGCAGCGACGCCAATACCACGAAGGCCCGGTAATTGGGCAGCGTCATGAAGCCCAGATCGGTGGCACCTTGCAATAGATCGGGCACCGGATAAGACTGACCGGTTGCGCCAAACAGTTCGCGGAAAACGCCCTCGATGATGAGCGCCAGACCAAAGGTCAGCAACAGGCCATACAGTGGGTCGAGTTTGTACAGCCGCTTGAGAAACAGCCGCTCGATGATGACGCCCAGCACGCCCACGGACAGCGGGGCCAGTATCAGCGCAAACCAGTAGTTGATGCCCAGTTTTTCCAGCATGAACCAGGCGGCAAACGCGCCCAACATGTAGAGCGCGCCGTGCGCAAAATTGACCACCCCCAGCAGGCCAAAAATGACCGCAAGCCCGAGGCTGAGCATGGCGTAAAACGCGCCGTTGACCAGGCCCAGCAATAGCTGGCCCAGAAAAGCTTGGTGGGGGATGCCGAATATTTCCATGGGAGCCCGTCAGTTCATACCTTGCAAGAAAAAGGGATGCGGCCAATGCACATTGGATCGGCCGCCCGGCACGCAGTTACTTTTTGAGCAGTGCGCACTTGGATTCAGCGGGCGTGGTGAACGCCTGTTCGCCCGGCACCTTGGCAACCAGCTTGTAGTAGTCCCATGGTGTGGTCGCATCCTTGGCTGACTTGACCTGGTAGAGGTACATGTCGTGGATCATGCGGCCGTCGGCGCGGATGTAACCCTTGTTGTAGAAATCGTCGATCTTGGTTTTTTTCAGGGTTTCCATGACCTTGTCACCATCGGTCGTGCCGGCAATCTTGACCGCCTTCAGGTAGGTCAGCGCGGCAGAGTAGTCGGCCGCTTGCAGGCTGGAAGGCATACGCTTATATTTTTCAAAGAAACGCTTGGCGAACGCGCGGGATGCGTCGTCCTGGTTCCAGTACCAGCTGTCGGCCAGTTGCAGGCCTTCGGTGTTGCTCAGGCCCAGGCTATGCACGTCGTTGATAAACACCAGCAGGCCGGCGATCTTCATGGTCTTGTTGATGCCGAATTCTTTGGCCGCTTTCATGGCGTTGGTGAAGTCACCACCGGCGTTGGCCATACCTAGGATCTGCGCCTTGGACGACTGTGCCTGCAACAGGAAAGACGAGAAGTCCGACGCATTCAGCGGGTGGCGCACGGCGCCGGCCACGGTGCCACCATTGGCCTTGACGACGTTGGAGGCATCACCTTCCAGTGAATAACCAAATGCATAGTCGGCGGTCAGGAAGAACCATTTGCTATTGCCTTCCTTGACCAGTGCGGTTCCGGCCACCTTGGCCAGCGCCACGGTGTCGTAGGCGTAGTGCACGGTGTAGGCGGTGCAGGCGTCATTGGTCAGGCGTGCGGAGCCTGCACCCACGGAGATAAAGGGGTACTTCTTTTCTTCAGCGACCTTGGCCATGGCCAGTGATGTGCCCGATTGCGTTCCTCCGACCAACAGGGACAGGCCTTCCTTGTCAAACCACTCACGTGCCTTGGCGCCGGCCACGTCGGCCTTGTTCTGGTGGTCGGCAGTCAGCACTTCGATCGAGCGGCCCAGTACCTTGCCACCGAAGTCCTGCACGGCCCACTTGATCATTTCACCACCGGCCGGACCGTCGATATCGGCATACAGACCGGACATGTCGGTGATAAAACCGATCTTGACGGGGCCGGTTGTCTGCGCGGAAGCCGCACCGGTGAAAGCAATGGCCATGGCCGCGACTAATAGGTTGAGTTTCATGGTGTTCCTGTGGGTAAAAAGTGGTTGAAATGGGGGGTAATCGACAAATGAAAATCGGAGCATCTGTCGGTGTCAGACGCCCAAGTACTCTTGCAACATGCCCATGTTCTGGGTCAGTTCCTTCTGTGCAAACTGCTTGACGATGGTGCCGTGCTCCATCACATAAAAGCGGTCCGCCAGGGGTGCGGCGAAACGGAAGTTTTGCTCTACCAGCACGATGGTGTAGCCCTTGCTTTTGAGCGCCAGAATCATCTCGCCGAGCTTCTGCACGATGACAGGTGCCAGTCCTTCGGATATCTCGTCGAGCAATAACAGGCGAGCGCCGGTGCGCAGAATACGCGCCATGGCCAGCATCTGCTGCTCGCCACCCGACAGGCGGGTGCCGGGACTGTTGGCACGCTCCTTGAGGTTGGGGAACATGGTGTAGATCTCGTCCACACCCATGCCACCCGCGGCAATTGTCGGTGGCAGCATCAGATTTTCTTCGGCCGTCAGGCTGGCAAAAATACCACGCTCTTCCGGGCAATAACCCACACCCAGGCGGGCAATCTTGTGCGGCGCGAGCCGGATGGATTCTTCGCCATTGATCTTGATGGAGCCCTTGCGCGTGCCGGTCAAACCCATGATGGCGCGCATGGTGGTGGTGCGCCCTGCACCGTTGCGGCCCAGCAGCGTCACCACTTCACCCTGGTGCACGGTCAGGTTGACGCCGTGCAGGATGTGGGATTCGCCGTACCAGGCGTGCAGGTCTTCTATGCGTAGTAGTTCTTTGGTCATTCAGTGCGCACCCTGCAAAGTCGTGTCGACGGTTCCCATATAGGCTTCGATCACCAGTGGATTGCTCGATACCTCGGCGTAGGGGCCGTCGGCGATGATGGCGCCGCGCTGCAGCACCGTGATGCGGTCGGCAATCGACGACACCACATTCATGTTGTGTTCCACCATCAGGATGGTGCGACCGACCGAAACCTTCTTGATCAACTTGGTGACGCGGTCCACATCTTCATGGCCCATGCCCTGGGTGGGCTCGTCGAGCAGCATCAGCTCGGGCTCCAACGCCAAGGTGGTGGCCAGTTCCAGTGCACGTTTGCGGCCATAGGGCAGATTGACCGTCAACTCGTCGGCGAAGCCCTGCAAATCGACTTCTTCGAGCAATTGCCGAGCCCTTGCATGCAGGTGGAACAGCGTGCTCTCGGGTTTCCAGAAATGAAAGGAATTGCCCTCGTTGCGTTGCAAGGCCGCGCGCACGTTTTCCAGCACCGTCATATGCGGAAACACTGCCGATATCTGGAACGAGCGCACGATGCCGCGGCGTGCCGTTTCGGCCGGTTTTTCCACGGTGATATCGGTGCCGTTGAAGGTGATTTCGCCGCGGGTCGGGTGCAGGAACTTTGTCAACAAATTGAAGAACGTGGTCTTGCCCGCGCCGTTGGGTCCAATCAAGGCGTGGATGTGGCCGCGCCGGACCTTCAGGTCCACCTGGTTGACCGCGACGAAGCCCTTGAACTCCTTGGTCAACTGGCGCGTTTCAAGAATAATTTCCGATGCCAAATCACTCTCCCGTATGACTGCTGGCCATGTATTGGCCCGTTACAGGAGTTGGATGCTACGCAACAATGTTTAGGGTTGCGAGGGGGTTAGAACCTAGGTAGTTTTACCCTACGGTTCTTTCTTGAGAAAACGCAATTTCCAGGCGACCCGTCAGGTCTTTGACAGCCGGTCGATGCTAGCGCCGCGACTCATTTTTGAGTCGCGAGGGCTACGAATTCAATTGCGCCCAGGCCTTGTCGAGGCGCTTCACGCTGACCGGTTGCGGTGTGCGCAATTCTTGCGCAAAGAAGCTCACGCGCAACTCCTCCAGCAACCAGCGGAACTCCTGCATGCGCTCGTCCACCACACCCTTGCGCTCGGCCACCAGGCGCCAATAGCGTTGCTCCAGCGGGCGCAGTTCGGTCAGGCGTGCTGCATCACGTGCCGGGTCGGCGCGGTATTTTTCGAGGCGCAGAGTGATGGCCTTCAGGTAACGCGCCAGATGCTGCAGGCGCGGCCATGGCGCAGCCTGCAGGAAACGTTTGGGCACCAGGCGTTGCAACTGCTGGGCGCAATCGGCCACCGCGTCTGGAGCGGTTTTGGTGTCCTTGATCTTGCGCGCGGCAACAGCATGTTCCAGCAGAATGGTGCCGGCCAGGCGCGCCACTTCGTTGGCAATCAGCGTCAGGCGGCCCCTACCCTCCTCCACCCGGCGCTTGAATGCAAATTCGTCGGTGGGCAATGGATCCAGCAGGAAGGCCCGATCCAGCGCGACGGCAATGATCTGCTCGCGCAACTCTTCAACGGTGCCACCACCGCTTCCGTTATCGGCCTTTCCTACGTTCATGTAGGCCACGGCCATCTTCTGCAGGTCAGGGATGTTTTTCTCCAGGTACTTCAGCGCGTCCTTGATCTGCAGCGCAAACAAGCGGCGCAGGCCGGCGCGGTGTTTGGCGGCGGATACCTCGGGCTCATCAAACACTTCAACGGTGACAGCGTCGCCCTGGTCGATCAGCGCGGGGAAACCAATCAGTGTCTGTCCGCCCTTGCGGATCTCCAGCAGCTCGGGCAGTTCGCCGAAAGTCCACGCCGTGTGGCGTTGCTCGGTGACTGCAGATGGGCTGGTCTTGCCCTGTGGAGCGGTTGTCTGATTTACTCCTGATTTGATAGCGCCATGTTCAGGCTTTACGAGGGCTACCGGCTCATTTTGCTTAGAAGCACCGCCAGAAACGGCACCTGCTGCTCCCGTTGTGCCCGCCGCCGGCGCAGCGCCCTGCGCCAGCTTGAGCCCCGCCAAGGCCTGAAACGCACCACGCGCTTGCGCACCCAACTCGGCCTTCAATGCCCCCAGGTTGCGCCCATGGCCCAACTGGCGGCCATGCTCGTCCACGACGCGGAAGTTCATGAAGAAATGCGGCGTCAACATGTCGGCCTTGATGTCGGCACGGGCCACATCCACCGAGGTGGCTTCGCGCACCAGCTTCAGCACTGCGTCGATCAGCGCGCCACTGCCAAAACGCTCGGGCGCATTCAGCGCCTCGGCAAACTTGGTTGCCGTGTCCGGCAATGGCACCAGACGCGAACGTGGCCGTTGGTGCAAGGTCTTGAGCAGCGCCTGGATCTTGTCCTTCAGCATGCCGGGCACCAGCCATTCACAGCGTTCGTCATTCACCTGGTTCAGCACAAACAGCGGCACGGTCACGGTCAGACCGTCGCGCGGGTCACCAGGCTCGTGCAGGTAGGTAGCCGCGCAGTCGACACCGCCCAGACGGATGGTCTTGGGGAAGGACGCGGTGGTGATGCCGGTGGCCTCGTGCCGCATCAGCTCTTCACGGGTCAGCAGCAACAGGGAACTGGCACCAGACGCGGCACCGCGGGGGCCGGCCAGGGCGTATTGCGGCTTGCGCGACTCTTCGCGGTACCAGCGCTCAAAGCTATGGCCGCTGCACACGTCGGCCGGCAGTTGCTGGTCGTAGTAGGCGTAGATCAGTTCGTCGTCCACCAGCACGTCTTGCCGGCGCGCCTTGTGCTCCAGCTCTTCTACCTGGCGCACCATCTTCTGGTTGGCCGCAAGGAATGGCAGCGGTGTTTCCCACTCGCCATCCACCAGGGCCTGGCGAATGAAAATCTCGCGGGCGCCAGCCATGTCGACGCGGCTGTAGTTGGTGCGCCGCCCGTTGTAGATGACGATGCCATACAGCGTGGCCCGCTCCAGCGCCACCACCTCGGCGGCCTTTTTTTCCCAGTGCGGGTCCAGCAACTGTTTCCTCAACAAATGCTCACCCACCTGCTCCAGCCATTGCGGTTCGATGTTGGCGATGCCGCGGCCGAATAGGCGCGTGGTTTCGACCAGTTCGGACGCGACGATCCAGCGTCCCGGTTTCTTGGACAAATGCGCACCGGGATGCGCAAAAAACTTGATGCCACGCGCGCCAAGGTATTCACCCTGCGGGCCTTCCGTCTCAACTTTGTAGCCAATATTGCCCAGCAGCCCGGCCAGCATCGACATGTGCAACTGCTCGTAGGTAGCAGGCGCAGAGTTCAGATGCCATTTGTGCTCGGCCACCACGGTATGGAGCTGGCTGTAGATGTCTTTCCACTCGCGCACGCGACGGATGTTGACGAAATTCTGGCGCAGCAGCTGTTCGTATTGGCGGTTGCTGAGCTTGTGCGAAGGCGTTGGGAGAGCCCGATTGCCGCGCTTGCTCTGCTCGCCCGCATTGGGGGTCGGAGCCCGATCTACCGAGCCCGCCACTCGCGTGGCTGTCTCCGGTAATCGGGATCCGACCCCCATTGCTCCCGCCTCTGCGCAGCCGCCTCTTGCGTCGTGGATCCATTTCCATAGCTTGAGGTAACCGACAAACTCGCTCTTTTCGTCGTCAAACTTCTTGTGCGCCGTGTCAGCCTGCTGCTGGGCTTCCATGGGGCGATCGCGTACGTCCTGCACGCTCAGGGCCGAGGCAATGATCAGCACCTCGTCCAGCGCCTGGCGTGTGCGCGCCTCCAGGATCATGCGACCCACGCGTGGGTCCAGCGGCAGCTTGGCCAGCTCCTGGCCGGTGGGCGTCAACTCATTCGCATCGTCCACGGCACCCAGTTCGTTCAGCAACTGGTAACCGTCAGCTATGGCCCGGCCCGACGGGCGTTCCAAAAAGGGAAAGTCTTCAACAATGCCGAGATGCAGCGACTTCATGCGCAGGATCACCCCCGCCAGTGATGACCGCAAGATCTCTGGATCAGTAAACCGCTCACGCCCGTTGAAGTCCTTCTCATCGTACAAGCGTATGCAAATGCCGTTGGCGACACGCCCGCAACGTCCAGAACGTTGGTTGGCGGCGGCCTGACTGATGGGCTCCACCAACAACTGCTCCACCTTGCTGCGAAAGCTGTAACGCTTCACACGCGCAGTGCCAGCATCGATGACGTAGCGGATGCCAGGCACGGTCAGAGAGGTCTCGGCCACATTGGTGGCCAGTACCACGCGCCGGCCGGTATGGCCGTCAAAAATGCGGTCCTGCTCGGCCGGGCTTAGCCGCGCAAACAGCGGCAGCACCTCGGCGCTGCGCATGACCGGCTGGTGCGACAAGTGTTTGCGCAAGTGGTCGGCCGCCTCGCGGATCTCGCGTTCGCCGGGCAGAAAAACCAGGATGTCACCCTGGTTGTGCGGATCGCGCCAGAGTTCGTCCACGCCGTCGGCAATCGCGTTATTCAGGTCGTACTCACGCGATTCTTCAAACGGCCGGTAGCGCTGCTCCACCGGAAACATGCGGCCCGACACCATGATGACCGGAGCAGGACCTTTGCTCGACTTGAAGTGGTCTGCAAAACGCTGCGCGTCGATGGTGGCAGACGTCACCACAATCTTCAGGTCCGGCCGGCGCGGCAGAATCTGTCGCAAATAGCCCAGCAAGAAATCGATATTCAGGCTGCGCTCATGGGCCTCGTCGATGATGATGGTGTCGTAGGCACTGAGCAGCGGATCGGTCTGTGTCTCGGCCAGCAAGATACCGTCGGTCATCAGCTTGACCGAGGCATCACGGCTCAAACGGTCCTGAAACCGCACCTTGAAACCCACCACCTCACCCAGCGGCGTGTTCAGCTCCTCGGCAATACGCTTGGCCACGCTGCTGGCGGCAATGCGCCTCGGCTGGGTATGGCCTATCAGCTTGGCGCGCTGCCCGGCCGGGTAGTTCAGCTTGCCCCGGCCCATGGCCAAAGCGATCTTGGGCAGTTGTGTGGTTTTGCCCGAACCGGTCTCACCACAGACGATGATGACCTGGTGGGCGGCCAAGGCGGCCATGATTTCTTCGCGTTTGCCGGAGACCGGGAGCGACTCGGGAAATTCTATGTGCAGGGGACTGGTGATCAAGGTACAAACTTCGTAGAGAATCAGGGATTATCCCAGTCCCGCTTTCAACCGTTGCCATTACCCGCGTGCCATGACCACTGTTTTCAATTTCACCTTCGTCCCCTGGTTCCGCTCGGTCGCGCCGTACATCCACAAGTTCCGCAACCAGACCTTTGTCGTCGGTATCGCTGGCGAGGCCATTGCGGCGGGCAAGCTGCCCCATCTGGCGCAGGACCTGGCCATGATCCAAAGCATGGGCGTCAAGATTGTGCTGGTGCATGGTTTTCGGCCCCAGGTGAATGAGCAACTCAAGGCCAAGGGCCATGCCGGCAAATATTCCCACGGCATGCGCATCACCGACGAGGTGGCGCTGGATTGCGCGCAAGAGGCCGCGGGCCAGCTACGTTACGAAATCGAAGCGGCATTCAGCCAGGGACTGCCCAATACGCCCATGGCGGACTCCACAGTGCGGGTCATCTCCGGCAACTTCATCACGGCGCGCCCCGTCGGCATTGTGGACGGCATTGATTTCCAACACTCGGGCCTGGTCCGCAAGGTGGACATTGCCGGCATCAGCAAGGTGCTGGACATGGGCGCATTGCTGCTGGTCTCACCGCTTGGTTTTTCGCCCACTGGCGAGGCCTTCAATCTGACCATGGAAGAGGTAGCTACGTCGGTGGCCACGGCGCTGCAGGCCGATAAACTGATTTTCGTCACCGAAGTGCCCGGCATCCGCATGCGCCCGGCCGAAGCGGCATCGGATGACAACCCCATTGACACCGAGCTGCCGCTGGCGGCGGCCGAATTATTGCTGCAACAGTTGCCGGCTGCCAACCAACCAACCGACACCGCCTTTTACTTGCAACACTGCGTCAAGGCCTGTAAGAACGGCGTGGAGCGCAGCCACATCATTCCGTTTTCGGTGGACGGCTCCATTCTGCTTGAGGTGTATGTACACGACGGTATTGGGACCATGGTGGTGGACGAGAAGCTGGAGAGCCTGCGCGAGGCCAGCGTTGACGACGTGGGCGGCATCTTGCAGTTGATTGAGCCGTTTGAGAAGGATGGCACGCTGGTCAAGCGCAGCCGCACCGAAATCGAACGCGATGTCGGCAACTACACGATCATCGAACACGACGGCGTGATCTTTGCCTGTGCCGCGCTCTACCCCTACCCCGAAGCCCGCACGGCTGAAATGGCGGCGCTGACGGTATCACCCGATGTACAGGGCCAGGGTGACGGGGAACGCGTACTCAAGCGGGTGGAGCAGCGCGCCAAGGCCGCCGGGCTGGACAGCATTTTTGTGCTGACCACCCGCACCATGCATTGGTTCATCAAGCGCGGTTTTGTGCAGGTGGACCCTGAATGGCTGCCCGAGGCCCGCAAGCGCAAGTACAACTGGGACCGCAAAAGCCAGGTGCTGGTGAAGAAACTACTCTAGCGCCAATTCCGCTTCCCGCGTGTTCGGACGGGTTGCCGCGCGCGCCGAGGTCTTGCCTTGGAGCAGTTCGGACATGTGATGCCAACTATTTGTGCGTTCAAACGCGTTGTCACAGACGCGCATGTTCACAATGAATTCAATGTCGTTGACCTGCGTGTCGTAAAAGTCGCCACACGCAAAATCGATCAAACCCAGTCGCGACAGTTCGGCAAAAAGCGCGGCGAATGAAGTCGGCGTAAATACCCAGCAATGCACGTCATGGTAGGTGCCGTTTTCCAAGGCGTCGCGCGCAATACTCAGGGCACCTTCCAAGGTGTGCCCTCGCTTGAGCGACGTAGTATCCAAAGTACCTTGCCAGGCGGCCACGGAGTCAACCGGGATGACATTCAGGCAAAAATCCAGCAGACAGTGGGTAGTGGGAATGCGCGCCTTGCTGGCATACGCGGTCATCACATCACTCAGGTTCGATGGGCGACGCAAATAATCGAAGGTAAATCGGCGGTCTGGGACGGCGAGCCGGACCTCCCCATCGCTTTTGAGGATAGAGCGAATCTCTTGCAACCAAGAGACCAGGTCCGGAACGTGTTCAATGACGTGGGACGCCACCACATAATCCAGCGCCTGTGGCGCACCACCGCTTTTGGAAAAATAGATCTCGATCGACTCGGCCAGCGTATGCACACCCCACACAGCGTCCACACAAATATCCTTGGTGTTGACTGCTGGGTCGTTGGCGTAGTGTTGTCGCAATGACTCCGTATCGGCACGGTCGATATAAATCACATGCCCGGAAAGCTTGCTGACGAGTGGATTGTGCAGCGGACCAATCTCCGCGCCTACCGCCCTTGCCAGATCGAGGCCGTCTAATAGTTTCTCTTTTCTGCTCTTCATTCGCATCCCCCTCCCTTATTTTTTTATACCTTACCACACGGTCATTCTTCGTTCATGACAGACCCCACATGGAGTGTTAAGTGTTGTAAGTGTGGGTGCAGGGCGAGGTGCAAAGGCTTGGCAAGGGTTTGGTTTGTGCGTTGTTGGTGCGGGCCTACTAAACCCTTCGACTGCGGCGCCAGACCAACAAGCCCCCGATCACCGCCAGGCCGCAAAAACATACGAAGGACCAATTGGCGATGGAGCCCCCCAAAAAGGTCCAGTCCACCTTGGTGCAATCACCGCCACCTTTGAAGATCATCGGAATGGCGCGCTGCAGCGGAAAGGTCTCGATCATGCCGTAGATATCGCGTCCACACGACGCGACTTCGGGCGGATACCACTGCAGCCAGCTTTGGCGTGCAGCCACATACGCGCCGGCCACCGCCAGCACCATTAGCAGTACCCCGCCGAACACGTGCAAGCCTTTTCTGCCGCTAGCCCCCGTCAATGCTGCACAGATAGCTATCAAAACAAGAGCATAACGTTGTACGACACACATCGGACACGGGTTTAGACCCACTACGTGCTGCAGATAGGCACCATAACCCAACAGGCCCAGGCAGGCCAAGCAAACGATGGCAAGAATGCGCCTGGGCGCGGTATCAAATTGAGCCAGTATGAAGTTCAAAATCAGGATCCAGTTAAAAAAATAGGCGCTCTGCTGCTGCGCTTTGCGGTGGTTGGTACCGATTTTGCCCGCTAAGTTCCCGGCTCTGAACAGGGGGTTGCCATCAGGGATAGCCAAACCGAATAAGATTCAGCCCATGGGCTCCCGTTGAGCCCCATTTTTTTAAAGCAGAGGTTTTTCATGGCACGCACCGTTAACTGTATCAAGCTGGGCAAGGAAGCCGAAGGGTTGGACTTCCCTCCCTACCCTGGCGAATTGGGCAAACGCATCTGGGAAAGCGTCAGCAAAGAGGCCTGGGCCGCCTGGCTCAAGCACCAGACCATGCTGGTCAATGAAAACCGTTTGAATCTCGCCGATGCGCGTGCCCGCCAGTACCTGGCGCGCCAGATGGAAAACCATTTCTTTGGCTCCGGCGCCGATGCGGCACAAGGCTATGTACCGCCAACGGCCTGATTCCCTTTTCAGCGCTCTGTTTTCATCGTACTTTGGCTGAGCGTCTGGCACAGCAAGCCTTGTCGTCGTGTGGCCTGCCGGCGTTGTGGGCAGATAGCAATGCCTGGACGGTGCTGGACACAGATTTTCAGAACGCTGGCCGTTTCCTGGCCACGTGGCTGGCTTGGCAACGCGACCCGCAACGGCCGCGCATGCTGCACTATGTTGGCATTGCCCAGGCTGCACCCGTTTTTACAACAGCCAATAACCCAGCAACCGATGCGGACCAACCCAAGGTTTTTCAGATCTTGGTCCAACAATGTGCGGCGTTAGGCCCCGGCTTTCACCGCATTGTTCTGGAAGGTGCCAGGATATCTTTAACCCTGTGCATTGGTGCGGATGTCCAGACCCTGCTTGGCGAGCATGTATTTCAAGCGGACACCGTGTTTGCCGGCCAACCGCAAGACAAATGGGCGGTCCAGCTATTGGCCCGGCGTTGTAAACGGGGGAGCCGGTTCTGTATCGCACCTGATGCCCCGACACGGGAGGGTGCTTTGCCGCCGGCAAGCCTGCCCACCGTGATGCAGGCCGCTGGTTTTCAGCTGGATGAACCTGTCCCCAGTCAAAGCGGTTTGACTGGTAGCTTCAATCCACGCTGGGACATTGCGACCAGCCGGTCCGCCTCGCCACATGTCGTGCAGAGGGTTGCGCGCTGCGCCGTTATTGGAGCCGGCATTGCAGGCGCGAGTGTTGCGCATGCATTGGCGTTGCGTGGCTGGCAGGTCAGTGTCTTTGACCAGGAAATAGCTCCCGCTGGTGGCGCGTCCGGACTACCGGCTGGCCTGGCTGTGCCCCACGTGTCCGCCGACGATAACCCGCGCTCGCGCCTGTCCCGCAGCGGCACCCGTTTGTTGATGCAACATGCAGAGCGCATGCTGCAGCGCGGACAGGATTGGGAGCCCAGTGGCGTCATGGAACAGCGCCCGGATGCCCCTCCGCTGTGGCATGCACACGCCTGCTGGATCAAGCCTGCCGCACTTGTACGGGCCTGGCTGGCCCAGCCGGGTATTCGTTTTGTCGGGCAATCGACAGTTGGTGCGATCAACCGCAACGGCGACCTGTGGCAGGTGCGCGGTGCTGATGGCCAGGATCTGGGCAACTTTGAAATCGTGGTTGCCGCCAACGCTTTGGCGTGTACTGGCTTGCTCAAAGGCTTGCCAGCAAACGCACAACCACGGTCCGAGATATTGGACAAACTGGCAGCACTGCAAGCGGTCCACGGCACGCTCAGCCATGGCAGCTACGCGGAGCCGCTGCCGAAGCTGCCGGCTACACCAGTCAACGGCAACGGCTGTTTTATCCCGCATGTGCCGGGCGCTGGTGGTGAGCAGTGGTTTGCCGGGTCAACGTTTGAAACGGATGCCATGGCCGCCGCTGACATCGGGGCTCAGCACGCCGCCAATATGGTGCGTTTGCGGCAATTGCTGCCCATGGCCGGCTTCGATCTGGCCGAAACACTGGACCGGGGTCCAGTCGCGCAGTGGTCTGCCACGCGTTGCGTGACCCATGATCGCCTGCCATTGGTGGGACCGATAGAGACCGCATCCGGTACCGGACTGTGGCTGTGTGTGGGTATGGGCTCGCGTGGATTGAGTTTTTCCGGCCTGTGCGCGGAATTATTGGTCGCGCGTCTGGGGGCGGAACCGTTGCCGGTGGAGTTCAGCTTGTCGCGCAGCCTGGATGTGAACCGGGTGCGGCGACGCCAGTCTTTCGCGTCAGGGGACGAGTCGCCCTCAGACCTTCAGCAATAATCCCATGACCTGGGGCGGGTTGAAAGGTATCTCCAGCAAGCCTGCACAACCGGCCTGCTCCGCCCTCTCCATCGTGGACCAGGACGGCTTGTCGGTGGCGACTATCACCGCCTGGGGTGAGGCTGACATGGCCTTGAAAGTCTGCACCAGTTCCCAGGGGTCGGCATCCAGCAACTCCAGGCTGACAATAACCACGTCGTAGCGGCGGTGCGCAACAAGGTTGCTGGCTTGGTCGGCCGTATCGGCTTCGTCTACTTCGGCCAAGCCAGCCAACGACAAACGGGCGCGCAAATACATGCGTTCATCGCGACTGAGCCCTACCAACAACGACATACGCATTCCTGGTGGCGCGGTTGCCTCATCCAACTCATCAAACCCTGTCACCACGTCTACATAGGCATGTGAGGCAAACAGGCCGTCGAGCACCTGCACCATCGCGTTCCAATCGACCGGGCGGTGAAAGGACCGCCAGGCCGTGCCGTGGGTTTTGGCGCCCACGCAAATGATCTTCAGATTGGGATTAAAGGTGGGAGAGGCCAACTCGACTTCTGCCTCGTGGCAGTCCATATCGATCAGCGACACGTGGGGCGGCGCGGGCGTGTCCGGCGTCCACAGGCAATACGCGGGCGTCTGGCGCACCGACAGGCGAAACAGAGTGTTGATTGAATGCCGCTCAACCGCGCTAAAACCGACGACTTTGACCCAAATACTGGATGACATGCTGGTAGTAACTGCCCATTAAACCGAGGAGGATGGAACCGCAATGGCCTGCCGCCTAGGACTCTAGCAGTGTTTTACCACCATTTCGCTGACTAGCGCCACTGGGCCGCCCCCAGCCGCGTTAGCCCCCCGGGGGGCAGAGAGCCACACGCAGTGGGCGAGCGTGGGGCCAGTGTTTTAGCGGTCCTTGGAGTAGGGCCGGCCCAAGGCTTGCGGCGCTACCGCCTTACCGATGAAGCCCGCCAGCAATACAACCGTCAGCACATAGGGCAAGGCCTGGATGGCCTGCACCGGCACTTCTCCGATCATCGGGAAGGGCACGCCCTGCATGCGAATGGCCGCGGCATCCAGAAAGCCGAACAGCAGGCAGGCCCACAAGGCCCCCACCGGGTACCAGCGGCCAAAAATCAACGCGGCCAGCGCCATAAAGCCTCTTCCAGCTGTCATATTGGGCGAAAAGCTGGCGCTTTGGGCCAACACCAGGTAGCTGCCGGCCAGGCCACACAAGACGCCATTCAAGGTCAGCGCGGTGTAGCGCAGACCGGTGACCGAAACGCCTGCTGCGTCCACCATCTGCGGGTTTTCACCAACGGCACGCAGGCGCAGGCCAAAACGAGTTCTGAACAGTAACCACCAAGACAGGGGCACCAGCACCAGGGCAAGGTAGACCATGGGGTTGTGGCTCAGAAACCCTTCTCCTACCAAGAGGCCTATCCACGGTATGCCGGCCAGCGCTGCAGCTGCTTGCGGAAACAAGGCCTGTATGCGAACCTCGTTACTGACGGGCGGTGTTTGACCGCCTTGGGCAAACCAGGCAATGCCCAACACGATCGTCAGGCCCGATGCAATGATGTTGATGGCCACACCGGACACCACCTGGTCACCCCGGTGGCTGACGCATGCCAGGCCATGCATCCACGACAAGGCCACGGCCACCCCAATGGCGGCGAGCATTGCCAGCGTCGTGGAGCCCGACACTGCGCCCGCCGCGCCAGCGGCAAAGGCGGCAAACAACATCTTGCCTTCCAGGCCGATATCAACCACGCCGGAGCGCTCCGAAAACAAACCGGCCAAGGCGCAAAAGATCAGCGGTGTGGCCAGGCGCAGCGTGGACGCCAGCATGGTCGCCAGCAGGGCTTCATCCATGGGCGGCTCCTGATGAAGATGTTGCTGGTTTGGACCATACGCGTATCACCAGCGCCAGTAACCGCGCCACGATGGGGGCGATGACATAGGCCATGGCACCCGAAAACAACACGATGAAACCTTGCAACATGACCACCATGTCGCGGCTAAAGCCCCGCACCTCAAAAGCGACCTCAGCGCCGCCTTGGAACAAAGCTCCAAACAACACACTGGCCAACACAATGCCCACCGGGTGGTTGCGACCCATCAAGGCGACGGCAATGCCGGTGAAGCCAGCACCGCTGACAAACTCCAGCAGCAGCTTGCCATTTACGCCGGCAATTTCGTTCATGCCGACCATACCTGCCAAGGCGCCGGACACCGCCATCGCAACCATGACCTGGCGCTGCGGACGAACACCGGCGTACTCGGCAGCGCCGGGGCTGGAACCCACCGCGCGCAAGCGGTAGCCAGCGCGGGTGCGCCACAAAAACAGATACACCCCCACGGCGGCCAGCGCCGCCAGCAACACACTGAGGTTCAGCGGCGAACTGGGCCACTCCACGCCCAACAACGCCAAGGCCTCGTGTACGCCTGGCAGTTTGGCCGAATCGGCAAATGCCACGCTCTCCACCGACATGGAACCCGCCGGGCGCAGATGGTTGACCAGCAGGTAGACCAACAAACTGCTGCCGATGAAATTGAACATGATGGTAGTTATCACGATATGACTGCCGCGATAAGCCTGCAGGTAGGCGGGCACCGCGGCCCATGCCATGCCAAACAGGGCACCGGCCAGCAGCATCAATGGCAGCATGATCCAGGCGGGCAAAAAGGCCGACCACCACAGGGCCACCAAACCGGTCCCCAGGCCGCCCAGTATGGCCTGCCCTTCGCCGCCGATATTGAACAGCCCGCCATGGAAGGCCACGGCAACCGCCAAGCCGGTAAACACAAACGTGGTGGCGTAGTACAGCGTGTAGCTGAAGCCTCGCGCCGTGCCAAACGCACCATGGACCAGGACGGCAATGACTTCCGTAGGGCTTTGCCCCACCAGGGCCACAACGCCACCCGCTGCCAGCAGGGCCACGCCCAGGCATACCGCAGGCAGTAGCACCAGATCGGCCCAGCGCGGCAAGGTGTTAACACTGCTGCCGCTCATGCCGCATCCCCCACCATCAGGAGGCCAATGCTGGCCTCGGTGCAGTCTTCAATCGCCAGCTCACCGGTGACGCGT
>JAZKIR010000088.1:0-3888 GCA_040384785.1 Pseudomonadota bacterium
ATGGGGATGGTGATGATCAACATCACCAACAGCACCAACATCACGTCAATCAATGGCGTGGTGTTGATGTCCATCAGCACTTCAGGATCGCCAGAGGCGTTTCCTACATTCATAGACATATTGCTACTCCTCCTGACATGGGTTCAACCGCCCAATGCTGGCGGTTCAGTGATGAACGCCACTTTGACGATGCCCGCACGCTGGACTGCATAAAGAATCTTGCCAACACCTTCGTATCGGGAAGCCATATCACCGCGAATCTGTACTTCAGGTTGCGGTTTGACGGTCGAGACCTTCTTCAGCTTGTCGACCAATGCTTCCACATTGGCCACCTTCTGGTCGTACCAGAAGATACCGCCCGCGGAATCGACCGAGATAATGATGTTTTCTGGTTTGGTTTCCCGAACTTCCACCCGTTCTTTGGGCAGGGTCACAGGAATCGAGGTTGTGACGACGGGAATGGTGATCAGGAAAATGATCAACATCACCAACATCACGTCCACCAGAGGTGTTGTGTTAATGGCTGCTATGACTGCGTCATCTTCGCCGTCAATACTGCCAACGTTCATGGACATAGAGCTAACTTTCTGCGCGTTTACCGCACGTGTTGAGTAGCCGCCGGGCCGCCCCAAGGGTACGACGGCCCCCTCGGGGGCAGCGCAGTACGCAAGGCGACAAGCGTGGGGGCAACATGATTAGCTCTTGGAAGCCGAACCCAACAGGACCGAGTGCAAGTCGCTGCCAAAGCCACGGACATCGTCCATGACGCCCTTGTTGCGGGCGATCAGGTAGTTGTAGGCCAGCACGGCAGGCACGGCAACAGCCAGGCCCAGCGCAGTCATGATCAGCGCGGAACCCACGGGGCCGGCGACCTTGTCGATGGAGGCTTGGCCGGACATACCAATTTGTGTCAACGCGCCATAGATACCCCACACGGTGCCGAACAGACCGACGAAAGGAGAAATGGAACCCACGGTTGCCAGGAAGGACAGGCCACCTTGCATTTCGCGGTTCACGCGGTCCACCGAGCGCTGGATGCTCATGCTGATCCAGTCGTTCAAGGGGATGTGGCCCATCAGACCACCGTGCTTTTTGGTCGCATCGACACCAGCGGCGGCGATGAACTGGTAAGGGCTGTCCTTGCTCAGCGCAGCAGCGCCTTGCGCCACGGTGCCAGCGCCCCAGAATTTTTCAGCGGCTTCACGGGCGAAGCTGCTGGCTTTGCGCTGTTCCAGCATCTTGATGGCCAGGATGTACCAGCTGCCCATGGACATGATGCCCAGAATGATCAAAACACCCATGTCAACCGAGTGTGCGTTGTGCCACAGGGCAGCAATGCCATAAGGATTGTCGGTTGTGCCTTCGGCCTTCTTGGCAGTGGCAGCAGGTGCAGCAGCAGGGTCGGCGGCCACGGCAGCAGATGCGGGCGCGGCGGTCTGCGCCATGACGGGAGTGGAAACACCAACGACCGATACAACGGCCAAACTCAGGGTCAGGGCCCAGGCGCGGACCAACACTTTAAACTTTGTATGCACAATCATTTCCTTATAGAAAAAATACTAACTGCCGTTTGGATTCCAGGTCGGAGTCCGGGGCGCAGCGTCCGTAAACTGCTAAACTTGAAGTCGGCCATTGTAATTTGCCTAGGTAGTGCTTTGTACCTGACCGACTGATCAGGACTTAGCGTTTTCGCTATCAGGGTTTCCACCAGATTACGCTCCAAAGGCAAACACATGCGACCTCCATCTTCCGTTGACAGCACACCAAATCCCTTGCTGCAACCCTGGGGGCTTCCCTACGGACTACCCCCATTCGGTCAGGTTGATTCAGCACATTTTGTGCCAGCGTTCACTCTTGCGTTGGCACAACATCTGACTGACATCGATGCCATCGCAACCAACACCGAAGCCCCGACCTTCGACAATACCTTAGCAGAACTGGATGCCAGCGGCCGTTTGCTCGACCGGATTACCTTGCTGTTTCACAATTTGACGGCGAGTGAGACATCGCCCGAGCTGCAAAAAGTGCAATTGGAGATGGCACCCAAGCTGGCAGCGCACGAAAACGCGGTCTTCATGCATGCAGGGCTTTTTGCCCGCATCGATGCGTTGCATGAACGGCGCCACGCACTGAAGCTGGACACCGAACAATTACGCTTGCTGGAGCGCGTGCATCTGGACTTTGTGCGCGCCGGCGCCCGTTTGAGCGGCCAGGAGCGGGTTCGCTACGGCGAGATCATGGGAGAACTGGCCACGCTGTGCACCCAATTTGGGCAAAATCTGCTGGCCGAAGAGTCGACGTATACGCTGGAACTCAAGACCGAAGCCGACCGTGCTGGCCTACCCAGCTTTGTGCTGCAAGCCGCCAAGGCGGCGGCACAACAACGCGGCCTGGGCGACGGCGCTTATGCCATCACACTGTCGCCCTCGCTGGCGGAACCCTTTCTGACCTTTTCTAGCCGCCGCGATTTGCGCGAAACCCTGTGGCGCGCGCGGGTGGGCCGCGGTGCCAACGCGGGTGTGCATGACAACCGCCCAGTTGCCGCGCGCATCATGGCCCTGCGCCAGGAGCAAGCAGCGTTACATGGGTACAAGACCTATGCCGACTACGAATTGGTGGACCGCATGGCCGGCAAGACCGAAGCCGTGCTCGAACTATTGAACCAAGCCTGGATACCTGCGAAGGCCTATGCCGAAGTGGACCGACTGGCGCTGACCGACATGGCCCGCGCTCTGGGTGAACCTACGCCAATTGCCGCCTGGGACTGGCGCTACCTGGCGCAAAAGGTGCGCGCCCAGCGTTTTGACCTGGACGATGCGGAGTTGAAGCCCTACTTCTCGCTGGACGCCATGGTGGCGGCGATGTTTGATTGCGCGCAACGTCTGTTTGGCCTGCGCTTCATTGAGCAGCCAGAGCATGTATTGCACCATCCCGATGCCCGCTTGTGGGAAGTGCGTGCGCAAGATGGTGCATTGGTCGGCCTGTTCATCGGCGACAACTTTGCCCGCAGCTCCAAACGCAGCGGCGCGTGGATGAGTGTGTTCCGCAGCCAGTCCGGCCATTTTGGCGGCACGCTGCCCATCGTCATCAACAACAATAACTTCGCCAAGGCCAGCCCCACGTTGCTGAGCTTTGACGACGTGCGCACACTGTTCCACGAGTTTGGCCACGGCCTGCATGGCTTGTTGTCCAAGGTGCACTATGAGCGCCTGGCCGGCACGCAGGTGCTGCGCGATTTTGTCGAACTGCCCTCGCAGCTGTTTGAGAACTGGGCGATGGAGCCTCAGGTGCTACAGAGCCATGCACGCCACTATGAAACCGGCGAACCCATGCCAGCAGCCTTGCTGGAAAAACTCAAGCGCTCGCGCCAGTTTGACCAGGCCTGGGCGACCATCCAATACACCGGACCGGCGCTGATCGACATGGCCATGCACGCCCTGCCCAACGGCACACCGGTGGATATTGCCGCCTTTGAAGCCGAACAGTGCGCCACACTGGGCATCCCCGCGGACATCGGCCTGCGCCATGGCCTGAGCCATTTTCAGCATCTGTTTTCCGGGTCCAGTTATGCCGCCGGTTACTACGTCTACATGTGGGCCGAGGTGCTGGAGGCCGATGGTTTTGCCGCGTTTACCGAGGCCGGCAACCCCTTCGACGCGGCCACCGCCGAACGTTTGCTGCGCACCATTTACAGCAGCGGCAACCGGCAAAACCCGGCCGACGCCTACCGCGCATTCCGCGGCCGTGACCCACAAGTGCAGCCCATGCTGAAAAAGCGCGGGCTGCTGGAAGCATGACCCCCACGCTTGTGGCTTCGCCGCTCTTCGAGAACACTTCGCGTACTGCGCTGGCCTTGCAGGCCGCGGCATTGCCAGAGTCAACGCCCCT
>JAZKIR010000089.1:0-7012 GCA_040384785.1 Pseudomonadota bacterium
TGGCCGAGTCGTTGGTGGTGGAGGCAAAACGCAGCAGCTTGCACAGGCGTTCCTTGTTGGCGAAGTCTTCGCCCAGGCCTTCCTTCAGCACGGCGCCAAATTCGGCGTAGAACTTGGTGTATTTGCCGATCTGCTCGCGGTCGGCATCACTGATCACGTCGGTGACACCATCGGCCGACGGTTCGGGCAGGGCGTTGTTGTTTGCCAGGTCTTCCAGCATCGACAGCACCCGTTTGGTACAACCTTCGCGGATGGCCTTGACGTCGCGGCTTTCCTGCAGCAACTCACGGCTGACGTTCAACGGCAGGTCGGCGGAATCCACCACGCCCTTGACGAAACGCAGGTAGGTGGGCAACAGTGCCTCGGCGTCGTCCATGATGAAGACGCGTTTGACATACAGCTTCAGTCCGCCTTTTTTCTCGCGGTTCCACAAATCCATCGGCGCCTTGCCGGGGATGTATAACAACTGCGTGTATTCGGTGCTGCCTTCGACGCGGTTGTGGGTGTGGGCCAGTGGCGCTTCGAAATCGTGGCTGATCTGTTTGTAGAACTCGTCGTACTGCTCAGCGCTGATGTCCTTCTTGGGGCGGCTCCAGATGGCGCTGGCCTTGTTGACGGTTTCCCACTCGCCGGTCTTGACCATGGCGCCGGGCTGGCGGCCGCCGTTTTCGTCGCTGGGGTTGATCAACTCGCCGTCTTTCCACTCTTCCTTTTCCATCTGGATGGGCAGGCTGATGTGGTCGGAATACTTGTTGATGATGTTCTTGACCTTCCAGGTCTGCGTGTAGTCCTCAGCGTCGTCGCGCAGGTGCAGGATGACGCTGGTACCGCGTTGCGTGCGGGTGATGGCTTCCACTTCAAAGTCACCGGAGCCGCCGCTGACCCAGCGCACGCCTTCGGTTTCCTTCATGCCGGCGCGGCGCGATTCAACAGTAATCTTGTCGGCCACGATGAAGCCGGAGTAAAAGCCCACGCCGAACTGGCCGATAAGCTGCGAGTCGGCCTTCTGGTCGCCCGACAGCTTGGAAACGAAGTCTTTGGTGCCACTCTTGGCAATGGTGCCCAGGTGGTCAATCGCCTCTTGTGCGCTCATGCCGATGCCGTTGTCGGTGATGGTCAGCGTCTTGGCGTCCTTGTCCAGCGTCAGCCTGACCTTGAGCTCGGAGTCGTTCTCATACAAACCGCCGTCGTTGATGGCCTCGAAGCGCAGCTTGTCGCAGGCGTCGGACGCATTGGAGATCAGCTCGCGCAGGAAAATTTCCTTGTTGGAGTACAGCGAATGCGTGACAAGGTGCAACAACTGGGCAACTTCGGCCTGGAAGGAAAGGGTTTGTTTGCTCATGGGATTTTTACTTTCGGTTAAGCCTGGATAACAAATGAATGCCGACGGACGCCCACTGCGCCGCGCGTGAAACCCTCAATTATGGGCGATGGGTTGGTTTTCAAGAGTCCTGGTGTTCTTGGGTCTGAGTGCCATGTTGATTTGCGTACCAGTCGGGTAGCGGGTTTTGCTCCGTGTCCCCCGGCCTTCGGCCTCCTCCTTTACCTGCGCAAAACCCACTACCCGACTGGTACAGCGTGGCTTGGTCTGTGCGCAGATCGGGTGCAAATAAATCCGTTCGCATCAACCGTATCGAAATGATCTTTGCGTTCCGACCTTCGCAACGCAAAGGTTCGAGCGGCAGGCATGGGGTGGCCGTTCTGCGTAGGTAAAGGAGGAGCCCGCAAAGCGGGCGGGGGACACGGAGCAGAACGGCCACCCCATGCCGGTTGCGGGCGCAGCCCAAAAAAGCATTCCGGCAGCAGGGGGCATTATTTCAACCACTGCAACAGTTGAAGCGCCACCTCTGGGCTATGAATCATCTGCATGTGGTTGGTTCGGTAGACGATGACCTGGTTGGCCTTGGCAAAGGTTAACTGGTGCCGTGGGTCGGTGTGCTGGCCCAATGCGCTGGGCAGGGGCACCAGGCCGTCGCCAATGGTCCGCTCGGCCAGGGGGCTGCGCTTGCCCGCGGTGGTGGCTGCCACGGTGTAACAGACCACGCCCTCGGGTAGCGGCAAGGGCTGGCGGCTGTCGGGCTTGCGTTTGAAACGATCCTGGCCGGCCCAGTCGGCATCCAGCACATGGCCAAAACGCAGGTCGGTGATGCCGCTGCTGCGCAACTGGCCCAGCTTGGCAAAGGGTTTGCTGAAGGGCGTGGCACCCAGAATCACGTCGATCCAGTTGCCGGCGCGTTCCAGCGGGGCGCCGTGGTGGGGCGTGCCCAGGAAGACGATGTTCTTCAACTGCTGCGGCCAGCGCCGGGATTCCTGCTGCGCGGTGTGCAACGCACTGCGTATTACCAGCCCACCCATGCTGTGCACCACCACCGTCAACTCTAGTACCGGAATCGGCCAATGGGCCAACAGCTGCTCCAGCATGGAGGCCAGTTCGCGCCCGTTTTGCGATGTGTGCCGGCCCGTGTTGTAGCGCAGGTAGATGGGGGTAAAGTCCCGCTCGATGGCCAGCGTGGCGGCGATGTCGGCCACCGGCTTGCCATCCTCGGCAGCCGGTTCGCCCGGCATCCATTGCAGGTCATTCATGCACAGGCCATGGATCAGCAGCAAGACCTTGCCGCTGGCGTCCGGCATGGCGGGCAGGGCGTGCAGGGCGTGCAGGTTCAGGGCCTGGCCCTGGTAACGCAGCGTCATGGGCGTGGCCAGCGGGTTGTGGTTCTGCGCCAGTTGGTCGCCCAGCACGCCGTTCAGCGCGGCCAATACAGCTTCTCGCTCGGGTGTGTCGGGTGGCGCATCCACCAGCGTGGCCAGCAGTGGCTCCAGTTTGGTGAAGGCCGCGTGTAAGCCCTTGCCCACCAGTTCGGTGACGCCGCGCACGGTGCGGTAGACGAAACCGGTGATGCCGCTGGTTTGCTGCCCGGCCTTGTTTCCGGCCAAGCCCATGGTGCCCAGCACCGCATGGTGCACACCCTCCGCCATGGTCGCCACACCGCTGGTGGCCTGGGTGGCCAGTTGCGCCACGCCGCGCAGGTCAGAGGGGCGCAGGTGTTTGAGAGGGGATTTCTTGGGGGTGGCCGGTTTGGTGGGTGGTGGGGGCATGGGGGCTTCCGGCGGGTTGGTCAGTTGGGGACAGAGCTGGCCCACTGCGTGTGGCGGGGGTCTGTCCCACAATTTCTGAACGGTTGAGGACAGAGCTGGCTCGCTTCGCGTAGCTGCGGTCTGTCCCACAAGAATTAGAAAGACTCATGCGGCGCGAGGTAGCGCCACTGGCCCACCGGCAGATGCCCCAGCATGACCTTGCCCACACGCACACGCTTCAGGCCCACCACCTTCAAACCGACCAGTTCACACATGCGGCGGATCTGGCGTTTTTTGCCCTCTACCAGCACAAAGCGCAACTGCTCGGGGTTTTGCCATTCCACCTTGGCGGGCTTCAACGCCTGGTCGTCCAGGCGCAGGCCGTGGCGCAGCAGGCGCAGTTTTTCAATGGGGAACACGGATTGCACGTCGGTGCTGACCGGGTCGTCATCGTCAATGCGGCTCAGTTGTGTCGGTGGCGCAGGGCGTGCCGCCGCGCGTGCGCCATAGGTGGCCGCGGCCGAGTTGGCGGCCGCCGGATTGGCCACACCGGTGTAGACCACACGCACCAGGTATTCCTTTTCCATGCCCGAGTCCTCGCCGATCAGCTGGCGCGCCACGCGGCCGTCCTGCGTCAGCACCAGCAAACCGGTGGAGTCGATATCCAGCCGCCCGGCCGGCACCAGGCTCTTGAGTTGGCTGCCATGGAAGAAGAAGCGGGCGTTGTCGTCCACCCAGCGGTTTTGCGGCTGTATCAGTGTGATGGCGGGCTCGTGCCCGTCTTCAGCCTGGCCGCTGACGATGCCAATCGGCTTGTTCAGCAGAATCGTCACCTGGTTGGCTTGGGCCCCCTTGGCCTGCTGCGTGACCTCGATGCGTGCATCGGGCGCCACCTGCATACCCATCTCGGCCACCTTGCCGTTGACCTTGACCCAGCCCTTGGCGATCCAGTCGTCGGCCTCGCGGCGCGAGGCTAGGCCCAGCTCGGCCATGCGTTTGTTCAGCCGCATCGTGCCGTTGGCGCCATGGGCTGCGGTGTTGGTTTGCCCGGCGGGAATGGCCGCACGGTTGGCCGGCGGTGGGGCGCGGCGGAATGTGGGGGCTGGGGGTTTTGAATCTGTCATTTGCTATCTCTTTTGTAGCTGCTTGGGCACATTTTACGAGGGCAGAGGGGGCGTGTGGTGTGACGCGTTATTTGGCGCCTGCACTTGCACAATGTGCTCCTGCGGAAAAATCATTACGATCGGCACCTTCCACGCCCGTACGCCCCTGCCGCGACATTGCGCTGAAGTCTTGCATGACCATCTACTACTGTCATTGCAAATGGAAAATCTCAATACATTTCAGGAGGACAAGAACATGGTGAAAAAGTCGGATGCGAACCACAGCCAGTCGGCATCGGAGCTGATTACGGAAAGAATCGCCACACTTGCGGATTGGCGCGGCACCACCCTGGGCCGCATGCGTACGCTCATCCAAGAGGAAGACCCGGACGTTGTTGAGGCATGGAAGTGGATGGGCACGCCGGTGTGGGAGCACGACGGCATCCTCTGCACCGGCGAATCCTACAAGGACAAGATCAAGCTGACTTTCGCCAAGGGCGCGTCCCTGCCGGATCCCAAGCGGCTCTTCAACTCCAGCCTCGATGGCAATACGCGCCGCGCGATCGACATCTTCGAAGGCGAAGCGCTTGACGCGTCCGCCTTCAAGGCCTTGATACGCCAGGCCATCAACCTCAACAGTGCAGGCAAGGCCAAGCCTGCAAAGAAGACGACGGCGAAAGCGAAGGGCTGAAGGCTAACGCCCCCTGCTGCCGGAAGGGTGTTACCAGAACGCGTCGTCTTTGCGCTCGGCCACAACCTTGACGCGGTACTCGGCGATCCTGCGAATCAGGTCCTCCGGCAGGGGCGTGTTGTAGGGAATCTGCAGAAAGTTCTTGGTGGTTTTGTGGCCCTTCAGCTCCATGCGGAATGCCTCCAGCCCC
This sequence comes from Pseudomonadota bacterium, assembly GCA_040384785.1. GTDB lineage: Bacteria > Pseudomonadota > Gammaproteobacteria > Burkholderiales > Burkholderiaceae_C > Allorhodoferax. Next base: position 5,060 of record JAZKIR010000089.1, read on the forward strand.
GCCTCATTGGGGGCAAAACTGAGGTGTGCCTTGTGTGCGGAAAAAGCAAACAGGAAACGGGGCTCAATGAAGAAGGGATTTCCCCACTTGAGGGCCTCCTCGGCCTGGGGCGCGACGCTCTTGAGGATCGCGTACAGCCGGCGCAAATGCGGCTGACCCTCGGGCGGGGTGGCCTGGATGTATTCGTCTATTGTTGTCGGGCGTTTGCTGGCCATTTTCGTTGCCTCCATTGCCGTACATTCTGCCGCGACCCAGTCAGAGCCACCGCTGCACTGGTCGCATCAATAGAATGAAGCGATCCCCACGTCCCCTCATTCCACAGAAAGCCAACCCACGATGCAAGCCGCCTGGTACGAACACAGAGGAGCCGCCGGCGCGGTGCTGGTGGTGGGCGAAATGCCAATGCCACAGCTAGGCGCGGGCGAGGTGCGCATCCGCCTGCAGTTTTCGGGCATCAATCCCGGCGACACCAAGAAGCGCAGCGGCTGGCAGGGTTCGCCCATGCCTTACCCCCGCGTCATACCGCACAGCGACGGCGCCGGCGTCATCGATGCGCTGGGCGCGGGCGTGTCAGGCCTGCGGATGGGGCAGGCCGTCTGGTGTTTCGGCGCACAGTCCTACCGGGCCTTTGGCACGGCGGCCGAGTATGTGGTGGTGCCGGCCGGGCTGGTCGTGCCCTTGCCCGACGGCGCTGCATCGAATGCCGCGTTGCTGGAGCAAGCCGCCTGCCTGGGTATTGCCGGCATCACCGCTTACCGCGCCATCTTTGCGGCCGGGCCGGTCGCGGGTCTGCAGGTGCTGGTCTGGGGCGCGGCATCGGGCGTGGGTGCCATTGCGCTGCAAATGGCGCGGCGCGGCGGTGCGCAGGTGCTGGCCGTCGTGCGCCGCCCCGAGCAGTTGCAGGCCGTGCGCGACATGGGTGCGCAGCATGCCTGGCTGGCCGATGATCCGTCCCTGGTGGATGCCATCCGCGCGGTCGCACCCGAAGGCGTGCAGCGCATTGCCGACGTCGACTTCGCCACACACATTGACACCGACGCCGCCGTCATCGCCATCGGCGGGGTGATCAACGCCTACTACTCTTCAGACGACCGGCCTTCGATTCCGTACTGGAAACTGGCCTTCGCCGACGTGTCGCTGCGCTTGCTCGGCAGCGACGATTTTCCGGCGGCGGTGAAGGCCGAGGCTGCACGCGAATTGACAGCCGCGTTGCTGGAAGGCGCGCTGCATTCCCCGATAGTCTCGCGCCTGCCGCTGGCCGATATTGCGCTGGCGCATGAGCAGGTGGAGCAGGGCGTTGGTGGGCGTGTGCTGCTGCGGATCGTTTGATTTGCTATCCAAATAATAGTGACATCTGACCATTCCACGAGGGCTAGAGGCCAGTTTGTCTCAAGGCTTTGGTAAACAACCCCAATCTGGGTATAAGTTAGCCTTTTTTTGGCTATCGGAACGTCATCCGACTGCGCAGCGCCTGCAAATCCACGACCCGCAGCCCCCCATATTCCACCTTGATCGCTCCCTGCGCCGCCAGCGCCGTCAGCGCCTCGTTGACCCGCTGGCGTGACAGGCCCACCAGGTAGGCCAGTTCCTGCTGCGTGATGCGCAGCACCTCGCCCACGCCGGGATACAGCACGGGGTTGAACAGCGAGGCCAGGCTGCGCGCGACGCGGATATCGGGGTTGGTCATGCGGTCGATCTCGCGGGCGGCGATGAACTGGCCCAGGCGTTCGTTCAACTGGTTCATGACAAAGCGGTTGAAGCCGATCGAGTGGTCCAGCAGCCAGTGGAAGGTGTCGACATGCAGGCCGGCCACACGGCTCTTGCGCAGGGGCTGGATGTTGTAGCGGTAGGTCTCGCGTTTCATGGCCGTGCCCTCGCCAAACCAGCCACCGGGTGGCACGCCGGTGAAGGTCATGGTCTGGCCCTCGGCGTTGTCGCTGCTCATCTTCAACA
>JAZKIR010000090.1:0-6938 GCA_040384785.1 Pseudomonadota bacterium
ACGCGACCAACGAAACGGCTTTTCTCGGCCATACTCCATTAACGCGACAGAACCACCTGCTTTACCGTTACCCTGTAGTCAACCGTCCAACCCAGACCTTAGCACACCATGCCATACGTCCCCCGGAACTTGCACCCAGCGTGCAAAGCCTGCAGCAAACGGTGGAACGCCTGCAGGCCCGCGAAAGCCATTTGCTCAACCTGCTGAGCCTGGCGCGTGATGCGGTTGTGGCAATGGACACCCAGGGCATGGTGACCGAATGGAATCCGGTCGCCGAAAAAATGCTGGGTTTCACCCGCGACGAGGCGGTGGGCGCCAAGCTTTCTGACCTCATCATTCCCGAAGCCCACCGCGCCGCCCACGAAGCCGGGTTGAAACGGTTCCTGGCTACGCGCCAGCCGACCATCATGAACCGCCTGATCGAGGTGGAGGCACAGCACCGCAATGGCACACTGATCGCGGTCGAGCTGGCCGTCTGGTCCTTTCCGCCGGGCCAAAGTCTGGGCTTTGGTGCCTTCATACGCGACATATCGGATAGGCGTGCGGCACAAGAGGCCATCAAGCTCTCCGAAGACTTTAACCGTGTGGTGGTGGAGCATCTGGGTGAAGGCATGTCCATTAACCAGAACGACATCGTGTTGTACGTCAACCGCATGGCGCTGGAAATCCCGAAACGGCCGATGGAGTCCGTCGTGGGGCAAAGCGTGTTGACCTGGGTACACCCGGATGACAACGACTATGCCACTGAGCTGCGGCGCCAGGGTCAGCAGGGTGAGGTCATCCCGGAGCGCTTCGAGATCCGCTGCGTACTACCCGACGGCAGTGTGCGCTGGCTGGAGGCCCATGCTTCGGCCATCCCCTGAAAGGGGCAGACCGCAACGATGACGTTTTTCTCCGACATCACCGAGCGCAAGATGATGATCGACAGCCTGCACCGCTCCGAGGAGCGCTACCGCCTGGTGATTGAGAATGTGGGCGAAGGCATGATCGTGCTGCAGGGTGAACACATTGTGTTTGCCAATGCACGGGCCTCCGAGATTGCCCGCATCTCGCACGATGACTTTTTTGTCGGTTGGATTTTTGCACCGCGTACACTCGGACGACCACGCCATCGTCCAGGAGCGCAGGCGTTTGGCAGGCGAAGTTGTTGTCAACCATTACCAGATCCGACTGTTGCAACCGGATGGTGAAATCCAGTGGCTGGAGATCGGTGCCACGATAGTCCCGTGGGAGGGGCAGCCCGCCACACTAACCTTTTACTCAGACATCACCGACCGCAAACTGCTGCAGGAAGAGTTGCACCGCACCTTGTCTGAGTGCGAAGCCATACTCAATAGCGCGCTAGTGGGCATCGTCTTCTCGCGCAACCGCGAGCAGGTGTGGGTCAACGAAAAGTTTGCGGAAATGGTGGGCTACGACCGCGAAGAGCTCATAGGCAAATCCACACGCCTGATGCACACCAGTGGAGCAGAGTGGCATACTGTGGCGGCCCCTACCCGCGAAGCCTTGTCTACCGTTGGAACCTACACCGCAGAGCGCCAGCTCAAGCTCAAAAACGGTGAACTATTCTGGGTCCATCCTGCGGGGCGTTGTGCGCGCCCGCTGGACCCTGATTCGGGCGTGTTCTGGACCTTTCTGGACATCACCGAACGCAAACAGGCGGAACAAGAAATCCGCGATGCGCTGGAACGCCAGAAAGAGCTCAGCGAGTTGCGCTCGCGTTTTGTGGCCATGACCAGCCACGAGTTCCGCACACCGCTGGCCACCATCCTGTCGTCGGCAGAGTTGCTCAAATATTATGGTGACCGCCTGCCTCCGGAGGAAAAAACAGCGGTCATTCAGAGCATAGAAAGCAGCGTGCAGCGCATGGCATGTATGCTGGACTGGGTGTTGTTGATCGGCAAGGTCAGACATCCTGATCCGCGCTAGGAGAGGGCAGAATCATTTCCGGAAGCTCTCAGGCATGGGCTGGACCGTGTGTTGGCGGCGATACAGATTACCTTGCAAGCGGGTCGGGTCAGCGCCGAACATGTCCTCAACACCCTGGCCCATCTCAAGGACCAGTCCAGGCCCATGGCTGCGGGCGAGGTAAAAACGCGATTGACGCTGCAAACCCCGCCACTGGCGAATGTGACGCGCTACGACAGTCTGCGCAATAGCGAGATGGAGGCTGGCCATGTCCAATGACATCGTGACTGCGCTGAAGGGTTTGAGTTTGCACGGCATGGCCAGTGCGTGGCCGGAGGTACTGGGTACGGCGCGCATCAAGACGCTGGACCATGAAACAGTGCTGCACCAGTTGCTCAAGGCAGAGGCCGCACAGCGGGAGGTGCGCTCCATGCGCATACCAGATGCGGGTGGCACGCTTCCAATCGCACCGGGACTTGGCTGGGTTTGACTTCCAGTCGGCCGGTGTGGATGAAGGTTTGATTCGTGACTTGCAGCAGATGAAGTTCCTGGAGTCCGCGCACAATGTGGTGTTCATTGGCGGGCCGGGTACGGGCAAGACACATCTGGCGACCAGCTTGGGCGTCGAAGCGATCCGCCGCCACGGCAAGCGAGTGCGTTTTTTCTCTACGGTGGAATTGGTCAACGCGCTGGAGTTGGAGAAGGTGCAGGGAAAGTCAGGGCAGATTGCCTACCGGCTGATGTATGTGGACATGGTGATCCTCGATGAGATGGGCTACCTGCCATTCACCCAGGCAGGTGGGGCCTTGCTGTTCCATATGTTGTCCAAACTGTACGAGCGCACCAGCGTGGTGATCACCACCAACCTGAGCTTCTCGGAGTGGGCCAATGTGTTTGGGGACCCGAAGATGACCACGGCTTTACTGGACCGGTTGTCCCATCACTGCCATATCGTGGAGACCGGAAACGAGAGTTGGAGATTCAAGAATTCCAGTGCGCAGGCGCGTCCAGCACCTAAGGCTATGGTGAATAAGTAGTGGCAAAACGCTGCCCCCTGTTGCAAGTAGAAGAAGTTTTTTTTCAGCCGGTTTGATGCCGGTTTTTAGGCCCTATAGGCCTACTCTTTGGGCTCTTTGCCCGGGTTTCTCGCCTCACGGGCGCACCTGTGCCATCAGCCTTTGGCGACCGAGGTAGATGTTGGCCAGCGCCAATGCTGTGAACGCACGGGTGGCGTTCTTTTGCAGACCGCGGTAGCGCACCTTGCCGAACCCCCACAGGCGCTTGACCACGCCAAAGACATGCTCCACACGTGAACGGATTTTGGACTTGTTGCGGTTCTTGGCACGCACCGCCTCGTCAACGATTCCGGCGTAGCGGGTACGCTGGTTGGTGAAGTCCTTGGCATTGGGTGCCTTGCTGGCAATCAGATCCTTTTGGCTGGCATAGGCCGAGTCCCCATAGACGCGCCGCTCGTTACCGTGCAGCAGGTCGGGCAGAGGATGCTTGTCATGTACGTTCGCCGCTGTCACCACGGCGCTGTGGGCCAGACCGCTTTGGCTGTCCACTCCGATGTGCAGCTTCATGCCAAAGTACCACTGTTGGCCTTTGCGGGTCTGGTGCATCTCGGGGTCTCGCGCCTTGTCTGCATTCTTGGTAGAACTGGGCGCTCCAATGATGGCGGCGTCCACAATGGTTCCGGTATTGACCTTGAAGCCACGTGCTTGCAGTTCCTTGCCAACCTTGGCAAACAATGCCTCGCCCAGCTTGTTGTCATTGAGGAGTTTGCGGAATTTGGTGATGGTTGTGGAGTCCGGTACCGGTTCGCGTCCCAGGTCAATGCCCACGAAGCTGCGCAGACTGACGCTGTCGTACAGCGCTTCCTCACAGGCCAGATCAGCAAGGTTGAACCAGTGCTGAATGAAATGGATGCGCAGCATGCGCTCAAGACCGATGGGCGGGCGTCCATTGCCTGCCTTGGGGTAGTGGGGTTCGATGACTTCGCACAGTGCGGACCATGGAACAATGGCCTCCATCGTCTTCAGAAACTCATCGCGTCGGGTCGGCTTGCGGTAGTTCTCGAACGTTTGATCAGCCGCCATGGCAAGGGTTTGTTGTTTCATCGGCATGTAACGAATCAATCCCCTCTGGCGTCGACCTTAATCATCAAATCCCTAAGGCAAATAAACCGAAATCAGTGAAAGGAAACAATCAAGAACAAGCCAATGACGTAGACTTATCCACAATCGAGTAGCCAAATTTATCTATAACCAGGTGGCTCAATATTGGAGCGAAATGGTGGATCAGTTTGTCTCCGGAATCAACACCTTGTGGCTGTCTACACCGCCGTGTCCTAGACCCGCGCTGAGCGGCCCCATGCGCACGCGGCTTTCCATCACGATGGCAGTGGGCATCCTGCTGCCGGCCGCATCGGTCTCGATCTGAAACAGCGCACGCGCTTTGACCACATCGTCAAACAACTTGCTGCGCTGCTTATGGGTGAACACGCTCACCAAGGGAATATTGGTGAGGTCACTGGACGGGCGCAGCTCTTTGCCCACCGCCACATCCATGCCGTGGTGCACATACGAAGGCAAGTTGGTAATAGCCTCCAGACCCGCAATGCTAAGCACCTTGCCTTGCTTGCCTGTGGGCACATAGGCCACGTTGGCCAGCTTGTGGAACACAATAGGCGCGCTCAGCCGGTGCACGCCGTGCAAATACACATCCACACTGGCTTCCACGATGTTGAAGTTGGAGCACTCGATGGTGGCGTAGGGAATCTTGCAGCCCGGCAGGCGCGAGGCAATCTCGATCATCACCGGGCCTTGCTTATCCACCTTGATCTCTGCGTGCACCGGCCCAATGGCAATACCCACGGCTTTTGCCAGGGCCACAGCGTAGTCTTTCAACGCGGTGTGTTTGGGGTTGTGCAGGTCTTCCAACACCACGTTGTAGTAAATGTTGTTGCCATGCTCGTTGGCAATTTTCTCGTAGCGCCACAGGTCAGTGACCACCACACCCTCGCCGGTGCCAAACAAGTCCACCACATACTCGGTACCGCCCAGGTACTCTTCGGCCAAGGCATAGTTGGTGCGCTGACCGTAGATGTTTTCGCCTTGCAAAATGGTGTGAAAACGCTGCTCCAGCTCGGTTTCGGTGTGGCACACAAACACGTGGTGGGTGCCTGCGCCCGCTGGCGTTTTGAGCACCACTGGTAAGCCCACTTGCCGCGCAAAGACATGTGCGTCCACCTCGGTATGACACTCTTGAAACTGGGCGCAGCGCAGGCCACTTTGGCGCGCCACGCGTTTCATGGCGGCCTTGTTGCGGCGGTGGGCAATCGTCTCTGGGGCATTGCCTGGCACTCCAAAGTGGCGGGCCAACAGGTCGGCCACGTCCACCCCTTTTTCAGAGCCGGGGATGACCGCCGCCACCTGCACTCCGCGCAGCGCCAAGGTGGCCGCAAAGCGGGTGTAGTCTTCTTCAAAAATCAACTCGGCACCGTGCGCCAAGCTGTCCATGGGCGGTGAGGCCACGCAGCCCGAGGCCACCAACGCGTCCCACTTCACGCGGGGCACGGTGTAATACAAAATGGTTTTCACGGGCCGCTTTTGCAGCGCCTCAAAGTACAGCACGCCTGAAGACTCCATGTCCACCACCACCACCGTGGGTTGCTCGGCACTGGCGTGTGCAGACGCTGTGTCAGCTTGGCCAGTCTGGTCTTGCTTACCGGCTTTGAGAACGATCAGCAGGTTGCCCATGGTGATGAGCGCCAAGGCCCCCACCACCACGAGGGTGAGAGCCTCCCCCAAAAACAAGGCGGCCATCAGGCAAGTGACCAGTGGCGCGAAGTAGACCAGCGCCGAGAACTTTTCTGCACTGAAGAGCTTGATGGCCCGTATGTAGAGCACTTGGTTCAAGATGTTGTAGAACACGGCCATCACCGCAAGCAAGGCCCAGGCCGATGCGCTAGGCATCACCCACTGGCCCTGCACCGTCATCACGATGGAGCAAAACACAATCGACAGCACCTGCCCCAGCAGCACAAAGTGCGCCTCGCGAAACGCATACAGCTTGCACAAGACCGAGTAAGCCGTATAGGCCGCTATGGTGATACACATGGCAACCACCCCTTGCGCGCTCACCTGACCGTCCGCCTGCGACCCATTGGCCAAGGCTAAGAGGGCAGCCCCGGCAAAGCACACCAAGATGCCTGCAATGCCCCACGGGTTCACACCCCGGCGCACCGTGCTGGGCATGAAGTACGAGGCAAGGTACAAAAAGATGGGGTAGGTGTAATAGAGGATTGAGGTTTGCTGTGCGGGCATGGCCTCTAGCGCCACGTTGTAAGATATCTCGTACACAACAAAGCCCAGCATTGCCGCTGCGCCCAAGACCAGGGCTTCTCTTTTGCTGTTGGCAAAGCAGTAAAACGCGGCCCCCTCGCGGTAGTGCATGAGCACCAAGAGCACCGCCCCCACCATGGACGAATAACACAGCGCTTGGTAAGGGCTCATGCCCTCGTTCATGAGGTACTTGGTGGCAATGGTGGAAATGCCGCCTGACACAAAGAGCTGCGCCAGGTACACATAGCCCAAATAGGGCGCCCCCACGCCCAGCCGTCGCACAGGCGCGGCTTCACCCTGTTGAGTGGATCGATCTTGCATGCATTCCCCCTGATTGTTGTTGAGCTGCAGATTGAATTAGATATCCGAAATATTTACCCAATGGCCTCTCAATCCTTCTAATTCTGTTCTTTCTGCTTCCGTTAGATTTTAACGTGAAAGAAACGTCCTGCAGACGAGTTGAGGCCTGGCCCAGCAAAGGCCGTTTGCCAAAGAAGCTAATCGCAGATCAGATCAAGCGGGTGCTGGAACGACCCCGTGTTTGACCAGCATCTGTAACCACCGTGGCGCGTTACGCGCCACCATCAGCGCCTCGTAATCCACGGTTTTGTCGCAGTAAGCATAAACGACAATCTCTGCCATGTTCGATTTCCGCCAACAACTGATGAACAGCACATTGACCAA
>JAZKIR010000091.1:0-15482 GCA_040384785.1 Pseudomonadota bacterium
CAGAAGGCTTCGACAAGCTCAGCCCGAACGGAGGTACTTGTTCAGCATTGCCCTAAGGCTGCGCATGCATCGCAAGCGCGTGTGTTGACGGATATTCCGAATATTGGGAAGTCTATTGCCGGGGACCTGTGCGGCCTTGGTGTGAACACACCTGCCGACGTGGCCGCCATGGACCCGATTGCGATGTATGAGGCCTTGCGCACACCGATGGGCCATCGTCACGACCCCTGTGTGCTCGATACCTTTCTGGCCGCCAAAGACTTCATGAATGGCGGCCCTGCTTTGCCGTGGTGGCACTTCACGCCGATCCGCAAAGCCAACAAATTGATTCCCGAATAGGAGACATTCACATGTTCACAAAAATACTGATTGCAAACCGCGGCGAGATCGCATGTAGAGTCATTGCCACCGCCCGCAAGATGGGCATCAAGACCGTGGCCGTGTATTCGGACGCGGACAAGGAAGCGCGCCATGTGGAACTGGCCGATGAGGCGGTCAACATCGGCCCGGCGCCCAGCCGCGAGAGTTATCTGTTGGCCGACAAGATCATCGCCGCCTGCAAACAAACTGGTGCGCAGGCCGTGCACCCGGGTTATGGGTTCTTGAGTGAGAACGCCGAGTTCTCCAAACGGGTGGAAGAAGAGGGCATTGTTTTCATCGGTCCCAAGCATTATTCGATTGGCGCCATGGGCGACAAGATCGAGTCCAAGAAGCTGGCGGGCAAGGCGGGCGTGAACTGCATCCCGGGTGTCAACGATGCGATTGAAACGGCTGAGCGTGCGGTGGAGATTGCCAAGGGTATTGGTTACCCGGTCATGATCAAGGCGTCGGCCGGTGGTGGTGGCAAAGGTTTACGGGTGGCGTTTAACGACAAGGAAGCTTTTGAAGGTTTCACATCCTGCCGCAACGAGGCGCGCAACAGTTTTGGTGATGACCGGGTGTTTATCGAGAAGTTTGTCGAAGAACCCCGCCACATCGAGATCCAGTTGATTGGCGATTCGCATGGCAATGTGTTGTACCTGAACGAGCGTGAATGCTCGATCCAGCGCCGCCACCAGAAGGTGATTGAAGAGGCGCCTTCCCCCTTCATCAGCGACGCCACACGCAAGGCCATGGGTGAACAGGCCGTGGCGCTGGCCAAAGCGGTCAAATACCAGAGTGCGGGCACGGTGGAGTTTGTGGTTGGCAAGGACCAGAGCTTTTATTTCTTGGAAATGAACACCCGCCTGCAGGTGGAGCATCCGGTGACTGAATGCATCACCGGGCTGGACCTGGTGGAGCTGATGATCCGTGTGGCGGCCGGTGAGAAGCTGCCGCTGACGCAGGCGGACGTCAAACGCAATGGCTGGGCGATTGAATGCCGCATCAATGCAGAAGACCCGTTCCGCAACTTCCTGCCATCCACAGGTCGCCTGGTGCGTTTTGCACCACCCGCGCAGACCATGTTTGCGGCCGATCAAACAACCGTTCATCCTGAGCTTGTCGAAGGGGGGCTTCGACAGGCTCAGCCCGAACGGAAAGGGGATTTCTTCGGCGTACGGGTCGACACCGGTGTGCAGGACGGTGGCGAGATTCCGATGTTTTATGACTCGATGATCGCCAAGCTGATCGTGCACGGCACCGACCGCAACGACGCGATTGCCAAGATGCGCGAAGCGTTGAATGGTTTTGTGATCCGCGGCATCAGCAGCAATATTCCGTTTCAGGCTGCGCTGCTGGCGCATCCCAAGTTTGTGGCCGGTGACTTCAATACCGGTTTCATTGCCGAGAACTATGGCAAGGGTTTTGCGGCCGAAGACGTGCCGCACCCCGATCCGTCCTTCCTGGTGGCGTTGGCGGCCTTTGTGCGCCGCAAATCTCGCGAGCGTGCGGCCGGCATCAGCGGGCAGTTGCCGGGTTATGGTGTGCAGGTGGGTAAGGACTATGTGGTGGTGACACTGGCGCAGGACGGCAAACATGCCTACACGCCGGTGCATGTGGATGAGTTTGTCGGTGAAACCGGCTCTGCCCGCGTGCGGGTGGGCGCCAGCAGTTATGAGATCCGCAGTGGCTCGCGCATCAACGACATTGCCATCACCGGCACGGCCAACGGCGTGCCGTTCACGGCCCAGGTGGAGCGTGGCACACCGAAGAACCCGCTGGCGCTGCGCCTGCAGCACAACGGCACGCGTATCGACGCGCTGATCATTTCACCGCGCATGGCCGAACTGCATGCGCTGATGCCGCACAAGGCGCCGCCCGACATGAGCCGTTATGTGTTGTCGCCGATGCCGGGCCTGCTGGTGGACGTGGCCGTGGTGCCGGGGCAAAAGGTGCAGGCCGGTGAACGTGTGGCGGTGATCGAGGCCATGAAAATGGAAAACGTGTTGTTTGCCGCCGCCGATGGGGTGGTGGGCAAGGTGCTGGCGACCAAGGGTGAATCACTGACGGTGGACCAGCCTATCGTGGAGTTTGCATGAATGAAGGCGAAGCTGGAGTTCGCGTAAACGCGAACATGGAAATCGCAAAAATATGCGAAAGTGAAGCTTGTCAAAAAGGGGAGGGTATCGATATGTTGCGTCCTTTTCATGTGCTGGGCATCCAGCAAATCGCCATCGGCGCCACCGACAAGAACCGCCTGCACAAGCTGTGGGTGGACATGCTGGGCCTGGAGGTCACCGGCACGTACCGCAGCGAGTCGGAGAACGTGGATGAAGACATCTGCGCCATTGGCGCGGGTGCCTTCAAGGTTGAAGTGGATCTGATGCAGCCGCTGGACCTGGACAAGAAACCCGCCGTGCACAACACACCACTGAACCACGTGGGTTTGTGGATAGACGACCTGGCCACGGCCGTGGAATGGCTCACCCACCAGGGTGTACGCTTCGCGCCGGGTGGCATACGCAAGGGGGCATCCGGCTTTGACGTCTGCTTTTTACACCCCAAGAGCAATGACGAGTTCCCCATTTCCGGCGAAGGTGTGCTGATCGAACTGGTGCAGGCGCCGCCAGAGGTGGTCAAGGCGTTTTCACAACTGGCACATCCCGGTCAAAGCCGCTAACAAGCTGGCACCTTGGCAAGGTGTAGATGCCACTTGCTATTTTTTACGTAGCGCTTCGGGTATATGCCACGTGGGCTAGAGGAGTTTTTGTCTTTGACCAGAAACCAGGATAAACCCCATTTTGGGTAGAATCAAGCAAGTGGGTCATGAAATTTGCCATTAGCCCTCGTCGGGTATGCTTCTGTTGCTATCAATGTTGTAGTAATCGCTGCTTTGCGTAGATACTCGGGCCTGTTACAAGCAAGGGGGTGGAGATGACAGTTCTGCAGATGGCCCTGGCCCGGCAGCAGGAGTTGTGGTTGGCGCTGCTGGCGGTGGCCCTGATTGCCGTCGGTTTTCGCATGGTGCGCCCCGGCGAGTACCGGGCCTTGCGGGTGACCTGGGGGATCTGGGGGCTGGCGCTGCTGGCGCTGTTGGCATTCACGGGCCTGCGGGCTTACCCCAGGCTTGCCACCACGGCCCTGGAGCTGGCAGTTGTTTTGTGGGGCCTGGCCGCCATCCATTTGCTGGCGACGATTGCGTTCCGCGCGGTGTTGCCGCGGCTGGGGTTCAGTGTGCCCCGCATTGCGCACGACCTGACCTTCACCGGCATTTCCCTGGCCTGGGGCTTGTTGTGCCTGCGTCTGTCGGGAGTCGATCCCTCTCAGTTGTTCGCAACGTCCGCCATCCTGACCGCCGTGCTGGCCTTTGCGATGCAGGATACGCTGGGCAATGTGCTGGGCGGCGTGACCCTGCAGTTGGACAACTCCTTGCGGGTCGGCGACTGGGTCAAGATGAACGACGTCAGCGGGCGTGTGACGGATGTGCACTGGCGCTTTACCGCCATCCAGACCCGTGACCACGAACTGGTCATCCTGCCCAATAGCTGGTTGATGAAAAACCGTTTCACGGTGCTGCGGGCGGCCGAAGGCGCGCAGTTTGCATGGCGGCGTGCGGTGCATTTCAATATTGCGGCGGGGTCCGAACCGGAAACCGTAATCCGTGCGCTGGAGCGCAGTGTGCTGGATTCTGAAATCCCCCATGTGCTGACGGACCCACCTCCCAGCGCCATCCTCAGCGAAGTGGAGAACGGTTATAGCCGCTATACGCTGCGCTACTGGCTGGGCCACCCGCAGTTCGACGATCCGAGTGATTCCTGGGTGCGGGTGCACGCGCTGTCCGCGCTGGCGCGTGCAGGTGTGCAACTGGGGGTGCCGCAGGAGGAGCGGCTGATGGTCAAGGAAAACGACAGCTGGCGTGCAGCGGCCGGGCAGCGCGAGTTCGACCGTCGCCTGGATGCGATTCGCCGCACGGAACTGTTTGCGCAACTCCCCACAGAAGAGCAGACCATGTTGGCCGGGCACTTGATCCACGCCCCGTTCGCGGCAGGCGACATCATCACCCGCCAGGGCGCCGTGGCCCATTGGTTGTACCTGATCATCCACGGCGAGGCCAAGGTCGTGGTCGATGGGACGGGCGGGCGCCTGGTGGTGGCAAACCTGCGCGATGGCGCCATTTTTGGTGAGATGGGCATGCTGACCGGCGAGGCACGCAGCGCAACGGTGGTGGCCGTCACCGCGGTCGACTGTTACCGCCTGGACAAGGCTGGTTTTGCGCAAGTGCTGCAACTGCGCCCCGAGATTGCTACCGACATCACGGCGGTGGTCGAGGCGCGCAACGCCGAGCGCAGTGTGTTATTGGCAAAGGCTGGCCAGCCGGTGGTCGACCCCGACGATTTGCTGGGCCGCATACGTAAGTTTTTTTCGCTGCGCGGCTGACCCCCGTAACCCTTTTTTACCATCCGAGGGCTTTTACTAAGCCACAACGGTGCGCACCGCCGTAGACTGCACCAACCCTGTGCGCCTGCTCCACAAGACATGCACGGGCCAAGGAGGCAGTTTTGCAACCCGTCAATATCTCCAACCCGGCGTACTTTCACAAAGTCGTTGATTGCCAATGGGCCTGTCCGGCCCACACCCCCGTACCCGAATACATACGCCTGATAGGCCAGGGCCGCTACAGCGATGCCTACATGGTCAACTGGGTGTCCAACGTGTTCCCCGGCATACTGGGGCGTACTTGTGACCGGCCCTGCGAGCCCGCCTGCCGGCGCGGCCGGGTCGAAGAGAACAATGGCGACAAGCCCGAACCGGTGGCCATTTGCCGGCTCAAGCGTGTGGCCGCTGATCACAAGGACGATGTGCGTGCGCGTATGCCGGCCGTGGCGCCCAGCAATGGCAAACGCATCGCCTGTGTGGGTGCCGGTCCGGCTTCGCTGACCGTGGCGCGGGACCTGGCGCCGCTGGGCTACGAGGTCACGGTGTTCGACAGCGAGGCCAAGGCCGGCGGTTTCATCCGCTCCCAGATTCCACGTTTTCGCCTGCCCGAATCGGTCATCGACGAAGAAACCGGTTACGTGCTGGACCTGGGCGTGAAATTTGTCAGCGGACAACGCGTGGATTCCATGAAGGGCCTGCTGGAACAAGGCTTTGATGCGGTGTTTGTGGGTTGTGGTGCACCGCGTGGCCGCGAGATCGATATCCCCGGCCGCAAGGAGGCGGCGGCCCATATCCACATCGGCATAGACTGGCTGGCGTCGGTGTCCTTTGGCCATGTCACCAGCGTGGCACCGCGTGTGATTGTGCTGGGCGGCGGCAATACCGCCATGGACTGCTGCCGCTCGGCCCGGCGCCTGGGCGGCACCGATGTCAAGGTCATCGTGCGCAGCGGTTTCGACGAAATGAAAGCCTCGCCCTGGGAAAAGGAAGACGCCCAGCATGAAGGTATTCCCATCGTCAACTTCCATGTTCCCAAGAGTTTTGTGCATAACAACGGCAAGCTGACCGGCATGACCTTTGAAGTGGTGCGTGCGGAGTACGACGACAAGGGCATCCGCAAACTGGTCCCCACTGGTGAGGCGGACGTGTTCTTTGCCTGTGACACGGTATTGTTAGCGGTAGGCCAGGAGAACGCTTTCCCCTGGATAGAACGCGACTGCGGCATAGAGTTTGACCGCTGGGGCCTGCCGGTGCTGGGCAAGGAGACTTTCCAAACCTCGGTACCCAAGGTTTTCTTTGGTGGTGACGCGGCGTTTGGCCCCAAGAACATCATCAGCGCCGTTGCGCATGGGCACGAAGCGGCGGTGTCGATAGACCGTTTTCTGCATGCGGAGCCGGTGGAAATACGCCCGGCGCCCATGACCAATCTGATGTCGCAAAAGATGGGCATCCACGAGTGGAGTTATGCCAACGATGTGTCCAACGACACACGCTTCAAGGTGCCGTGGGCCGAAGCCGAAAAGGCCCTGGCCAATATCCGGGTCGAGGTCGAGCTGGGCTTTGATGCCGCCACCGCCTTCAAGGAGGCCAGCCGCTGCTTGAACTGCGATGTGCAAACGGTGTTTAACCGAGACACCTGTATCGAGTGTGATGCCTGTGTCGACATCTGCCCTATGGACTGCATCACCTTCACCACCAATGGTGATGAGGTCGATTTGCGCGGACGCCTGCAGGCTCCTGCCGGCAATGTGACACAAGACCTGTATGTGTCGGACGAACTGAAGACCGGCAACGTCATGGTCAAGGATGAAGATGTGTGCCTGCACTGCGGGCTGTGCGCCGAGCGTTGTCCTACCGGGGCCTGGGATATGCAGAAGTTCTTGTTGAATACGACGCAGGCGGGCTCTGCGTGTCGCGATAAAAGCGCGGGGGTGCATGCATGACTAGACGCATCGAAGCCATCAACGATTTCGTCATCAAGTTCGCCAATGTGAACGGCTCCGGTTCGGCATCGGCCAACGAGCTGTTTGCCAAGGCCATTGTGCGCATGGGTGTGCCGGTGAGTCCGCGCAACATCTTCCCTAGCAATATCCAGGGCCTGCCCACCTGGTACGAAGCCCGGGTGTGTGAAAAGGGCTACTCCGGTCGGCGAGGCGGGGTGGACATGATGGTGGCCATGAATCCGCAGACCTGGGACGCGGATGTGGCCGAGATCGAACCCGGCGGCTACCTGTTCTACGACAGCACGCGGCCCATGCCGCCGAACAAGTTCCGTGAAGATGTGAACACCATCGCGGTGCCCTTGACCGAGATTGCTAACGCCACCTATACCGACCCGCGCCAGCGCCAGCTGTTCAAGAACATCATTTACGTAGGCGCGCTGTCGGCCTTGCTGGACATGGATGTCGGTGTCTTCGAAACCCTGTTCTCCGAACAGTACAAGGGCAAGGAACGGTTGCTGGATTCCAATAACCGTGCGCTGCACCTGGGGCGCGATTACGTCGAACAGCATTTGAGCGCGGCTGTGGGTTTGCGCGTGCACAAATCGGACCAGGTGGGCGACCAGATCTTCACCGACGGCAACACTGCCGCTGCGCTGGGCTGCCTCTATGGCGGCGCCACGGTGGCGGCGTGGTATCCGATCACACCGTCGTCGTCGGTGCCCGAGGCGTTTCAAAAGTATTGCGACAAATACCGCGTAGACCCGGCGACGGGGCAAAACTACTACGCCATCGTGCAGGCCGAAGACGAGCTGGCGTCCATCGGCATGGTGGTCGGCGCCGGCTGGAATGGTGCGCGTGCCTTTACCGCCACCTCCGGCCCGGGTGTGTCCCTGATGCAGGAGTTCATAGGCCTGGCTTACTTCGCCGAAATACCGGTCACCATCATCAACGTGCAGCGCGGCGGGCCGTCCACCGGCATGCCCACGCGCACCCAGCAGGCCGACCTGTTTGCCTGCGCCTATGCATCACACGGCGACACCAAACACGTGTTGTTGTTCCCCGAAGACCCCTACGAGTGTTTCACGCACTGCGCTGCGGCGCTGGACCTGGCAGATCGCCTGCAAACGCCGATTTTTGTCATGACCGATTTGGACATTGGCATGAACCAGCGCCTGTCCAAACCTTTTGTGTGGGATGACGCCAAGCCCTATGACACCGGCAAGATCATGACCGCCGCCGAGCTGGAGGCCGGCAAGGATTTTGGTCGTTACAAGGACGTGGACGGTGATGGGATTCCCTGGCGCACGTTGCCTGGTACGCACCCCAGCAAGGGCAGTTTTTTTACCCGCGGTACCACGCGCAACCCCTACGCGCAGTATTCCGAACGGGGGCCGGACTACATCTACAACATGGAACGGTTGGTGCGCAAGTTCAAGACCGCTGCCGGCCTGGTGCCGCAGCCGGTCGTGCGCAAGGCGCAGCACCAGACGCCGTGGGGTGTGCTGTATTTCGGGTCAACCAGCCCGGCCATGCGCGAGGCGCTGGATGCGCTGGAGGCTGAGGGCATCCATGTCGATGCGATGCGGCTGCGGGCCTTTCCGTTCCCGGAATCGGTCAGTCGCTTTGTCGCCGAGCATGACAAGGTGTTCGTCGCGGAGCAGAATCGTGATGGGCAAATGCGCTCGCTGCTGATCAATGAACTCGACATCGACCCGGCTCGCCTGGTGCGGGTGTTGCACTACGACGGCACACCGATTACGGCGCGTTTTATTGCCCATGCCATTCGCGCGCAGGTGCCAGTACCAACGGCAGCCGCCGCACCGGAGACTACTGGTGTTTCACCGCCGGGCCGCCCCAAGGTGAAACGCACCCCCTCGGGGGGCAGCGACCCGCGTAGCGGTGGAGCGCGGGGGGCTGGTAACAAGGAGCTTGCATGACCTATATCGCCAAACCCCATTTGCGCCACCCCACACTGACAAAAAACAAGGTGGGCTTCACGCGGCGCGATTACGAAGGGCGCATCTCCACACTGTGCGCCGGCTGCGGCCATGACTCCATTTCCGCGGCGGTGATACAGGCCTGCTGGGAGCTGGACATTGAACCGCACCGCGTGGCCAAGCTGTCGGGCATAGGTTGTAGCTCCAAGACGCCGGACTATTTTCTGGGCGCTTCCCACGGCTTCAACACGGTGCACGGGCGCATGCCCTCGGTGCTGACCGGCGCCAACCTGGCGAACCGCGAGCTGCTGTACCTGGGCATCTCGGGTGACGGGGATTCGGCCTCCATTGGCCTGGGGCAGTTTGCCAATGCCATGCGCCGTGGTGTCAACATGGCCTACATCGTGGAAAACAATGGCGTCTACGGCCTGACCAAGGGCCAGTTCTCGGCCACCGCGGACCGCGGCTCCAAGAGCAAAAAAGGCGTCATCAACAGCGACAGCCCGGTGGACCTGGTGGCGCTGGCCTTGCAACTGGGCGCCACCTATGTGGCACGCAGCTTCTCGGGCGACAAGGCGCAACTGGTACCGTTGATCAAGGGCGCCATGGCGCACGGCGGGGCCGCCTTCATTGATGTGATCAGCCCTTGCGTGACCTTCAACAACCATGGCGGCAGCACCAAGAGTTATGACTACGTGCGCCAGCACAATGAAGCCGTGAGCCGCATTGACTTCATCACACCGCGCAGCGAAATCACCACGGAATATGCGGAGGGTGACGTGGTCGAGGTGCAGCAGCACGACGGTTCACTGCTGCATCTGCGCAAGCTGCACCCGGACTACGACCCCACCGATAGAAACGCCGCCATGCGTTTCATGCAGGAGCACCAGGCGCGTGGTGAGGTGGTGACCGGGCTACTGTATGTGGACCCGCTGGCCACCGATTTGCACATCGCGTTTAATACCTCACACAGACCATTGAACGCACTGGGGCGCGAGCAGCTTTGCCCGGGCGCCAAGGCACTGGAGAAGATCAACGCGTCCATGCGTTGACGTTTGCTTGCGCCCTGCGTACAGTCCATTGATCGGAAGGAGGGAAGATCATGCCGGAACGCACCGTATTCCATTCCATGTCCCAGCGGCAGATTGTCAGCCTGGGGCCTCACGCCAGCGTCTGGGAGGCTGCCTGTGTGATGACCCGCGCCAATTGCGGCAGCGTGTTGATCGTGGATACACCGGGTAACCTGCTGGGCATCGTGACCGAGCGTGATTTGATGACACGGGTATTGGCCAAGGCGCTGAATCCGCAGACCACACTGGTGTCAGACGTCATGACTCGCCACCCGATTTGTGTGGCACCCGAGGTCTTGGTTGCCGATGCGGTGCTCATCATGATTGAGCGCGGTTTCAGGCACCTGCCGATTGTGGGAGAGGGTGCAAAGATATTGGGTGTTTTCTCGGTACGCGATGCCTTGCCACGCGAGATCAGTAGTGCGGTCAGCCTTGCAGAATTCAATGAACAGGTTAATGATGCACTGGGGTAAGTCTGTAGAGGCAGTGCCTCGTTTTGTGGTTAGCCTCGCAAAGAGTCCGGATTCATAGGCGTCAAAACGGTAATAGCGGAGTGCTTTTCATATGGCGTTTTCCAAATTGTTGAGTCCTGGAGTTCGCTTGATGCGCAACCTGCCCTTCGCAGGAAAGATTGCATTGATCGCACTGTTGTCGGCGCTGCCTTTGTTGGTGGTGTTGTGGCAGTTTTTATTGGGTGATCCCAAAACCGGCATGCAAAGCGCACTCGGTCTTTGCCTAATTGGCGCAGTGTTGCTGCTCTATTTTTTGCTGTCGTTCCACAAAAGCGTGATTGCCGATCTGGACCTGATTGTTCATGCCGTGGACCAAATGGTCGCGGGCGATCTGCGCCAGGCGGTGACGTCTGATCATCAGGATGAACTGGGTCTGTTGGTGGGTTCGGTGGGCCAATTGGGGCGCACGGTTTCGGCCATGGTGGCCAATGTGCGCAGCAACGCCGCCTTCGTCAACCATGCCGGCAAGAGCCTGGCCCGAGGCAACAGTGACCTCTCGGACCGCACCGAGCAGCAGGCGGCCAATCTGGAGCAGACCGCGGCCAGTGTGGAGGAGTTGTCCTCTACGGTGCAGGAGAATGCCACAACCGCCAGCTTGGCCAACGGCAAGGCCGGCGAGGTGCGTGACGTGGCCGACAACGGTGCTGCCATCATGGCGCAAGCCGTTGAATCGGTGGAAGCCATCCAGGCCAGTGCCAAGCGCATGGATGAAATTGTCGGCGTCATCGACGGGCTGGCGTTTCAAACCAATATCCTGGCGCTTAACGCGGCCGTCGAGGCCGCCCGTGCGGGAGAGTCGGGGCGGGGTTTTGCCGTGGTGGCCAGTGAGGTGCGTTCGCTGGCGCAACGGTCTGCCGAAGCATCCAAGGAAATTCGGTTGTTGATCAGCACCTCGTCCAGCCAAGTGGCATCCAGTGTGCAGAGAATCCGCGCTGCGGGCACCACCATCAACCAGGTGGTTTCCGGCATACGCGATGTGGCCATCAGCATGTCGCAGATTTCCGCCTCCAGTGCGGAGCAAAGCTCGGGCCTCAGTGAAATCACATCCGCGGTGCGCCAACTGGACGAAATCACACAGCGCAATGCCCAGATGGTGGAGCAGGCTGTGGCGCAAGCGGTCGCCATGGAGGGGCGCGCCAGCACGCTGGTGGAATCGGTGGCGATGTTCAAGCTGCAGCAGGGCTCGGCCGAAGAGGCTGTGGAGCTGGTCGCACGTGCTGTTGCGTACCGCCAGCACACATCAAAAGACGCCTACTTGCGCGACGTGACGGACCGCAGCAAGGGCTTTTATGACCGCGACATGTATGTGTTTGTACTGGACGAAAACGGGACCTATGTGGCCTTTGGCGGCAATGCGGCCAAGGTCGGAACCCGCGTGCAGGACATTGCGGGTATTGACGGCCAGGGCTTGCTGCAGTCCATCGTTGACCAGGCCAACTACGAGCCTGGTTGGGTGGAATACGACATCGTCAACCCTACGACCGGCAAGGTGCAGTCCAAGATGTCATTTGTGCAGAAGGTGGACGCGCTGTATGTAGGTTGTGGGGTCTATAAAAACCTCGTCCACGCCTAGGCTTAGAGCCCCACGCTCCGCCGCTGCGCGGGTCGCTGCCCCCTAGGGGCTAATTTTTCTTGGGGCGGCCCGGCGAAAAATTGTTGTCCCTACGATTGGGGTTGCGCTAATCCTTGGCGGTATCAGCTTCCCGTTTGGCGCGGGCACGGGCCATGGCGGCTTCGATGATGGCGCGTTTGTGGTCCAGGACCTTGGGGTCTGTGATGCGGGAATGGGATGCCAGATCGGCAAGTTTGGCCTGTGCTTCGGCCTGCAGTTTTTGGTCGTGTTCGGTCTTGGTACGCTGGCCGCGCAGCGTCTTGGCGGCATAACGCGTACGGGCCAGATCGGCCTGGGGTTGTGACCAAGCGGTCCAACCCGTTGTATCGCCGCTTGCGGGCTCCAGGTGGATGCAATCCACAGGGCACACCGGCAAACACAGTTCGCAGCCGGTGCAGTAGGGCTCGATGACGGTGTGCATGCGCTTGTTGCTGCCCATGATGGCGTCGGTCGGGCAGGCATCTAGGCACAAGGTGCAACCAATGCACCAGTTCTCATCGATGAAAACGACCTGGCGCGGGGCTTCCAGCCCAAAGGCCGGGTCCAGGGATTTTTCAGGCCGGCCGGTGATCCGGGCCAGGCGGGCGACACCCTCCTGGCCACCCGGTGGGCACTGGTTGATGTCGGCCACACCTGCCGCTATCGCATCGGCATAGGCTGCGCAATCCGGATAACCGCAGCGCGTGCACTGCGTTTGGGGCAGCGCATCCAATAGTCGGGCCGCAAGCGGTCCGGGTGTCTGCGCTGCGCTGCTCACTTTTTACCGGTTGTACGCTTGCTTGCTACTGGTTTGATAGCCTTTGGCGCAGTTTTTACGAGGGCTACAGCCCCATTGCTTGATTGCTCTGCAGCTGTTTTGCGAGCTTTGCTTGCCGCTGGCTTCGGGTCGGCTGGCGAGAAGGCTACATGGTGAGACAGGATGAAGGACTCAACATGTGGGTACACGTGTTCGCGCCAGCGCCGACCCGAGAAAATGCCGTAATGCCCAGCGCCCTTGGCTTCAAAATGCTTTTGCATGCTGCGGGGCACACCGGTACAGATATCGTGTACCGCTTGTGTCTGGCCCGAACCGGAAATATCGTCCAGTTCACCTTCGATCGACAGCAGGGCCGTGGTCTTGATGTCCTCGGGGTGCACCCGCTCTACCTTGCCGTCCACGCCCTTGACGTCCCAGGTGCCGTTGACCAGGCAGAAATCCTGGAACACGACCTTGATGGTATCCAGGTAGTAGTTCGCGTCCATGTCCAGCACGGCGTTGTACTCGTCGTAGAACTTGCGGTGGGCCTCGGTGCTGGCATCGTCGCCCTTGATCAGGTCCTTGAAGTAATCGTAGTGGCTGTTGGCATGGTTGCTGGGGTTCATGGCCACAAAGCCGGTGTGCTGCAGGAAACCGGGATAGACGCGGCGACCGGAGCCGGGGAAATTGGACGGAACCCGGAAAATCACATTGTTCTCGAACCAGTTGTAGCTCTTGTTCATGGCCAGGTTGTTGACCGCCGTTGGCGACTTGCGCGCATCGATAGGGCCACCCATCATGATCATGGTCAGCGGCGTCGTCTCGCCACGGCTGGCCATCAGGGCCACCGCTGCCAGCACCGGAACGGTGGGCTGGCACACGCTCATGACGTGGCAATTTCCGTATTTGCCTTGTACGTGGCGGATGAATTCCTGCACATAGTTGACGTAGTCGTCCAGATGGAACTCGCCTTCGGACATTGGGACCAGACGGGCGTTCTTCCAGTCAGTGATGTAGACCTTGTGGTCCTTGAGCATGGTCTTGACGGTGTCGCGCAATAGTGTGGCGTAGTGGCCCGACAGGGGGGCCACGATCAACACGGCCGGCTGGCCCTTGATGTCTTCCAGCGTGGCCTGGTCGTCGGTGAAACGCTTGAAACGGCGCAGTTCGCAAAACGGCTTGTTGATCTCGACCCGTTCATGGATGGCTACCTCTACGCCATCGATGCTGATGGTGCGTATTCCGAACTCCGGCCTTTCGTAGTCCTTGCCCAAGCGGTGCAACAGGTCATAACCCGCGGAAATGCGCTGTGCAAAGGGGTTTTGGCCGGCCATGGTCAAAGGATTGCCGAACACTTTGGAGGCGGTTTGGGCCAGGTCTGAGAAGGGCTCCATCAAAGACCGTTGGGTTTCGTAGAACTGGTACAGCATGGAAAACTCGCTTTCGGAACGTTTCGCGCAAACAATATGTTGCAGTGCAATATAACAGTTTTGACAAATCCTGGGGAGGCTGTTTGCTGACTGTAAGACCCGTATATCTGCGGTATGGCTTTGTCAGCCTGCTGCAGGGTTTGCCATGGTGTTTTCGCGCATCACCCCAGGAATACCGCCCGGTTAAAACACAGGTGCTATATATTTAATAGCGGCCTGTGCAGTCAAGTCGAGGGCTAGCGCCCTCTTTTTCAAAAACCTTAGATGACTTTGGCAATCGACGCGCAGACGTAATCGATGTTCTTGCTGTTCAGCGCGGCCACACACATGCGGCCGGTGTCGGTGCCGTAGACACCAAATTCACTGCGCAGGCGCACCATTTGGTCCTTGGTCAGGCCGGAGTAGCTGAACATGCCGATCTGGGTGGTGATGAAAGACATGTCCTGTTTCACACCGGCTGCCTTCAGGCCATCGACCAGCTTTTGGCGCATGGCCTTGATGCGCACACGCATCTCGCCCAGTTCTTTTTCCCACAGGGCGCGCAGCTCGGGGTTGTTCAGCACGGCGGCCACCACGGCACCACCGTGGGTCGGTGGGTTGGAGTAATTGGTGCGGATCACGATCTTGAGCTGGCTCAAGACCCGGCCGGCTTCTTCCTTGTCCTGGCACAACACGGACAGGCCGCCGACGCGCTCGCCATACAGACTGAAGCTCTTGGAGAAGGAGGTCGACACAAAGAAGTTCAGGCCGGCGGCGACAAACTTCTGGATCACGGCGCCGTCTTCGGCAATACCGTAGCCAAAGCCCTGGTAGGCCATGTCCAGGAAGGGTGTCAGGTTCTTTGCTTTCACCACGGCAATTACCTTGTCCCAGTCTTCGGGGCTGATGTCATATCCGGTAGGGTTATGGCAGCAGGCGTGCAGCACAACGATGGTGCCGGGTGCGGCCGCGTTCAGGCTGGCCAGAAAGCCTTCGACGTTGACGCCGCGTTTGGCCGCGTCGTAGTAGGCATAGGTGTCCACTTCAAAACCGGCGTTGTTGAATAACGCGCGGTGGTTTTCCCAGCTGGGGTCGGAGATCAGCACCTTGGCGTTGGGGTTGAGGCGCTTCAGGAAGTCCGCACCAATCTTCAGGCCGCCGGTGCCGCCAATGGCCTGCACAGTGGCCACGCGGCCGGAAGTTACAGCTTCGCTGTCGGCACCAAACACCAGGCCCTTGACGGCGTTGTCATAGGCCACGATGCCGTCGATGGGCAGATAACCACGCGCGGTGGGCTTGTCCATCATGGTTTTTTCGGCTGCCTGCACACATTGCAGCAAGGGCAGTTTGCCGTTGTCGTCAAAGTACACGCCCACGCCCAGATTCACTTTGGCAGGGTTGGTATCGGCGTTGAATTGCTCGTTCAGACCCAGGATAGGGTCGCGGGGGGCCATTTCGACGGAGGA
>JAZKIR010000092.1:0-26359 GCA_040384785.1 Pseudomonadota bacterium
CCTACGAAATGCTGTCGGACCCGCAGAAACGCGCGGCCTACGACCAGCATGGCCATGCCGGAGTGGACCCGAATATGCGTGGCGCCGGCGGCGAGGGTTATGGCGGTTTTGCCGAAGCCTTTGGTGATATTTTTGGCGACATGTTTGGCCAGCAACGCGGCGGCCGACCCGGCGCCGGTGGCCGCCAGGTCTTCCGCGGCAGCGACCTGAGTTACGCCATGGAAGTCACGCTGGAAGAAGCGGCACGCGGCAAGGACGCACAGATCCGCATCCCCAGCTGGGACGCCTGCGAAATCTGCAAGGGCAGCGGCGCCAAGCCCGGTACCCAGGTCAAGACCTGCGGCACCTGCAGTGGCTCCGGCTCGGTGCAGATGCGCCAGGGCTTTTTCAGCGTGCAACAGACCTGCCCCACCTGCCGTGGTACTGGCAAGGTGATACCCGAGCCCTGCATGGCCTGCCATGGGCAGGGCAAGGTCAAGAAACAGAAAACGCTGGAAGTCAAGATCCCGGCCGGCATCGACGGTGGCATGCGCATCCGCAGCACCGGCAACGGCGAACCCGGCACCAATGGCGGGCCGCCCGGCGACCTGTACATCGAGATCCGGCTTAAGAAGCACGATATCTTTGAGCGCGATGGCGATGACCTGCATTGCTCGGTCCCCATCAGCATGGCGACGGCCGCGCTGGGCGGTGAGATCGACGTGCCGACGCTGGCCGGTAAAGCGGCGATCGACATCCCAGAAGGCACACAAACCGGCAAACAGTTCCGCCTGCGCGGCAAGGGCATCAAGGGTGTGCGCGCCAGCTACCCCGGCGACTTGTACTGCCACATCGCAGTGGAAACACCGGTCAAGCTCAGCGAGCACCAGCGCCGCCTGCTGCGCGAACTTGATGAGTCCCTGAAGAAAGGTGGCAACAAACACTCGCCATCGGGAGACAGTTGGACCGACCGTTTGAAGAGTTTTTTTAGTTGATGCAGATCAAGCCTGCTGCATAGCAGGCACCCAAAACATGCCGCCCGTTCTATAAACGACGAGCGGCATTTTTCTTGGCCATCGTGGCCGGATTGGCATTGCCGCAGGAGGCATGCCATGGGCGTCAACATCACATTCCTGGGCGGAGCCAACACTGTCACGGGCTCCAAGTATCTGGTGCGCCATGACGGCCACAGCCTGCTGATCGATTGCGGGTTGTTCCAGGGCTACAAGCAACTGCGCTTGCGCAACTGGACGCCTTTGCCCATCGCCCCCGATTCCGTTAATGCGGTGGTGTTGACCCATGCCCATCTGGACCACAGCGGTTACATTCCGCTGCTGATCAAGGAAGGCTTCGCCGGCAATGTCTATGCCACGTCCGGCACGCGGGCGCTGTGCAACATCCTGCTGCCAGACAGCGGCCACATTCAAGAAGAAGACGCCGCCTTTGCCAACCGCCACGGTTTTTCCAAGCACGCGCCGGCCCTGCCCCTGTATTCTCGACAAGATGCGCTGGATTGCCTGCCGCGCATCAAAGCCATGGACGTGGGCAAGACCTTTCAACCCATTCCCGGCTGGCGTGTGACGTTCAGTCCAGCCGGTCACATTCTGGGCGCCGCCAGCGTGCTGCTCGAAGTCGCCGGCCGGCGCATCTTGTTCTCCGGTGATCTGGGACGCCCGGACGACTCCATCATGTACCCACCTGCCACCGCGCCGGCCGCCGATACGGTATTGATTGAATCCACCTACGGAGACCGCCAGCACCCAACCGAGAACCTCCAGGATGAGCTCGGTGCGGCTTTGCATAAACTGGCCGCACGCGGCGGTGTGGCCGTGGCACCGGTGTTTGCCGTCGGGCGGGCGCAGGCCATGCTGCATGCGATCGCACAGCTCAAGGCCGCCGGAAAAGTCCCGCATGCACTACCCGTTTTTCTGGACAGTCCCATGGCAGTCCACACCACGCATTTGTTTGAACAGCATATTGGCGATCACCGGCTCAATGCCAAAGAGGCACACGCTTTGACACACGCGGCAACCATGATCAATAGCACGGACGAGTCCAAAGCCCTTGCCGCACGCCACGGCCCCATGGTCATTCTGTCGGCTAGCGGCATGGCTACCGGAGGACGCGTGCTGCACCATCTGGAACACCGAGCCGGCAACCACCGCAACATGATCATCCTGACAGGCTACCAGGCCCCTGGAACGCGGGGTGCCACACTGGCCGGCGGCGCCAGGAGCGTACGCATCCACGGGCGTGATGTCGAGGTCAATGCGGAAATTGTGCAACTGCAGTCCGCTTCGGCCCACGCCGATGCGGGGCAACTATTACAGTGGCTGCGCAGTATGCCGAATCGCCCGGATCAGGTCTACGTGGTGCACGGCGAGTTGCAGGCCGCCGATGCCTTGCGCGCACGCATTGGACACGATCTGGGCTGGCGGGCTCTGGTGCCCGAGCACGGTTCGACCTGGCCGTGCTGAAGGAGACGAGCGCTACCTAGGCAGCCGCAACAAACCGCAGCGCAAGGCCATTGTTGCAGTAACGCTTGCCGGTGGGCGCCGGGCCATCGTTGAACACATGGCCCTGATGCCCCTCGCAGCGGGCGCAGTGGTATTCGGTGCGCGGGAAAACCATTTTGAAGTCGGTTTTGGTCAACACCGCACCGGGCAGTGTCGTGAAGAAACTGGGCCAACCGGTGCCGCTGTCAAACTTCATGTCCGCGGAGAACAGCGGCAAGTCGCAGCCGGCACAGTGGTAAAGGCCCTTGCGTTTTTCGCCATTCAAGGGGCTGCTATGCGGCCGCTCCGTGCCCTCATGGCGCAACACGTCGTACTGAGCAGATGTCAACCGTTTTTTCCACTCTGCATCGTCCAGGCGCAAGGGCACTATAGAGGTTGCCGCGCCCGCAGGTGGAGCGGCGGCCAGTGCCTGGCGTATCAAACCCAGGCTGGCAAGAAAGGCAAACAGGGAACGTCGGGTCATGGTGAAACACCTCACGGAAAGTGGCTGATACCGAATTAGTCGCGCAAACGTGCAATACCTTTCAGCCCGTTGGCCGGTGAAGGATAAACTGAATCTCCCACAAGACGGAGCCAGCATGAAAGCAGTCGTTTACGAAGCCTTTTCCGCACCACCGCAAATACGCACGGTTGCGGACCCAACACCGGAAACACATGGCGTGGTGGTCAAGGTCATGGCCACCGGCGTGTGCCGCAGCGACTGGCATGGCTGGGTCGGACATGACACGGACATTGTGTTGCCCCACGTGCCGGGGCATGAGTTGGCGGGCATTGTGGAGGCGGTTGGCAAAGACGTGCGCAATTGGAAAGTCGGCGACCGCGTGACCGTGCCCTTTGTTGGTGGCTGCGGCGTCTGCCCGCAGTGCCATGCGGGTCACCAGCAGGTCTGCGACAAACAGTTCCAACCCGGCTTTACACACTGGGGTTCGTTCGCCGAATATGTGGGTATCCACCAAGCCGACCTGAATCTGGTGGAACTGCCCCAGACCATGGATTTCACCACGGCCGCCAGCCTGGGTTGTCGTTTTGTGACCTCGTTTCGTGCCGTCATCGACCAGGGCAAAACATCAGCCGGGCAATGGGTTGCCGTGCACGGTTGTGGTGGTGTTGGCCTGTCCGCCATCATGATTGCCAACGCGGTCGGAGCCAATGTGGTCGCTATCGATATCTCGGACGACAAGCTCAACCTGGCCCGCGCCATGGGTGCCGTCGCCACCGTGAATGCGAGCAAAGTCGCCAACGTGGTCGAGGCCGTTTTGGAGATCACCCAGGGCGGTGCCCATGTCTCTTTGGATGCGCTGGGCCACCCCACCACCTGCTTCAACTCCATCAGCAATTTGCGCAAGCGCGGCAAACACATCCAGGTCGGCCTGATGCTGGCGGACCACAGCACACCGGCCATACCCATGGCCAAGGTGATCGCGCACGAGTTGGAAATCTTGGGCAGCCACGGCATGCAGGCGCACCGCTATGGCGCCATGCTGGCCATGATCCACTCCGGCAAACTCGCACCCGAAAAATTGATAGGCAAAACCATCAGCCTGGAGCAGTCCATAAATGAGCTAATGAATATGGACAGGTTCAGCGCCGTGGGTGTGACCGTGGTGACGGAATTCTGATGCCCCTGGAATCGCATAGACGCTATGCATTTAGTAGCTATATGCCAAGCCTTTACGAGGGCTACAGGCCAATTCAACCAAATGCTCTCTATTCTGCATACTGCTTCAGCAAGCGGTCATATAGACTCCGTTTTACTTCAGCGTGACCAAGGCCTTGTCAAACGCGTCGCGCAGCGCCGCATGGTGTGACCACGACTTGCTTGCCGCCCAACGGCCTTACCAATTATCTGAGCGAACCTGTGACTCCCACAGCGCGTCGCGGGCCATGTAGACACCGATGACGCCATAACGCTGCTCGCCATTCTGGTCCCAGCGCATGGAGCCCGTCACCGGGGCATAACCGTCCAGTTTGCGCAGTGCCATCACAATGTCCTGCGGCTTGGCGGAGTCTGTGCGGCGAATCGCCGCCGCCAGCACATGCATGGCATCGTAGGTGTAGTGGCCGGCATAGGCCGGTGCGATCTTGTATTTGGCCTGGTACTTTTCCAGGAAGGCGGCCCCGGCCGTGAATTCCCGCGCGTCGAGAATCGGTGACGTCGAATACAGCCCGCTGACAGCCCCTGTACCCTTGAGCATGTCGGTGGTCTTGATGGTGTCACCGCCCAGCATAAAAACCTTGGTGTAGCTGATTTTCTTCAAGGCTTCCAGCAAGGCCAGGTTCTGGAAGTCACTCAGCGTGGTGATGATGACCTCGACGCCGGAGGCCTTGATCTTGCCGGCCAACTCGTCAAATTCTCGCGTCTTGTCGTCGAAGGACTGCCGCAGCGTGATCTCCTTCTTGGCTAGCGTCAATTCCTTGACGGCACCGGCTGCCAGGTCCTTGCCGTAGGGCGTGTTGTCGTCAAGCACCGCATATTTGGTGGCCCTGAACTTCGTTGCGGAAAAGCTGCCTATCGCCTTGGCCTGCAGCGTGTCGTTAGCCACCAGCCTGAACGTTGTTTGCAAGCCCAACTGGGTGTATTTGGGGTTGGTCGAGATCGCCATCTGGGCAATGTTCTTCTCCGCGTAAATCGGTGCGGCCGCAATGCTCACACCTGAATTTAAATGCCCTATGACCGCCACCACACCGGCATCCACCAGTTGTTTGGCCACTTCCCGCCCGGTGTCGGGGCTGGCCCGGTCATCCACGGCAACCACTTCCAGCGTCACGAGTTTGCCCTGGACGCGAAAACCTTCCTTGTTCAACTCCGCAACGGCCAGGTTCACGCCATTGAGCAAATCCTGGCCCAATGCGGCCAGATTGCCTGACAGCGGTTGGGCGACGCCAATCTTGAGCGTGGAAGGCGGGCTGTCGCAGCCCTGCAGAAAAACGCTGGAACTGGCAAGCGCCAGCGCCACGGCGCTCAGTGCGCGGCGACGGGAATGAAGTGTTCGCATGGGTGGACTCGTTAATGATCGATGCCGCCACTGTAGACAGGTCCGCCTCAAACACCGCGAGGGTTTTACCTTGGTTTTCCGAACATTACTGAATCATTAGTGCGTCTTATGCGTATTTGTGTTCGGCCCCTGAATGGTACACAAAGAAAAAAGGGGCAGCTTTTACAATACACCCATGCTCCACCAACGATTTCTCACCGCCGCCTTTTACAAATTCGTCGAACTGGTCGACTATGAAAACCGCAAGGAGCCCCTGCTGGCGTTTTGCGAGCAACACCACGTCAAGGGCACGATTCTGCTGGCCCGCGAGGGCATCAACAGCACGATAGCCGGAGCGCCGGACGACGTGCGCGCCGTGCTGGCCTATCTGCGCAGCGACCCGCTGCTGGCCGACCTGCAGCACAAGGAGTCTTACGCCGAGCGGCCGCCCTTCAACCGCATGAAAGTGCGGCTCAAGCGCGAGATCGTCACCATGGGTGTACCGGGTGTGGACCCGACGCGCATGGCCGGCACCTATGTCAAACCCGAGGACTGGAATGCGCTGATTGCCGACCCCGACGTGGTGGTGGTCGACACGCGTAATGACTACGAGGTGGCGATTGGCACGTTCAAGGGTGCGATCGATCCGCAGATCCGCACCTTCTCCGAACTGCCCGCCTGGGCCGAAAATGCCGAGCAATTGCGCGCCAACCCCAGCGGCAAGAAGCCCAAGGTCGCGATGTTTTGCACCGGCGGCATACGCTGCGAAAAATCCACCGCCTATATGCGCGCCCAAGGGTTTGACGAGGTCTACCACCTGGAGGGCGGTATCCTCAAATACCTGGAAACCGTGGCTCCCGAGGACAGCCAATGGGACGGCACCTGTTTTGTGTTTGACGAGCGGGTATCGGTGGACCATGGCCTGACGCCGGGCACACACAAGTTATGCCGCGGTTGCCGCATGCCACTGGAAGACGGCGCGCTGGAGTCGCCCCTGTTTGAGCTGGGCGTCAGCTGCCCGCGCTGCCACGCCAGCACCAGCGAGGTCCAGAAAAACCGCGCCCGTGAACGCCAGCGCCAGTGGGAACTGGCCAAGGCGCGCGGCAAGGCGCATATTGGGGAAACCACGCCGCCGCCCAAGCCCGCAACTGAATCCGACACCACCCCGTAATGGCAGTTTCCACGCCGGTTGCTGCGCCCTACCCCGTTCTGTATTCCTTCAGGCGCTGCCCCTACGCCATGCGTGCGCGACTCGCCATCGCCGCCAGCGGCATGGTGTGTGTATTGCGCGAAGTAGTGCTGGCGCGCAAACCGCCCGCGCTGTTGTTGGCCTCACCCAAGGGCACGGTTCCGGTGCTGGTTTTGCCCGATGGCGTGGTGCTGGAACAAAGCTTGGACATCATGTTATGGGCGCTGCGACGCAACGACCCGCAAAACTGGCTGCCCGCGTCGGCACAGGGCATGGCGGATGCGCTGCAGCTGATCGCCCAGTGCGACGGCGACTTCAAGGCGCAACTGGACCGCTACAAATACCCCAACCGCTACGCGCTGCCCGATGGCCTGGCGCACCGTGCGCGCGGCGCGCAGTTCCTGCAGACCTTGAACGAACGCCTGGATTCGCAGGGCTACCTGATGGGTGAACACTTCGGCTTGGCAGACGCAGCCATCGCGCCTTTTGTGCGGCAGTTCGCCCACACCGAACTTGCCTGGTTTGCCGCCCAACCTTGGCCGGCCTTGCAGAGGTGGTTGGCTGCGTTTGAGGCGTCGGGCGACTACGCCAGGGTCATGGACAAGTTTGCGGCGTGGACCGAGGGCCAGCCCAAGCAACTATTTCCAGCCTGAAGGATGCTATTGTTTTAGTAGTGAACTAGGCATATTTCACGAGGGCTACAGGCCGATTTCTCTTAAGGCCTCATCTGGTTCACCAGCGTTCCATATAAGGCCGCAGGTCCAGCTCAAAGGTCCAGGCATCGCGCGGCTGGCTGTGCAGGTGCCAGTAGTTCTCGGCGATGTGGTCGGGGTTGAGGATGCCGTCCTGGTCCTTCAGCGCGTAGCGCTCGGGAAATTGCGTGCGGATGAAATCGGTGTCGATGGCGCCGTCCACGACCACGTGGGCCACGTGGATGTTGTGCGGGCCCAGTTCGCGCGCCATGCTCTGTGCCAACGCGCGCAGGGCGTGTTTGGCGCCGGCAAAGGCGGCGAAGTTCGCAGCGCCGCGCAGGCCCGCCGTGGCGCCGGTGAACAGTATCGTGCCGCGTCCGCGCGCCACCATGCGTTTGGCGGCGGCCTGGGCATTCAGGAAACCGCTGAAGCAGGCCATCTCCCAGATCTTGAAGTACTTGCGCGGCGTT
Source organism: Pseudomonadota bacterium (assembly GCA_040384785.1). GTDB lineage: Bacteria > Pseudomonadota > Gammaproteobacteria > Burkholderiales > Burkholderiaceae_C > Allorhodoferax. Next base: position 7,822 of record JAZKIR010000092.1, read on the forward strand.
TCCTCCAGGATACTGCAGGGCACGTTGGCGCCGATGTTGAACACCAGCACTTCCACCGGGCCATGCTCGGCCTCGATTTTCTCAAACAGCGCCGCCACGTCTTCTTCCTTGCGCGCGTCGCTGGCGTAGCCAAAGGCCTGGCCGCCCTCGGCCCGTATGCTGTCCACCAGCGGCTGCAACTTGTCGGCGGAGCGGCGCGTGACGCAGGCGATGTATCCCCCCTTCGCGAACCGTTTGGCGATGGCGCCACCGGTGGAATCACCTGCGCCTATGACCAGCGCGACTTTGGGTTGGGAATCGTTAGAGGACATCTGGTTCTTCTGGGTTAAGGCAGCGCTGCACAAGTACCTCCGTTCGGGCTGAGCTTGTCGAAGCCCCTTGCCCAATCTTTGACTTGTAAGTGCTGCGTTTCGACAAGCTCAACGCGAACGGACTTCGTCAACAAAGCCTTAGGTTTTGGCATCAGCGGGCAGCGCCTTGTCCAAGAAGCGGCGGCTGGCCGCGAGGATTTCCTTGCGTGTGCGTTCACTTTCCACGGCGCGCGCCAGCACCAGTGCACCCACGCATTGCGCGATCAGTGCCCAGCCGGCGTCCGCGTCACCGGTACGCGTGCTCCAGCTTTTTTGCGTGCGCTTCAGGGCCGCCTCCACCACACTGCGCACCTCGGGGCCGGCCTGCGCAATCTCGGGGCCCAGCGTGGGCAACACACAACCCAGCTCGGGATTCATGGCGTGGAAGCTGCTCAGGTAATTGCGCAGGCATTTGGCAACATGGTTGTCGGGTGAATCCTTGTCGACCGCCAGCATGGCGCTGCTGTTGTCCATCTCCTGGGCAATCAGTTCCGCAAACAAGGCCTGCTTGGACGGGAAGTGGCTATAGAAGGCGCCACCGGTCAGACCGACCGATGCCATCAGCGCATCGACACCGGTGGCCTTGAAGCCGCCCTTCTTGGCAATGGCGCGGCTGCTGGTCAGCAGCTTCTGGCGGGTCTCGTCCTTGTGGGTCTTGGCGTAGCGCATGGTGGTTTGGAATCTGAACAGGTTGACACGGATTAAATCATAGAATAACGTTCGTTTACCAAACGATCATTTACCCATAAAACTGACCATGCAAAAAACTGCGGAATTCTTCTTCGACGTGGGCAGCCCGGCCGCCTACCTGGCGTGGACACAAATGCCCACGCTGTGTGCGCAAGCCAATGCCAAGTTGGTCTACCGGCCCATGCTGCTGGGCGGCGTGTTCCAGGCCACCGGCAACGCTTCGCCGATGATGGTGCCCGCCAAGGGAAGTTATATGGCGGTAGATCTAGGCCGCTTTGCGCAACGCTACGGCGTGCCCTTTCGCATCAACCCACACTTCCCCATCAACACCCTGCAGTTGATGCGCGCCGTGGTGGGCATGCAGTTACGGCATCCGCAACGCTTCGAGTCCTTTCTGGCGACCATCTACACCGCGATGTGGGCGCATGGCGTCAACCTGAATGACCCGGCCGTGACCGCGGCCACGCTGGTGGAGGCGGATTTCGATCCGGCGGTGGTATTTGCCTTGGTCAACGACGCGGACATCAAGGCGGCGCTGAAGGCCAACACCGAAGAGGCGGTGGCACGTGGCGCGTTTGGTGCGCCCACGGTGTTTGTCGGGGATGCCATGTTCTTTGGCCAGGACCGGCTGGATTTTGTCAAAGAAGCACTGGTTTAAGTCCGGTTCAAAAAATTCGGTTACTATTCGGTCATGAACGCATTTGCACTAGCGCTACTACTAATCCCCTTCGGGCGGAGTTGGTAGTACACGCGTAAGCGCAAACACCACGGCCCGTAGCTACCAGCAACGGGCCGTTTTTCATTGGGTTGCTGGTTCCTTTTTTCACCCAGGAGACCCAGCATGTTGCAAGATCCCAGCCGCAAGTACCCCGCCTTCGCTCCCATTGGTTTGACCGACCGCACCTGGCCCAACGCCGTGCTGACACAAGCCCCGATCTGGCTCAGCACCGACCTGCGCGACGGCAACCAGGCGCTGATCGAGCCCATGGACATGGCGCGCAAGCTGCGCATGTTTGCCCACCTGCTGGAGATTGGTTTCAAGGAAATCGAGGTCGGTTTTCCCGCCGCATCACAAATCGAATTTGATTTTGTACGCCAGTTGATTGAACAAAAGCTGGTGCCCGATGACGTGACCATCCAGGTCATGACGCCCGCCAAAGACGCCTTGATACGCCGCACCATGGAAGCCCTGGTGGGAGCCAAACGTGCCATCGTGCACGTCTACAACGCCACATCACCGGTCATGCGCCGCGTCGTGTTGGGCATGGACGAGGACCAGATTGTGGAATTGGCCACCAGCCACGCCCAGTTGATACAAGACCTGGCACGCCAGCAACCCGCTACACACTGGACCTTCCAGTATTCACCCGAGCATTTTTCGGGCACCGAGCTGGCGTTTTCCAAACGTGTCATCGACGCCGTCACCGATGTGTGGCAGCCCACGCCCGAACAGCCCTGCATCATCAACCTGCCGACCACGGTGGAGCATTCCACACCCAATGTGTTTGCCGACATGATCGAGTGGATGCACCGCAACATCGCGCGGCGCGACAGCGTGGTGCTGTCGGTGCATCCGCACAACGATCGCGGTACCGGCGTGGCCGCGGCCGAACTCGCGCTGATGGCCGGCGCGCAGCGCGTGGAAGGCTGTTTGTTTGGCAACGGCGAGCGCACCGGCAATGTGGACATCGTGACCATCGCACTGAATCTCTACACCCAGGGTGTATCGCCCCAACTGGACTTCTCGCAGATTGATGAAGTGCGGCGCATGGTGGAGCACTGCAACCAGTTGCCGGTGCACCCGCGCCACCCTTACGTGGGTGAACTGGTCTACACCTCCTTCTCCGGCACACACCAGGACGCGATCAAGAAGGCGTTTGCCTTGCGCGCGGAGGCGGGGCCAGACGATGCATGGGCTATCCCCTATTTGCCCGTGGACCCGATGGATCTGGGCCGCAGCTACGAGGCCGTGATACGTGTCAACAGCCAGTCCGGCAAGGGTGGCATCGCCTACTTGCTGGAGACCGAATACGGCCTGGAATTGCCGCGCCGCCTGCAAATTGAATTCAGCCAGGTGGTACAGGCCGTCATGGACACCGAAGGCAAGGAGCTCAGCGCCAAGGATTTGTGGGACTTGTTCCAACGCGAATATGGCACAACGCGTATCACCAACCCGGTGGTTGAACAAACCGTGTCGGGCGACGGCGTGGCGCTGACCGCGCAGTGGGAAGGGCGGCAAATTCAGGGCCAAGGTACTGGTCCGATCGAGGCCTTTGTGAATGCTGTGAATGCCATCTCGGGCACCAAGGTCCGCGTGCTGGATTACCACGAACACGCCCTGGGCGCCGGGGCCAACGCGCAGGCTGTTGCCTACCTGGAACTGCGCATCAACGAACAACACACGGTGTTTGGTGTGGGCATGGATGCGAACATCGTGTCCGCCTCGCTGAAGGCGATTGTCAGTGGCCTGCAACGTGGCCACGCGCGTGGTGCTTCTACGGGCGCGGCACACAGCCTCACCAATGTTGCGGCGGTCTGAAAACTCTCAACCGGAATGATGGCGTCTCTAGTTGGATGGTATTTGCACACATCCCGTTCGCCCTGAGCCTGTCGAAGGGCACGCAGGGTCTTCGACAGGCTCAGCCCGAACGGAGATATAGCGTAAGCAAGTGCCGACCGCTTTCAGCCGACGCTATCGCCCCAGGCCAGGGCTTCCAGATGCGCCAGGTTGATCTGGCGCAGCGAGTAGCCCAGGCGCGCAAAGGCCACGGCAAAAGCCTGCTCGTCATCCGACTCGCAGGCCACCACCAGGCTCAGCATGTCGCCGAACTTGCCACTGCGCTGCAGCAGCGCGGCGCTGACATCGGCGTCCAGTGCCAGCCGCTCCAGCACGGTGGCCATGGGTGTCCCCAACATGCGGTCCAGTTGCGACAACAGCCCGACCAGAAACGCGGAACCGGCCTCGTCATCCGACATATTGTGCTGGGCCAGCAGTTCCATCATGCGCCCGCGCACCACGGCGGACGCGCCCAACAGGCTGGTGCTGCTCTGGCTGGCCGAGGTCATCAGCATGGCCGACCAGCGCGCCAGCTTTTGGTAGCCCATCAACAGCACCACTTGGCGCAGTGATGTCACCGTTTGCTTCAAGCCCATGGCCGCCGAATTGATGATGCGCAGCAGGCTCAGGCCCAGCGCCGCGTCTTTCTTCAACACCAGCTCCACCTCTTCCAGCGGTGCCTCCTTGCGCACCAGGTTGAACAGTTCCAGCGCCGTCATCTCGCCGGGTGACAACACCCGGGGCTGCACCAGCTCGGGCACCGAGAACCAGAAGCCCTGGAAGCGCTCCACGCCCAGGGCCTTGAAGGCCTCAAACTGGTCGGCGCGTTCAATTTTTTCCGCCACCACAATCGCACCGGTGCGCCCCCTGATGGCGGCGACCAGAGCCTGGATATTGGGCTCGGTTGCTGGCGACAGTTCCACCTTCACAAAGTCCGCCAAGGCCTGCCAGGGCTTGTAGAGCGGCGCCACCACGCTGTGGCGAAACGACAGCCGGAAGCCACGCGCCCGCAGCGCTTCCAACAACACCGCCGATTCGGCAATCTGCTCGGGTGCATGGCCGGGAACCGTGGGCACCTCGATCACCGTTTTGGCCGGGTCTATGAAATCCCAGTGGGCGCCGCCCAGGGCCTGGTGCACGGTGTTGATGAACAGATCACAGTTGGTGATCGCAAACGGCGCGCCGCTTTCGGCCAGCGCATGCAAGGCAAAAGACACATCGCTGGACAGGGAGTGCGACGTGGCCGACTGCGAGCGGTTGAACAACTCGTAGGCGACCACGGTGCGCTGGGCATTGACTATGGGTTGCCGGGCAATGGATAACTTGTCAATCAGGTCGTCCGGCGTTTCTGGGGCGTTGGTCGGCATTGGCGCATTCACATAAAAAGGGCCTGGCTTGGGGTGCACAGAGGCTTTGGTGCAATGGTAAACGCATTGGATTTGCAGTTGCAGGCAACCCGTTCGTGGTGGATTCGGGTGCCAAACATACCCATATTGGGGTTATTTCATCGTTGCATTGGCAAAATACGCCGCTAGCCCCCGTATTATCTACCATAACCGCTATCGAAAATATAGCAATCAGACTACAAAAACAGCGCCACCGAACCTTGGCGGTGAAAAGGCGGCACGCCCCGACCCTGGCTATAGCGCCAGCACAAAGCGCTGCTTGGAGGCCTGTGCGGCGCCCGACCGGGCATAGAACGTTATCGCCGAGCCATTCCAATCCGGTGTCTGCCATTGCAGATTGCTGCAGCCCTGTGCCTTGGCAAAACCAATCACGCAGTCCATCAGGGCCTGCCCCCAACCTTGCCCACGCGCCTGGGTCTGCAGGTACAGGCAGTCCAGGTGGGCGTATGGCATTGCGGTCAGCGTCGCAAAGTCCAGCGTCACGCTGGCATAACCCACAACCTGACCGGCCTGTTCGGCCAACCAGACCTGCAGGCGACCGGCCGCCAGCGCCTGCTGCAGCCTGCCGGCATGGCCCTGCGCATCGTAAGCCAGGCGTTCGTAGGCCGCATGCTCGGCGCACAGCACGGCCAGCGCTTCAGCATCGTTGGGCAAGGCCTGGCGCACGCCAGGGTGCGCCAGTGCTGCGGGGTCTTCTAGCCGCCGCGCCGGGCCGCCCCAAGCAAGGCTGCGCTCCCCTGGGGGGCGGCGCAGTACGCGCAGCGACAAGCGTGGGGGTTTTTCTAACACGCGCATTCGATGCCCATGGCCTTGGATGGCATGACGCCGGGCTCGATACCGGTGGCGACCGGTTGCTCGTCGCGCCGCCAGAAGTCCAGTCCACCCAACATTTCCTTGACGGTAAAGCCCAACTTGGCCAGCTTGTAGGCGCCCTTGGTCGAGCCGTTGCAACCTATGCCGTCGCAGTAGGTGACATACACCTTGCTGCGGTCCAAAGCCGCGGTGCTTTGCGCATCCATCTGGCGGTGCGGGAAACTGATGGCGCCGGGAACGTGGCCCTGGGCGTACAGCGCATCGCTGCGGGTATCGATGACCACGATGCCAGTGACGCCGTTGCGCAGGTCCTCGGCCACGTCCCAGGCGTCCGCGTGGTAGCTGAGCTTGTGCAGCATGTAGTCACAGGATTGCGCGGGGCTTGCGGGCGGAAAAGCCAGCACTTGGGATGCGACGGCGGGTGCGACAGGAGTGGAATGGTCGGACATATCAGTAAACCTTTCAGTGGTGGGCGGTTGAACTAGGAGTGCATCGCTGCATTGGTAGGAAGTTTACGATTCAACGGCCTTATCATTGATACCAATAATTAACACTTGATAAGACCAATCATGCCAGCCCCCCAGCCCAGCCTGTGGCTCAACCTGTTCGACGCCAGCGCCAGCCAGGGTATAGGGCTGCGCGAGCGCCTGTGTGCCGCGTTGCGCCAGGCCATCCGCAACGGCAGCCTGGCCCACGGCGAGCGCCTGCCGGCCACACGGGTCATGGCGCAAGACCTGGCCCTCTCCCGCGTGACCGTCGAAGCGGCCTATGCGCAACTGGAGACCGAAGGGTATGTGGTGCGACACACCGGCCAGGGCAGCTTTGTCGCGATTGACATGGCCGCACCGCAGACCCAACAAAAGGCCAAGCGGACGCCGCCACTCGACCCGTCACGCCTGAAGCCTGCCGACCTGTCGCAGCGCGGCCAGGGCATGCTGGCCACCGGCGGCTGCCAGGAACCCATGCGCCTACAGGCCTTTGCCGCAGGCAGCCCGGATCTGCGGGCCTTCCCGCATGCGCTGTGGCGCCAATTGACGACCCGGCGCCTGCGCCAGCAGCCCGAAGATTTGATGCGTTATGGCGACCCGCAAGGCCGGAAGGATCTGCGCACGGCCATCGCCCAGTACCTCGTCCACTCCCGCGGCGTGCGCTGCACACCCGAGCAGGTGCTGGTGCTGACCAGTTCGCAGCAGGCGCTGCAATTGCTGGCCACGCTGCTGCTGGACCCCGGCGACGGCGTCTGGATGGAAGACCCGGGCTACCGCGGCGCTCGCACGGCGTTTGCGGCCAGCGGCGCGCGGCTGCAACCCATGGCGGTGGACACACAAGGCATGCAAATGGATCTGAGCCAGGCCGCAGCACCACCGCGCCTGGTCTACCTGACCCCATCGCACCAATACCCTACCGGCCACACTCTCAGCCTACCGCGGCGCATGGCGCTGATCGACTACGCTGAGCGCCATGGCAGCTGGATCGTGGAAGACGACTACGACAGCGAGTTCCTGTACGACGGCCGCCCTACCCCCAGCCTGCAAGGCCTGGACCACAGCGGGCGCGTGATTTACATAGGCACGTTTTCCAAGGCCTTGTTCCCGTCGCTGCGCATTGCCTATGCGGTGCTACCACCACAACTGGTAGCGCCCATGGTGACCACGCGCACGGTGTACGACGGGCATGTGGCGCAACTGGCGCAGGCAGTCACCGCCGACTTCATGGCCCAGGGCCATTTCGCCGCCCACTTGCGCCTGATGCGCCAGCTCTACCGCAGCCGGCGTGATCTGCTGCTGGAGTTGCTGCAACGCCATCTGCCATGGGCACAGGCACTGAACAGCTCGGGCGGTTTGCAGATCGGCGTGGCACTACCCAAGGGCAGTGAGGCCGACCTGAGCTACCAGGCCGCGGCGCGCGGTATTGCGACGCCCAGCCTGAGTGCGCTGTACCACGACGTTCAGAACAAAAACGACGGCTGGCTGCTGGGCTTCGCAGCATTGCAGCCGGATGAAATTGCGGCAGCGGTCAGAAGCCTGGCGAAGCTGAGGGTGGGCGGCTCGTTGGGTTAAAGAGGATGCACGCCTTCCTCTCTTAGCCTCATAGCCTCCGCATGGATCGAAGAACCACCCTGCCTCGCATGGCGGTGGCTAGTTCAGCAGCGACGCAATCAGCAATGCAATGACACCCATCTTTTCGGTCGTTCGAGCCTTCGACACAAGCGCGGGAGATAGTATCTCCAGTTGAACACGATGCCAGTGCCAGACGTAAAAGGCAGTCGCCCCAGCGATCCCCATCCATAGCGGCCAAAGGGCCTGAAGTGCCGAAGCAACGAAGCCACCGGCAGCAACGGCTACAACCGCCACAACCAAACCCGTCCCGCCCGACGATCGGAGCACGAACGAATATCCACCGCAGGCACTACAGTACGCAGGAAGCGCGGGATAGGACAACCACTTCCGAAAAAAGTTGATGCTCAATGCTTTGCAAGCAGGGCATACGTACATAGGCACCGGCTGCACTCAACCCAAAATGCGAAACAGACCATAAGCGGCCAAGGCGCCCGAGACGACCATGAGCCCGGTTTTCACACCGCGTCCACCCACCAGTATCCCGATCACGTTGCTGGCGAGAATGGCGCCAAAGATGTAGCTTGTTTTCATGCCCAATGGTAAGGCATCCTACCTACCTATTTTTAGCGTGGGAATGGATGAAAATAGGCCCATTGCAGCGCCCGCCCCATGGTGCAACGGCCACCCTACGTGCGCCCGGCCTTCTCCGCTTAACTTCTTTGCCCCAACAGACTGGACTCACCCTTGAAGCAACACATTGAAACCAGTTTGCGTGAAGCCCAAACCGCGTTGGACGCACTGCTGCGCAATCCTTCTGCGTTGGCCTCTATCGAGCAAGCCGCCGCCACGCTGATCTCCGTGTTCACCGCCAAGGGCCGGGTTTATGCCTGCGGCAATGGCGGCTCCATGTGTGACGCCATGCACTTCGCCGAAGAGTTGACCGGCCGCTACCGGGATGACCGGGCCGCGCTGCCGGCCACCGCCATCAGCGATGCCGGCCATCTGACCTGTGTGGGCAATGACCTGGGTTATGAACAGGTGTTCTCGCGCTACATCGAGGCGCATGGACGTCCCGGCGATTGCCTAGTGGCCTTGAGCACCAGCGGTACCAGCAAGAATATCGTGCGTGCGGCCCAGGCGGCGCAGGCGCTGGGCATGCAGGTGATTGTGCTCAGCGGCCGGCCCAGCCCGGTGCTGGAAGCCTTGAGCAGTGTTTATGTCAACACGCCGGGTGGCAGGTATGCGGACCGTGTGCAGGAGCTGCACATCAAGGTCCTGCACATCCTGATCGAATTGATTGAACGCCACTTCTTCCCCGGGAACTACAACCAGGAGTAAACCTGTGATGGACGACCTCAACGAATTTCTGAAGACTGCATGGAACGACCACGGCGATGCGCCGCAAGAAGTGGCCGACCGGCTGGCCCTTGCCTGCTCGCGCGTAGAGACGTCTGAACAGGTTGCCCCCTTTGTGCGGCTGCTGGTCCATGTTTATGGTGAACACCTGGGGCAATGGCAGCAGGGCGTCGAGTTGCTCGGAACGCTGCGCCAGCAACTGCAAGGCGAGCCCAGCGAAATGGCCACTGCCGCGTTGCAAAAGGGCATGGCAACCCTGCGCTACGCCAGCGACAACGCGGCAGCCCTGGAAGCCCTGGCACCACCGCTGCGCATCTCGGCCCTGGCTGGCGCCGCGGCGGCACTGAGCGGCCGCGGCGAAATCACACGCGCCATCACCGCATTCACCGAGGCGCTGCGGATTGCAGACGCGGGTTTGCCCGAAGGTTCACCCGCCTTTCGCGAACTGGCCATCGCCGGCAACAACCTGGCGGGCACGCTGGAGGGCAAGGCGGATCGCCAGCCTGATGAAACCCGGGCCATGTTGGTCTCCGCCGAAGCCGGCCTGAAATACTGGAAGCTGGCCGGCACCTGGCTGGAGCAGGAGCGGGCCGAGTACCGGTTGGCGCGCAGCCTGCTGCAGGCGGGCGAAACCGGCGCCGCGGTGGAGGCGGCGCAGCGTTGCGTGGACGTGTGTTTGCACAATGGCGCGCCAGCGTTTGAGCTGTTTTTTGGCTACGCGGTGTTGGCAATTGCGCAACGGGCCGCTGGGCAAACCGATGCTTACCTGCGCAGCCAGGCGACGGCTTTGGCGCAGTGGCAGGCCGTCCCGGAGGCAGAACGCGTGTGGTGCCAAAGCGACCTGGACGAACTGGGCTGTACGATGGCTGCGTGAGGCAAAATTTATTGAACCATTCCAAGTGCCGGCACGACACAGCAGTGTTATCTAATTTTTAACTCGCTTTACCTAAAGGAATGCCACCATGCGCTACATCGTCAAAGCCGGAAAAACTCTCGTTTCTGCACTGTCCGTCAGTTTGTTGTCCTTGTCCTGCTACGCAGCAGGCCCCCAACCCACAAAGCCTACCGCCTGCCCCATGGGCCAGATCGCAAAACTGGAACAGGGCCTCTGGCAGTGCAAACCCATGGATATCACCGCGGCGCCGTCCAGCGACCCCACCGCAGCGTCGCCCGGCAACAAGCCAAGCTGCGCCAGGGACAAGATCGCCAAACTGGAAAATGGTGTGTGGCAATGCAAGGCCCTGGAGATAAGCGCCAAACCGGATGGAAACAACGCCTTGCTGCTGCCCGCCGTGCAAAAAGTACGCGAAGCCGCCCGCTGATCACGCGACCCCCTCACCCACCTGCGCATCAGGCGCCAGGGTATGACGTCTAGCTTGCCATGATGAGGGTGGGGATGGTGTCGTGGAGGCGGGAGTCTTTGATGAAGGCCAGCACTCGCATCAACCGCCATCATTTTCGCCCGGGCCTCGAACACGCAGCACCCCGGCCTCCTTCCAATCTTTGCCGTTTCTGACCAGTACACGCATGGTCGGCCTCAGCAAAACCTCACATGCGGCTTGGGGCTCTTTGTTGGCTTGCTTGCAGGTTTTGACTGCCTGTCGCCATTTGTCTACAGGCCCAGTCAGCTCCTTTCCTAAAGCCGCCTGAACCGCCTCAAGCGTCAATACAGGAACGACGCACTGGTCCGATTGGATGCGAACAAGAAAACTGTTAGCTTTGCCATCCAATGGGGCTATATCTTTCCACTCGGACCGGATGGGCAATTGTGCAAGCTGCTCGAAAGCTGCTCCGTCACGCAAAACAAACCCAACTTCACACGCATATTGCACGCGAAAGTCCAGAGTTACACCCCGTGCAATAAATCTGACTTCAGGGATTCCCAGTGTGTCGGCGCCGTCTTGCAACAAGTTGCCAACATAGCCCAGCGTGGGCGAGACCAGTTCCGCACTGGCAACCTGTTCCCCGCCTTCCCCCTGGTCGACTACCGATATTCCGGAAAAGTAGCGAACCAAGGTATCTTTTTTTCCATGGATTAACGCCGGAGAATGGAACAGCATCATGCTCCGCCCCACACCGTTGTGACCCGGACGCACCCCTGCCTTGTTCGATAAATCAGGGTTGGCCCCTGCGTCCAACAGCGTGGATACAACTTCATTCGCCTGCGCAAAATGAAGCGGCGTATTGCCCAGATTGTCTCGCCCATTGACCGTGGCACCTTTGGACAAAAGCAAGGTCGCCAATGCGGGGTTGTTCTTCTCGGAAGCAATGTGCAGAGCCGTCTTGCCATCCGCGTCTTTAATATCCACAGGCGCGCCGCGTCCTATCAACAATTGCGCCATGGTGTTGTCTGCTACTTCGTGCAATAGCGAATTGCCGCTGCTGTCCGTGGTATTGAATTGGGCTCCCGCCACCGCTAATCTATCCAATAGCGGACAAGCCCTGCGGACACACTCAAATAGTGCCGTGCGACCCAATGCATCCCGGATGTCCAGCTTGGCTTGTTTGCTTAGCAGTGCGTCGGCAACATCCCATGCGCTTGCGGCAAAGGCCTCATGCAAGGGGGTGCGCCCCACGTGATTGCGCACGTCAGGATTTGCGCGCACAAGCAGCATGCGCACCAGTGAGGTCCGACTATTTCTTGCCGCTTCATGCAAGGGCGTGTCGCCAGCATCGTCAGCGATATCCGTATTTGCACCACGCGCCAGTAGGCGGGACGCCAGCGGCTCATCTCCCAGCGTTACCGCGGCACGCAGCAGCGTGCGATTTTTTGAGTCCAGCTCATCCAATGGCACCCCGTTTGCCACCAGAAATTGATCCAGCTTGTCGTCGAGAAGTCTGGATGGATCCATCTGCAAGTACAAATGGCGTAGACGGACGCCTGGCTTTGCCAGCTCTGAGCCCGTGCTCGCAAAATATTGCGCCACATCCAGTCGACCTTTGAATGCGTGGTACTGCGCCAGAGTCGCCATAGCAAAACCGGGGGAGAGGCCGTCCTCCGCATAGCGCTGCTTTTCCATATGCCGAATCTGTTCACGCGTAGCGCCCGGTTTGAGTTGCAATAGCTGCTTGGCAGCGGCGACCGTCGCAACGGAGTAGCTGGCACGTATCCATTGCGCCCTAGCGGATTGCGGGAAGAGCTCGAATTGGCGACTCCAATACAGTTGCAGCGCATCCACCGCTGCGTCTGCGTCAGTCCAGGCCGCTATCGATTCAAGAGGCCAGCGATGATCAAGCTCTACTGCCTGATCGATCTTGTCGGTCGCCGCACCCAGCGCGAGCTTGAAAAATGCATAGTTGCCCGAATGGGCCGCACAACCCAGCAGCGTTGCGCGATCCTTGGAGCCGAGAGACTCCATGGCTGGAAGTTGGCCGCCGCCGTAGCTGGACGCATAGGTTTGCAAGCACTCCGCGTACAAAGTGCGCATGGCTCCCCTGGGAATCTGGTTGTCGCCTCTATCGAACAAAGACGCACCTCCAAACCAAAGCGCATAGCCAAACGATCCCACGATCACTACAAACAGGAAATAGCGAAATCGGCGCGGCAGGTCCATTTGGCGGACGCCGTCTCGTTGTAGCGCAGAGACCTCGTTGATTCGGAGTTCGCTCTCAGGCCCAAAACTCGCGGAACAGTTGCTACACGACAACTTTTCGCGCTCCACCCACGTATTGCAAAGCGGACAGTAAGCCATGTTTTCTCAAGTAGGTTGGGGTCCCGATTGTCAGCGGACCATCAAGACAATAGCAAAATCACTTCGCCTCTTGCTTGCGTATTGTCTGCTCAATATACGGCCGCGCCTTCTCGAAGCTGGGCATGTTATATGGCCGTATACCCAATACGCGGATCACATGCCAGCCGAACTGGGTTTTCACCGGGCGCCACCCATGTGGAAAAACATGGGAACGACTTCGTCCGCCTCAATCTTCGCCAACAAGCCGGCCTGCTGGCACCAAGAGGCGAGCACTGTAACACTGAGCTTGGTGTTGGGCGGAATCTGGCGACGCACCGCCGCCACCAGCGCCAGGTAGAAAGTTTTCTGGCTCTGCAGCGCCTCAAAGTCCAGTTGCACCCAGCCGGAAGTCGATTGCCGGCTGGCCGCAGTCACCGCCGCGAGGATGGCGTGCGATTGCCGCGGCCCCAGCGTGGGCGGATGGCGCGTATCCGTTTGCACATGGACCACGGGGGTCACCCGCATGGCCTTGCCAACGACCAGCATGTGCCGGCGCGGCCGGATCTGAATGTCGTTGCCGGATAGAACCAGGTGGTCCAGTAAAACCGCAACTTCGCTTGCCTGTGCCGGTGCACTGCTGGAATGCCAAATCCAGGGGATGTCATCCGCTGCGTGGACCAAACTGGGTAGCGGCAGCATGGCTGCCAAGAGGTGAACGCCGGCGCGGCAGACAAATCGAAACAGGGGAGCGATCATGGAGCCGCAAGATATTGCCAATCGGCAAAGTATGAGGTCAAGTATGGCACGGCTTGGGCGTGCCAAAACGGCCTCTCGCCCTGAACCTCTGGTTCCCTAGGCGGACCGCAGTTGGTGCCAAGACGATCTGAACGCGCTGGGCAGCACGTCCGTCGCTTTTTTTGCACCTTAAAATACCCAAAACAGGTTTTCCCGCAACGACCTCAAAGATAAATCAGGCTCTAGCCCTGGTAAAGTCTATGCAGTACGCTATCATAATCATAGCTAGCAGACACTCCAACCGGGTGCCTCCGCCGCCCCGGTTGCCAGCATGAAAAACAACAACGCGAATAGAAGTTGATTTTTCATATTAGCGATAAACGTCCACGGTTGTGTTGCTTCCAGAGACCAGCATGACCCCCGACCAGACCGGATTTTTCCCGGCGAGAAGTACAGGCCCATGCGTCCGCACTTTGATATCTGCCGGAACATGGTTGATTTCGTTAAACGTAGCCACGTTCGTAATCTTCCCGTCGATCGGCGACAGCTGGCTACCCAAAAATTCAGTCGCAAGCGACTCCTCTCCCTGGATCGCACTTTCGATCCAGGCCAGATCGTGGCTGCCGTCAAAGACCATCAAATATTTCGACATGGGGTTGTTCCTCGTACTCAGCTGGCGGGCTGGATTTTCTGCAACTGCTCGCTGATCGCACCAGCCTTGCCAAGGTTGGCGCGCAAGGCACCGCGAAAGTTTTTCTCAAGCGACTCGGTTGCTTCTGCCAGGGTGCTTTTCGGCAGCCCATCCAGACCCAAAAGTACCAATGCCTTCTGCACGCGATCAAGGTTTCCCGATGCGATGATGGCGACGATGGTTTCGCTTGCCGATGCCCTGGTGGCCTTTTCGGCTGGCGCGACCCACTCCAGCTTAAGCATGCGCACTTCCCGGTCGGCCTTGGCCTCCTTTGCGCCTGCATCAGCCTGGATAGCGCTGATCGCCGAGTTCAGCGTGCCCGCGGCGTAGTAGTCATGCGTGTCGGCAATTCCCTGGGTAAAGCTGTACTGCTCGAGCCGCAGGTTCGCGCCTTCGAGGATGCGGACAAGGACTTCCTTGCGCTGGGCATTCATCGCCGCGATCAGCGCGGGCGTCGTCTTCTCGAAGTAGAAGTGCTTGTCGATGGACGATTTCGACCCCAAAGCAAGCGCGGCAACCGCCGCCAGGTTGGCCTTTGCGCGCGCGCTGGAGACCAGGGTTCCGCCGATGTTCAGCCCGAGGGCAAAAATGTCGGTGGCGGCATCAAGGTGCTGCTTGTCCGCCGTCAAGCTACCGATGAACTGCAGGTACGCTAGATTTGCCATTGCGACCCTTGAGCTGACGAACTCGTTCCGCCTTTCAGCCGTCTGATTTCCTGCCTTGTAGAACTCTGCAACACTGGCCCCGATTTCAAACTGCTTTTTCAGCGACTCAAGGTCACCCTGCACTGTGTACGCGGGGTCGGGTGCGCCCCCGTTGCGCAGGCTTGCACAGCCGGTCAGTGTCGTCAAAGCTGTGGCGGTCAGGACCCAGCATATGCCACGGCCGATCGAGTTGAACATGAGTGCCATTTCCATCCTCCTGCGGCAAGTATCGTGGCGCAGGACGGGGCGCGCATCCCCCAAACGGGGGATGACAGCTCGAACCGTGCTGCCTAGGCTATGCCCCAGAAGGAGAATGAGCATGCTTACTAAAGAGAAGATACTGTGGGTTGTCAACTACGACAATCTGGACGATTTTGTTGCCCGCGCCGCGGAGACCAAATGCACCGGTGTGGCGATCCGCACTGACAACAACCTGTCCAAGGCGATAGACGCTTGCCACGCCAGGAACATGGCCGTGTATGGCTGGCGCTGGCCTTCAGCCAAACGAGACCCGGCCATGAAAGAAGCGGCCAAGGTTGTCTCTTTGATGGCCGAGGGCATGGACGGCTACTTCGTCGACCCGGAGGGCGCACAGGGCAAACCCTATGACTGGGACCAGCCGGGGCTGGACCAGCTGGCCAGCGATTTCTGCGACATGATCAAGTCCGCCGCCCCGACCAAGCCGCTGGGAACCACATCGCACTACAGGGCCAAGGCCTCGCTGCCAAAACTGCCCTGGGCGGCATTCTTCAAGTACACGGATGTGTTTCTGCCCCAAGCCTATTGGCGCTCCACGGAAGGCGTGATCGGGCACGGAATTCCGCAGGACAACTACCGCGCTTCCCAGACCTTCTGGGCGGACTGCGGTGCCGCGAAGCAGAAGATCGTCCCCATGGCCGGCGAACTGGGCGTTGCCACACCGGCCGAGATAGACGCGTACGCGGCGGAAGCCCGCAGCCAGGGAATCGACCGGCTTCATTTCTACACTTTTGAAGACAGCGTTGCGCCGGCAGTATGGTCTGCCGTAGCCAGCGCCTGAGGAGAACCCCAGATGGCCACGCGTGACCTCAATCGGCAGGACAGCTATGCCGAGAAAACCGCAAAGCTGGTGCCCGCGGAAGCACTGGCGCTATACCTGACGCTTTCTGGCCAGGTCAAGGCGGCTACGATGAGCGACCTGGAAGCCCAGCGGACCATCACTCTAATTGTGGCACTTGTAGTGTGCTTCGCCATCGTGCCCTTCGTGCTATACAAGCTGCAGCGCGTGAGGGCACCTGCACACTACCTCATTTCGATGGTTGCCTTCGCCCTCTGGGTGTTTAACGCGCAGTACGACCGCCTCCCCACGTCGGCGAACTTTCCATATGACAGCATCAACGTCGCGGTCGGCTCAGTTGTCCTGCTGATCTTCACATTCCTTGCGCCATTCATGCTCCCGGAGAAAGAATGATGCGACACATGCTTGTAGCCGCAGCACTGTGCTGGGTCGGCGCCACCCATGCCGCGCCCTTCAAAGACCAGTTTCTGTTGACCGCGACGGCCGGCGATATTGCCTGGGTGCCTGAGGCAGTGAGCTCACTGCTGAAGTCGAAGACCGTCGTGCCCATGACCCGAAACGCAACGCTGGCCGTTGATCGGCGCCCCATGTGCATCGTCGCCGTAGCACACCGCGACCTCGAACAGAAAAATCTGGACACGTTTATTGGCATCCAGTTGATCAAGGTCTTCTCCGCCCATGCATCGCCCGGTGTCATGTATGCCATTCGCAACGGCATTTGGTACAGCCGCGATACCGGCCAGCTTCTTCAGGACGAACGAAGCGAGCTGAGCGTGAAGTCGACAGCGGATTTCGCCACAGCGCATGGATCATCTGCCGCACTGGAGTTACTAAAATTCAGTGATGGGCGTCGCAACGCCGCGACCGCGTGGCATGCCCGGCTTGCCGGTGCAAAGGACGCCGCCTACAGCGCCGAAGAACAGTACATTCAGTTCTGGCGCAAAGACCCACTGCAAGAGAAACTCTTGCGCGATGCCCACCCGGAAGCAGTGAAGAGCGACTCGCCCGTCCGGATCGAGAACCGTCTTCTGAGGTTCTCGCTTACTGCCAGCGGTGATCCTTCACGGATGCCCTCGTTCCACTTTGACTGCAACGATCCATCGCTTACGCTCGTAGCCATCAGACTCTACATGCCGTTTGCCGGTGACGAAGCATGGAGCTATCTGAAATTCAACAGATAAAGGCGCGCACCTGTTGCTTCAGCGAACGCCCTCTCGCCCTGACTTTGAGCCACAGAACCAGGTGATTGGCGATACCCCGCAGCGCGTCTGATTCGCCGCGTCCTCTTCTCACCAGTTGACGCGTTGATCTACGCCATAACCCGTGCGGGCGGCTAACCCAAGGCGGACCACAGTTGGTGCCAAGACGATCCGAACGCGCTGGGAAGCACGTCCGTCGCTTTTTTTTTGCACCTTAAAATACCCAAAACAGGTTTTTTGCAGCGACTTCAAAGATAAATCAGGCTATAGCCCTCGTAAAGTCTATGCAGTACGCTATCATAGTCATAGCAAGCAGCCACCCAAGAAGGGAGCCGCCTGCCGTCACGCCCTTCACCACATCTTCTCAAGGATCTTCTCGAACAGCGTGGGCGCGGACTTCGTGGCCTCCTGGGTGTCCTCATCGGAGCTGTCCGCGAGGGTACAGCCTTCTGGCAACGCAGCCACATGGACTTTGCCGACCACCGTGCACGTCCAGACCACTTCGCCTTGCTCGTCCAGAGTCAGGTCCAACTTGACGGCCTTGTCCTCAAGCGGAGGGTTCAGGTTCAGCGTCAGTTCCGCAGCGTCGCTGTCATAGGCCACGGCTTTGATCACGGCAGGCTGGGTATTCTGGAAGCCCAGTTCGTCCAGCGATTGCGGGAGTTCTTCTTTCTGTTTGTAGTGCTGCGCCAGCAGTTCGGCCGCAGTCTTGCCCACGGCGTAGGCCTGGGTGAGTTTTTCGCGGGTTGGGGCCTGCTCGATCAGCACAGCCGCCTCTTTGGCCTTGGCCGCATAACTGCCATAGGCCATGAAGGCGAGGGGCACCAGGATGATCGACAAGTAGATGTAAACAATCAACGCTCCCACCAAACCAAAACCGGTGTTGGGGATGATGGCGGCCAACAACCAGGCGAAGATATTGCGCCGTGGCAGCTTGGTGTCCACCCCGTGGGCCACCCGCGCCACCCGTTTGCACAGCCAGGGGTAGTCGGCGGTGAGTTCGTTCAGCGCCATCCAGAAGCCTTTTGTCTGCCCAGTCTGGGCAATGTAGGCCTCTGTATTGAGTTTCTTCCAGCGTTGGCTGCCCGCAGCCAACACCGACAAGGCACGCACGGCGCTGCGCGAGTGGTGGGTGCACAACAGGCCATATTGGTCACAGGTGTACTCGCGGGCGCGTGAGTAGGCAGTGCCCAGCAAAGGTATCCAGCGCGCAAACACCAGCCACCAATGGTGTACCAGGTGCTTTTGG
>JAZKIR010000093.1:0-8490 GCA_040384785.1 Pseudomonadota bacterium
ATTGCATTCGCCATGTATTCGATCTTGTGCTGCATGTCCGCATCGGTGTCGGCGTAGCGCTGGGCGATCTCGGCAAAGCTGTCCTGGATTTCGACGAAGGCGTCCACCATGTCGGGGTCGAAATGCGCGCCACGTTCGCTGAAGATGATTTGTACGGCCTTGTCGTGCGGCACGCCGTCCTTGTAGACCTTGCTGGTGATCAGCGCGTCGTAGACGTCGGCCAGCGCGATCATACGGGCGGACACCGGGATATCGGTGCCGGCGATGGCGCGCGGGTAGCCGCTGCCGTCCCACTTTTCCTGGTGGCACAGCACCACGTCTTTGGCCATGGCCAACAGCGGTGAGGCGCGGCCGAGCGTACGTTCCGCGCGTTCGATGGCGGCGTGGCCCAGTGTGGTGTGGGTGCGCATGATGCCGATCTCATCCGCCGTCAAACGGCCAGGCTTCAACAGAATGCGGTCCGGTACGCAAACCGAACCCATGTCGTACAGCGGCGCGCTGCGGTACAGCGTGTCGATGTAGGTGGGGGTCAGTAGTTCTTCAAACGCGGGGTGTTTGCACAGCGCCTTGGCCAGCGCCAGCACATAGTGTTGCACCCGCAGGATGTGGCTCTCGGAGTCGGCCTCGCGCTGCTCGGCCAGTGTGGCCATCGCAAACACCAGCACGTTTTGCGCGTGCTGGATCTCGGATGTGTCGGTGCCTTCTGTGGGCGTTGCGGGGCGTGTGGAAGGCATGGTTGTCAATCTCCTGGAAGGCCGTTCAGCGGCGCTTGGTACAACCATACCATTTTGCCACCCGTCTCGCTGCATTGGGCGCTGGGTTGCATGCCTTGCGCTTCAAATTCCAGGCTGACCAGCCAAGCGCCGGGGCGCAACTCCGCACGCGCCTTGGCCACGGCTCGCGCCATGCTCTCGGGACGCTGGAACAGATAGACCATGTCGTAAGAGGACCAGTCCGCCGCCCAGATGTCGGCCCGGCGCACCTGGGCCCAGGGGCAGCGCAGTGCGCACCACCAGCGCAGCGGCCAGCTCCACTCCAGGCCGTGCAACACCGCCTGCGGATAGGCCCGGCGCAAGGCTTGCAAGCCGTGGCCCAGACCGCAGCCGGCATCGAGAATCCGAGCGCCAGCTGGCAGCGGCGCGTGCTGGGGCAGGCTGTCCAGGGCATGGGCCGGCGTGGGGAACAGCGGCGCATCGCGCCAGGCGTTCAAGGGGTAGACCGCCAATAGCAATAGCAGCGGGACCAGCCAGGCCCAGGCTGGCAGTGCCGCCGCCAACCCCAACGACGGCAGGCCCAGTGCCAGCGACAACGGAAAACCCGCAGCGATCAGCACCCGGCGCCACCAACTATTGCCCAGCAGACTCAGGGCCACGCCCAGGGCGGTCGCGGCGCCCAACGCAATCTCCACCACGGCGCCCTGCCCCAACAGCAACCGGAACAGCACCCAGGCCGCGGCCCAGGTCAGCACGGCAGGCAGCGGCCAAGCCGTCAGACCTGCACGCACCGCGCATCTCCAGGCTGGCAGATGGTGCTACAGCCGTACGCCGAGGGGCTACAGAGGCTTAAATACACCCATTTTGGGTATATTGACTGATCATTCACAAGAAATTGGCCTCTAGCCCTCTTCAACATTGACTACTACGCTCCTGTTTATATAGCAGTTCACACTGCGACCAGGCCGACTCAGGCCCTTAGCGGCTGGCACCGGGCGACAGCCGTTCGATCAGGCCATTCAGTTCGTCCAGCGAACCGAACTGGATGACAACCTCGCCCATCTCTTCCATGCGGCCGGCACGCTTGACACGTTTCTTGACGAGGATCTCGACCTGGGCCATCAGCAGGTCCGACAGTTCTTCTTCCACACGTTTGAGGTCGCGCGATTTTTCTTTCTTGGGTTTGGCCGAGGCCGTCAGCTCGAATTCGGCGCCCAGTTTCTTGACCAGGCTCTCGGCCTCGCGCACCGACATTTTCTTGGCGGCAATCTGGTTGGCCGCGGTGATCTGGGTGCCACGTTCCAGCGACAACAGCGCTCGGGCGTGGCCCATGTCCAGGTCACCCGCCATCAGCATGGTCTGCACCGGCTCGGCCAGGTTCAGCAGGCGCAGCAGGTTGCTGGCGGCGCTGCGCGAGCGGCCAACCGCCTGGGCGGCGGTCTCGTGTGTCATGCCGAATTCGCGTATCAAGCGCTGCAGGCCATGGGCCTCTTCCAGCGGGTTCAGGTCCTCGCGCTGCATGTTCTCGATCAGCGCCATCGCGGCGGCGGCCTCGTCCGGCACGTCGCGCACCAGCACCGGCACACTGTCCAGCCCGGCCAGCCTGGCGGCACGGAAGCGCCGTTCACCTGCAATGATTTCATAGACCGGTTGGTTGAGACGGGACTGCGCGCCCGCCTGGGCAGGTGACTGCTCAGCCTGCTCCTTGCGGCGTGCCAGCGCTTGTTCGTCGCTTAAGCGCCGAACAAGTATCGGTTGCATGATGCCCTGGGCCTTGATGCTCTCTGCCAACTCGTACAGCGCGCCCTCGTCCATGTGGGTACGGGGTTGGTACTGGCCGGCGACCATATCTTCCAGCATCAGCGTGCTGGGTGTACCGGAGTTGGCCACCGCTTCTTCAACCGGCGCGCGGTCCTTGACCTTGGGGCCGAGCAATGCTTCCAGACCCATGCCCAGGCCCTTGGGTTTTTTCGTGACCATAGCTATACGTTCTCTTTCTTCAAATCCAAAAATTGACCCAGCAGTGCCCTGCCCTCGGGCCAGTCGCCCAGGCCGGACTCGGCATTGATGTGGCCTCTGTTGCCATAGTCGACAAACTCCGAACCCCAGGCGCCGGCCAACTGCCGGGCCCGCTCCAACGTGCAATACGGATCGTCGTGGCTGCCCAGCAGCGTGCTGGCAAACGGCAGGCGCTGCAACACGATGGGCGACCAGCTTTTCAGCGGTGCCCTGAACTCTTCACGCTCGGCGTCGCCGGGCGCGACCAGCAATGCGCCGACCACACGCTGCGTGTTGCGCGAGTGGGATGCCCAGGCAGCCGTCAGCAGGCAACCCAGGCTATGCGCCGCCAGCACCACCGGTCCCGGTGCGGCCAGCACGGCCTCCTCCAGTTGCGCCATCCAGTCACCGCGCAGCGGTTGCATCCAGTCGTGCTGTTGCACGCGGGTGTAACCATGCAAGGCTTCCCAGCGGCTCTGCCAGTGGTCGGGGCCCGAGTTCTGCCAGCCCGGCAAGATCAATACGGTGGGTGTTGTTGGTGTCGTCATCGTCGCTGCTGGTACGTCGTTTACATCGCCGCGATGCGCGCCACCATCTCCTGCGCAAACGTGATGAAGGCCTGCGCGCCCTTGGACGATGGGTCAAAGGCCACGCCCGGCAAGCCGTAGCTGGGTGCTTCGGCCAGGCGCACATTGCGCGGGATCACCGAATCAAACACCTTGTCACCAAAGTGGGTCTTGAGCTGGTCGCTGACCTGCTGTTGCAGCGTGATGCGCGGGTCGAACATGACGCGCAGCAGGCCGATGATTTGCAGATCGTCGTTGAGGTTCGCCTTGACCTGTTTGATGGTGTTGACCAGGTCGGTCAGGCCTTCGAGCGCGAAGTATTCACACTGCATGGGCACGATAACGCCGTGGGCGCAGCACAGACCGTTCAGCGTCAGCATGCTCAAAGACGGCGGGCAGTCGATCAGCACAAAGTCGTATTCGGTGTCGACCGCGGCAATCGCCTGCTTCAGGCGCTTCTCGCGCCGCTCCACCTCGACCAGCTCGACCTCGGCACCGGCCAGTTCGCGGTTGGCCCCCAGGATGTCGTAGCTGCAACCGGCCTCCTTGAGCTTGTCGCTTTGAGCCCGGGCCTCGGTTATGGTCGCCGATTCCAGCAGCACGTCGTACACCGTCAGCTCCAGCTTGCGCTTGTCCACGCCCGAACCCATGGTGGCATTGCCCTGAGGGTCCAGGTCGATCATCAACACACGCTGCCCGACCTTGGCCAGCCCGGCTGCCAGGTTGACGGTGGTAGTGGTTTTGCCGACACCACCCTTTTGGTTGGCAACGCAGAAGATTTTGGCCATGGAGTGCTACGAAAGAAAGGGAAGGGAATGGCGCTGCTGCGTCAATGTTTCACGTGGAACAAGGCGCCTGGCTTAACGCGACACGGCCAGCTTGATGCCAAAGCCGATCAGGAACAGCCCGGCGATTTTCTCCAGCACACGGGAGATGACGGGGTTGGCACGGATGCGTTCGGCCAAAAAGTGCGTCAACAGCACCGACGCCAAGCCGTACAAGAAGGTGATGGCGGCAATGGTGCCGGCCATGAATCCATAAGTCAGCAAGCCGCGCTGGCTGGCCTGGTCAACAAACAAGGGGAAGAACGCCATGTAGAACAGAATGGCCTTGGGGTTGAACAGCGTGATCATCAGCGCCTGGCGAAAGTAGTGGCCGGCCGTGATGTTCAGCACCGGTGCAGCGCCAGGTTTGGCCAACAACATCTTGGCGCCCAACCACGCCAGGTAGGCCGCGCCCAGCCATTGCACCGCATGGAAGGCATCCGGGTAAGCCGCCAATAAAGCCGCCACACCGGCCACTGCCGACCACATCAGCACCTGGTCACCAGCGATCACACCCATGGTAGCAGCCAGTCCGCCACGGATTTTTCCTTTGCTGGTGGATGTGATCAAGGCCAGATTGCCCGGGCCCGGAATCAACAAAAAGATGATGATGGTGACGACAAAAGTGCCGTAGTCGGTGACGCCGAGCATGGTGGGTTTCTTTCTGGGGAAACGGCGAGTTTACGTTGGTTTTTTGGCGGTCCGGTTTTGTGGTGTTCGGCTGTTGATTTAAGACACTTCGCTCGCACGCACAGATGCGGGGAGTACGTTTTGCTCCGTGTCCCCCGCCCGCTGCGCGGGCTCCTCCTTTACCTGCGCAAAACGCACACCCCACACCTGATGCTGGAGGGCTTTGCGCGCGATGTCCGGCAGACCAATACCACTCCAGCGACTTGACTAAGAAGGTATTTCAAATAGCTCGGCGCGAACAAAACACCGCAGGATCGGTCGGCCTATGCGTTTTGCGCAGGTAAAGGAGGAGCCCGAAGGGCGGGGGACACGGAGCAAAACGCATAGACCGACCGATCCCCACCCACCGTGCTGACAATCAAGTGCCAGCTATAGGTCGCCGCATCCAGACTATGCACCGCTCAGCATCCAACCCCGGCACCTTCAATTGTTCCACGTGAAACACCTCGGCGGAAGACGGCAAGACCGCAATCTCATCCGCCGGATGTTTACCCTTCATCGCCATCCAAACCCCCCGCCCCGCCAATGCCCCCACCGACCAGGTCGTAAAGTCGACCAGTGAAGCAAAGGCCCGCGAACTCACCACGTCGTAGGGTTCGGTCAAAGACTCAACCCGCGCATGCAGGCCGCGCAAATTGGGCAGCTTCAGTGTGGCGGCAACTTGCTGGATAAAGGCCGCTTTCTTGGCCACCGTGTCCACACAGTGCACGGTTATGTCCGGCCGGCAGATGGCAATCACGATGCCCGGCAGACCGGCACCCGAACCCACATCCAGCAAACGGACTTTGCCAGACGCAAGGCCCAGGGCCTGCAACTGCTTGTCCAGCGGCGCCAATGCTGCCAGACTGTCCAGCAAATGGTGGGTCAGCATCTCGGCCGGGTCCCGCACGGCGGTCAGGTTGTAGACCTTGGTCCATTTCTGGATCAACTCCAGGTAGCTCAGCAACGCGGCAATCGTGTCGGCCGACAGGGCGAGGCCCAGCGCGGGCAAGGCCTGCTCGATGACCAGGCGGTGGTTGGTAGTGGCATTAAGGGCAGGCAACAGACACCTCGTTTTGCTGGGCGGCGAACGCCATTTTTTCTTTGTCGGTCATGCGCCCAAGGCGGGCACGGTCGGTATTCAAGGTTTCGCGCAAACTGCGGCAGGTGGCGGCGTCAGGCTTGGAATTCTTGCCATTGACGCTATGGCTGCCGCCATGGGCATTTTCCTTGCGCATGGCCTCCGCCAGCTGGTCGCCGCACTTGCCCTCGAACTCGCGGATCGCACGTTTGACTTCGTCCATGGATGCGTTGGAATCGCGCTGCACGGCGTGTGATAACTTGCCCCCCAAGGCACGGCACTCGGGGCTGAGTGATGCATGCACTCTGTCGTGCTGGGCCTTGTTGTGCATATCCTTCACTGACGGTGAGCGGTTGACACCACTGCTACCACCGGTAGCCGTTGCGGCGGGTGCGGCAGGTGCAGGAACACCCTTCCCTTCCCCGGTTGCCCGACCCTGAACGCAGGGTTGGTCGCTATAGACCACCTTACCGTCGACGCCCGTGCAGCGAAACAATCCGGCCTGGCACGTGCCGGTGGCAACCAAAAGACCTGCCAGCAACAGCCCAGCTCGGAGGCGAAACAGCTGCTGCCGCGTCGCAGCCATCATCAGGTCGCGTCCTCGGCAACCGTTGCTTCCGACTTGGCGGCAAAGCCCCGGAAGTTGCCTTTCTTCAAATGGATCAGCAACAGCGAAACCGTGGCTGGCGTAATGCCCGACATGCGCGACGCCTGGCCCAGGGTTTCAGGGCGTTGTTTGCTCAGGCGCTGACGGGCTTCAATGCTCAGGGCCGTGACCAGCATATAGTCCAGCTCGGCCGGCAGGCGCAGATTCTCGTAATGGGCGGCGCGCTCGACCTCGTCATTCTGGCGATCGATGTAGCCGGAGTATTTGGCGGCAATCTCCACCTGCTCGATGACGGCGGCCACAAACACATCCTGGGCCAATACAGCGGCCGCGGCTTCGGGACCGGCTTCCGTTGTTTCACGTGGAACACTTTCAGCCACCGTTGGCAGATCACGGTTCGCATAACGCCCACCATCCAACGACATCACTGCCGTATAGCCAATATTCGGCCGGCGCAGTAGATCTGCCAGGTTGTACTCATGCTCAATGGATTTACCCAACACCCGCTCCGATTCCGATGCCGCCAGGTTTTGCGGGCTAACCCAGATGCTGCGCAGCCGTTCTGTTTCACGTGAAACAGCGTCGCGCTTGCGGCAGAAGGCATCCCAGCGCGCGTCATCCACCAGGCCCAGCTTGCGGCCGGTCTCGGTCAGGCGGGCGTCGGCGTTGTCTTCGCGCAGCTGCAGGCGGAACTCGGCCCGGCTGGTAAACATGCGGTAAGGCTCGGTCACACCCTTGGTGATCAGATCGTCGACCAGCACACCCAGATAAGCCTCGTTGCGGCCGGGCACCCAGATGTCGTGGCCCCACTCCGCCGATTGCGCGGCGGGTGCTCCGGCCTGAAGCGCGGCGTTCACGCCGGCGAACAAACCTTGCGCCGCAGCCTCTTCATAGCCGGTCGTGCCGTTGATCTGGCCGGCGAAAAACAGGCCGTTGATCTGGCGGGTCTCGAAACTGCTCTTCAGCGAGCGCGGGTCAAAGTAGTCGTATTCGATGGCGTAACCCGGCCGCAGAATATGCACGTTCTCCAGCCCGGCCATGCTGCGCACCAGCTCGTACTGGATATCAAACGGCAGGCTGGTGCTGATGCCGTTGGGGTAATACTCGTTCGTCGTCAGGCCCTCGGGCTCCAGGAAAATCTGGTGGCTGTCCTTGTCGGCAAAGCGGTTGATCTTGTCTTCCACGCTGGGGCAATAACGCGGCCCCACGCCTTCTATCTTGCCGGTGAACATCGGGCTGCGGTCAAAACCACTGCGGATGATGTCGTGTGTGCGGGTGTTGGTGTGCGTGATCCAGCACGGCATCTGCTGCGGGTGCATGTCCAGCCGGCCCATGAAGCTGAACACCGGCATGGTGGGGCTCATGCCGCCGGGCATGCCGTCGCCGGGTTGCGCCTGGCATTTGCTGAAGTCAATCGTGCGGCCATCCAGGCGTGGCGGTGTGCCGGTCTTCAGGCGGCCCTGCGGCAGCTTCAGCTCCTTGAGCCGTGCACTGAGCGACACGGCCGGTGGATCGCCCGCCCTGCCCGCTGCGTAATTGTTCAGCCCCACGTGAATCTTGCCGTCCAGAAACGTGCCCGCCGTCAACACCACGGTCTTGGACCGGAAGCGGACGCCAACCTGGGTCACGGCACCCACCACGCGGTCGCCTTCGATCATCAGGTCGTCCACCGCCTGCTGGAACAGCCACAGATTCGGCTGGTTCTCCAGCATGCGACGAATGGCCGCCTTGTACAACACCCGGTCGGCCTGGGCACGTGTGGCACGCACGGCCGGGCCTTTGCTGGAATTGAGAATCCGAAACTGGATGCCACCCTCGTCCGTGGCCAGCGCCATGGCGCCGCCCAGCGCATCCACTTCCTTGACCAGATGGCCCTTGCCAATGCCACCGATCGACGGGTTGCAACTCATCTGCCCCAAGGTCTCGATGTTGTGGCTGAGCAGCAAGGTCTTGCTGCCCATGCGGGCAGCCGCCAGTGCAGCCTCGGTTCCGGCATGGCCGCCGCCAACGACGATGACATCGAATTCTTGTG
>JAZKIR010000094.1:0-25590 GCA_040384785.1 Pseudomonadota bacterium
CCCCCGAGGGGGCTAAATCCGCTTGGGGCGGCCCGGCGCGGATTTGTTGCCCCCCCACGCTCGCCACTGCGTGTGGCGCCCTGCCCCAAAAAAACTACCGGTAGCTGTCTATGGACAGTGCGTGCCGGTGCAATTTGTCGTACAGCGTTTTTTTGGCAATGCCCAAAGCCTGCGCCACCATGGCAGGACGGCCTTTGTGCTCTTTGAGGGCCTGTTCGATCAGCACTTTTTCAACCACGTCCATTTGTTGCACCAGCGTAGCCGACGCCGCCTCGCCGGGGGCTGACAGAGCCCCCTCCCCGGCCTGTGGCAACTCCAGCACGTAGCGGTCGGCAACATTGCGGACTTCGCGGACATTGCCGGGCCAATCGTGGGCCATCAGATCCTGCATGCGTGGGCCAGTGAGTGTGGGAACTTCGCAGCCGTAGCGCTGCGCTGCCTGCGCCACGAAATGCTCGAACAGCAGCGGCACATCTTCCTTGCGTTCGCGCAGGGGGGGCAACTGCAGCACCGCCACGTTGAGCCGGTAGTACAGGTCGCTGCGAAATTTCTGCTCGCGGCTGAGTGCTAACAGATCGCTTTTGGTGGCTGCCACCACACGAATGTCCACCCGGACTTCTTCGTTGGAGCCCAGCCGCTCCACCTTGCGCTCCTGCAACACCCGCAGCAGCTTGACCTGGAACAACAGCGGCATGCTTTCAATTTCGTCCAGCAGCAAGGTGCCGCCGTTGGCATGTTCGATCTTGCCAACGCGCCGTTTGCTGGCGGTAGTGAAAGCACCGGCCTCGTGGCCAAACAGTTCACTTTCGAACAACGTCTCAGGAAGCCCGCCGCAGTTGAGCGCGACAAAATGGCGATCCCGGCGTTTGCTGTGGTCGTGCAGGCAACGTGCGACCAGCTCCTTGCCGGTGCCGGTTTCACCCACGATCATCACATCGGCTGACGTGCTGGCCAGCTTCAGTATTTGTTCCCGAACCCGGACCATGGGCGCGGAGTTGCCCAATAAAGCGACTTCGATCCCAATTTTTTGCTGCAGTTGGGCACGCAAGTCCTCTACCGCCATGCTTAGCACACGTTTTTCCATGGCGCGCTGGGCGGTTTCTATGAAGCGCTCCGGGGAAAAAGGCTTTTCAATAAAGTCATAGGCACCCGCGCGCATGGCCTGCACAGCCATGGCCACGTCTCCGTGCGCGGTGATCAGGATGACCGGAATCGCCGGATTGACCGTGGCCATGTGCTCCAGCAATTGCAGGCCATTCATGCCGGGTAGCTGGATGTCGCTGATGACGATGCCTTGCAGGCCGGACCAAACATGCGGCAGCGCGGCTTCAGCGCAATCACAGGCCACCACTTCGATGCCTGTCAGCTCCAGTGTTTGGGTCAGGCTGCGCCGCACGGTGGCGTCATCCTCCACAAACACCACCTTGAATCCCTCAAACATGGTTTTCCCCTTGCGCCAACTCCAGATCAAACTCAAACGCCAGGCCCTGAAGCCCCTTGTGGACCCGCAGCGTACCGCCAAACTCCCGCACGATGTGGGTCGAAATCACCAAGCCCAAACCCAGCCCTTCGCCGCTCGCCTTGGTGGTGAAAAATGGCTCGAATAATCGAGCCAACAATTCGTCCGGCAAACCCACGCCCGTGTCTTCAACCCGAACCCTCAAACGCGGCCCATCCGCGGGCAAGGTGCTGATGGTAAGCACTTTGACGGCCTGGTCATGCATGGCGTCCAGCGCATTGCCAGCCAGATTGACCAGCACCTGCTCCAGGCGATTCAGGTCACAGCAGACCATAGGTTGCCCGGTGATGTTCACATCCACGCGGACCTGCTCGGCACGGGTGCGGTGCTCCAGCAGGCGCTGCATGTATTGCACCGCGGCAACCAGCGAAACGGGCTGGTGTACGCCTTGCGACTTGCGGGCAAATGATTTCAACTGCGCCGTGATACTGCCCATGCGCTCCGTGACCTCACTGATGGCTTTCAGATTTTCGTCCACATCGGCCATGCGGCCCGCAGCCAACAACAGGGAGGTGTTTTTGGCCAGGGCACGCAGCGCCGTGAGAGGCTGGTTGATTTCGTGGGAGATTCCGGCCGACATCTGCCCCAATGCGGCCAATTTACCCGCCTGAACCAGTTCCTCCTGCGCCAACTGCCGCTCCTGCATCTCGGTGACCAGTTCTGCATTGGCTATACGCAACTCACCGGTGCGCTGGGCAACCCTGCTTTCCAATTGCGCATTCGCCTCTTGCAGCGCATTGCGTGCCAATGAAATCTGGCGAAGAGCCCGGCGGCGCTGCCAAAGATACAAGGCCAGCAAGCCCAGGAAAGCCACAAAGGCACCACCGCCCCACGCGGCGTAGCGGGCGTTGCGCCACACACCATGCGGGTCGGACAAAATCATGACGTGCCAGCCCAACAGTGGAATGGCGCGCTCCTGTGCCATATGCAACGTGCCTGGGCCGTCCGGTTCCAAAATGCGAACCTGGCGAGCCCCTCGGGCCCCGACCTTGTCGACGACCATGCTCAGCGGACGGACCGTCTGTCGGGGGTACTGTTCCGAGTAGCGCAACGTTACCGCCGGCTCCACCCCGTCAACACTGACGGATTTGTACTTCCATTGGCGCACCGATGACACGATGACGACACCACCTTCATCAATGACCAGCAGTTTCTCGCTTTCGGAACGAAGCCCCAAGTCCATCCAGGTGGCCTCCAGCGGGTCCAGGCTCAGCTTGACGCCAACGATTCCCACGACATGCCCATCACGCCGCACCGGCTGCGCGAAATAATATTCCGACGCACCGTTTTCCGGGTTGGCAACAAAGACCTGCGACCGCTGCGCCTGCAGTGTTCGTGACAGCAGCGAAGGCAATGCCGCTGAGCCGGCATCACCCGCAAGCGTCCTGTTGCCGTCGCTGGATGCCAGCAGGGTCCCGGAGGTGCTGAGGGCAAATGTGGTGATGGCGCTTGCCCTGACCTTGAAGCTGGCCAGTTTGCGGCCGGCGTTGGCACGGGCGGCCGGGTGATCAGGGGTTTCAAACAAAGCCGTGATGTCCGGGTCCATCTCGATCAGGCTGGGCAGGTAGGCGTGTTTACCCAGTTCGCTCTCCAAGGTTGAGGCGTAAAGATCCAGGTGGCGGTTCGCTATGTCATCAAGTTGCTCAAACCCTAAGCGTTCGCTCCACGTATACGCCATGACCATGCTCGTCGCAACGGCCATGGTCAACCCCAGCCATGCGAATGCCGAGCCTAGCCAGCGAGGCAAGGCAGACCGGCGTTTCAGTGGTGGGGGGGCATACATAGCGTCGACAGATGCGCGGCAACCAAGCGCTTTTTCCAATGGGGTCCATAGCATGCGGTGCGCGCAGTATCACCCCAAATCAGTCTCAAGCAACATCCATGGGCTGGGTGCGCAGAAATTAATTGGGCGGGGCCAAGCAGCGTGTGTAGAAGTCCGCGCACGCAAAAGTGACCCCGTGCAGATTTCCACACAAGCCGACGAATCGGAACCTGCAGCAAAGCAATATCTTCTTACAAATCAAGGACATGCAACGGATGTGGGGGCGCCATGGCTGGCATGTTCCGTGCTGATGGAAGCCTATGGTCCGACGATCATCCCGCAGCCCAGCGCCGTGGGACCTTGTTCGGACACATCCAAATATAAGGAGACATGCAGTGGAATTGTTGGACATCCCTACCCAGCGAACGCCGACTTCGGTACCCAAGCCAAAACGCTCGACGAGCAAAGCCCGTGGCACGGGGCCGGCGCGACAGCATGCAGAGACCGTATTGCCTGGCCTGAGTCTGCCCGAACTCGCGAATGTGTCGACAACCGTTGATGTCGCCACGGATGAACATGCACTCGCCCATCTGGAGCGCTGCGTTGCCGAGATGACCTTTGAATCATTTGAAGGCGTTGTCGTAACGGACGCTGAGCTACGCACGCTGAAGGTCAACAACTCATTTACCCGCATCACGGGTTACAGCAAACGGGACGCCATAGGATGCAAATCTACTGTCCTCAGTGACCTGCATGAACACCTGCTGCGGGAGCGAAGCTTCAACGATGAGGTGCTCGGGCGCAAGAAAAGTGGTGAAATTTTTTCAGCAAAACTGAGGGTCAAGGCAGTCATCGACACCGAAGACCGCGTGACGCACTACATCGCCACGTTTAATGATCTCAGCGCCAAGAAAGCGCTGCAGAAGAAGATCACCCATCTGAGTTTTACCGACTCCTTGACAGGTCTGAAAAACCGCTCCGCATTACTGATCAGCCTGCAACGCGCCATAGACAAAAGCCGCGAGCAACAGAGTTATGCCGCCGTTCTGCTCCTGGATATTGATGGGTTCAAGAGCCACAATGTCCATCTGGGCCATTTGGCGGGAGACATGCTGCTGCAGCAATCTGCGCGACGCCTAGTCCAGGCCCTAGGGCCCAACGTAGCGATCGCCAGACTCTTTGCCGACAAGTTTCTGATTGTTCTGGAAGAGCTGGGCGCCGATGTGGACAACGCGGGGGCAAACGCCCAGCAACTGGCGACACGTGTTCGCAATTGCTTTGCCGAAGCATTTGACATCAACACCACGCCGGTGCGCCTCTCCGTGAGCATGGGGCATTGCCTGATCGGAATGCAGGACATCAGTACCGATGTCTTGATCGACCGTGCCGAACTGGTGGCGTATAACGCCAAACAGGCTGGCGGGGATTGCATTTATTCTTTTGAGTTCGGCGCAATGGAGCACGCGGCCTAGTCAAGCGTTCGGCTTGTCAGCGTATGCCTGGCCGGGCTTGCATTCGCTGAGTATGACGGCCACCACAACCATCGCGCCACCCAAAGCGGCGCGGGTGCTCAGCACTTCATTGAGCCAGATCCAGCCGAACAATGCAGCGAACACAGGCTCTGTGGCGTAAATAACTGATGCCTTGTCGGCAGGCACCTGGCGCTGCGCCATGGCCTGCAATAGCAGCATGCCGGCAGTGGCCACAACGCCCAGGTACAGCAAGGCCAGCCCGTGCGGGGCCAGGCGCGCAGCGAGTGTGACCAGCGAATCATTTCCAATGCCCGCAAGGCCAATCCACGCAGTTGAAAACACCGCCATGAATGCAATCTGCGTGGCGGTGAGTTGGCGCGAATCGTGGCCACTGGAACGTTGCGACAGCACGATCACATACAAAGCATAGGCCAGGGCGCAGACTACCGTTGCGCTGTCGCCGATCAGATGCGAGCCGCCTTCCCAGGACATGAAACCAATACCCACGCAGGCAAGCAAGCCGGCGCACAGTGTGATGGCAGACAGTCTGGCGCCCCAGAACAAACCCAGCAAAGGCACCATCAGCACCGCCAGACTGGTCAAAAAAGCACTGCGGTTGGATGAGATGTATTGCATGCCATACGCCTGCGACACATAAGACACCAGAGCCAGGGCCCCCAACAAGGCGCCGTCAACCCAGGTGCGCCAGGGCACCTTGCGCATGAACGGCGCCATGCAGACGGCGGCCAGCGCAAAACGGATGCCGGAGATTTCAATCCCGCTCAGCGTGCTGGACGCGGTTTTCAGCAGTGGAAACGTGGTGCCCCACACCAGGGTAACGAGCAGCAGAATGGCCAGATTGAAATGCATGGGACGCAGAGTTGCTACATTTTTGAGAGCATGTTACGAAGCTTTCACGAGGGCTACAGGCACCTTTTGCCATTGCGGTGGGCGCAGCAGGACATGCTCCTGCAGCTCGGCCCCCATGAAGTCCACATAGGCGCGCACTGCGGGGCTGACGTGGCGGCGGTCCTGGTAGCAGGCGTAGAACTCCAGTGGCTCGGGGTCGGCATGGGTCTTGGTGCGCCCCGAAGTGTTCTGAAACAAGGGCTCTAACAGCCCAGCCTGGATCAACGGGTTGGCGATAAAACTGCCCAGACGCGTAATGCCCGCGCCCGCCAGCGCCATGGCGGCCAGGGAGTCAATGTCATCACAGACCGTGCACGGGGTAAAGCTGGGGACAAACCGTGTTCCATTGGATACAAAAGCCCACTCCATCAAACGCCCATCCTGCGGCCGGCGATAAGCCAGACAAGCATGTTGATCCAACGCGCGTGGCGTTGTCGGGCGACCATGCTGCATCAGATAACTGGGAGCCGCACAAAACACCATGGGGACGATCGCAATGCGTCGGGCCACCAAGCCCGGCTCCAGCATGTGGCGGTAACGAATGCTCACGTCGGTGCCCTCTTTCAGATGGTCAACCGGCCTATCTACCAGGGTCATCTCAACCCGCACTTGCTTGTAGCGGCGCATGAAGTCAACCATCAGCGGGGCCACCATATGGCGACCAAAGGTTGCGGAGCAGGCAACTTTGAGACGCCCCTGCACGGCCGATTGCATGTTGGATACCTCATCGTGGGCCTCGGCCAGATCGCTGAGCAAGGTGCTGACACGGGCGAAATAAGCCTCACCCGCCGGGGTCAGGGCCTGCGTGCGCGTGGTGCGGCTCAACAATCGCGTACCCAGATCCTTTTCCAGCCGCGCCAGGTTTTGACTGGCAGCGGCTGCCGAAATGCCGAGTTGGCGTGCCGCCGCCGCGATGCTGCCGCCCTGCACGGTCCTGACAAAGGTTTCGATGCCGCGCAACTGGGACATGGCTTATAAATGCTGTGGTTGATTCGTAATCTTAGCTTAGCAGTGAAACAGCCTGTTCCGGGCTGGTGCCATGCCGCGTGGCGGCCTACAGTCAAGCCATCTTTACTATGTTTCAACACCCGACGACCATGCACACCACCCGCTCCTGGAAATTACCCAAGCGCCTGACCCCTTATGTCTTTGCTTTCTACATGGCTGCCATCATGGCCTTGCTGATGTGTGCGGTGATCGTCGGCAGCCACGGCATCGACCAGAACTACCTGCAACGCGTCTTGCAGGCTTATATGTTGGCCATGCCGGTGGCCTTTGTCTGCGTCATCCTGTTGCGTCCTATGGTCATGCGCCTGGTGGCAGCCTCCGTGCGCGCTTGAACCGCTGGTTTCACCATCACGTCCGAGCGGCGGCTCGGCGCCAAAAAACTACTGATGCGGCCCGAGCCGCCGTTTCAGATATTTCAGTGTCTTGCTGGCCAGCACGCCGGTGCCATGCGCGCGCCACACAGCGTGCGCGTGTTGTAGCAAATTGCCGGTCTTGCCAACCCGCGGATGCGATTCAGCGGCGCTGACGGAGGCGGTGGATGCATTCGCGTAAAGGTCGAGCCCGTATTGTGTGTGGCTCAGTGTGCCGGTCAGATCGTGGTAACAGGTGCAGCCTTGCGCAAAGAAGTGACACACCAGCGCTTTGCGACTGGGATGCACCGCCCCATTCACTGGGCTGCCACCGTGCAGCAAGTTGGCATGCCACAGCAGCACATCGCCTTTTTTGGGCAGGAAAATCTTGGGCTGCAACGCATGCTCAGCGATCAATTTTTGAATGGCGGGCTCGTAAATCCGGTTGTAGCCACCGTAACCCATCTCTACTGGGATCTCCAAATCGTCTGACAGCAAATAGGGCAAACGGTGGCTGCCCGGGTAGTACTTTAACGGGCCGGAGTCAGGGTGAATGTCTTCAAACGCAATCCAATTCGCCGCAAGATAGCCTTGCGGATAGGTCGTCATGTGGATGGAGTCGGAATGCGCCAGCTGTTGACTGCTCTTGTGGCCAATGATGGTTTGAAAAGGTGCCGCTTTAGCGCCCATCAACAGGCTGACCAAGCGTCCCATGCGTGGCTCGAACAGCATGCGGTCCACTGCCGGCACTGCGAAGTGGGGGTTGGAGACCCGCCCCGGCAAGGTGTCGCCTTCGAACATGGTTTCGGGCGGCGGCTTTACCTCACCGTCGGCAATCGCTTGCTCGTATGCGGCCCAGGTGCCGTCCAACAGGGCATCGTCATAGAAGCCCTTGCAAATGACGTAACCGTCGCGCATCCATTCGCGACACAACTGGGCCTCGTCTTCGGTGATGCTGCCTTCCCGCAGCCGGCGCTCAACCAACTCAGCGGCGTCGGGACGATCCAGCCACGGGGCTGGTCCAGCATCAGCAGGAAATCGGTTGGCACGGTAGACCGACATGCTGGCAAGGTCAGCCTCGGTGTCAGGGAGCACGGGTAATTCAAAAAATTCCATTTCGATAGCAAGGCTCATTTCAGTATTCAGCGCACAAGACGCCGGCACGTGTGCCAATGGGGCGTACTCGACCATGACAGGCGTGTGGCCGAAAATTCCTCGTCCTGGAGATAGCCCCGGGGAAAGGAATTCCGACCGCCCGTGCGACAGTATCGCACCGTCACCTGCTTAGCGCCCGAACCTGGCGGTCAGGCTGGCGGTGGCCAGCTTGTTGGCATTCAACATATAACCGACCAGGGCAGCCGATGCGTCTGCGGGCACTTCCAGCTTGTCCACCTTCAGCGCAAAGACGGTAAAGATATAACGATGCGGCTTGTCCCCTTGGGGTGGGCAAGCGCCGCCAAAGTCGTTACTACCGTAATCGTTGCGACCTTGCTTGGCGCCACTGGGCAAGCCCCCTACTTTGCCCACACCAGCCGACAAACTGCGCAGGGATGCGGGCAGATCGTACGCAATCCAATGCCACCAGCCGCTGCCCGTGGGCGCATCGGGATCGTAGGCAGTGATGGCAAAGCTCTTGGTGCCAGCGGGAACATCACTCCAGCTCAGGGCCGGTGACACATTGCCGCCGGTGCACCCAAAGCCTTGGTACACCTGTGCACTGCCCAGTGTTTTGTTATTGGCGATGTCTGGGCTGCTCAGCTCCAGCGCATGCACACTCAACGATACGCCTGTGCTCAAGCCAAAGGCGCACAGCAAAGGGATGAAAGACTTTTTCATAAATATTCCTGGTAAAAACCCGAGATCTGAACCGCCGATCTCACAAGCCGACACAGACGGCAGCAATACGCCGTGTGCTGGGGTCTATGTTCCAGGAATGCACCCGCTACGGGCGCTCAAGACAATGCGTGAAACGCTCAGGTGCTGGACACCGCGCTAGGCTCCACCCCAAACTGGGTAATGAATCCGCGGCTGAAACTGGCAACCGACAGATAACCACACGCCAAAGCGATGGACTTGAGTGGGCGGCGGCTGGACTGCAACAAACCCAGGCCATGCTGCAAACGGGTCTCGCGCAAAATTTGCCGCAGCGAAGTGTCTTCTTGCGCCAGGCGCCTGCGCAGCGTGGCGCCACTCACATGCAAGGCCAGCTCAAAGTCAGCCGAGGCCCAATTGCGCGCAGGTGCCGCTGCCACCAGCAGGCGAATGCGCGCTGCCAACGATGGGTCTTGGGCATGTAGAAAGTAGTCATGGCCTGCGCGCGCCAAGGCCAGCAGCAGGCCCAACAAGGCATGGTCGCGCTGCGCTGCGTTGGGCACCTCACCCGTGGGAGACATGGCCGTCAAATAGGCCCGTACGCCGGGCAACAAGGGCGTCACATCCCCACAACTGAAAGGCTTGGCCCGCCCCGCCGTCGGCGCACTGCCACTGTGTGCACCTACCAGGCTGCGTGCCAACGCCACCACCCGCCAGGGAAACGAAACCACCCAAGCGCGGTAGGCATCCACGGCACCCGGCGGTGGGACGTTTTCCACCCCCATGCTGCACGCCTGGTGCAGCATCACAAACTCACCACAGGCCACTTCGGTCTGCTGGCCATCCACCTCGATGCGCTTCAGCCCCGCCAAGGGCACTACCAACAGCGGCGCATCGACCTGGACCGCACGCAGTCGGTATGCCCGCTGGGCCACGATGGTGACGTGTTCCGCGCCAGACAGCAGCCCGGCTTCCAGCCATGCGGGCAGGCTGGGTGCAGCGGGCAAAGCGGCGCGGGCAGGTGATGCGGCGCGGTCACCACCCTGCTGACATGGCGTATCTGCCACGTGCGGTGAGCCAGCGGTTGTTTGTGGTTCCAACATATCCATTTGACAGGGGTCGTGGTTTTTACACTGACCATGCTATCAGGCCCATCGGGCAAACAGCAAAAGCCCCACGCATGCGCGGCGCGCCTGTGTTGGTAGTCTCCCTAGCTGTTTGGACAGCCGATTGACAGATTCGCGGCGCACCATGGGCCGGCTATTGGCCTTGATGCCTTGCCACACATCGTGGTACCGTCATCCCTACCATTTGTGCTGGTATGGCGCTATCGGAAATGGTGTTCAACGGTCATTGCCAACACCACCACAACAGGAGGACGCATGAAGTTCCTGCACATGAAGATTTCCACCTTGCTGATGGTCGGTTTTTCCGTTTTGATTGTGTTGATGGCCCTGATGGCAGTCTTCGGGCTCACCCAGGTCAGAACCATCAACCAATCGTTGAACACGATGTACTACGGCCGCGTCGTACCGCTACGCCAGCTCAATGACATTGCCGATGTCTACGCCAGCAATGTCCTGGATGCCGCCAACAAGGCGTCCGTCGGCAACCTGGATGCCAAGCAGGCGCTGGACGCGCTGGACCGGGGGCTATCACAAGTGGACGCGGTGTGGAAGGAGTTCACCGCAGCCCAACGCTCCGCAGAGGAAAAAGCCGTTGCGGCACGCGTGCAGGAGTTGATGGAAAAGTCCAAGCCGGAATTGGCCAAATTGCGCGACGCTCTGGGCAACAACCGCAATGACACGATCATGGAAAACATGAACACGCTGGATGCGGCCATCAGCCCCATTCGCCTGCAGCTGCGGGCACTGGTGGAGATGCAGCTCAAGGAGTCCAAGGTGGTCCACGAACAAGCGGCAGATGATTACCAGCGAATGATTGGCCTGTTTGCAGCGGTGGTCGTGTTAGCCGTGGCTGCGGGTGGCGCGCTGGCGTGGTGGATTGTGCGGGGCATTACCAGCCCGCTCAGCCAGGCGGTGGCCATCGCACGCAGGGTCGCTTCAGGGGACCTGACCCAGGAGATTGCTCCTCAAGGGCCGGAGGATACGGTGCGTCTCTTGGAGGCACTGAAGGAGATGCAGCTGGGACTGGCTGGGGTCGTGTCCACGGTGCGCAGTGGCGCACAAGGCGTGGCCACTGCCAGCGCTGAAATTGCCCAGGGCAACCACGACCTTTCCGTTCGCACGGAGCGACAAGCCAGTGTGCTGGAGGGCGCGGCGGGTTCGATGGCCGAACTGAGTGCCACCGTCACGCAAAATGCTGAACGTGCGCACAACGCCAACCGGCTGGCACAGAACGCATCCACGGTTGCGGCACAGGGCGGCGACGTCGTCGGCCAGGTGGTGCAGACCATGCGCGGCATCAATGACGCGTCGCGCAAGATATCGGACATCATCGGCGTGATCGACGGCATCGCATTTCAGACCAACATCCTGGCGCTCAATGCTGCCGTGGAGGCCGCGCGGGCCGGTGACCAGGGGCGCGGCTTTGCGGTCGTGGCCAGTGAAGTGCGCAGCCTGGCCGGCCGGTCCGCTGCTGCGGCGAAGGAGATCAAGACCCTCATCGGTGCCAGCGTGGAACGGGTGGAGCAAGGCACGGCCCTGGTGGATCGCGCCGGTGACACCATGACCGCGGTGGTGGCCAGCATCGGTCAGGTGACAGCCATCATGGGAGAGATCAGCTCGGCCAGTAGTGAGCAGTCCATAGGGGTGGAGGCGGTCAACAAGGTGGTCATGCAAATGGATCACACCACCCAACAGAACGCCGCCCTGGTAGAGCAAATGGCAGCCGCCGCGACCGGGCTCAAGGGCATGGCGGGCGAACAGGTGGAGGCCGTGTCGGTGTTCAAGATCCCGGCGCACGCCCTGGCGCCGGCGTAATGGTCTGGTGCGCGCGGTCCGTGGTTGTGGGATTGGCACTACTTCGCAGCCAGGGTCAATTCATTCAGTCGCACACCTGAAGTTCTCGGCGTTGCTGACATCACCGTTCCCTTTGTAGCGGGGAAATTGTGGATAGGGACATAGGGGGCGCGACAACTGCACAGCCCCCGTAGAGGGATTGCTCTTTGTGGCTTTCAGACTTTGCGGTGCGGTGCCAAGCTCAACCCAGTCGCTGATCGCGCTGATGTGGTCGAACTGGTCTGCACCGACGCCACCGGCACAATGGTGCACGCCAGGCAAAACAAACAAACGGGAGAAGGAGTTGGCCTGCACTCCACCGCCGACCGCGTCCGACATTTGACCGTAAAAGCGTATGGTCTGATTGACCGATATCCCATAGTCACTGGCGCCGTTCCATAGGATCAACTTCTTGCCGGCCGCGGCATAGGCCTTGAAAGCGTTGGGGTCCACATCCAGGCCATTGGCTACATTTTTGCTTGCCACCAGAGGGTAGTCTCGGTCCGCCTGAAAGCTGCTGAGGTCATAAGACGGATCGTTGAACGTAAAGTACCGCAGGCGAGACTGTGTGTCCCAAAAACTGTCCGAGACCGCGCCGGTGCTCGAGTTGCCGAAAAACCTGGGTTGCCAATCTACACCGTCAGCGGGACTGAATTCCGCACCGAGACCAAAGCCAGCATGCACAACGGTACCGTCTGCCAGTGCGGTAGGGCCACGGATAGTACGCACGGTTTGAACCTGGGCGTCGGTCAAACAGCTGCCATTGTCGGCGCCGTTGCAGCGCAGAGTGGCAGGATCAAAATGGCATGCGGCTGGATTGCTGATGAGCCCGTCATTGACGCCATCCAGTCCATCGCAGGCAAGGAGCGTCGCTGATTCCAAGGCGGCGATTTTGGGCGGCGGGAGGACGCTGCCAGGGGTGAGCAATTGGCGATAGATGTTGTACCTGGCCAGCAGCTTGCCTGAGTTGGAAGTTTCCGGCGCGCCAGCAATGATGCCATCGTAATTTTGTGGGAAATGGGTGGCTGCAATCAAGGCTTCCCGCCCTCCGGTGGAACAGCCATTGAAGTAGGAATATTGTGGCGCACGTCCATAGAATTGCGTGGTAATCGCCTTTGCCGCCGTATGCACGGTCCCGATCGCACGGTAGCCGTAGTCGGCCAGCGCTGCCGGGTTGTTGAGCGCCCAACTGGCGTCCGTGAGAGGGCCACCAACTGCGGTTTGGCTTCCTATATGGCCTCCATTGGACGCGACCACTGCGAACCCGCGTGATAACGCAGTAGTGGCACCGAGGTAGTTGCCATCGTAGTTACTGATTTTTCCGTCAAACCCGCCACCGCCCATGTGCATGTAGCGGCGCTGCCAGATATCCGGCAAGCGCAACTCAAACTCGGTTTGCGGCGCGATGGTGGCAAATACCTTGCAGTAAGCGGGTGCCATACCGCTGCTGGATATATGCACCACACTCTTGATGTTCGCACCGCCGACCTGTGTCCCAGTCGTCAATCCAGGACACGAATCAGTATTCGCGCCGCCGCCGCCGCTGCCGCTGCCGCCACAGGATTGAAGTGCCAGCGCGGCGAGAATGACTACCCAAACTGGGCGGCGCCACGTTGCGGTTGTGTATTTTCTGTTGTTCACCACATCTCCCATCGTTTCATTTTTTTGGAATATTGAGCACGTTATACCTGAATCCGTGACACGCAATGAGCATGATTCCATCGTCTGGCTCCCACTGCAGTACGCGGCCAACGAGGGCCGCAGGCTGGACCCTCCAGCGCACCGTGGTGAAAGGTGCGTGCTCGTGCTGACGCAGTAAACGCCGCGACTACCGGGGTTGCTGCGGGGGGATATTGCTATTTTTTTAGGAGCATTTTGAACAGCAACGGCGAGGGCTACAGGCTGATTCTATGCATGCCTACCTCCCGTCGAACGTTTAGCTTGGGCGGCGCATCAGACCTCTACCGGGCGGCGGTAACGCATGGGCGGGCTGCCGGTCCATTGCCGGAATGCGCGGGTAAATGCCGATATTTCGCTGTAGCCCAGTTTCTGCGAGATAGCCTCGATCGACAAATCGGCGCGCGACAGGTAGTACTCGGCAAGTTCGCGGCGGACGGCAGTGACTTCGTCGCCGAGCTTGCAGCCAAGATCCTGCAGACGCCTTTGCAGGCTGCGCGGGCTGAGGTTCAGGCGGGCTGCGATGTTGTGTAGCCTGGGCACGTCGCCAGCGATCAGCAGCGCATGGACTTGCTGCCGTACCTGGTAGCGGATGCAGTCCACACCCAACTGGGCATGCAGGCGTTGCTCTGCCTGTTCGAGCAACAAACGGTGCAGGGTTGGGTCGGCTTCGCGGATAGGCAGCGCAAGGGTTTCGCGGGCGAACTCCATGGCGTCGGTCTTGCCGCCAAAAACCACCGGCGCGGCGAACAACTCCTGGTAGGGATCGGCGTCCTCGGCCTTGTGGTCATATGGACGGCGGCGATGGCTGAACACCACGCGGCGCGGGGCAATGGGGCTGCCCGCAGCCCAGCGGGCAAATACCAGCGTGGCTGCCAGCACCGCCTCGACGCGATGGGCGCGGTAAGGCCACTCCATGACCCGTGGGCTCAGTGCAAGGCGCACCAGCGGGCCAACGTTTTCCACGGTGAGCGCGCCGTCAGGCCCGACCAGAGGCGACAGCCGGGCAGCTTGCGCCATCGCAGCGCCGACGGTCGGCGCGGTCATCGTGACGTGGCCGAGCAGATTGAAGGTGGCGGGCCGGACCATCGCCCCCACGCGCAAGCCCAGATGGGGCTCACCGGTGTGCTCGATCGCGCCCTGCCACAGGCGGTCGACCGAGGGCATGTCCACACGCCCGTCGGGCCGCGCCAACGCCTCGGCACGGATGCCTGCGTCAGCGAGGATGGCATCCACGGCATGCGGCGCGATCTGCCGAATGGCATCCACGAGCGTCAGCACATAACTCGCCAGCATCGTCCCGGTGCGGCCCGCGGGCTGATCGGTCCGTTCCGCCATCATGTGGATTCCCGCCGTAGCACCTGTCGCGAAATGTCAAAACATTGGCGTGCGCAGTCAAGGCGTTCGCGGCACACCTTACCTACACTGGCTGCACTTCGATGGGCATGGGAAGAGGAAGGCATGAACAACCATAACAGGTGCGCGCCTCCAACTTGGCGC
Source organism: Pseudomonadota bacterium (assembly GCA_040384785.1). GTDB lineage: Bacteria > Pseudomonadota > Gammaproteobacteria > Burkholderiales > Burkholderiaceae_C > Allorhodoferax. The sequence continues at coordinate 14,970 of JAZKIR010000094.1, forward strand.
CAGGCCATCGCTGCTGGGCTACGGCCCTGCTTTCGTTTCTTTGACTCAGGAGTGCATCATCAATATCTTCATCACCGGCGGCAGCGGTTTTCTGGGGCAACGGCTGATTCACCGTCTTCGGCAGGAAGACCATGCCGTGACCGCCCTCTCACGGTCCCCGGCATCGGACAAACTGCTGCAGCAGTTGGGTGCCAGAACGGTATCCGGCTCACTCGACAGCGTTGCCGAATGGGCTCCCGCGCTCGCCCATCAGGACGTGGTGATCCACGCCGCGTCGCCGATCGAGGTGTGGGGCGAATGGGAGGTATTCGACCGCGACATCACTCGTGCCAGCGCGAATGTGTACCAGGCCTGTGTGCAAGCCAAGGTCAGGCGGTTTATCTACATCAGCTCGGAATCGGTGGTGCAGGACAAAAGCCCGCTACTCGATATCGACGAAAGCTTTCCTTATCCTATGGAGCCGAATTCCTACTACGGCAAGGCCAAGATGCAGGTCGAGCAGGCCTTGCTCACCAGCGGCGCTCCTGTCGAGCGCATCATCCTGCGTCCCACGTTCATCTGGGGCCAGGGTGGAACACAATTGGACAAGGTCATCGATAAAGTGCGTGCCAAGCAGTTCATGTGGGTGGACCGCGGCGATGTCACCATGGAAATGGTGCACGTCGACAACGTGGTCGAGGCTGTGCGGCTGGCGCTGACCCAAGGGCGTCCGCAGCAGGTGTATTGGGTGACCGACGACCACCCCATGCCGGCCAGGGAATTCCTGGGAGCGTTGATCAAGGCCCGCGGCGTGCCCGTGCCGACGGCGAGCGTGCCGTCCAGCCTTGTCAGGCCCTTGGCCTGCATCGTGGAAAGCCTGTGGCGGCTGCTGGGTATCCGTTCGGTGCCACCCTTGTCACGCTTCCAGCTCGACTTCATCGCCTTGCCGCGCCGTTACGACATAGCCAAGATCAAGCGCGACATGGGATACCAGCCCGTGCGCAGCTTCGAGCAGGGAATCGTGGAAATGGGCGGTCAAGCCCAGTCATAGAAAAACGGCCGTGGCTTGTGGTGTGGCGTACTACGATGGCTGGGATATTTCAGACAGCGCTTCTGCCGCCGGCCGGATTTCCGAGCTTTCGACAGCAAAATCCCCCAAGGCAACGATGCCAACGAGGCGTTTGTTGCGGTCCACAACCGGCAAGCGCCGCACTTGGCGCTCGCTCATCATCTTGGCTGCTTCTTCGACTGATTGGTCTTCGAAAACCCAGGCAATTCCCTCGGACATGACATCGCGCACTTTGGTGTTGTTGTCCTTGCCCTCGGCTACGGCGCGGATGGCAATGTCACGGTCCGTGATCGTCCCTATCATGCGATCGTTTTCGCCTACTGGCAGCATTCCAAAGTCGCCCTCCCGCATCTGTGCTGCCGCGTCTCGAATACTCATGTCGGGACTGACTACTTTCACGTCGCGGCTCATCAGGTCTTTCAGTTTTTGCATTTTTATGCTCCTTGTAGGGCTATTCACAATTGTTCGAAGCAATATTGCTTGAACCGGAAACCTCTGCAATCGTCTTCTACCTGGGGGCTGCGGACTGTGCGGTGGCGCACCGGCAAGGGACATTGAAAAAAGCCCAAACCTGTGAGGGTCGGGCTTTGCAGAAAAGCAGTGTGAGGACTGAACTACTTGCACGCAGGTGGCACGTCCGTGCAACTGCCGTGCGCAATCTCCGCCGCCATGCCAATGGATTCACAAAGCGTTGCTGCGCTATCAACCGGGATTCAAGGCGGCAAATATACCCATAATAGGTTTATTCTTTACCTTTCAAAGGAAAATCGGCCTCTAGCCCTCGTGGAATATGCATAGAGCACTATTAAAACTATAGTGAAAGTATTCCCAGTCTGTGCCGTCCGACTCCAGCCACAGTGCACGGTTGTTGGTACCGGTGCGGCGCGTGGCATGCGCCAGCCCCGCCTATCTGGCGCACCGCGGCACGCCACAGAAACCACAAGACCTGATCGGCCACGAATATCAGTGATGGCGGGTATGCGGTTCAATCGCATGAGACGAAGAGTGGTAAGGGCTGGGTGTGCCAAACGCTGCCCGACTTTGCTTCGGTGATCGCAGCTAGGTGACAGTGACCGATTTCACGAGAATTGACGCAAAGTCCCCCATTCACTCATGACATCGAAACACGCTCATACGGCTTGCTGAGCCTTTCGACGCCGCACAACTGAACACATTAAGCCAAGACCAACCAACAGCAGTGCGTAAGTTTCAGGTTCGGGCACAGAGGACACAGCATTCACAGACACGTTGTCCAGCATGGCTCCAACGTTGTCCCCCCCGTGATTTGAGAAGTTCAAACTGTAAATGCCACTAACAGCCGGCGTGAACGCCAACTGGTAGAAGGAAAATCCAGCGAACGCAGGCAAGCTGTAATTGAGGCTTTGGGTACCAAATGTTATGGTCCCGGTGTCAAAAGCCCAGTTGGGGTTAGCAGATGGGGTCGGTTGGCCCCGGTGGTTTCCGGCCAATTCAAAACTTGCCGTATAGGTCACCCCAGCGGTCAAGCCGAGCGCTTTCGACAAAATGCCAGCGTCTCCACTCGTTCCGTCCAAATCGATGCATGTGCTGCTGCAACCGTAATAAGCAGACTGGTTGGCGGGAATGACATCAACCGTTCCGTTGGTTACGCTCCAACCAACAGGTGTCATGTTGTACCCGAAAGGATTGCCTGCAAATACATTAGCGTCAAAGTCGTCACTGAAGATCGTGGATCCATGTGATGCAACCGAGACTAATGTCAAAACGGCGACGGCGAGTGCTTTCTTCATATGGACTTTTCTGTTCGGGTATTGGTTTTTGCAAAAAACTACTCCAGCATTTTCGTCGGCAATGGCACAACAACGCAATAGTCCATTAAGACTAATGACAGTGATGCACATGTGGCGTAAGCCTTGCATAAGCGGACCTACACCTGTTGAACCTAGCTCTTGGATTCTGACGACCAAAACCGCTCACAAGTCCAGCGCCGCAGCTTCTGCGAGATATTCATTACATGTTACTGAATTCGTAGCATTTTCAATATCTTCTCAGTATCACTTCCTTGCGGCGGCACATCCGTGCAACTGCCTACCCGCCACGTCGGCGTCATAACGTTCGTTCAAGCATTCCTTCGCTCGCGTCATCGATGAGGGCAAAGGCAAGGCCAGGGTTGCCGATGCGATCCATCGCCAGCAGCGCAAAGCGGGCCAAAAATAAGGAGGCGTTCGCCTCGCCAAGTTGGGTCATGGTGTTGCACAGTCGGGTATACACGGCGTCGAGTTCGCTGTCAGTCATGGCGCTGTCCTTTTGCAAATTGATCGTGGTTATGGATGAAGGGCATGCCGTATGGCCGTGGCGATATCCTGCGCGCGCGCTGCGTGCCAGCGTCCAAGAACATGGCCGTCCGGGCGTACCAGGTACACGGTGCCGGGAGCCGCCCCATAGAGGGTGCGGAATCGGCCTGTATGGTCCCAGCAGTGATCACCGTTGGCCTGATCCCGATGCGCGCTCACCGCAACGAACGTGAACGGCAGCGCCCGGTCTTGCAGTTCTTCTTGCAGCGCTGCGAATTGCGCTGGCACGGCGCCGTCTTCGCCAAAGCGCAAGACCGTGAAACACGGCCCGATGAGGTCGGTCAAATGGGCCTCCCGTGCGTTGCCGTCCTGGACGATTGTCAATGGGCATTCCGGCAGCACGGCGCCCGGTATCGGGCCCGCAACGAATGCATGGGGCACCTGATCGGCCACATGGAGGCGCGACGCCCCATAACAAATGGGCGAACTCTGCCGCGGGTTGATCAAGGAACGCACACTCTCGTGCTTGACCGCCAGACTCAACACGGCATCGCGCAGCAACGCGAAGGCGAACGATGGCGGCGCCATGAATTCGGTACTCTTGGTGCCATAGTGAAGATTTTCATGGGCGGCAAAGACACGCTCATCCGAGTAACTGTCGAGCAGACTTTCGCCCGCAAGACCTTGTACAACCAGCGCCAGTTTCCAGGCCAGGTTGTCGGCATCGTCAATGCCGGAGTTCGCGCCACGCACGCCAAAAATCGGCACCAGATGGGCCGCATCACCACCGAACAGGACGCGTCCATGCCGGTAGCGCTCAAGAGTCAAGGCATGGGCCTTATAGATCGTGATCCAGATCGGTGCCCAATCGCCGCGCTCGCCCATCATCTCCAGCAGACTCTGCACGCGCGGGATCACGTTCTCCGGCTTCACAGCTTCGTCAGCGTCTTCGCCGTCACGCAATTGATAATCGATGCGCCAGACATTGTCCGGTTGCTTATGAACCAGCACGGTGGAACCGGGGTTGGACGAGGGATCGAAGTAGGCCAGGCGTTCGGTCGGCCGCTCGCTCTCAAGCGCGATATCGACAATCACATACCGGCCCTCGTAGCTGGTCCCCTGGAGTGGCAGGCCGAGCGCCTCGCGGATCGTGCTGCGGCCGCCGTCACACGCGACGACCCAGTCCGTGTTGAAGCAGTATTCGCCTTCGGGGGTGGCAACAGTCAGCGTAGCGCCATCGACACGCGCATCGATAGCCGTCACCCGTGTCTGCCAACGAATCTCGATGAGTTCCGATTTCTTTTCCGCAGCACCGAGCAAAAATTGCTCGATATGGTACTGGGCCAGGTTCACCATGGGCGGCAGCTTTTGGTTCTCGTCTTGCGGCATCGTGAAGTGCAGCACCTCCTGGTCGCGGTAAAAGCTGCGGCCGCCGACCCAGGGCAAACCTTTCTCCAAAAATCCCTCGACGGCACCCAGGCGTTCAATGATCTCCAGGCTACGGCGCGAAATGCAGATCGCGCGGCTGCCATGGCAAACAGAGTCGTCCGCCTCGATCAGCACGGAGGGGATGCCATGGTTCGCCAGCCCAAGGGCCACCGCCAAGCCAACCGGGCCGCCGCCGATGATCGCAACGGCATGCCGTTTCACTTCGATGCCCTGCGCCCTCGTCGGTAGCAGGCCCGCATAACGTTTCGCTGTAAAGGGATAGTGCTTGAATTCCATATTCATCGTTCGGACATTTCAATCGTTCGGATACAGACCCAAGGTACGGGCCTGCAGGCGCGCCAGGCCCAGCAAGGCGTTGGTGAATGGCGTCGGCACCTCGGCGATCTGGCCCAGCTCTCGCACCGTGCCAACCAGAGCGTCGAGTTCCACCGCCCTGCGCGCTTCCACGTCTTGCAACATGGACGTTTTTATTGCGCCCAGTTTGAGCGTGATCGCATGTCGGTCGGCCGGTTCTTGATCGATGGGCAGGCCGAGGCGCGCGCCGATTTCCTTTGCCTCAAGCATTACGTGTGTGACGAATTCGCGCACCAGATCGTCGCTGAGAATGCGATCCGTCGTCGCCCCGGTCAGCGCGCTGACGGGATTCATCGTCATGTTGCCCCAAAGTTTGTACCAGACGTCGCGCTGGATGCGCTCGGACACCGAGGCATCGAAGCCTGCTGCGATCAATTTCGTGCACAGCGATTGCACGCGCGCTCCCGACTGGCCTGCCGCATCGCCAAGTATCAACCCATGACCCTGGCGGTGAAGCACGTAGCCGGGTTCCTTGAGAAGGCAACTGGCATGCACGACGCAGCCAACAACCCGCGCGGCCGGAATGGCCATGGCGATCGCGCCATCAGAATCGACCGTCTTCAAGCGCTGGCCGGCACTTGTCCCATCCAGCCCGGCACAAAACCACCACGGTACGCCATTCATCGCCGTCAGGACCATCGTGTCCGGTTTCAACAGGGGTGCAATCTGCGCCGCGACGGTCCCCATCGCGGGCGCCTTCACGGCAACGATCACGAGATCCTGCGGCCCGAGATCGGCCGGCGACGCACTCGCGCGCACGCTGACCGCATGGCTTACGCCATCTTCGTCGAGCCGGAGCCCATGTTGCTGGATCGCCGCGAGCGTCACGCCGCGCGCCACCACGCTCACCTGGCAACCGGCTTGGGCCAGCTTGACGCCAATCCAACCGCCGATCGCGCCAGCGCCATAAATACAGATTTTCATCATTTCATTCCTTGTAAGAGGGATCGATGCGATCGATTTGCCGCACCAGGGCGTCGAACATGTCTTGCCCGGCGCCGTGGAGGGGATCGAACTGCAAAGCGTCGTGTGTGCAACTACGCGCCACCGCGTCGGGGATCAGGCGCGCGGCTCCCATCGAAAGCGTGGCCAGTTGGATTTCGCACGCGCGGTTCAGGGTCCACAAGATCGCGAAGGTCTGCGGCAGCGTCTGCCCCCACGTCAGCAAGCCATGGTTGCGCAGAATCACCGCGGGCCGGTTACCGATGTGCTCCAGCAGACGCGGCCCTTCCTCGGAATGGATCGTAATGCCCTCAAAGTCATGGTAAGCCAGCATGTCGTGCAATTGCGCGCTGTAAAAATTTGATTGCAGCAGACCGTGCTCAAGGCAGGCCACGGCAACGCCCGCCGTCGTGTGCGTATGCATCACACAATGTGCGCCCGGCACGCCGTCATGGATGGCCGCATGCAAGGTAAAGCCGGCAGGATTCACGGGATACGGTGATCCATCCAGAATGTTGCCACGCGAATCGATCTTCACGAGTTTACTGGCGGTGACTTCGCTGTAGTGAAGTCCGAACGGATTGATCAAAAACTGGCGCTCATCTCCACTGACACTGTCCGGCAAGCGCAGGGTGATGTGGTTGTAGATCATCTCGGTCCAGCCCAGCAGCGCGAAGATACGGTAGCAGGCCGCCAGTTGCACCCGAGCTAGCCACTCGTCGTGGTGCATCGCGGCACGATCCTGCGCAGGGGTTGGGATTTTTTCAATCATCGACATGGTGTCCTGCTCCCGACTCAAGCCGTGCTGGAGAGCACGCTGGCGATCGCCTTCGTCACCGCGCCGACGTTGCGGTCATTCAATCCCGCGACGCACATGCGCCCGGAGCGCAACAGATAGACGGCGTGCTCTTTGCGCAACCGTTCAACCTGTGTTTCTGTCAAGCCCGTATAGGTGAACATGCCGCGCTGCGTGAGGTAGCGCGCCCGCAGGAGTTCGTCCGCGTGTCCGCTCAAGCCCTCGTGCATGGCGTGCCGCATCGCGACGATACGCTCGCGCATCAGGCCCAATTCCCGCTCCCAAGCTGCGCGCAGCGATGGCGTGGCCAGCACGCTGGCGACGATGCGCGCGCCATGGGTCGGAGGGCTGCTGTAATTCGCGCGCACGGTCGATGTCAGTTGACCCAATACCTTGTTCGCCTCGTCGGCCGATTCGCACAGCACGCTGAGCGCGCCACACCGCTCGCCGTAAAGCGAAAAATTCTTGGAGAACGAATTGGCAACCACGAGCGGCACGCCAGCGGACGCGAGCAAGCGGATGCAGGATGCGTCTTCGTCCAGCCCTGCGCCGAATCCCTGATAGGCCATGTCAACGAATGCGATCAGGCGCCGCTGCTGCAACACGGGAATGAGTTCGCCCCATTGCCCATCGTTCAAGTCAACCCCCGTCGGGTTATGGCAACAGGCGTGCAGCAACACGATGCTTTGCGCTGGCAAGCGCTTGAGCGTATCAAGCATCTCGGCAAAGCGCACGCCTCCCGTGTGTGAATCGTAGTAGGGGTAATTGTTCACGGCGAAGCCCGCACCTTCGAACACGACCCGATGGTTTTCCCAACTTGGATCGCTGATCCAGACCTGGGAAGCCGGGAAATGGCGTTTCAGAAAATCGGCGCCGACCTTGAGGGCGCCGGAGCCGCCTATCGTTTGCAAGGTCGCAATCCGACCGAGTGCTCGCGCCTCGTTGTCGGCGCCGAACACGAGTGCCTGCGCCGCGTCACGGTAGGCCGCCAGGCCCGCCATCGGCAGATACGGGCGCGGACCTATAACCTCAAGCATTTCCGTTTCCGCGGTTCCGACGGAGCGGATCACCGGCAGCTTGCCTGCATCGTCGAAATAGATGCCGATGCTGAGGTTGACCTTGTTCTCGCGTTGATCGCGCTGGAAATCCTCGTTGAGGCTGAGGATAGGGTCGCCGGCATAGGAAGGAATATGTTCGAACATGGTGGCTCTCTTTGTGAGGACTGGATACGTTAAAAAAGCGGGCGAGACAGGCGATACAACCGGGTCCGCTGCGGGCGGCCATTGGGTTGGAAGTGGCGCGTCGTGAAGAGAGTGTCGATCGGAAGGCCACGCCGGACAATCAATCGATTTTTCGGCATTCGTTAGTTTTTCTTTACAATCCACCCATGCCTCTGAACCGCGTCACCCTTCGACAATTCGAAGCATTTCTCGCCATCGCCGACCTCCATGGCATCGGCGCGGCGGCGCAACGTCTCGGTCTGACGTCGTCGGCCGTGAGTCAGCTACTGGCCGAACTGGAGTCGGAGCTGGGCTTCCGACTGTTCGACCGCACAACCCGGCGTGTCAGCCTGTCGAGTGCGGGTAAAGATTTCCTCTCTTCGGCCGAATCCGTTTTGCGCCACGTGCAGGCGGCCGCTCAATCGGCGGACGATATTCGCAACCGCGCCGCGGGCATCGTTCGCGTGGGCGCACCGCTGGTGCTGGCCAGCACGGCACTGCCGGCGGCCATCGCTGAATATGCACGCAAGAAGCCAAAAGTCATCGTGCGGATCTGTGACACGCCGGTCGAGCAACTCGTCGCACGCGTCGCAAGTGGCGACGTGGACCTCGCGATTGGCCCGGACCGCCCGACGGGGGACGAGGTTCATTGCGAACAGGTCTATGCGACCCCGTGGGTGTTGTGGTGCGCCCCGACCCATCGGCTCAATCGGCTCAGCCGCGTGCGCTGGCAAGACTTACGCGATGTGCCGCTGGTCACGACCGGGCGTGACCACGAAGGCGGTGTCGCGCAGATGTTCGTCAACCTGCCGGCGGACACGCGCATCATTCCCATCGATGTGGTTGACAACGTCACGACCGCATTCGGTCTGGCCTCGCATGGGCTTGCCGCAACGCTGGCGCCGACCTACGTCGCCCCGCTGGCGGCGACATTTGGCCTCGTCATGCGAAACATAGTCGAGCCAGAGACGATCCGGCATGTCTGCATTTATCGACCCGTCGCGCGTGCGCTGTCTCCACCGGCAGACGGTTTTGCTGAATTCCTGGCGCCGTGCTTGCTGCGTTGGGATCGGGATATGCAGAGTCAGTTTCAGCGCAAGCCGTGATTCAAGTCGCACTCACGCGTTATTGACGCATAAAAAAGCCGCTCAGCCCTTACAGAATCAGCACAGCCAGCTACTGAATTTGTAGCGTTTTCAGCGGTTCATACGTATTATTTCCGCGCCGGCAGCTTATCCTTGCAGCCTCCGTGCACCACCTTGTGCGCCAACATGGGCTGGCCGCCAGCGCAGGGGGATTACCCACGCATTTCGCACCCTGCAATGCGACCGGGCGGAACTGCTTTACTTACACCGCTTTACGCGCTGTCCGCGCCATCGCGTGGCTTGCGAAAGTAGCGCGCGCAGCGCCACAAGCCATACCCCAGCGAGGCGGTGCCCAATCCCAGGCAGCCCCAGGCATTCCAGACGAAGGCTGTTGCGTAAGGCCCCGCGGCATAAGCCACATACGGCTGGGCACCGCGCGAACGCACGACGATGTGCCCACTGCTCAAGCCCTCCAGGCTAAAAACCAGCAGCGTGATGCCCACGATGAGCAAGGCTGACGTCGCCATATGAACGCGGAAAACGGACTTCGGAGGGGACTCAAACATACGTTCTCCTTTTTTGATCATTTGGAAGGTGTTCACGTTCCCGAAACTCGGCGGAATCTTAACGCCGCAGCCGCTGGCATGGCATAGCTCGAAGCCTGGGCTGCAGGCACTTTTGTTCCATATTTTTACCTCCATCGGGGAACTTCGTGCCGGCGGCACATCGGTGCAAGACCCATGCGCCACCTCCGCCGCCATGCCAATGCTCTCCCCCAGCGTCGGATGCGGGTGGATCTTCTTGCCGATATCCACCGCATCCGCACCCATCTCAATCGCCAGCGCAAACACCGTGTTGTTGCCAAATCCCCAACTGATGCGTCTATGCCCATGCGAGCGTTATGATCCCCGCATCCACCATTCCACGCTGTAGACATGTCCAACCTGGCCGAACAAATTCGCGAAGCACTGTCCATGTTTGCGCGCAACGGCACAGAGCCAGCATTGATTGGCGGCTTGGCGGTGGTTGCGCACCAGGTCATTCGCGCCACCCAGGATGTGGACTTTCTGGTGGAGGCCGAAGCTTCGGAGAAGGTACATGAAGCGCTGCTGGATTTAGGTTACCAGTGCATCTACCGCAGTGACGACGCCGCCAACTATGTGCGCGCGTCGGAAGGGCTTGATTTGCTGTATGCGCATCGCCCGCTTGCGCGCCGCCTGTTGGCGCAGGCATCTGTGCGCGAGACCCCCATGGGACGCATGCGTATCATCAGTGTCGAAGGGCTCATCGGGTTCAAACTGCAAGGTTTTGTGAACGATGCAACGCGAACGCGGGACTTGGACGACATTCGCGCACTGCTGAAAGTACACCGCGCTTCGCTCGACATGGATGAGTTGATTGAATACTTTGCCCTTTTCGACAAACCGGAACTCCTCAGTGAACTTCTCGGATAA
>JAZKIR010000095.1:0-5459 GCA_040384785.1 Pseudomonadota bacterium
ACCGCCCTTTTTTTGGTGAACAGCAGCCCGGAAACGAGAAATTTCCCCGGTAAATCACTTGGCACAAAATCTGCACTAAGTCCGGGCTAGTTTCTTAACCAAGGAGTTTTTTATGAAGCGTTCCATACAAAAGGGTTTTACCCTGATTGAACTGATGATCGTTGTCGCGATCATCGGTATTTTGGCTGCGGTGGCTTTGCCTGCTTATCAGGATTACACAGCTCGTGCGAAGATGTCTGAAGTGATTTTGGCGGGCTCTGCCTGCCGCACCAGCATCACCGAAACGATTCAGTCGGCCTCTTCAGGAGCTACCATCGCCGCAAATGGATGGGGCTGTGAGGTGTCTGCCGGATCGGGGACTAAGTATGTCAATTCAATCACCACAACCGCGGCTAACGTTGGAGGTATTACAGGCGGCGGAGTGGTCACGGTGACCTCGCAAGCGATCACGACAGGCGCAGTTGGTACGGGGGCAAATGGAACGGTTCGCTTAGCTCCTTGTAATGCCGCGGTATCGACTTTTGCTGCTTGCTTGCAGCCAGCACTCGGTAGCTCGGTTAACAGCTGGGTTTGCGGCCCCGGTACTACTAATCCGGTTGAGGCGAAGTATTTGCCCGGTTCATGCCGTGCGAACGAAACTTGATTTGATTTCTTCTAAAAAAGCGGCTTCGGCCGCTTTTTTTATGCTTGCAACTCGTTATTCATATGCGCTTGGGATACTTGGCTTTGCCTTGTCTTGGCTGGCGTATGACCATTACCGGCCCTGGGTGAACTTTCATTCCGAGGCGATGTCTTTGGTCGGCGTTTGGTTTCTGGTTCTGAGCCGTAGTCTCAGTTCCAAAACGGGTCAATTTGTGGGGCCGCGATTCATCGGGTGGGTCATGGCTTTCGCGTTATTGCCCTGGATGCAATACGCATTTGGCATCAGCTTGTTCGCGGGCGATGCCTTGCTGGCATCACTTTACCTCTGCGGATTGAGTGCTGCTATTTGTCTTGGGTACAGCTATGCCGTCGCGTCGCCCGACAGGGACGCCGCACTGACCCCAGTGTTCTATGTGGTCTGGATCGTCGCTTTGGCGTCGGCGGCAATTGGGTTGCTGCAGTGGCTCAATCTACAGGAATTTCTGGCCATGTACGTGGTGCAAGCTGATGCCGGAGACCGGGCCATGGGCAATCTGGGCCAGCCCAATCAACTGGCAACTCTGTTGCTGATGGGAATGGCGGCGTTGGCATGGACGTTTGAGCAGCGGCGAATTGACCGTACTGGGCTTATTGCCGGGATCACGCTCATGTCTATAGTTTTGGTACTCACCCAGTCGCGCGCCGGAATGCTTAGCGCACTCGTAGGGGGTATATTTCTGATCTCCAAAAACTACACGAAAGCACGGCGAGTCACGCCTGCATCTATCGTGATTTGGCTAGCTGCGTATGGTCTGGTCGTTCAGCTACTCCCTTTGATTCACGAAATTTTGTTGTTGTCGGATGCCCGCAGGGTCAGCTTTGGAGACAATGCGCGAATTACTATTTGGAAGCAGGTGTTGAGTGGGATCAGCCAAGCGCCGTGGGTAGGATATGGCTGGAACCAGACGCCTACCGCACATGCCGCAGGAAGCATCGAGGTCCCTTTTTCGATGACCTATACCAATGCGCATAACGTTGTGCTGGACATTGTTGCCTGGGTAGGTATCCCGTTGGGTTTGTTGTTGACGGGGGCTTGTTTGTACTGGTTTCTGTCTCGCATGTTTGCGATCAAGGAGACCAATGCGGTTTACGCCATGGCTTGTTTGTTGCCGATTGCGGTACACAGCATGGTGGAATATCCATTCGCCTACGCCTATTTTCTTTTGGCCGCAGGTTTGATGGTCGGGGGGGTAGAGGGGGCTTATCCGACTCGGAAGACCATGACGCTCAGCAGGCTGTGGGTGGGCGGATTGCTGGCTTTGTGGGGCGTCCTCGGCAGCTATATGGTTTACGAATACCTGCTTATTGAGGAAGACTTTCGTATTGTCCGCTTCGAAAATTTGCGAATAGGGCAAACACCAACTGAATATGAAGTGCCGCATGTCTGGATGCTGTCGCATATGGCGTCAATGTTACAGGCGGCGCGTCAACAGGCAGCACCTGGAATGAGCGCAGCGGAAATGGAAAATCTTCGCAAGGCGTCGTTGCGGTTTTCCTATGGCAGCTTGAGCTTGCGGTATGCGTTAGCCCTGGGATTGAATGGGGACCCGGCAGGAGCATCACGCCAGATGGCAATTATTCGCGGCATGTACGGGGACTACTACTATCAGGCGGCGGTCAACGTTATGCGAGAACTACAACGCGAGAAATACCCCGTGTTGGCTCAGGTGATCGCACCTTGACATGCGTGCAAATGGACCCGTCGATGATTCAGGTGCCCCGAGGCTTGGGCACTGAGCGTGGGCCATTGTTAAATTGCTCAAGCCGGGAACCGTTTTCCGGCTAAGGTCAAATCAATCCAGGCTGAATGAAATCTCCCGTAACCGTTTTTATTGAAGGGCTGCAGATCCTGGCCTTCATGTTGCCATGGCTCAACCCTTTTGCGCCCGGGCCGACCCCAGCGGTGGTTCCATGGCTGATTGCAGTGGGAGTTACCGGCGGATTGATTTTGCTGGAATCGCTGCGTACCGCACCACGCCAACAACCAGGCAAAGCCTCCTTTGGGGAGGGTTGGGCCTTCCCGATGGCCTGCGCATGTGCTCTCGCCGGCCTGATCAGCAGTGTGATGGGCCTGATGCAATATTTTGGCGTCTCGACCATGCTGGAGCCCTGGGTCGCCGGCACGGCACCGGGGGAGGCTTTTGCCAACCTCCGCCAGCGCAATCAATTTGCAAGCCTGACCAATCTATCCCTGGCGGCACTGGTGTGGCTCGCGGCGACCGACCGCGGTGCGCCACATCGAAAGTGGTTGGTGCTGCTAGGGGCGGCCCTGCTTGCGGTGGGCAATGCCGCCTCCTCGTCAAGGACCGGGCTGCTGCAGCTTTTCTTGCTGTGCATGTTGTGCGGGGTATGGGGTACATGGCGTCAGCCACTTGCTCGCCGGGTGTTGCTGGTAGCGGTGTTGATTTATGCGCTTGCGCTGCTGGCGTTGCCGTGGCTGGCCGGGTTCGAGTTGCAGGGACAAGGTGCACTTGCGCGCCTGCGGGACGGCGATGCAGGTTGTGGCAGCCGCATCACGCTTTGGTCCAACGTGCTGCACCTGATCGCCCAAAAGCCCTGGTTGGGTTGGGGCTGGGGTGAACTCGACTACGCACACTACATGACGCTGTATCCCGACAAGCGGTTTTGCTACCTTCTGGACAATGCGCACAATCTGCCTTTGCATCTGGCCGTAGAGTTGGGTATTCCGATAGCGATGCTGGTGTGCAGCCTGACTGCCTGGCTGGTATTGCGAGCCAGGCCTTGGGGTGAATCTGATCCGACGCGCCAATTGGCGTGGAGCCTACTCGCCCTGATCACGCTTCACAGCTTGCTGGAATACCCCTTGTGGTACGGACCGTTTCAGATGGCATTGGGTGTGAGTGTGTACCTGCTGTGTACACCGAGGGAGCGACGTGCCCCTGCATGGGGCTCGCAATCCGGCGTCGATACAAAGCGGGTGCGCGCCAATTATTTGCTGGCGGCGACAGCGGCTCTGATGATGGCGGTTGCAGCCTCCGCTGCCTGGGAGTATCACCGGGTCAGGCAAATTTATCTGGAACCGGCCCAGCGCGAAGCTGCTTATCGCGAAAATACGCTGGAGAAAATTCGTGACACGTACTTGTTCCGGCATCAGTTCGACTTCGCAGCAGTGAGCCTGACACCGCTGACCCCAGCGAATGCGCTACAGATCTACACGCTGAGCAGTGAGTTGCTGCATTACTCGCCCGAGCCCCGGGTGATCGAGAAGGTGATCGAAAGTGCCGTGATGCTGCGACGCGGCGATGACGCCCTGCTGCATCTGGCCCGTTACCGTGCGGCCTTCCCGGCAGACCACGCGCAATGGCGCCAGACACTGATCATGCCGAACAGACCAGCCAATTGAGGCTGGCGTGAGGCCTCACGCCGCAGCCACAAAACTGCCTGATTTACCGCCGTGCTTTTCCAGCAATTTGATGTCGGTGATCACCATGGCGCGGTCCACCGCCTTGCACATATCGTAAATTGTCAGCAATGCAATCTGTACTGCGGTCAAAGCTTCCATCTCCACACCGGTGGGTCCCACGGTTTCAACGGTGGCAACGCAGCCAATGCTGGCACCAACGCTATCGGGCGTGAACTCAAGCGCCACGCGGGTCAATGCCAACGGATGGCACAGCGGAATCAGCTCGCTGGTTTTTTTTGCGGCCATGATCCCGGCAATTCGGGCGATCCCGAGTACGTCGCCCTTTTTTGCCGTACCTTCGAGGATGATGGCCAGGGTGGCGGCATCCATCAAAATACGGCCTTGCGCGACCGCGACCCGGTGTGTGGCGGGTTTGGCGCCTACATCTACCATGTGCGCCTGCCCCTGCCCGTCGAAATGCGTGAGCGTTGAAGTCGTGGTCATTCTGTTACGAAACCTTTACAAATAAGCATCATCATAAGAGCATGACTTTCACTTCAAGCCCTTGGAAACGCCGATTCACAGCAGCAGGCATCCATTTAACACTCAGTCTGGCGGTCGCGGCAGTCGCGGCCTGGCTGGTCTTTTCGCTTTGGTACCCCTATCCTTACCGCGAAATTTCCGGCGGGCGGGAGTTGTTTCTTATCGTTGTTGTGGTGGATGTGATCATGGGGCCGCTGTTGACCTTGACGGTTTTCAACCACAGCAAGCCAGTCAGGGAGCTGCGCCGCGATCTGTCCATTATTGGGTTTCTGCAACTGGCAGCCTTGGCCTACGGTTTGTGGACGGTCTCTATTGCGCGGCCGGTTCATCTGGCCTTTGAGATTGACCGGTTTCGTGTTGTGCATGCGATTGATATCCCCGAAGGCGAGACCAGTCAGGCGCCGCAGGAACTGCAGCGTTTGCCGTGGACCGGCCCCACCTTGCTGTCGGTGCGGGACTTCAGGAACGAAGATGAAAAGCTTGCAAGCACGCTTGCTGCATTGCAAGGCTTCTCCTTGGGCAGCAGACCCTTCCTCTGGCAAAGCTACGAACAAGCCAAGCCACAGATTCTAAGAGCGGCGAAACCGTTAGACGATTTGAAAACCCGCTTGCCCGCCCAGGCGAGCTTGATCGATGCAGCCCTGAAATCTGCCACGGGCAGCTCCGTCCCAAGCCGGCCCGTAGCATATGTTCCCATGGTCGGCCGCAACAAGTTCTGGACGGTTTTGCTGGATGCCAACACTACCGAGGTAATCGCCTTTGTCCCCATTGACTCCTTCTGAACTCATCAAGAGAAAAAGGCCTCTGGCCCACAGCAAATATGCGCTGGCAGCTATATTTTTAATAGCGTCTGCCGGTTTCTCGCAAGCCC
>JAZKIR010000096.1:0-9523 GCA_040384785.1 Pseudomonadota bacterium
TCGGGCTTGCGGCGCTCCAGCGGCGTCATGCTGTGGATGATGCCTTCCTTGCGCTTGATGTCTTTCTCGGCCTGGTCCATGTTGACATTGCCGGCCTTGGCCGTCATGGCCGCGGGCAGCTTGTCCATCAGGCTGGACAGGCCGCCCATTTGTTTCATCTGCTGGATCTGGGCCAGGAAATCATTCAAATCAAATCCGGCGCCGCTCTTGACCTTGGCGGCCAGGCGCTGGGCGGCCTGGATATCAACGCCGGCCGTGACCTGCTCCACCAGCGCCAGGATGTCGCCCATGCCCAGAATGCGTCCGGCATGGCGTTCGGCATCGAACACCTCCAGGCCGTCGAGCTTTTCACTGGTACCGGCAAACTTGATGGGGGCACCGGTGATCTGGCGCACCGAAAGCGCCGCACCACCACGTGAATCACCGTCCAGCTTGGTCAGGATGATGCCGGTCAGCGGCAGCGCCTCCTTGAAGGCCCGGGCGGTGTTGACCGCATCCTGGCCCTGCATGGCGTCGACGACAAACAGCGTCTCCACCGGGTTCAGCACCGCGTGCAGCTCCTTGATCTCGGCCATCAGCACTTCGTCGATCGCCAGGCGGCCCGCGGTATCGACCAGCAGCACGTCAAAGAAATGCTTGCGCGCATAGTCCAGCGCGGCGCGGCCGATGTCAACCGGCTTCTGGTCCGGCGTGCTGGGGAACCACTCGGCACCGGCCTGGGCCGTCACGGTCTTCAGCTGTTCGATGGCGGCGGGACGGTAGACGTCGCCCGACACAGTCAGCACCTTCTTCTTGCGTTTTTCGATCAGGTGTTTGGCCAGCTTGGCCGTGGTGGTCGTCTTGCCGGCACCTTGCAAGCCGGCCATCAAGATCACGGCAGGCGGTTGAGCGGCCAGGTTGATGTCGCTGACACCCTCACCCATCGTGGCGGCCAGCTCCTTGCTGACGATGCTGACCAGCACCTGGCCGGGTTGCAGGGAGCCCAAGACCTCCTGGCCCAGGGCCTTGTCCTTGACGCGGGCGATGAAGTCGCGCACCACCGGCAAGGCCACGTCGGCCTCCAGCAAGGCCATGCGGACCTCGCGCAACATGTCGGACACATTCGTCTCGGTGATACGGGACTGGCCTCGCATGTCCTTGACGAGGCGGGATAGTTTGTCGGAGAGTGCGGAAGCCATATTGGGGAGGTATTCCGTTGCACGGAACCAGGTGTGAGGGCCAACTAAAGCTGGCAAGGAGCAAAACGCTAAACTGTACCCATGATTTTAGCCAGTGCGCCACCCCTCAGCCTGATTTTGTCGGTTTTGGCTGCCGCCGCGTATGCCTGGCCCGCTCTGCGAACCACGCATCTGAAGGAACACGCGGCCAGGTTATGGGTCGGCGCAGCCTGGTTGTTGCATGGGGCGTTGCTGGCCATCACCCTGCTGGGCGAGCAGCCACATTTTGGCTTTGCGCCGGCCATGTCGGTGACTGCCTGGCTGGTGGCCGCGGTTTATGCCGTGGAGAGCCGGATCTACCCCCAACTGCCCACGCGCTGGACGCTGTGTGCGCTGGGCGCTGCCGCCGTTCTGATCGCCCTTTTTTTTCCCGGTAACGCGATGCCCGTCACGGCGTCGGCCTGGCTGGCCCTGCATCTGGCCTTTGGTGTGGCCTGCTACGGATTGTTCGGCATCGCAGTGGTGCATGCCTGGTTCATGACCCGTGCCGAGGACCGCATTCGCCATGCGGAAGACCCCAAAAGCGGCTTGCCATTGCTGACGCTGGAACGGCTCACCTACCGCTTCGTGACCGCTGGTTTTGTGCTGCTCAGCGCCACGCTGCTGGCCGGGGTTTTATTTGGTGACTCCTTGTATGGCCATGGCCATGCCTGGCGCTGGGACCACAAGACAATATTCTCAACGCTGGCATGGTTGACCTTTGCCGTGTTGCTGATTGGCCGCTCGGCCTTTGGCTGGCGGGGCAAACGTGCCGTCAATGTGCTGTATGTCGGCACTGCATTCCTGTTGCTGGCCTATGTGGGTTCGCGTTTTGTGACGGAGATTATCCTGAGGCGTACGCCGTGAGGTTTCTGCTGGTCTTTCTGGTGGTGCTGGTACTCGCATGGCGCTGGCGCACCTGGCGCGAAGCTGCGCACAAACAAGCCCCGGGTAAAAAAACCGCCGTGTCTGATACAACAAACATGGTTGCCTGCCACCAGTGCGGCCTGCATGTTCCGGCACAGGACGCCCTGACCGGGGCACACGGCAGTTACTGCAGTGTCGCCCACCGACTGAACATGGAGCCCTGAATGGCGCAGCCTGAGCCCGCCCAGTCGTCGTGGCTTGATCCCAGCGCCACCGAGGCACCCATAGCCTTGTCCGAAGAATCGCACGAGCTACTGCGGCAGTGGCAGGGTTTCATGACGGCCCGGCTGGTGCTGGGCCTGGTGCTGGTGAGCCTGCAAATAGCCTTGTACGCCACCGGCGCTGCCCATAATGATGTGCAGATTGTTATCAGCGCGGCCTATCTGGCCGGCACCCTGGCCAGCAAACTGTTGATACAGCCCCGCCCCCTGGGCCAGTCGTTCAACCGCGTGTGGGGTGCTCTGGTCGGGCTGGACCTGTTGACCTTTTCGGCCCTGCAAATGCTGCAGGGTAGCAGCGGCAGCACTATCAACTACACACCCTTGTTTGCACTGCCGATCCTGGTGGCTTCGGTCCTCGGGTCCCTGCGCTTGGCGCTGGGCACTGCAGCTGGCATCACGGTGCTGATGCTGGTGGAAGCCTTGTTGTCCTATCTCAAAGGGCCGATGGATGCCAAGCCCTACTTTGCGCAGTCCGCTCTGAGCGGCGTGGGTTACTTCGCCATCGCTTGGTTATCCAACCAACTGTCGACCCGTCTGGCGAACGAAGGCCAGCGGGCTCGGCAAAGCCAATTGGCTGCCAGCATCCAGCGCCAGGTCAACGAGTTGGTTATTGAAGCCCTACCCGACGGTGTCATGGTGGTGGACGAGAGCGGCTGCGTGCGCGCAGCCAACCCGGCGGCACGGCAGTTGCTGGGTTCACAGCAGGCGCTGCGTGCCGCAGTATTTGACCTGAACGATGAAGTGGGCTGGCGTCCCTTGCTGAACCTGATGCGCCTGAGCGTTGGCACTGGTCACGGCCAGGAGGAAGATGTCACGATTCGACACGGCAACCATGGCCCGCGCCGGGTGCACGCGCGCACCCGTCTCGCGTCCCCCCAAGGCAGCACTGGAGAGAGCCTGTGCGTACTGTTCCTGCAGGACCAGCGCGAGCTGGAGGCCCGTGTGCGGACCGAGCGTCTGGCCAGCATGGGACGCCTGTCCACGGCGGTTGCACACGAAATCCGCAATCCCCTGTCGGCGATCGCGCAAGCCAATGCGCTGCTCGACGAAGACCTGTCCGACCCGCGGTTGAAGAAGCTCACGGCAATGGTGAGCCAGAACGCGAAACGCTTGGAAAAAATCGTCAATGACATTCTGAACGTCTCGCGGGTGCAACCCTATGACCCGTCCTACCTGTTGCCCACACTGCCCGTGGACGCACTGACCCACCGCATCTGCAATGACTGGGCCACGCAGACCGTCAGCCAACAGCGAATGACCCTGCACCCCGGTGACCAGAGCATCGGCGTGCGTTTTGACACCGAGCATTTGCGCCGGGTGCTGGTCAATTTGCTGGACAATGCGCGCCGCCACACCGAAGACCGGCTTGACGCCATACAGGTCTACGCGGGCGTCAGCGACGCCCATCACGCCACCGTTTCCATCTGGAGCGACGCGGCCCCCATGGACCAGTCGGTTGAACGCCATTTGTTTGAACCTTTTTTCTCGGCCGACAGCCGCTCCAGCGGCCTGGGACTTTACATCTGCCGGGAGTTGTGCGAACGACATGACGCCTCCCTGATCTACCAGCGCACCGTGCGCGAAGCGCGGGGCCAGCCCACCGAAGGCAATGAGTTTGTGGTTACATTCAGACGAGCCGAACCCCAGGATAATCCCGCATCGGCAGAAATGACCACCACACCATGGCAACCCACGCTGTACTGAACAACGCACAAATCCTGGTCATCGATGATGAGCCGGATCTGCGCACGCTGTATGAACTTACGCTGTTGCGTGAGGGCTACCGCGTGGACACGGCAGGCACCGTGCAAGAAGCTTTGCAGTTGCTCAATGCTCAGCGCTTTGACGTTGTCATTACCGACATGCGCCTGCCCGACGGCCTAGGCACCGAAATCCTGAGCCATATGAAAGCGCAGCACCGGGCCGAGCGCAGCATTGTCATCACCGCACATGGTTCGGCGGAAAACGCCGTGGAGTCGCTGAAGGCCGGTGCCTTTGACTACCTCACCAAGCCGGTGGACCTGAAACAGTTTCGCACCGCCATTGCGTCGGCGGTGCAGGGTAGCGCACAAAAGAGTGGCCCCGGCCGGCGTGCAACCGATGCCCGGTTGACGGGTGAGGCGACGGCAACAACGCAAGCCCAATCGGCACTCGCCAGACTGGCCGGTGAGTCTGCGGCCATGCGCAACGTCAAGGACCGCATCGTCAAGGTGGCCCGCAGCATGGCACCGGTGCTGATACAGGGCGAGTCCGGCACCGGCAAGGAGCTGGTGGCGTGCGCGCTGCATGCCACCAGCCACCGCGCGGCGGGTCCCTGGGTCGCAGTGAACTGCAGCGCCATCCCCGAGAACCTGCTGGAAACCGAGTTCTTCGGCGCCAAAAAAGGCGCCTATACCGGCTCCGTGCAGGATCGCGATGGATTCTTCCAGGCCGCGAAGGGCGGGACACTGTTCTTGGACGAAATTGGCGATCTGCCGCTGGCCATGCAATCCAAGCTGTTGCGCGCCATCCAGGAACGCTGCGTGCGCCCCGTGGGCTCGAACCAGGAAGAATCGATTGACGTGCGCATCGTCAGCGCCACACACAAAGATCTGCCCGGCGAGGTTGCGGCAGGCCGCTTTCGCCAGGATCTCTTTTACCGACTCAACGTCATCGACATCGTGATACCACCACTGCGCGAGCGTTGCGAAGACCTGCCCGCCTTGTGCCAGGCACTGTTGGCACGGATTGCCGAGGAGTCGCAAATGTCTGTGCCAGAGCTGGCACCCGGCACCCTTGAACAGCTCGCGCTGTTGCCTCTGCAAGGCAATGTTCGCGAGCTGGAAAATCTGTTGCACCGGGCCGTAGCGCTGTGTGACGGCGAAGCGCTGCGACTGGACGATGTTCAGCCCCCGCGCAGTGCCTCCATGCCGCTGGAAGTGCACCCCGAACCGGCAACTGTGCCGCTAAACAAACACGACATCATTTTGCCCGCCGACTTGCAGGGCCACCTGGATCAGCAGGAGCGCGACATTCTGGTCAAGAGCCTGAAGGAAACCAACTTCAACCGGACGCTGGCAGCATCCCGGCTGGGCCTGAGTCTGCGCCAGATCCGCTACCGCATTGCGCGTTTGAAGATTGACGTGCCCCGCGACGATGGCCTTGATGAATGATCCAGCATTACCCGCCCCTGACCAGTGGAAGGGTGGTTGGTACCGCGGCGCGCGGCAGGTACGCTCTCCCAATTTTGGCCCCAGACCCGCGCAGGCCCAGATAGACCTGATCGTCCTGCACTCCATCAGCTTGCCACCCGGCGTCTACGGTGGCGACCAGGTGAAGGCCTTGTTTACCAACCGGCTGGACTGGGACCAGCATCCCTACTTCAAGCAAATAGAAGGGTTGGAGGTGTCGACCCATTTCTATATCCAGCGCAGCGGTGAAGTCTGGCAGTTTGTCAGCTGTGACGACCGTGCCTGGCATGCAGGCGCATCTGAGTACCGGGGACGAGTCAATTGCAACGACGACTCCATCGGCATCGAGCTCGAAGGCCTGGAGGGTGACGTATTTGAAGCCGCGCAATACGAGGCACTTGCCAAGCTATGCCCCGCCTTGCTTCAGCGCTACCCGATCACACATGTCGCAGGACATGAACACATTGCTCCGGGTCGCAAGGCCGACCCCGGCCCGGGTTTTGATTGGAATTTGTTACAAAAAAAATTGGGATTAAAAGATCAGTGTTTTCCCGAGGGCGTTTTAAAAACCCAAGTGACAGATACGCCGTCCTGATCTGTCGGCCCCGCTGCTACGCTCCTCTTTAACGACAAGACAAGCGCACCGCGGCGCTTGGCCTCATGCGGTTTTTCAAGCCAAACACGCCTGCAAGCCGCAGCTGCATTGATCCTGTCTTGACACATCACCCATTGACAACGGCTTGCACGGTGCTGGCCATGGCCCCACCCCATCTCCGGCCCATTGTGTCGCGTTGCAGCATATTTTGCGCGCCCGAGCCCTCCTCCCAGATTTAGCCCGGGTACACTACCGGTAGTGGCTTGCAAGCACGGCATACACCATATATAGTGCCTCCTGTCTCAACCGTCCTGACGGAACCTGCATCCCGGAAGTCGGTCGCCAAGCCCCGCCAGACCCCAAAAAAATAGCAATTTAGACGAGGAATCCATGCAATCTGTTTCACACTCCACCGCACACACACCGACTGCCATGCAGGCAACGCACGGCGACTCAGTAGCTGACAGCGGTGCCGTCAACCACCTGGCCCATTACCAGATCATCCGCCGCAATGGCGCCGTTGTGCCATTTGAGCCGAACAAGATCGCCGTGGCGATGATGAAGGCCTTCCTGGCCGTGCACGGCACCCAGGGTGCGGCGTCCGCCAGCGTGCGCGAAGTGGTTGAAGCCCTGACCCAGCAGGTCATCCGTGCGCTGGTGCGCTCGCGCCCAGGCGGCGGCACTTTCCATATTGAAGACGTGCAAGACCACGCCGAACTCGGACTCATGCGCGGTGGCCACCACGAAATCGCACGAGCCTATGTGCTGTACCGCGAACGCCGTGCCCAGGAGCGCGCCAAACAAGTGGCAGAGGTGGCACCACCCGCGCCGGTGCTGCATGCCATCGACAACGGCCAACGCGTCGTGCTGGACCTGACCGAGCTCAAACGCCTGATAGAAACCGCCTGCGCCGGCCTTGGCGCCGATGTCAGCGCCGGCCCCATCCTGGCCGAGACCATGCGCAACCTGTACGACGGTGTGCCCATGGACGAGGTCTACAAGGCCTCCATCCTGGCGGCCCGCACGCTGATCGAAAAAGACCCGGACTACACCTACGCCACCGCGCGTCTGCTGTTCCACACTATCTCCCGCGAAGTCCTGGACCGTGATGTGGCGCCTGCCGACATGGCAGAGGCTTATACCGACTACTTCCCCGGTTTCATCAAACGCGGCGTGAATGCAGAGTTGCTGGACGAACGCATGATGCAGTTCGACCTGCCGCGCCTGGGTGCCGCCCTGAAGGCCGAGCGCGACATGCAGTTTGATTACCTGGGCCTGCAGACCCTGTATGACCGCTACTTCCTGCACGAAGGCAAGACCCGCATCGAATTGCCACAGGCTTTCTTCATGCGTGTGGCCATGGGCCTGTCGCTGAACGAGATCGACCGCGAAGCCCGCGCGATCGAGTTTTATGAAGTGCTGTCGCGCTTTGACTTCATGTCCAGCACACCCACGCTGTTCAACAGCGGCACGCTGCGCTCACAGCTCTCCAGCTGCTACCTGACCACGGTGCCAGACGACCTGGACGGCATCTACGAGTCCATCAAGGAAAACGCCTTGTTGTCCAAGTTTGCTGGCGGCCTGGGCAATGACTGGACTCGTGTGCGCGCGCTCGGCGCCCACATCAAGGGAACCAACGGCGAATCCCAGGGCGTGGTGCCCTTCCTGAAGGTCGTCAATGACACGGCCGTCGCGGTCAACCAGGGCGGCAAGCGCAAGGGCGCCGTCTGCACCTATCTGGAAACCTGGCACTTGGACATCGAGGAATTTCTGGAGCTGCGCAAGAACACCGGCGATGATCGCCGCCGCACCCACGACATGAACACCGCCAACTGGATCCCCGACCTGTTCATGCGCCGCGTCATGGAGAAAGGCACCTGGACCTTGTTCTCCCCCAACAATGTACCGGATCTGCACGACCTGTTCGGCGCAGACTTCGAGAAGGCCTATGTGGCCTACGAAGAAAAGGCGGCCCGCGGCGAGATCAAGCCCTCCCGCACGCTGCAGGCCAGCGACCTGTGGCGCAAGATGTTGACCATGCTGTTCGAAACCGGTCACCCCTGGATCACATTCAAGGACGCCTGCAATGTGCGCTCGCCGCAGCAGCACGCCGGCGTCGTGCACTCCAGCAATCTGTGCACCGAGATCACGCTGAACACATCCGATACCGAAACCGCCGTCTGCAACCTGGGTTCGGTCAACCTGCGCCAGCATTTGAAGGCGGCACCCGATGGATCGACCGGCGGTTCTGTCCTTGACCACGACAAGCTCAAGCGCACCATCGCTACGGCCATGCGTATGCTGGACAACGTCATCGACATCAATTACTACGCGGTCAAGAAGGCGCGTGACTCCAATATGCGCCACCGCCCGGTTGGCCTGGGTGTCATGGCTTTTCAGGACAGCCTGTACGAACTGCGCATCCCGTATGCCAGCGAAACCGCGGTGCGGTTTGCCGACGAATCGATGGAAGCCATCTGTTATTACGCCTATTGGGCGTCGACCGAGCTGGCCAAGGAACGCGGCAAGTACT
The DNA here is from genome assembly GCA_040384785.1 of Pseudomonadota bacterium. Taxonomy (GTDB): domain Bacteria; phylum Pseudomonadota; class Gammaproteobacteria; order Burkholderiales; family Burkholderiaceae_C; genus Allorhodoferax. The sequence continues at coordinate 8,643 of JAZKIR010000096.1, forward strand.
CCACCTACCGCGGCTCGCTGTGGGACAAGGGCGTGCTGCCGCTGGACACACTGGATATGCTGGCCTCGGCCCGTGGTGGCTATGTGGAAGTGGACCGCTCCTCCACACTGGACTGGGAAGCGCTGCGCAACAAGATTGCACAAGACGGCATGCGCAACTCCAACTGTGTGGCCATTGCTCCCACAGCCACCATCTCCAACATCATTGGCGTGGACGCGTCCATCGAGCCCAGCTTCGGCAATCTGTCAGTCAAGTCCAATCTGTCGGGCGAGTTCACCGTCATCAACGGCTACCTGGTGAAAGACCTGAAGCGCCTGGGCCTGTGGGACGACGTCATGGTGATGGACCTGAAACATTTTGACGGGTCGCTCGGTCCCATCGACCGCGTGCCCGCAGAAGTCAAACAGCTTTACGCCACCGCATTCGAGGTGGAGACGCAATGGCTGGTCGAAGCCGCGGCACGCCGTCAGAAGTGGATTGACCAGGCGCAATCGCTGAACATCTACATGGCTGGAGCCTCTGGCAAGAAGCTCGACGAGACCTACAAGCTGGCCTGGTTGCGTGGCCTGAAGACCACCTACTACCTACGCACCATGTCGGCCACACACGCCGAGAAATCGACGGTGACGGCGGGCAAGATGAATGCAGTTTCCTCCGGCAACGATGCCAAGGGGTCCATGCGCTCTTCGAGTGCGTTGGAAGCTGCTGCGGCTGCGGCACAAATGCAAATGGAGATGGCCAGCGTTGCTGCAACCGACATCAAATTTTGCGGCGTCGACGACCCAACATGCGAGTCTTGCCAATAAAAGCAAACCATGCATCGCACGTGATGCGATGCTATTGAGCAACACATATTTGCAGTGAAGTGCATGATTACTTTT
>JAZKIR010000097.1:0-16152 GCA_040384785.1 Pseudomonadota bacterium
GACGGTCTTGATCAGCAGCACGGTGGGCTGGCCCTTGTGGTTGACGGCCTTGTGGAAGGCGGCGTACACCTTCTTGGAATCGTGGCCACCACGGCGCAGGTCAAATACTTCCTCGTCGCTCATCTTGGAAACCATTTCCAGCGTGCGCGGGTCCTTGCCGAAGAAATGCTTGCGCACGTAGGCGCCGTCGTTGGCCTTCATGGCCTGGTAGTCGCCGTCCAGCGTGTCCATCATGACCTTCTTGAGCGCGCCGTCCTTGTCGCGGGCCAGCAGCGGGTCCCAACCCGAACCCCAGATCAGCTTGATGACGTTCCAGTCCGCACCGCGGAATTCGCCTTCCAGTTCCTGGATGATCTTGCCGTTGCCGCGCACCGGGCCGTCCAGGCGCTGCAGGTTGCAGTTGATGACAAACACCAGGTTGTCCAGCTTTTCGCGGGCCGCCAGGCCAATGGCGCCCAGGGATTCGACTTCGTCCATTTCACCGTCACCGCAGAACACCCAGACCTTGCGGTTCTCGGTATTGGCAATGCCGCGGGCATGCAGGTATTTCAAAAAGCGAGCTTGGTAGATCGCCATCAATGGGCCCAGACCCATGGACACGGTGGGGAACTGCCAGAACTCGGGCATCAGCTTGGGATGCGGGTAGCTGGACAGGCCCTTGCCGTCCACTTCCTGGCGGAAGTTCAGCAACTGCTCTTCGGTCAGGCGGCCTTCCATATAGGCGCGGGCATAAACGCCGGGCGATACGTGGCCTTGGATGTACAGGCAATCGCCGCCGTGGCCTTCGCTCTCGGCGTGCCAAAAGTGGTTGAAACCGGCGCCAAACATGCTGGCCAGCGAGGCGAAAGAACCGATGTGGCCGCCCAGATCTCCACCGTCAATCGGGTGGTGGCGATTCGCCTTGACGACCATGGCCATGGCGTTCCAGCGCATATAGGCGCGCAGGCGTTCTTCGATTTCCAGGTTGCCGGGGGAGCGTTCTTCCTGGTCCGGTTCAATGCTGTTGACGTAACCGGTGGTGGCCGAGAACGGCATATCTATGCTTTTCTGGCGGGCATGCTCCAGCAGTTGCTCCAGCAGAAAGTGCGCCCGCTCGGGGCCTTCCGCCTCAATGACGGCGGACAGCGCGTCCATCCACTCACGGGTTTCCTGGCTGTCCAGGTCTAAATTAGGGGCGCTAGCCGCACCAGGGGGAACTGCTGACATGGGGTCTCCTCGTTGTTTTGAAGCCAATTTAGTACGTTCTACCTATTCTCACACAAGTTTTTAGAAATTTCAACTGGTGCTTTTTGATTTCATATTATGAACTTATGAAACACGCGTGTTGGACCGCTAACCTACACTAGAGACATGCCTTTGCCCAAGTTGATTTCCCTGCCGGACCCCATGGTCTTATCCACTGTGGAGCGCGCACGCCGCTGGTGGCACAGGCTGACACCGCACCGCCAGGACCGGGTTGCCGGCTTGGCACCACTGGCCGCCGTTTTACTGTTTTTTGCCGCCATCGTCGCCGCTCTGGGTTATTTGCGTCTGGAGGAAATCGACCGCGAGCAGCAAGCCGTGCAGCGCGATGTGGAGTACACGCAACAGCGCCTGCGCCTGCGCTTGCTGGAACGCCAGGAGCAGTTGATGCGCATCGCACGCGAGGTTTCCAACCGTGAACTCGATGTTGAGGATTTCCGCAACCGCGCCCGAACCATGCTCAACCAATACCCCGAGCTGCATGGTCTGGCCTGGGTGGACGACCGCAGACGCGTGAAAGCCGCGCTGGGTACGGCCGTGCTGGCGGCCAACCAACTGAATACCGCCACCGACGGCACGCAACGCAGTGAGACGCTGGGCGGCTTTTTGGCCGCACGTGAACTGCAGCAACCGGTCTACGTACAACCCCTGGGCGCGGCGCAGGACACACCTTTGCTGCAAATGTATCTGCCGCTGACGGAGCGTGCGCGGTTCTCCGGCGTGTTATTGGCCGAGTATTCGGTGGATGGCCTGTACCGTTACGGCGTGCCGACTGAGGTGACGTCGCGTTATGCCATCTCGCTGCAAGACGCCAAGGGCGGGCTGCTGGCTGGCATTGCGATACCGGCGAAGAAAACCGTCAAGAGCCTGGCGCCCTGGACCAACCCGGCCCATGAATACTCCATGCCGGTGTCGCCCGTGGGCAGCGCGCTGGTGGTACGCGGCCAAGCCTACCGCGCGTCGCTGGGCGTGATTGGCAGCGGCCTGTTCTGGCTGGTCAGCACCTTGAGCGTGATGACGGCCTGGATGCTGATCGCCAACTGGCGCCACACGCGCCGGCGCATGCAGGCCCAGCAGGCGCTGATTTCCGAGACCACATTCCGCCGGGCCATGGAAAACTCCATGTTGACCGGCATGCGAGCCATGGACTTGCAGGGTCGCATCACCTACGTCAACGCCGCGTTCTGCCAGATGACCGGCTGGACCGAGCCCGAACTGGTGGGCCGCACGGCACCGTTTCCGTATTGGCCGGAGAACGACCGCGAACAACTGCACTCCCTGCTGGATGAAGAATTGCAGGGCAAAACCACCCCTGGCGGCATCCAGGTTCGGGTCAAACGCCGAGACGGCGTGTTGTTTGACGCACGCCTGTATGTGTCCCCTCTGATCGATGCGGTGGGCAAACAAACCGGCTGGATGACTTCCATGACCGACATCACCGAACCAAATCGGGTCCGGGAGCAGCTGTCGGCATCACACGAACGCTTCACCACGGTGCTGGAAGCGCTGGATGCGTCCATATCCGTGGCGCCACTGGGCAGCGACGAACTACTGTTTGCCAACAAACTGTACCGCCAATGGTTTGGCCTGCAAGCCGGCGGGCACCTGCAATTGGTGGCCCAGGCGGGCGTGCCGGACGCCCCCCCAAATGATGAATCCACCGACAGCGTAGATTCCTTTGCCGGCCTGCCTACCACGGCCCTGCCAGACACCGAAACGGAAAGCGCGGAGATCTTCATCACCGACCTGAACCAGTGGCTGGAGGTGCGCACCCGCTACCTGAGCTGGGTGGACGGACGCTTGGCGCAAATGGTCATTGCCACCGACATCACTGCGCGCCGCCTGGCCGAGGAACAGGCCGCCAGCCAGACCGAGCGGGCACAGACCGCCAGCCGGCTGATCACCATGGGTGAAATGGCGTCCAGCGTCGCACACGAGCTGAACCAGCCCCTGACGGCCATCAATAACTACTGCAATGGCATGGTGTCGCGTATCAAGGCCCACCAGATCAACGAGGAAGACCTGTTGGGCGCGCTGGAAAAGACCGCCAAGCAGGCCCAGCGTGCCGGCCAGATCATCCACCGCATCCGCTCCTTTGTGAAACGCAGCGAGCCGAATCGCACACCGTCAGAAGTCACCAATATCGTGGCCGAAGCCGTGGAACTGGCCGAAATCGAACTGCGCCGCTTCAATGTACGCCTGAACCACTATGTGGCCGCACGCCTGCCGACGCTGATGGTGGACCCGATTTTGATCGAGCAGGTGCTGATCAATTTGCTGCGCAATGCGGCGGAATCGATAGACATGGCCCTGCGCCAAACCTCGCAACGCATTGTGGAGCTGCGGGTCATACCGCGCTACATAGAAGACAAGCAGGTTGTCGAGTTCTCGGTTCAGGACACCGGCAAAGGCCTTGCGCCGGAGGTCATGGCCCGGCTGTACGAAGCCTTTTACTCCACCAAGTCCGACGGCATGGGCATTGGGCTGAGCCTGTGCCGCTCGATCGTGGAATCGCATTTGGGTCGTATGTCGGCAGAGAACCTCTACAATGGCGACGATGTGTCGGGTTGCCGATTTTCATTCTGGATACCGCTAACCGAAGTTACCCCCAGTTTGGCGCGACATCCGCGTAAAAGCAATTAGAACCCTGGAAACCTGAATGAGCTTGCTTCCCAAAAAAGGTACCGTTTACGTTGTTGACGACGACGAGGCCGTACGCGATTCGTTGCAATGGCTGCTTGAAGGCAAGGGCTTTAGGGTCCGTTGCTTTGATTCCGCCGAATCCTTTCTGAGCCGTTACGACGCACGCGAGGTGGCCTGCCTGATTGTGGACATCCGCATGGGCGGCATGACCGGGCTGGAACTGCAAAGCCGCTTGATCGAAGCCCGCTCGCCGCTGCCCATCGTCTTCATCACCGGCCACGGCGACGTGCCCATGGCGGTGGACACCATGAAGAAAGGCGCCATGGATTTCATCCAGAAGCCGTTCAACGAAGACCAATTGGTGGGCCTGGTGGAGCGCATGCTGGACCACGCCAAGGACTCCTTCAGCGATTTTCAGTTGGCCGCCAGCCGCGACGCCCTGCTGTCCAAGCTGACGCTGCGCGAATCCCAGGTCCTGGAGCGCATCGTGGCCGGACGTTTGAACAAGCAGATTGCCGACGACCTGGGCATCAGCATCAAGACCGTGGAAGCACACCGCGCCAACATCATGGAAAAACTCAGCGCCAATACCGTGGCGGATCTGTTGAAAATTGCACTTGGACAAGCTGCCCCAAAAACCTGACGCCGTCAATATGTTGAGGACAGAGCTTGTGCTGCGCACTGCGGTCTGTCCCGCAAGTTCTAGTATGTTGGGGACAGAGCTTGCGCTGCGCACTGCGGTCTGTCCCGCAAAGATATTAGTTTCATTGCCTCCCACGCCCGCCCCGCAAGGACTGCGGGCGTTTTACATTCGAAAGCCCGTATGTCCACTTCCACTGCAAAAATCATAGACGGCGTTGCTCTCTCGGCCAAACTGCGCGGCGACATCGCCAACCGTGTGCAGACCCTGAAGGCCCGTGGCGCTACGCCAGGCCTGGCCGTCATCCTGGTGGGGGAAGACCCAGCCAGCGCAGTCTATGTGCGCAACAAGGTCAAAGCCTGCGCCGACACCGGCATCCACTCGGTCTTTGAAAAATACGAGGCGTCCCTCAGCGAAGCCGATCTGCTGGCGCGCATAAACGCCCTCAATTCCGACCCCACCGTTCACGGCATCCTGGTGCAAATGCCCTTGCCCAAACATATCAATCCACACAAAGTCATTGAAGCCATTTCAGCCACCAAGGACGTGGATGGCTATGCGACCCTGAGCGCGGGTGAATTGATGACCGGTCAGGCCGGATTTCGGCCCTGCACACCGTATGGCTGCATGAAGCTGATCGAGACCACCGGCATCGACCTGCGTGGCAAACACGCCGTGGTCATAGGGCGCAGCAATACGGTTGGCAAGCCGATGGCGCTGTTGCTGCTGCAGGCCAATGCCACGGTCACCGTATGCCATAGTGCCACCGCGGACATTGGCTACCACACACGGCAAGCCGACGTCGTGGTTGCAGCCGTTGGCAAACGCAATGTATTGACCGCCGACATGGTCAAACCCGGTGCCATCGTCATCGACGTGGGCATGAACCGCGATGACGCTGGCAAGCTATGTGGCGACGTGGATTTTTCCGGTGTCAGCCAAGTTGCAGGACACATCACGCCCGTACCCGGCGGTGTCGGCCCCATGACCATCACCATGTTGCTGGTCAACACGCTGGAAGCGGCGGAGAGAGCCAACCGCCCCTGAGACCGATCCCTTGATCGGCGGCCCGCAACCCCCACATAGGCCTTTATGACCAATCCCCTTCTGTCCCCTTTGAATCTACCCTTGTTCGACCAAATCCGTCCTGAGCATGTGGAACCGGCAATCTCGCTGCTGTTGAAAAACGCCGACACAGCTTTGGACACGGTATGCGCCGCGGATTTTCCCGCTCAATGGAACGCCATAGCCAGAGTCTTGGATGTTGCCACCGAAAAACTGGGCATAGCCTGGGGTGCGGTTAGCCACTTGAACAATGTGGCCGACACCCCGGAGCTGCGGGCCGCCTATAACGCGGCGCTGCCGCTGGTCACCGAGTTCTGGACGCGTCTGGGGGCGGACGAGCGGCTCTATGCCAAGTACAAGGCGATAGATGTGCAGACTCTGAATACGGAACAACGCCAAGCCCACAAGAACGCCCTGCGCAACTTTGTGCTGGGTGGTGCCGATCTGGTGGGAGAACAGCGCGAACGTTTTGCGGAGATCCAGGAGCAGCAGGCGGCGCTCAGCCAAAAGTTCAGCGAGAACACCCTGGACGCAACCGATGCCTTCAGCTACTACGCCACGGCGACTGAGATGGATGGCGTGCCCGACGATGTGAAGCAAACAGCCCGCGCAGCAGCACAGGCAGAAGGCAAGGAGGGTTATAAACTGACGCTGAAGATGCCCAGCTATCTGCCTGTGATGCAGTTTGCGCGCAGCAGCACATTGCGCGCCACGCTGTACCGCGCTTTTGTGACCCGCGCGTCCGACCAGGCCGACGCCGCGACCCAAAAATACGACAACTCGCAGGGCATCCGGCATATCCTGGCACTGCGCAAAGAAGAAGCAGCGCTGCTGGGCTACCCCGACTTTGGCACCCTGTCGCTGGTGCCCAAGATGGCCTCGTCGCCCAATGCGGTCATCGCCTTTCTGCGCGATCTGGCACACAAGGCCCGCCCGTTTGCCGAGAAAGACTTGGCCGACCTGCGTACTTTTGCACGTGACGAACTCCAATTGAGTGACCCGCAGCCCTGGGATTGGCCCTACATTGGCGAAAAACTCAAGGAAGCCCGCTACGCCTTCAGCGAGCAGGAGGTCAAGCAGTACTTCACGCTGCCCAAGGTCCTGGCTGGCTTGTTCAAGATAGCCGAAACCCTGTTTGACGTCGCCATCAGCCGCGACAGCGCGCCGGTGTGGCATGCCAATGTCGAGTTCTACCGGATAGAACGCAAAAACGCAGACGGTTCGCAACTGATAGGCCAGTTTTATCTGGACCCGACCGCCCGCAGCGGCAAGCGCGGCGGCGCCTGGATGGACGATGTGTGCGCCCGCTGGCTGCGCCCCGACACCGCCCAGTTGCAGACGCCAGTGGCGCATCTGGTCTGCAATTTTGCCGATGGGGTTGAAACCGAGGGCAAAAAGCAGCCCGCACTGCTGTCGCACGACGATGTGACCACGCTGTTCCACGAGTTTGGCCACGGCCTGCAGCACATGTTGACCCAGGTCAACGAGCACGACGTCTCCGGCATCAGCGGCGTGGAATGGGACGCCGTGGAGTTGCCCAGCCAGTTCATGGAAAACTTTTGCTGGGAGTGGAGCGTGCTGCGCCATATGACCGCCCACGTGGAAACCGGTGAACCACTGCCGCGCGCGTTGTTCGACAAGATGCTGGCCGGACGCAATTTCCAAAGCGGCCTGCAGACCTTGCGCCAGATTGAATTTTCGCTGTTCGACATGTTGTTACATACCGCGCATGACCCACAGCAGGATTTCATGCCGCTGTTGAACCAGGTTCGCAGCGAGGTTGCCGTCATGGTCCCGCCCGCGTGGAGTCGCACAGCACACACGTTCAGCCATATTTTTGCCGGCGGCTACGCAGCGGGCTATTACAGCTACAAGTGGGCCGAGGTGCTGAGTGCCGACGCCTATGCGGCCTTCGAAGAAACGGCTGGTCCGGACGGTTTGCCAAACATTGAAACCGGTAGAAAATACCGCCAGACCATTCTGGAATCGGGTGGCAGCCGACCGGCCATGGAGTCGTTCAAGGCCTTTCGCGGGCGCGAACCCACGCTGGATGCCTTGCTGCGCCACCAGGGCATGGCCGCATGAATGGCCTGCACGCCGCATATGCCACACTAGGGTTATCGATCAGGAGCACGCACATGAAACACCACACCATCGCATTCCTGCTGGGCAGCGCCGCTCTGCTCTGTCTGGCCAGCGGCGTTCAGGCGCAAACCGTTTATCGCATCGTGGGTGCCGACGGCAAAGTGACCTTTTCCGACAAACCCCCGGTCAATGCCGAGCAGGGCAAGGTTGCCACTACCGGCACAGGCGCGGCTGCAGCCAGCGCCAACACCAATCTGCCATTCGAATTGCGGGCGGTCGTCGCCAAATATCCGGTAGTGCTGTACACCTCTGCGCAATGCGCACCTTGCGATGCCGGACGTTCGCTTCTCACCGGCCGTGGTGTTCCCTTTACCGAGCGCACCATCAGCACTGCGGAGGACAGGGCCTCCATGCAGCGCCTGGCGGGAGACAATTCCCTGCCCTACCTGACCATTGGCTCACAACGCATCCGTGGTTTTTCGGATTCGGAGTGGACCCAATACCTGGATGCTGCGGGTTACCCCAAGACATCGCTGCTGCCCGCAACCCACAAGAATGCGGCGCCTACGCCTCTGGTCGCGATACAGGCTGCGCCGGTTGGGGCCAAGGCAGCGGAAAAACCATCGACCGCTGCCTCTGAGCCGGCCTACCAGCCACCGCCCCCTACCAGCCCATCCAATCCGGCTGGCATTACGTTCTAGAACGTCAGCGTCTTTACGCCATTGGCGGTACCCAATAGGCAGACTTGTGCCCGTTGAAAGGCGAACACGCCCACAGTGACCACGCCCGGCCATTGACTGACCTCGGCCTCAAACGCCAACGGATCGCTAATCTGCAAACCGGTGACATCGACAATGACTTGGCCGTTGTCGGTCACTAGAGGTTGGCCATCCTTCAGTCGCACTTTGGCGCTACCGCCTTTGGCCGCAAACTGCGCGATCACACGCTGCGTGGCCATGGGAATCACCTCGACCGGTAGTGGAAACGCACCCAAGGTCTGCACCAGCTTGGATTCATCGGCAATACACACAAAGCGGTCCGACTGCGCCGCGACGATCTTCTCGCGCGTCAGCGCCGCGCCACCACCCTTGACCATATTGCCCTGGCCGTCGATCTCGTCGGCACCATCGATATACACCGAGAGCCGGGGCACGTCATTAGAGTCGAATACCGGAATGCCCAGGGCCTTCAAGCGTTCCGTGCTGGCCACGGAGCTGGACACGGCCCCCTTAATCTGGTCTTTCATGGACGCCAATGCATCAATGAATTTATTGACCGTAGACCCGGTACCCACACCCACAATCTCGCCAGGAACCACGTATTGCAGGGCGGCCTGCCCGACCAGGGTTTTCAGCTGGTCTTGTGTCAGCGGAGTTGCGGAAACGGCTTCGGAAGAGTTGGGGTGAGTCATAGACGAAAATTGGGGGAGTTAAAAATACTGCAGGAATTATCCAATGTCTCTAGTCCCCTATGGTTTGGCCCGTCGTGTGTTGTTCAGTCTGGACCCGGAGACCGCCCACGAAATCACTTTGGGTGGGCTGGCCCGCGTGCAGGGCACACCGCTGGAACTGGCTTACTGCGCGGCCCGTGTGGACGATCCGATAGAGCTGGCCGGTCTGCACTTTCCCAACCGCGTGGGGCTGGCCGCGGGCCTGGACAAGAATGCCCGTTGCATCGACGGTCTGGGCGCCATGGGTTTTGGATTTGTCGAGGTCGGCACGGTGACGCCCAAGGCGCAGCCGGGCAATCCCAAGCCCCGCATGTTCAGGCTGCCCAAGGCCAATGCCTTGATCAACCGCCTGGGCTTCAACAACGAGGGGCTGGATGCCTTTGTGGCCAACGTGCAGCGCTCGGCCCTGCGGTGCCAGAAGAATCCGTCCATGCTGCTGGGCCTGAACATTGGCAAGAACGCGGCCACGCCGATTGAGAACGCGACCGACGACTACCTGATCTGCCTGGACGGCGTCTACCCGCATGCGGACTATGTGACCGTCAACATCTCCAGCCCCAACACCAAGAATCTGCGCGCCCTGCAGAGCGACGAGGCACTGGACGCCCTGCTCGGCGCCATTGCCAGGCGGCGCAAAGCCTTGCACCAGCAACATGGCAAACGTATCCCCATCTTTGTAAAAATCGCGCCCGATCTCGACGAGGCGCAGGTTGCCGTCATCGCTGCAACCCTGGTACGCCACGGCATGGACGGCGTAGTGGCAACCAATACCACCTTGAGCCGCGACGCGGTAAAGGGGCTGCCCCATGCCGAGGAGATGGGAGGCCTGTCCGGTGCGCCGGTGCGTGAAGCCAGCAACCTGGTGATTGCACAACTGCGCTCCGCACTGGGGCCACAATTTCCCATCATCGGAGTGGGCGGCATCATGTGCGCTGACGACGCGGTCGAAAAAATACGGGCCGGCGCAGATGTCGTGCAGATCTACACGGGCCTGATTTACCAGGGGCCGCAATTGGTCAGGGATGCCGCACTGGCGATCAAAAGCCGCATGCCGGCGCCACAGATTGCGTCCCGACGCTGAAACCTGCGGCGAACACCACCGCCTGCTGCCCCGCGAAAAGGCAACCGGGTTTCCCCTAGGGTTTTGGACAGCCGATTGACAGGCTGGCGCCGCACCATCGGCACTAATCCACCACTCGGAGCAACCCATGATGCAGCAAGCCCAACGCCGTCAGATTCTTGGCGCCATCGCCGCTACTTTGGTGGGCAACGCCTGGCCCGGCACACCCAGTCAACCCGCCCCGGTCAAAGCAAAAACAAACTCCAAGCTGGCGCAAAAGCTGCGCATTGTCATCCCCGCCAATCCCGGCGGTGGCTGGGACCAAACCGGCCGCGCGCTGGGCAGTGCCATGGTGTCCAGTGGGGTGGTGGACGAGGTCGAATATGAAAACAAGGGTGGCAAGGGCGGTACCCTGGGGCTGTCGTACTACGCAGAGAAATACAAAAATGATCCCAATAGCCTCTTGATGGGTGGCGCGGTGATGGTCGGCGCCGTGGCCTTGCAAAAGCCCGCCATTGACCTGAGCCACATCCAACCGGTGGCGCGCCTGACCAGCGACTTCGAGGTGTTGGTGGTGGCAGGCGATTCGCCGATCAAAACGGTCGCGGACCTAGCCAATGCCATGAAAAAAAGCCTTAAAGCCGTAGCCATCGCGGGCGGCTCTGCCGGCGGCGTGGACCACATGTTCGCCGGTGTACTGGCGCGTGCGGTGGGAGCCAATCCCGAAGACCTGAACTATCTACCCTTTGCCGGAGGCGCTGAAGTGGTGTCCGCTGTTTTAACCGGCAAGGCGATGGTGGGCATATCGGGTTTTAGTGAATTCAGCACGCAACTGGCCCAAGGGCAATTGCGTGCCATTGGCCTGTCGTCCAGGCGCAGCATGTTTGGCATCCCCACCATTCGTGAGCAAGGCCTGCAGGTGGAGATGGCCAACTGGCGCGGTGTTTTCACCGGCACCGGTGTGGCGGCCCAGCGCCGCGAAGAGATGGTGGAAGCGGTGCAGCGGGCGACCACGCAAGAGACCTGGAAAAACACACTCAAGCAAAACCACTGGGCCGCATCGTGGCTGGCCGGCGCTGACTTCAATAGCTTTATTGATTTCGATCTGACCACGACGCGCGTCATGGTGCACTTGCTGAAGTTCAAGGCCTGATCTGAAACCGGCTTGTTCACTCCAGTAAACCGGCGACCCTTTGCGCAATCGCCAGCGCGCTGGTCAAACCCGGCGACTCGATGCCGAACAGGTTTACCAGGCCCGCGATGCCATGGTCCTTCGGGCCCTGGATGCAAAAATCACGCGCCGCTTCATGCGGACCATTGATTTTGGGACGGATACCGGCGTAAGCAGGAACCAGAGCACCATCCGGCAAGGCCGGCCAGTATTTGCGCACCTCGGCATAAAACGCATCACCGCGTGTCGCCTCCACTGCGGTGTCGTCGGGTCCGTCCACCCATTGCACGTCAGGCCCAAAGCGGGCCTGACCACCCAGGTCCAGCGTCAAATGCACGCCCAGACCAGCGGCCTCGGGAACTGGATAAATCAGCCGCGAGAAGGGTGAACGTCCGGCCAACGTGAAGTAATTGCCCTTGGCAAAGTAGGCTTGGGGCACATGGCGTGCATCCAGTCCGGCAAAGCGCGCTGCCAAGGCGGGTGCTTGCAGGCCTGCTGCGTTGACCACGGTTTGCGCTTGCAGGTGTGTACCATCGGTAGCTATCAATTCGATAGCGCAACCATCAGATTTTGCGTGGGCTAGCGGCGAATTCAATGCAATGACACCGCCCAGATTCTCGATATCACCCTGCAGCGACAGCATCAGGCCATGGCTGTCGACAATGCCGGTGGATGGCGAATGCAGCGCTGCCAGGCATTGCAGCGCGGGCTCGGCGGCACGGGCTTGCGCAGCATCCAGCCACACAAGGTCTTGCACGCCATTGGCAATGGCTCTGTCTTGGATAACATGGAGTTGAACCAACTGGTTCTCTGAGGTGGCGACGATGAACTTGCCGCAGCGTTGATGGGCAATTCCGCGTTCGCCGCAGTAGTCGTAGAGCAGAGCCTTACCGCGCACGCACAGTCGAGCCTTCAGCGAACCAGTAGCGTAATACATACCCGCATGGATGACCTCGCTGTTACGCGAGCTGGTTTGGGTGCCGATGGCATTGCAGGCCTCCAGCACCAGCACTTCGCGTCCCGCCAACGCCAAGGCGCGGGCCACGGCCAAGCCGACCACACCAGCGCCCACAACCACGCAATCCACTTGTTCCATTGGAACGCCTCCCTGTTACGAGGGCGTCATTTTAATTCCAAGCCAGAAGCCTCCGTGCGCTCCAGAAGCAGTTTGCCGGGAGGCACCGTGAGGTGTGCCCGGGCTTCGACCGGATTCATGCCAAACGTCAGACTGGCCGGACCGGTGGCGGTTTGACCATAGCCATAGCCCCGGGTCTCACCTATCAAGGCCATGCGCACATCCGCACTGGAGCCCTCGTTGCAGCGCAAATCGATCACGCCATAGGTGGTCGCGGTGTAGCGAAAACGTCCTACGCAACTGTTCAGAATGGGTTGCGCCAGAGGCTTGGTCGGGCTGCTGGCGTCGGTAGCTGCGCCGGAACTTGGAGGCGTATCCGCCCGCAATGTGACCGTTCCGGTGTGGTCGGGGTACAGCGTCATCTCGCCTTGCACCAGTTGTTCATTCACTACCGCATAGGCTTGCACACGGGTGGCCAAGGCTGCCAGGCCGGTGTCATTTATATCTGCGCAAGCCGCCAAGCCGCCCAGTACCGCCGTTACAACCAAGGCGAAGCAGCCAGCTCGGCGTTTCATCTCATGCCTCCGACGAGCCGCCTCTAGGGAGGCATACGCCCCCTTGGGGGGCCGCGAACGAATGTGAGCTAGGGGGTTCATTGCTTTTCCTTGAATTGGACCGTGTCCAAAACCAACGCAGTGCCGGTGTACTATCTTAGCCAGAACGCAAACAGCGAAAGCCCGATAAAGCACTCGAAAGCGCATCCATGAGCCATGATGATCCCGCCAGCACCAACGTCAACAGACTGCCTTTGAAGGCCCTGGGCTTGCGTACGGGGATGGCCCTGCAGACCCGCCGATTGGTGGAGGGCGCGACCAAAAAAGAGGCGCAATTTTTTGGTGCCATCGAAGGCAAGGGTGTGATGGTGGGCCCCCTGGGCCCGGACGGCGTGAAGACCGAACTGGACGAGGGTGAAGTCTGCGTCGTGCGCGGCTTCACCGGCCAATACGAATTTTCTTTTTTGAGCAAGGTGCTGCAAACCTTCCAAAAGCCGTTTGCCTACGCCCTCCTGGCCTATCCGGCCCAGGTGGACGCGACATTGGTGCGGCAAAGCATGCGCACCAAGACCTCCTGGCCCACCACCGTGCGCACTGCGCCCAAAAACGGCCAGGCCGACACCGACCCACAGGATGCCACTTTGGTGGACATCAGCTTGCAGGGCGCCATGATCAAGACCGACTCGGCCCTTGCGACGGTTGGCGACATGGTCACGCTAGGCATTACGGTGACCTTTGACAACGCGCCCGTCCAGTTGAATTTGGCCGCCAGCATTTGCCACAACAACCGGGGTACCAATGACACGGCGTTCTACATTGGCGTGGCGTTCAAGAATCTGACACAGCACGACAAGCTGGTGCTGCATTTCGTGACGCAGACGCCGCAGGTGTCGCAGCCCTCATAGGCCAGGCTTGGCGTAAGCCTCCAGCCCCACGACCCCGATCTTCAGCAAGCCCTGGCGTTGCGCCGCGGTCAGCACGGCGGCGACCGCATCGTATTTGGTTTTGGGATCGGCATGCACATGGATCTCGGGTTGTGTCGCTTGCTGCGCAGCGAGTTGAAAACGCGCGTCCAGTGCGGCACGGTCGGCAACCAGCTCACCATTCCATTGCAATTGGTTGTTACTGGAGACTTCGAGGCGCACCACGACGGGCTCCGGTGCATCGGGCGGCGGCAAACCCGCGGGCAAATCCATATTGACCGAATGCAGTTGGATGGGAATCGTGATGATGAGCATCACCAGCAACACCAGCAGCACGTCGATCAAGGGGGTGGTATTCATGCTGGGTTCGGCGTGGTCCTCGTCCTCACCCGCTTCGTCGTGGAAATCGATTGCCATGGAGTGCTTCGCTCAGGGTGAAGACGGTGGTTCAGTCAAGAAGCCCACGCGGGCAATGCCTGCGGTCTGGCAGGCCAGCACCACCTTGGCCACGGCCGCAAAGTCCGAGCGCGCATCGGCCCGAATATGGACCTCGGGCTGTGGGCTTTGCGTCGCAATTTTGGCCAAACGCTGCTGCAGCAACTCGGGCGTCGCCAGTTTTACATCAAACCAGTAGCTGGCTCCATTGGCATCAACCGACACGATCACGGTCTCGGGAAATATCTGGCGCAGAAGGTTGCTCTCACGCGGCAATTTCACGGCCACCGCAGCATTCACCACGGGAATGGTGATCAGAAAAATGATCAGCAACACCAGCATCACATCCACCAGCGGCGTTGTGTTGATTTCGGACAGCATGTCGTCATCGCTGTCCAGCCCGTTCAGGGCGTCGCTTGCAGTGTCAAAACTGATGGCCATGCTCAAGCTGCCGATTTGCTGGTGCCGCGGCGGCTCTTTTCAATTTCAATCAGGAAGAGCGTGTGCAGATCGGAGCCAAAGCCTTTGACACTGTGCAGCGCGAGTCGGTTACGCCGCACCAGCCAGTTGTAGCCCAGCACGGCCGGCACGGCCACAGCCAAACCCAGTGCCGTCATGATGAGCGCCTCGCCCACGGGGCCGGCTACTTTGTCAATCGAGGCTTGGCCAGTCGAGCCAATCGTGACCAAGGCGTTGTAAATGCCCCAGACCGTGCCAAACAAACCGACAAACGGCGCGGTGGAACCCACGGTGGCCAGGATGGACAGGCCGGATTGCATGCGCATTTGCAAGGTCCCAACATTGCGCACGATGTCCTGGCTCAGCCAGGCCCCTACCTCGACCTGCCCTGCCAACGCCTCGTATTTGCGCAAGGCGTCCATCGCAGAGTCCACGAGAAAACGAAACGGACTGTCTTTCCCCAGTGCAGTAGCGCCTTTTTGCAGCGAGTCCGCATTAGCAAACGCGGTGCGCGCCGATAGCGCCTGCGCCGCCTGGCGCCGTTGTTCCAGCAACTTGGACACAATCACATACCAGCTCAACAAGGACATCAGCGCCAGCAGGATCAGGGTCGTACGCGCCACCACATCACCCTGCCCCCAGACCACACGCAAGCCATACGGATTGGCGCCACCGGGACTCGCGACACTGCCGGCCGATATCGTGTTGTCCGCGGCGATTGCATTGCCGACTGGCGCCGGAGCGGCACTGCTCGGCGCGGCTGCAGGCGCCTGAGCAAATACCGGTGTGGCGACCACACATGCCATGGCCAGCGCGCCCGCACAGACCAGCGCATTAAAAGCCAGCGCAGAACGAGCCGCGAGACTGCGAAAGGATTTTGGGTTCATTGCCATTTTTCCTGTGAAATATTTGTTCATTTGCATTTGCCCTGCAGTGCCTGCGCTGCAAGTGCGGGGCCGGCCATCAAGCCATCGAAATTGACTCCCCCTAAGTTGACGTGGCCGGTCTGGTTCTTACCCAGACAGTCCGGTATTTCTGCGCCTTCTACGGCGGCAACAAACTTGTTCTTGCGTCCGCCCGGATTCAATTGTTCATTGGCTAGTTCGGCAAAGCTTTTTTGGCGGGGTTGCATCTTCATGTAGTTCGGGTAAATCAGGCCTGAACCGCCAGGAGTGCCGCCTGCCGGTGCGGTCGACGCTGGCGCACCCCCCCCTGGGGTCGCTGCCGCTGGACCTGCAACAGCTGCAGGTTTGTCAACTGGCGTAATGGCCAAGGCCCGTGCTGGAGCGGGCGTGGGAGCTGGAGCTGGAGCTGGAGCTGGAGCTGGAGCTGGAGCTGGAGCTGGAGCTG
>JAZKIR010000098.1:0-23334 GCA_040384785.1 Pseudomonadota bacterium
AATGGTGCCCACGTTCACGTGGGGCTTGGTACGTGTGAATTTTTCTTTTCCCATTGTCAGACTCCGAAAAGTAAGGATTCAAATCAACAACATTCACTGCACCACCAACACAACATCAGCAATGCACAAAACTGGTGCCCTTTGCGGGAATCGGACCCGCGACCTCTCCCTTACCAAGGGAGTGCTCTACCACTGAGCCAAAAGGGCAAATTCTTTACAAACCCATAGCAACAAACCGACTGTGGAGCGGGGTAGGAGAATCGAACTCCTCGCTTTAGCTTGGAAGGCTAAGGTATTACCACTATACGAACCCCGCAGAGGTTCACTCAAAACAATCAAGCTCATCACTTGGTGGAGAGGGCTGGATTCGAACCAGCGTACTCGTAAGAGGGCAGATTTACAGTCTGCTGCCATTAACCACTCGGCCACCTCTCCTAAGGTGAACCCCGGATTATGCCACGGGTTTTTGATGTTGTCATATCGGACCCTGAAGATTTTTCTAATCCAACAACAAAATCCGCGGTTTACGGCCTGGCTCAGGCAGGTGTCTGGTGCGCATCACGCCAGGCGCGGGCCTGGGAAAAGTGGCCGCAGCCAATAAAAGGCGCGGGAGGGCGCAGCGCAGACAGAGGTGACGGGTGGTTGGCCGTCAGCACCAGATGGCGGCTGGCATCGATCAAGGCCCGCTTGCTCTGGGCGTGCGCGCCCCAGAGCATAAAAACAGTCGGCTGGGCTTCCTGCGAGACTTGGCGAATGATGGCATCGGTCAACAACTCCCAACCCTTGCCGGAATGGCTGGCCGGCTGCCCCTCTTCCACCGTCAAGCAAGTGTTGAGCAACAACACGCCTTTCTGTGCCCATTTCACCAAACTGCCACCCGGCTGTGGCATGGCGGGGATGGGCTCGCCCAGATCGCGTTGCAGTTCCTTGAAAATATTGCGCAGAGAGGGGGGGAATGGCACGCCTGGCGCGACGGAAAACGCCAGCCCCTCGGCTTGGCCACGTCCATGGTAGGGGTCTTGCCCCAGGATGACGACCCGAACCGCTTCGGGCGGCGTCAGTTGCAGCGCCCGCAATGGCTGGGGCGGAAAAATAACCGCGCCAGCTTGCAGCCGCCGGTTCAAAAACTCCAGCAAACTTTGTCCTACTGCAGACTGAAAGAAGCCGTCCACCAAGGGTTGCCAGCCAGTCGACACGGGCCAGGCTGACGGATCAGCCGACTGCAACTGATCCGGTGTTGCTGGTGTGTCCAGCGCTTCGTGCAGCTGAGGTTGCGACATGGCAAGAACCCCTCTCAGCCAAACAGAGCCGCCAGGGCCTCACCCGGATCCGGGGCACGCATAAACGCCTCGCCGACCAGAAAGGCATTGACGCCGGCTGCGCCCATACGCAACACGTCATCGCGCGTCAAAATGCCGCTTTCCGTAACCAGGATCCTGTCGGCCGGAACGGCGGCTCGCAGCGCCAGCGTAGTGTCCAGCGAGACCTCGAAGGTCTTCAGATTGCGGTTGTTGATGCCCACCAGCGGGGTTTTGAGCCTGAGCGCCCTCTCCAGCTCCGCGCCGTCATGCACCTCCACCAGCACCGCCATATCCAGGCTACGGGCGATGGCTTCCAGGTCCTTCATCTGCGCATCATCCAGGCAGGCTGCGATCAGCAGAATGCAGTCTGCGCCCAAGGAGCGGGACTCGTAAATTTGGTACGGGTCGACCATGAAATCCTTGCGCAGCACCGGCAACTGGCAACTGGCGCGTGCCTGTTTGAGGTAGTCCACCTGACCCTGAAAAAACTGCACATCGGTGAGTACCGACAGACAGGCAGCGCCGCATTCGGCATAACTCTGCGCAATGTCGGCGGGGATGAAATCGGCGCGCAACACGCCCTTGCTGGGGCTAGCCTTCTTGATCTCGGCAATCACCGCCGGTTTGCCCTCGGCGATCTTGGCCCTGATCGCGCCGACGAAGTCACGCGTCAACACGCGCGACTCGGCATCCACGCGCATGGTCTCCAGTGACACGCGCTTGCGGGCGGCCGCCACCTCCTGGTGTTTGACCGCAACAATTTTGTCCAGAATATCGCTCATACAGTTCCCTTGGTGGCAAGCTCGCCCGATAGTTTGATCAGCGCTTCCAGCTTGGCCTTGGCAGCACCGGATTCAATCGCCTGGCGCGCCAGCACAATGCCTTCCGCCATAGAGGGCGCGACATTCGCCGCGTACAAGGCCACTCCAGCATTGAGGACAACGATGTCTTTGGGGGCGCCCGCCTGGTTATTCAGTACGCCCAGCAACATGGCCTTGGAATCCTCGGCCGTTTCCACCTTGAGCGCGCGGTTGCTGGCCATGACCATGCCAAAGTCTTCCGGGTGGATTTCGTATTCAATGATCTCCCCGTTCTTCAACTCCCCGACCAGCGTCGGCGCGCCCAGGCTGACCTCATCCATGCCGTCACGCCCATAAACCACCAGCGCATGCTCGGCACCGAGGCGCTGCATCACGCGCACCTGAATACCGACCAGATCGGAGTGAAAAACGCCCATCAGAATATTGGGCGCGCTGGCCGGGTTGGTTAGCGGCCCCAGCAGATTGAAGATGGTCTTGTTGCCCATTTCGCGGCGCACCGGTGCCACGTTTTTCATCGCCGGATGGTGGTTGGGAGCAAACATGAAGCCCATACCAGTCTGCTCCACGCACTGGGCGATGGCGGCGGGCGGCAGATTGATATTCAACCCCAGAGATTCCAGTACATCGGCGCTGCCGCTTTTGCTACTGACACCACGCCCACCATGCTTGCTGACTTTGGCTCCGGCAGCAGCCGCCACAAACATGGAACAGGTGGAGATATTGAAGGTGTGCGAACCATCGCCCCCAGTGCCCACAATGTCCACCAGATGAGTCTTGTCGGCAATTTCGACCTTGGTCGAAAACTCGCGCATCACTTGGGCGGCGGCAGTGATTTCACCAATCGTCTCCTTCTTGACGCGCAGGCCGGTGGTGATGGCCGCCATCATGACGGGCGACATTTCGCCGGACATGATCTGGCGCATCAAATGCAGCATTTCATCGTGGAAGATTTCGCGATGCTCGACAGTGCGCAGCAGCGCCTCTTGGGGCGTGATGTGTCCAATGGGGGTGGGCATACTGAACTCCTCTTTTATGCGTTGGGCGACTCGGTGAGCGCCAATTTGATTCCAAAACCGACAAACATCGCACCGGCGACGCGGTCCAACCAATGCAGGCCGCGCTGCACTGCTCCCACACGGCGCGCCATCCATGCTGCCATCAAGGCCCATCCGGTATTGACGGGAATGGCATTGATATTGAACAGCACACCGAGCAGCACAAAGGCCAGTGCCTTGTTCTCCGTACCCGGGGCGATGAATTGCGGAACAAAGGCCAGAAAGAAAATGGCCACCTTGGGATTCAGCACATTGGTCCAAAACCCGCCCACGAAGATGCGTTTCAGCGATGCCGCCTGGGTCGGGTTGGCCTGCGCTGCCGCAATGACACCGCCGGTCGCGGAGGCGCGCGCAAACAACATGCGCACGCCCATCCACAGCAGATAGGCCGCACCGACCCACTTGAGCACGGTGAACGCCGTGGCCGATGTCGCCAACAAGGCCCCTACGCCCAGGGCGGCCGCGGCAATGTGCACAAAACAACCAGCCGTAATGCCCAAACCGGCCACTATGCCGGCCCTCGCCCCCGACTTCAGCGCGTTGGAAACGATGTAAAGCACATCCGGCCCCGGCGTGAGGTTGAGCAGCCATCCGGCCGCGATAAACAACAGCAATTGGTCTGTAGGCACGTGCGTTTACTCCCTACGTTGTCGATAGGGCAAAAAACTGGCGAATCGCCGCAAGAGCCCGGTCAATGCCCACCGCATCCACGTCCAAATGGGTCACAAAACGCAGGCGGTACAGGCCGGTGGCGCGTATGCCCTGCGTCGCCAGAAACTCCAGCAACGCGGCAGACCGGGTGCGCGCGGCGCCGACCAAATCAACAAACACGATATTGCTTTGCGGCGCTTCCACGACCAAACCATCAATGCCCGACAGCCCAGCGGCCATGCGCTGCGCCAGCGCGTGGTCATCCGCCAGTCGCAGCACGTGATGGTCCAGCGCATAACTCGCCGCAGCCGCCAGCACGCCGGCCTGGCGCATGCCGCCACCGGCCATCTTGCGCACGCGGTGGGCGCGGGCAATCAGCTCCCGGCTACCGCACAGCGCCGACCCCACCGGCGCGCCCAGGCCTTTGCTAAAGCACACGGACACGCTGTCAAAGCACTGGGCGATGCGTTTGGCTTCCTGGAACACGTCGCCGCCCGTTTGCGCCGCCTGCGCAGTCGCGGCATTGAACAAACGCGCCCCATCCAGGTGGCGACTCAGCCCCTTGTTCTGAGCCAACGCCGTCGCCGCCTGTACGTAGTCAAACGGCAGCAGCTTGCCACCCAAGGTGTTTTCTAGCGTCAGCAAGCGGCTGCGGGCAAAGTGGGCGTCATCCGGCTTGATGGCTGCTTCAATATCGGCCAGCAACAGGGTTCCGTCCGACTGGTGCGCCAACGGTTGCGGCTGCACGCTGCCCAGCACGGCTGCCCCGCCGCCTTCCCAGCGGTAGGTATGGGCCATCTGGCCCACGATGTACTCGTCGCCCCGCTGGCAGTGCGCCATGATGGCGCACAGGTTGCTCTGGGTGCCGGTGGGCATGAACAATGCGGCCTCAAAACCCAGCAGCGCGGCAATTTTTTCCTGCAAAGCGTTGATGCTGGGGTCATCGGCAAACACGTCGTCGCCCAGCGGCGCCACCATCATGGCATCGCGCATGGCGGGCGTGGGCTGGGTTACGGTGTCGCTGCGTAGATCGACCACGTTTGGCTGTAATGCTTTAGTCATATTGGCCTCCAGCCCTCGTAAATATTGCGTATGTAGCTATTGTTTTCATAGTAAAAAGTTCCTCAGCATCGCATGTCCATGCTCGGTCAGTATGGACTCGGGGTGAAACTGCACACCTTCCATGCGCGCCGCGTCCGCCAGACCGGTGTGGCGCACCCCCATGATCTCGCCGTCATCGGTCCAGGCAGTAATGGCCAGCTCCTTGGGGCAGGTGGCACGCTCAATCGCCAACGAGTGATAACGGTTCACCGTGAACTGCTTGGGTAGTCCGGCGAAGACGCCTTCCTGTGTCGTCGTGATCGTGCTGGTCTTGCCATGCATCAGTTGCTGAGCCCGGATGATCTTGCCGCCCAGTGCCGCGCCGATGCTTTGGTGGCCCAGGCAGACGCCCAGAATGGGCAGCTTGCCCATGAAGTGCTGGATAGCCGCCACCGAGATGCCGGCCTCGGCCGGGGAGCAGGGCCCGGGCGAGACCACCAGCCGATCCGGACGCCGCTCGGCTATCCCTTCGATAGTGATTTCGTCGTTGCGGAACACTTCCACCTCGGCACCCAGTTCACCAAAATACTGGACGATGTTGTAGGTAAAACTGTCGTAGTTGTCGATCATGACGAGTTTCATGCCGCTTCCCCCGCGCGCAGCCGCGCAAACTCGCGGTGCTCAAAGGAGATGCACACTTCCATCATGCTGCGGTAAATGGCCTCGATGACCGCGGGCTCACCACCCTCGGCCAAGGTCTGCTTGCGCACCCGGTCGACGATGGTCTGGATGCGTTCTTCGTCCCGCACCTGGTTTTCTTCCTGCTTGATGCGGGCAGCCTGCGTCATGTAGCCGCTGCGCTGCACCAGCAAAGGCACGAGCAGATCGTCCAGCGCGTCTACACAGCGGCGCACATCCGTCATGGTGGTGCAATGCTGCACCTGTTCTATGGCTTTGGTGTTGTTCATTATTCCAATCCCTCCTCGACCAACTCGGCGGCACGCAGCAGCGCGCGGGCCTTGGCCTCTGTTTCCTTCCACTCCAGTTCCGGCACGCTATCGGCCACCACGCCGGCGGCGGCTTGCACGTACAGGGTCTGGTTCTTGATGATGCCGGTGCGGATGGCAATGGCCACGTCCATGTCGCCAGCGTAGCTCAGGTAGCCGCAAGCGCCACCGTAAATACCGCGCTTGGTCGGCTCCAACTGGTCTATCAATTCCATCGCATGCACCTTGGGCGCGCCGGTCAAGGTGCCGGCGGGGAATGTGGCCTTCAGCACGTCCATGCTGCCTAATTTTTCACCGTTGGGGCCGTCCAGCAGCGTGCCCTCCACATTGCTGACGATGTGCATCACGTGGCTGTAGCGCTCCACGCAAAAGGCGTCCGACACCTTGACGCTGCCGGTCTTGGCAATGCGGCCGATGTCGTTACGGGCCAGATCAATCAGCATCACGTGCTCGGCACGCTCCTTGGGATCGTTCACCAGTTCTTCTTCGGCGGCCTTGTCCAGTTCGGGCGTGGCGCCTCGCGGACGTGTGCCCGCCAGCGGACGGATGGTGATTTTTGTGGATGTTGCCCCCACGCTTGCCGCTGCGTGTGTTGCGCTGCCCTCGGCGGGAGCCGCGACCAGTTCTTGTCGCACCAGAATCTCAGGCGACGCCCCCACCACATGGAAATCCCCAAAGTGGTAGTAGTACATATACGGACTGGGGTTCAGCGAGCGCAGCGCGCGGTACAAACTCAGCGGCGACTCGGTATAGCGTTTCTTGATGCGCTGCCCAACCTGCACCTGCATGAAGTCGCCGCCGGCGATCAACTCCTTGGCGCGCTCCACGGCGGCGATGTAGTCGGCCTTGGCAAAGTCGCGCTGCGCCGGGTGGCTGGTCGTGGGCTTGACGGGCGGCACGTGCACCGCCTGCACCAAACGGTCCTTCAGTTCGCGCAGCCGCTGCCCTGCCCGCGCGTAGGCGTCCGGCTGCCCAGGGTCGGCATAGACGATCAGGTGCAGCTTGCCCGACAGGTTGTCAATAACCGCCAACTCTTCACACTGCAGCAGCAGGATGTCGGGGCAGCCCAATTCGTCAGGCGGGCAACTGGCTTCCAGTTTTTTCTCGATATAGCGCACCGCGTCGTAGCCAAAGTAGCCCGCCAACCCGCCGCAGAAACGCGGCAGCCCGGGCCGCAATGCAACCTTGAAACGTTTTTGGTAGCTGGCAATAAAGTCCAGTGGATTGGCGCTGGATGTCTCCACCACCACGCCGTCAGTCACTACTTCGGTACGGGCTTTGGCGCCGAAGCCGCTGGCGCGCAACAACGTGCGCGCCGGCAGGCCGATAAAGCTATAGCGCCCAAAACGCTCGCCACTGACGACGGACTCGAGTAAAAAACTGTGTTTTCCGCTATCGGGGTCTGTTAACTGGCCCGGCGTATGCGCCAGCTTCAGGTACAGCGACAACGGCGTCTCCAGGTCGGCAAAGGCCTGGGCCATCAACGGGATGCGGTTGTAGCCCTGCGCGGCCAGGGCTTGGAATTCAGATTCGGATATCACGGGGTGCGACCTCTCATTGCAAGGCGGCTTGGGTGCCGCCAACGCGCCCGACCGGCTGGTGGGTGCGTTTCTTTCAAACCGATTCCCCATGGCAGAACATGGGAAAGACTGGGTGCGCGCAAGATGTCGGAATGGGGGGTCCGTGCCGCTTGTTCGCGCAGAACCCGTTGGGCGCCGCGCGCAAATCGCCTGGTAATCAGGCGTGTACGGCAGCCACGGGTTCGGGCATGACGGTCAGCGTACGCCAGGGCCAGGCTCCCCGGTCGCTACAACCCGTAAGAAAGATATGGTGAACGAACATGCGCCCAGTGTATCAAACCAAACCAAGCCCCTCTGCTTTGACCCCAACCGGGGAGCGGTCTAGCGAAAACCCTAGGGTGTTACCAGTTGTAAACGGCGCAGAATGGGTATGTTAAAACGAACGATCGTTCATTTATTGAGTGGAGAAAACATGCGACTGATTCGGCAATTCATGGTGGCTGCCGCGGCCACCTTGGCTTTGGGCTCGGGTGCCTGGGCTGCAACCACGGTTATCAACGGCGTCAAGGTGGAAGACAGTGCCGTGGTCGGCGGGGCAACACTGCCACTCAATGGCGCGGGCACCCGCATCAAGGCCATATTCAAGCTCTATGTGGGTGGTCTCTACACCAGCAAGAAAGTAAGCTCCCTGGAAGAGCTGGTGGCAGCACCTGGCCCCAAGCGCTTGTCCATGACCTTTGTACGGGAGATTGAGGCCGGACCCTTCGGCAAACTGTTGACCCGTGGGGTAGAAGACAACGTGCCCAAGGCCGAAGTGTCCAAGCTGGTTCCCGGCCTGATCCGTATGGGCGACATCTTCACCCGCTACAAGCTGTTGGTGCCGGGGGATGTCATCACCCTTGACTGGATACCCGGCACCGGCATGGTGGTCAGCGTCTCCCTCAAAGGCAAGCCTATGGAACAGGAAGAGCCCTTTAATGATCCCCAGTTCTACAAGGCCATCATGTCCATCTGGTTTGGCAACTCACCGGCCGACCACCTACTCAAGGACGCGATGCTGGGCAACAAATAGCCTGGCCGCGCTCCACAACAGCCTGCACGGCCTCAGCGTGCAGGTTTTTTTTGGCTTGCACGCCAGTCGGGGTGGCGATCTGGTCAATCTCCGCACGACAAGTACTGTAAATAAATGTAGAGTGGTCTTGGTTTCGCGTGATGCTTGAACAACAAGGTGATCCACATGAAATTGAGTCTAAAACTTCCGTTGGCATTTGCGTTGGCGTTGGGACTGCTCTTCTTGGGCGGCCTGTTTGGCATCTTCAAGTTGAACTCCGCGCTGGATGTCTACGAACACCAGGTACTGGCCACCGTGGCCGCCAACAAAAAGGTGGCCCAGGTCGACGCCAAATTCTCCACTGCCATCCAGGAATGGAAGAACGTGCTGTTGCGCGGCAAAGAGCCCAAGGACCTGGATAAGTATTGGGCCTCCCACCTCAAGGAAATGAAAGAGGTGCAGGATGGACTCAAAGAACTGGACAAAATGGCCATGGACAGCGATGCCAAAGCCACGCTGCAAAAGCTCGACCAAGCCATCCCCGTAGTAGGCGAAGCCTATAAAAAGGCATTTGAAGAATTCAAGGCCGCCAGTTTTGAATCCGCCGCCGGAGACAAGGCGGCCCGAGGCAAGGATCGGGAATCGGGTGCACTGATGGCGGAGTTGAAGGAAAAGCTCTCCAAAGCAGAAATCGTGACGTCAGAAGCCGCCACCCGCGACGCCCAACGCGCCACACTGTGGGCCCTGGCTGTGATGGTGGTCGGCACCGCCATCGGCCTGACCGGCGGCATATGGCTCAGCCGACAGATTGTGCTGCCGCTGGCGCGGGCGGTGGAGATGGCGGACAAGGTGGCCCACGGGCACTTGAACAACCATATTGACGTGCACAGCAAAGATGAAATAGGCGCCCTGTTGCAGTCGCTCAAAGACATGCAGGGAAATTTGGCCAAACTGGTGATCAACGTGCGCCAGGGCTCTGAAGGGGTGGCGACCGCCAGCGCCGAGATTGCGCAGGGCAACAACGACCTGTCGGCCCGCACCGAGCAACAGGCCAGCGCGCTGGAAGAAACCGCGGCGTCCATGGAAGAACTGGGCTCCACCGTGAACCAGAACGCGGACAGCGCCAAGCAGGCCAATCAGCTCGCGCAAAGTGCCTCCAGCGTTGCGGTGCAGGGCGGCATTGTGGTGGACCAGGTGGTCCAAACCATGAAGGGCATCAACGAGTCCAGCCGCAAGATCTCGGACATCATCAGCGTCATCGACGGCATTGCCTTCCAGACCAATATCCTGGCCTTGAATGCTGCGGTGGAAGCCGCAAGGGCTGGTGAACAGGGACGTGGTTTTGCTGTTGTCGCCAGCGAGGTGCGAAGCCTGGCTGGCCGTAGCGCCGACGCGGCCAAGGAAATCAAGTTGCTGATCAACGCCAGTGTGGAGCGCGTTGAACACGGTTCGGCCCTGGTGGACCAAGCAGGCAGCACGATGAAAGAAGTGGTCGACAGCATCAAACGCGTCACCGACATCATGGGCGAGATCAGCTCGGCCAGCAGCGAACAAAACATGGGTGTACGCCAGGTGGGTGAAGCGGTGTCCCAAATGGACCAGGCCACGCAGCAAAATGCCGCGCTGGTGGAGCAAATGGCCGCAGCCGCCAGCAGCCTGAAGGCCCAGGCGCAAGACCTGGTGCAGGTCGTGGCGGCGTTCAAGGTCGATGGGGATGGCTCGTCCACCGGGCTCGCGCAGGCAGCCCTGCGCGCACCCGCCGCCGCCAAACCACGCCCAGTGCCATCGCGCACCAACGGTACCAGCCCCAAACTGGCAGCAGTACGCGCCCCAAGCGCAGCCCCCAAAACCGAAGCCCTGCCCAAACCTGTTGCCACTGCGCGCACCAAGCCCGTTCCAGCCGGCGGCGATGACGACTGGGAGACTTTTTAAGCGACCGCGCTGACCCGGGTCTGTACCCAGGCCACCAGGGCGTCGGCCTCCAGCGGTTTGCTGTACAGATAGCCCTGACCCTTGTCACAGCCCAGTTCGGCCATCAAACTGGCTTGGCTCTCGGTTTCTATGCCTTCGGCCACCGTGCCCAGGCCCAAAGTTTGGGCCATGCGTATCGTGGCTTCGATCAGCACGCGGTGGTAGGCGCTGTCCTGGGCCTGACTGACAAACGAACGGTCCACCTTGACAAAATTCACCGGCAAAGCATGCAGGCATGACAGTGAGGAATAACCGGTGCCGAAATCGTCCAGTGACAAGGCCACACCCAACACACGGATGGCGTGCAAGGTGGTCAACACTTCTTCATCCTGTGCGGCCAGGCTCTCCGTCACTTCCAAAACCAATTGCTGGGGCGACAGGCCGTTGGCCCGCATGGCGTCTTGTATATCAGCCACCAATCCCGGTTGGCGCAATTGCGCGCGCGACAGATTGACCGCCAGTGTTGGAAGCGGTGCGCCGCTGCTTGCAGACAGCGGCATGGCCGCAAAGGCGCTACATGCCGTTTGCAGCACAAATTGACCCAAGGAACCAATCAACCCACAGGCCTCCGCCACGGGGATGAATTCCACCGGCGACACTAGGCCGCGTTGCGGGTGGCGCCAGCGCAACAGTGCCTCCATGCCGGTAAAAGCGCCGCTGGCCAAATGCACCAGCGGCTGGTAGACCACAAACAACTCCTGCTTTTCCAGCGCCTGGCGCAAATCATTTTCCAGCGCCACCGACGCGTTGACCTGTTGGCGCATGGACGGCTCAAACATCACATAACGTGCGCGCCCGGTGCGCTTGGCCTCGTACATCGCGATGTCGGCATCGCGCAGCACGCTGTCGGCGTCGTCCACCACATGGGTGCTTGTCACGATACCAATGCTGGCGGACGAGTTGACCTTGTGCGCGCCAACCGTATACGGCATGGACAGCACATCAATGAGACGCCCGGCCACGATTTCGGCATCCAGATCGCCCCGTATGTCGTCCAGCAACACGACAAACTCATCGCCGCCAATGCGCGCTGCCACGTGCGCAAAATCGCTGGTGTGCACCATGCTGTCCCCGGGGCGCAGGCTCTGTTGCAGGCGGTTGGCGATCTGGCGCAGCAGGGCATCACCGGCGCTATGGCCCAACGTGTCATTGACCTGTTTGAAACGGTCAAAGTCCATGAACAGCACCGCAAAGTGGTAGCCCGGCTGGGCCTGGCGGCGCTCTATCGCCAGGGCTATGGCTTGCAAGGCGACGCTGCGGTTGGGCAACTGGGTCAGGCCGTCGGTCCGGGCCGCCGCGCGCAACTCTTGCTCCAGTGCTTTTTGTGCCTGCACATCCATCGCCACACCGGCCATGCGCAGCGCGTTACCGACGGCGGAGCGGTCCACCACAGCGCCCGCAAACATGATCCAAACCCAGCGCCCACTGCCATGGCGTATACGCACCGACATGCGCAACGGCAACTCAGGGTCGCGCATCTGGGCGGTCACGGCTGCAATCCAGGGCTCGAAGTCTTCCGGGTGGATCAGCGCATTCCAGTCTTTGATGCGCATACCCATGCGGTCCCGCTGGTAGTCCATGATCTCCAGCAAGCGGTCGTTGCACTGCATGGCACCGCTAACGATATCCCACTGCCAGGTCCCCAGACCGGCGCCGTCAACGGCCAACGCCAGCAATTGCTGCTGCGCGCGCACGTCGGTGAGGTCGGTGGCAACCGACACCCAACCCGACAGTTCGCCAGCGTCGCCGCGCATAGGCTGCATGTCCATCAAGGCCCAGCGCGCCTCGCCATTCATCGCACGCAGGCTGATCTCCCGCTTCAACGGCAGGCCTTGCGCAACCGCCTCACGGAACTGGGCAAACGCCGCAGGGTCGGCATTGCTGCGCTCGAGCAACACGCCCAGGCGTTGGCCCAGGCATTCTTGCTGCGACAAACCGGTCATGTCCGTGAAGGCCTGGTTGATCCAGACCACGCTGCGGTCAGCGTCAGCCAGTACCACGGCATTGGAACTGCGCTCGGCCACCAGGGCCAGACGCTGGAGCCGCTGGACCAACGCAGCCTGGGATTCGGCTGTGGATTCCGGTTCGCCCGAACGTGGCATGGTGGGTGGGCGTGTCGCGTCTTATGCCAAGCGGCGCAGGTGGCCTAGGCCGCCAGCGCCACGCGCATGGCGTCGATGACGCCCTTGTAGTCCGGCTTGCCAAAGATGGCACTGCCCGCCACAAAGGTGTCGGCACCGGCATTGGCGACTTGGCGGATGTTGTCGACCTTGATGCCGCCGTCCACCTCCAGGCGGATATCTTTACCGCTGGCCTGAATGCGTTTGCGCACATCTTCGATCTTGCGCAGCGCCGAATCGATAAAACTCTGGCCACCAAAGCCCGGATTCACACTCATGATCAGCACCAGGTCGATGTCGTCTATGACCCAGTCCAGCACATCCAGCGGCTCGGCCGGATTGAACACCAGCCCCGCCTTGACGCCCTTGGACTTGATGGCCTGGATGCTGCGGTGCACGTGGCCGGATGCGTCGGGGTGGAAGCTGATGTAGTCGGCCCCGGCGTCGGCAAAGGCCGCGGCCAGCGCGTCCACTGGCGAGATCATCAGGTGCACATCGATCGGCACGGCCACACCGGCTGCGGTCTTGGCATGGGGTTTGAGCGCGCTGCAAATCATGGGGCCAAACGTCAGGTTGGGCACGTAGTGGTTGTCCATGACATCGAAATGGATCCAGTCGGAGCCGGCGGCGATGACGTTTTTGACTTCCTCACCCAAACGGGCGAAGTCGGCGGAGAGAATGGACGGGGCGATTCGGTAAGTCATCGCCGGAGTTTAATACCGTAATACCGAGTTGCCTCCGGGCCGGGGTGCCGAGCGAACCAAGCGCCACGGTGACTTTGGTATCCATCGGGTCGCGGGTTTTGCTCCGTGTCCCCCGCCCACGCACGGACTGAAGCCGTGCATGGCCTATTGCGCCACAGGGTGAGCGCATCCGCGACGCGGATGCGTGAGCTCCTACTTGACCTGCGCAAAACCCACTCCCCGACTGATACAGCGCTGCTTGGTCTGCGCCGAGCCCCAGGACAAACCGGAGGCACCGGTCGACCTGAGGTGATATCGGCTTGCCAACTATCGCAAGCAAAGGTTCGAGCGGCAGGCATGGGGTGGCTGTTCTGCGCAGGTCAAGGAGGAGCCCGCGCGGCGGGCGGGGGACACGGAGCAGAACAGCCACCCCATGCCTGCTGCGGGCACACAGCAAAAACGCATACCGACCGTGCAATGGAACGTGGGAGCTTAGGCCTGGACTCACCCAAGCCCCGGCGCCCGGGACTGTCTTGCAAGACCGGATAGCATTGGACCCATGCCCAAGTACCAATTTTCCGTCGAAGTTTTACCGCAATTCCTGCCCGAGCAATCCGCGACCGAGGAGGATTTGTATGTTTTCGCGTACACCATCACCATCACCAATACCGGCGAGACGCCGGCGCAACTGATCTCCCGCACCTGGAACGTCAACGACGCCAACGGCCACACCGAAAAGGTCAAGGGCCTGGGGGTCGTTGGGCAACAACCCCTGCTGAAACCCGGGCAGTCCTTTGAATACACCAGCGGCACCCGCCTGCGGACGCCCACCGGCACCATGCACGGCAGCTTTTTCTGCGTGGCCGAGGATGGTGAAAAGTTTGACGCCGCCGTGCCCATGTTTGTACTGGACGCGCTAAGTGGCGACTCGGGCGTGGGCGGCTCTCGCACCCTGCACTGATGGACCACGACCGCCCCGAGCGCCCGGATCTTCCGGACCCCGGCCCACGCCCGGCGTTGACGGTGCTGCTGGAGCAACTGGACCCCGATGCCAACCAGGTCCAGCGCCACCTGTGGCTGATCTCGCTGCTGGACTGGATTCGCGGAGACGGCACATCGGCCGACAACGCCGTGGCACGGGTCGGCCAACTGCTCGACGCCGTGGACGCCAGCCCCAACACTGCGATACGCCTGCAGGTCTGGTGGCACACGCTGATCGACACCGTGGACGGCACCACGCTGCTGTCCGACTATGGATTTGCGTCGCGCAACGCCTTTGTCAGTGAATTTGTGGAACGCCTGCACTACAAGATGTTGCCGGTGTCTCCCGATACGTCGGACGCCTCGGAACTGTTTGCACTGCTGATGCCCAGCGCGCTGGATGCGCCGTGGCTGGCAGCCTTGTCGGGCGCCAACCTGGAGCGCCTTTCGCGTCTGCTCAGCGCGCCGGCCACCGGCCCCCACGGCCAGGCCCATCCCAACCTGACCTACTGGCAGGACACTTTGCTGGAGGCCATGAACTTTTGCACCAGCCAGATCCAGGCCGCCGGGTTCTCGCCGGAGATTCGCCAGCGCATGAGCACCCCGGCACGCGAAGCCGGCCCCTTCCACGCACTGACCTCGGATTTCGATGCCATGCGCAGCGCCTGGCTGAGCCAATTGGACGGCACGGGCTGCGGCGCCGACGTCGCACAGGCTGTGCAGCAATTCCGCGCCCGGCTGGATGCCTGCCGCCATGCAGCCGCCACGGTCTTCACCCACCTGGACGCGCATGGTATTTCGGTCGACCTGGTGTTCCGGCTGCGCCAATTGCGCGAACGGGTGCTGCGCATACGGGCGCTGCTGGACTGCCTGCTGGTCGATCCGCCGCACGTACATACCGCGCTGCTGCTGTCGCACCTGGCCAGCGTCGGCCAGGACCAGCGCAGCCTGCGTGCGCTGTTTGCCAACAGCACCTCGCTCCTGGCGGCCAAGGTGGCGGAGCGCAGCTCGGAGGTGGGCGAGCACTACATCACCCGCACCCGCAACGAGTACCGCGCCATGCTGCGCAGCGCCGGCGGCGGCGGTGCGTTGACAGCGGCCACCACATTCATGAAGTTCGCGCTGATGACGGTGGGCCTGTCGGCGTTCTGGTTCGGCTTCTGGTCGGGCGTGGTCTATGCCGGCAGTTTTGTGCTGATCCAATTGATGCACTACACGCTGGCCACCAAGCAGCCCGCCATGACGGCCCCGGCCATGGCCGCCAAGCTGAAAGACTTCTCCAACGTTGGCGCGCTGCAGGAGTTTGTCGACGAGGTCACCCACCTGGTGCGTTCCCAAGTAGCCGCGGTGCTGGGCAATGTGGCGGTGGTGTTTCCGGCCGTGCTGCTGATTTCGGGCGCCATTCAACTGGTCAGTGGCAAGCCGTTGGTGAATGCCACCGAGGCCGCGCACGTCTTCCATTCGCTGACGCTGCTGGGACCGTGCCTGCTGTTCGCCGCCTTCACCGGTGTGCTGCTGTTTGCGTCCAGCATCATCGCGGGCTGGGTGGAAAACTGGTTTGTGCTGCACCGGCTGGACTCGGCGCTGCGCTACAACCCGCGCATCACCCGCCGCCTGGGCGTGGCGCGGGCCGACCGCTGGGCCCACTTCATGCGCCACAACATCTCGGGTTTTGCGTCCAACATTTCCCTGGGCTTCATGCTGGGCCTGTTGCCGGCCATTTTTGGTTTCCTAGGCCTGGGGCTGGATGTGCGCCACGTCACGCTGTCCACCGGCCAATTGGCCGCCGCCTGCGCCAGCCTGGGCTGGGACGTGGTGCGCAACCCCGCGCTGTGGTGGGCGCTGGCCAGCATTCCCTTCATCGGTGCGTTGAACCTGGGCGTCAGTTTTTACCTGGCGTTTCGGGTTGCCTTGCAAGCCCATAGCGTGACCGGTATCGGCCGCGTGCGCATCCGCCGCGCCGTGCTGGAACGGCTGCGCCAGGCGCCCATGAGCTTCTTGCGACCGGCCAAGGACGAGGACTAGCAATGGGCGAATTCGAGCTGATCCGGCGCTTCTTTACCCGGCCCACACCCAGGGCGGTGCTGGGTGTGGGTGACGACTGCGCGCTGCTGCAACCATCACCCGGCATGCAACTGGCGGTTTCCAGCGACATGCTGGTGGCCGGCCGCCATTTTTTTGCGGATGTGGACCCGCGCGCGCTGGGCCACAAGGCGCTGGCCGTCAACCTCAGCGACTTGGCCGCCTGCGGCGCACGTCCCATGGCCTTTACGCTGGCGCTGGCCTTGCCCCAGGCCGATGCGGCGTGGCTGCAACCCTTCTCCGAGGGCCTGCTGGCCCTGGCCGACGCCCATGGCTGCGAGCTCGTAGGTGGCGACACCACGCAGGGACCGCTGAACATCTGCATCACGGTGTTCGGCGAGGTGCCGGACGGTGGCACGAAGTGGCCCGGTCAACCCGGTACACCAGCGCAATTGCACAACCAGCCTGGCACCCAGGCCATTCTGCGCAGCGGCGCGCAAGCGGGCGACGACATCTACGTCAGTGGAACCCTGGGTGATGCCCACCTGGCGCTGGAAGCACTGCAAGGCCGCATTGAGTTGCCGGCCGACGTGTTGGCGCAAGCCCGCCTGCGCCTGGAGCAGCCTACACCGCGTGTGGCTTTGGGGCTGGCGCTGCGGGGCGTGGCCACCGCGGCTGCGGACATCAGCGATGGCCTGCTCGGCGACCTCGGGCACATCCTGCAACGCTCGGACGTGGGCGCCACGCTGGATACCACGATTGCTATAAATTTACTAGCGGCATATGCATATTCCACGAGGGCTAGCGGCAAATTGTTTCAAACACTCTCGCCGCAGATGGTGTTGCAGTGCGTGCTCAGCGGCGGTGACGACTACGAACTGGTGTTTTGCGCCACGCCCGCGCAGCGCACCGCCGTATTGGCCGCAGCCCAAGCCAGCGCCACGCCTGTCACACGTGTAGGCCGCATAGACGGGCAAGACGGCCTGCGCCTGGTGGGCGGCGACGGCCAGCCAGTGGCCAACACCTTCACCTCCTTCGACCATTTCGCCGCATGAGCCGACTGGGCCTTACCCGCGACAAAATCTACAAGACTGTGGCCCGCCAGCTGCACGGCGTGGTGCCCTGCTGGGTCTGTCGCCAGCCGGTGCTGCCGGCGGACGCCACGCTGGAGCATATCCGTCCCCTGAGCGAAGGCGGCAACAGCCACCTGGAAAACCTGGCCATCAGCCATGCGTTATGCAACCAGCAGCGCAGCCAGGTCGCAAAGACCGCGGACTGACACGCAACACCGCCCGTGCGCTGGGTGTAGTGGCGTACAGACCCTGACGCCCCCTGCCCTTACCTTCGACGGTACTTGCTTGCTGGCACGGAATCTCCGAGCCCTCGCAAGCTACGGCAAGCGCATTTGCCACGAAGGAAAAACCATGAAACTGCGTAAAACCCTGCTGGTCGCGATCTGCGTTGGTTCGCTCGCTGGCATCTCCGTGCCGCTGACGGCTAACGCCCAGGTCGGTATCTACTTCAACGTTGCGCCGCCGGAGCCACGTTACGAGACGGTGCCCGAACCGCGTCGAGGCTATGTCTGGTCGGCTGGCTATTGGAACGCACGCGGCAACCGCCACGTCTGGCAACCCGGACACTGGGAGCGCAACCGCAACGGCTACTACCGGACCGAACCCGTCTGGACCCAGCATGACAACCGCTGGCAGCTGGAACGCCCCCGCTGGAACCGCGGTGACCGCGACCGCGACGGCGTGCCCAACAGCATGGACCGCGCGCCCAATAACCCCAACCGACAGTAGGACCCCCACGCTCCACCGCTACGCGGGTCGCTGGCCTTGCAGGCCGCGGCGTTGCCACAGGCAACGCCCCTTCTGGCTGTCCCGCCCTGCGCAGGCAGGCCGGGAGCCGCAGCCATCAGCCCCGAGGGGGCTAAATCCGCTTGGGGCGGCCCGGCGCGGATTTCCACCCCCACGCTTAGCTGCTTTGCGCCCAGCGGGCGCGTGGTGCGTGCTGCTGATAAAGTCAGCGCTTCAACCGGAGCGCGCATATGCCTGACACCAGCAGCCACAACAACCAAGACGCGGTATTTCGCATCAGCCGCACCGTGAACGGTCCGCTGGACGTGGTGTGGAAGGCCTACACCGAGCAGGAGCCACTGATGCAGTGGTTCGGCCCCAGCGGCTTTTCGATGCCGGTCAGCCGCTTCGATCTTCGCCCAGGCGGCATCTTCCACTACTGCCTGCGCACACCCACAGGCTTCGAGATGTGGGGCAAATGGACGTTTGTCGACATCGTCGCGCCCCACACATTGTCCATGGTCGTGGCCTTTTCCGACGCGCAGGGCGGGCTGACGCGCCACCCCATGTCCGCTGCCTGGCCCTTGCAAACACTGTCCACCACGACGTTTGCCGCGCAGGGGGACGACAAGACCCAGATCAGCATTGCCTGGGAACCTTACCAATCGACGGTGGATGAAATCGCGGCGTTCAAGGCCGGCCACGCCGCGATGGCCCAGGGCTGCAATGCCAGCTTTGCCCAACTGGACGCCTACCTGGCACAGCTGCCGCGCCCATGAATCACAACGCCTCCATGCCCGCCCCCCTTGGCAGCCCCGTCACCGTGTTCCCCGCAGACCCCGGACGTCCAGCGCCGATCGCGCGGCCCAGCGCACGTTTTCTGTTGTCGCACCCCGCGCACTGGATTGCACTGGGCTTCGGCTCGGGCCTGTCGCGCATAGCCCCCGGCACGGCAGGCACGTTATGGGCCTGGATTGCCTTCATCGTGCTGACGCCGTGGATGAACGACGTGCGTTGGGCGGTGCTGATTGCTGTGTCGCTGCCGCTGGGCTGGTGGGCCTGCACGGTCACGGCGCGCAATATGGCGGTGCTGGACCCCGGCAGCATTGTGTGGGACGAAGTGGTGGCCTTCTGGCTGGTGTTATGGCTGGTCATGCCAACCGGACTGGTGGGCCAGGTGTTGGCCTTTGGCCTGTTCCGCTTTTTTGATGCGGTCAAACCCGGGCCGGTGGGCTGGGCCGATGCGCTGTACCACCACCTGGACCCTGCCAACGACCCGGCCGCCTGGCGCAAGGCCGGCTTTGGCATCATGCTGGATGACCTGGTGGCAGCCGGCTGCACCGTGCTGGTAGTGGCAGCGTGGAGGTTTGCGACGTGAACACAGCGCCCAACACCACGCTATCAAATTCAGAGCTGCCTGCGCATATTTCACGAGGGCTAGTGGCCGATTTCCTTAAACAGATGGGCTGGAAACTGGCCACCGCCGAGAGCTGCACCGGTGGAATGATCGCTGCTTGCTGCACCGATGTGGCCGGCTCCAGCGACTGGTTCGAGCGCGGTTTTGTGACCTACTCCAACGCCGCCAAGACCGAGATGCTGGGCGTGGACGCCGTGCTGATAAACCGTCTGGGGGCTGTCAGTGAAGAGGTCGTGCGCGCCATGGCGCAAGGTGCACTACAACACTCTGCGGCCCAGGTCGCGCTGGCAGTGACCGGTGTCGCCGGCCCGGGTGGTGGCAGTGCTGCCAAGCCGGTGGGCATGGTGTGGTTCGGCTGGGCCATACCGGGTGCCGTGTTCAGTGAAGTGCAGCACTTTGCGGGCGATCGCGCACAGGTCCGGGCCGCCACCGTGCAGCATGCGCTGCAGCGCCTGGTCGGCTTGTTGAAATCATGAGCGTATGAAATCCCGCAGCCTGCGCCGGGGTGCAGGCTCGACGGCCGGCGCATAACCCACACGCAACCACATCTGCACTGTCTCCCCCGCTGGTTTGGCACCGGTCAGCGCATGGATGTCGGCATAGGTCTGCGCTTGTTCGGCATATTCCTGCAAGGCCTGCGACAAGGGCTGCATGGCCAGGCCCTGTGCGGTAGCTGCCAATTGCAGGCGCACATAGGCACGGCCTGCGTTGACCTGGGTGACCCGGTCATTGGCGGGCGTCACCATCCATAGAAAGCCGGGGGTGGACGCCAGCTTGGCATCAAACTCTTTGATCTGGCTGGTGGTGGCGTAGTCGTCCGGTGCCGGGGCGTGCTTGCGGTCAAACAAACCCAGCTTGTCCAGCGCGACGACCATGGGCGCGGTCAGCGACAGGCCATCGCGGTGGGCGGAAATTTCCGACGCCCCGACGCGCAGCACATCAAACGATTCCATGATGGTGCGCGGCACGGTCAGCTCTATGCGCCAGGCCTCCCGCGCAATGCGACGGTATGCGTCCAGAGCCGCGCCCTGCTCCAGGCCGGCAAAACCAACACGTATGCGTGACGATTGGCGTGCGGCGCTGGCCGCCATCCCCGCCCAGGCTGCGGCAGGCACGGCGCGGCCGACGTCATAACGGCTGCGGTTGGTGTGGCGCCGCAAAATCTGCGCAAACAGAGGGTCCTTTTGCACACTGGCATCGGGCGTCAGCCGCACAGTGGCGACCGGACGTGTATCCAGCGTGGTCGGGCCAAATGCGCCCTGGGGGAAGAGCGTGATATCGGCGCGCAAGCCACGCTCGCGTGCTGCCAGGTCCAACAGCTCCAGGAATGTGCCATGGCTCAGCATGATCTGGCGCGACAGCGGGTCGGTTTGCGGCAACACCCGCTTCAAGTCGCAATACAGCGTGATCTGGTCGGGCGTTCCCAGGTCGGCAACCCACGACTGCAGGTTGTGCGAGTGCGGCGCCAAAATGGCGTAGCTGAGCAGCCAGTGCCGTACTTCCTGGCCATCCAGCACCGTGCTGTCGGGCCCCCTCCAAGCCTCGATCGCGTCCGGTGGCATGCCCTGGGCGCAGCCGGACAAACCGACCGTGGTCGCGGCGGCGACGGCGGTCACCGCACCGCCTCCGACGATGCGCAGAAAGCGGCGGCGCGGCAGGGCTTGGTTGTGTATGGAACGGGCCGGGCCTGCAGTTGCCGGAAGCGGGTGGGTGCCATTTTTGGAAAACATGGACTAGCCTTTGCAAACGGTTGATTACTGCGCCAAAACCGCACGACCTTCGCCACCCGGTGCCGTGTGGATGGCTGCGGGCGTTGCCAGCAAACCCAAGTCCACCAAGGCAGCCTGCGCGGCCTGGGGCAAAGGCGTAAAGGGCTCGTGGCCAATCAGCGCGGTGAGTTTGCCGTTGGCCAGCGCATGCGGGGTGTGCCACAGGTAGCGCATCTCCAGCAGGGCGGCCCAGGTGGCCACAAACAGCGCACCGATGCGGATGATGGGCCACGGCAGCCGGGCCAGCTTCAGCGATGCCCCCGGCCTGACCCAGCCCTGGGCCTGGGCCAAGGGTGTCAGCACATCCAGCCAGCGTTGGCCGGTAATCCGATGACCGGCGAAATGGAAGACCTCAAACGGCCGGAGCGTGGCGCGCTGCTGCGCGACTGCGACAAAGGTACGCCCCAGGTCGGGCAAATAGGCCCAGGCCCGAGACACCTCGGGCGCGCCGGGGTAGGTGAAGGTGCCCTTGCGGATGTCCTTGACCAGGGCCGTATCAAACCAGGTGCCGCTGCCGCTGCCAAAAAAATCACCGGCGCGTATCACGATGCAGCACACTCCCGATTGTTGCAAACGCTGCTCCATCGCGATACGCACGCGGCCCTTGATGGTGCGCGCTGTTTGTGGCGTGTCTTCGCGCAGCACGGCGGGCATGCCAGCGCCAAAGTTATAGACATTGCCCGGCACCATCAGGGTGGCAGCTAACGCGCGGGTCACCGCAATCACGGCGTCGGTCATCGGCAACACCTGGGTTTTCCAGGCCTTGTTGGTATAGGCCGGATTGAGTGCATGCACTACGACCGACGCACCCTGCGCTGCTTGCGCCAGGGCCTGTGTGTCGTCAAGGTCGATGCCCAACCATTCGATCGCGGCTTCATGCGGGACTTCGGCCCCTGAGCGCGTTTGACCGAGTACGCGCCATCCGGCGTCGGCAAAGGCGCGGGCGGCGGCCAGGCCAAAGCGGCCGCGGGCGCCCAGAATCAAGACGGTGTTGTTGTGCATGGTGCATCTCCTTGTGCGGTACGCCGCGGCATATGCAGCAGCGGGGGGGGGTTGATCGATGCATGGATTGTGGAAATTCCCGGTCATTTACACAATTGCATATATGCTCACAACAGCTATGCGATATTGAATACCACGATGCCACAAAAAACTTTTGATTGGACCCTGATCCGTTCCTTCCTGGCCGCGCTGGACCAGGGCAGCCTGCTGGGCGCGGCGCGTGTGCTCAAAACCAGCCAGCCCACGCTGGGGCGGCATATCGCCGAACTGGAAAGCCAGCTCGGCGTCGTATTGTTTGAGCGGACCGGGCGCGGTCTGGTGCCGACCGCCACCGCGCTGCAATTGGCCGAGCCGGCCCGTGGCATGGAAGCCGGGGCCTTGCAACTGACGCGCACACTGACCGGCGCCCAGGCGCAGACCACCGGTACGGTGCGCATCACGGCCAGCGTACCGGTGGCGGTGCAGTTGCTGCCGCCGCTGCTGGCGCGTATGCGTTTGGCCCTGCCCGACATCCAGGTGGAACTGGTGTCGAGCAACGAAGTGTCCAACCTGTTGCGCCGCGAGGCCGATATTGCCGTGCGCATGGTGCGCCCCGAGCAGGGCACGCTGGTGGTCAAAAAGATTGGCAATGTGGCGCTGGGCGCCTACGCGCACCGCAACTACCTGGCCCGGCGCAGCACGATTCGCCAACTGACCGATTTATTGCAGCACGACTTGATCGGGAGCGATACCGACGTTTCCATCCTGCGGGGTTTTCAGGCCCTGGGTTACGCGGTAGGGCCAGAGGCCTTTGTGCTGCGCACCGATGACTTCATTGTGCAGTGGCAGGCGGTGCGGGCGGGTTTGGGCATAGGCTTCATGGCCGACTACATGGCCCGCACCGACCCGGATGTGCTGCGCGTGTTGCCCGACCTGCTGCCCGTCCCTGACCTGCCGATGTGGCTGGCCGTGCA
Source organism: Pseudomonadota bacterium (assembly GCA_040384785.1). GTDB lineage: Bacteria > Pseudomonadota > Gammaproteobacteria > Burkholderiales > Burkholderiaceae_C > Allorhodoferax. The sequence continues at coordinate 23,165 of JAZKIR010000098.1, forward strand.
CCGCGAGATCCGCACCAACCGCCGCATCCGCGCGGTGTATGACTTTCTGGCTGAGGCCTTGCCACACGTGATCTAGAGTTGTCGCCCCCACGCTCCACCGCTGCGCGGGTCGCTGCCCCCGAGGGGGCTAACTCGCCTTGGGGCGGCCCGGCGGCGCGTTGTGTGGCCCC
>JAZKIR010000098.1:23434-33340 GCA_040384785.1 Pseudomonadota bacterium
CTCTCTGCCCCCCGAGGGGGCTAACTCGCCTTGGGGCGGCCCGGCGGCGCGTTGTGTGGCCCCCACGTTCGCTCACTGCGTGTAGCTCTCTGCCCCCCGAGGGGGCTAACTCGCCTTGGGGCGGCCCGGCGGCGCGTTGTTGCCCCCACGCTCACCCACTGTCTGTAGCTGTCTTAAAAGGTTTCCCAATCCGCATCGCCACCGGCAGGTGCGGGCTTGGGTTGTGTCTTGGGCGCAGCGGGGGCTGGCGCCGACCGCGCGGGACTAGCGGCGGGTCTCGCAGGCTTTGCCGTCGCGGCGGCCGGCTTGTGTCCTTTCGGCGAGCCCCCGATGGCGCGGCGTTCGTCTCCCTTGAAAGGCTTTGCGTTAGCCGGACTGGCACGCACGGCCGTGCGCGGCATACTGGCGGCCGCGTGCCCTGCTACTTTGAAAAACGCCACGGCCTGAACCAATTCATTCGCCTGGCTCTTCAGGCTGCTGGCTGCTGCTGCCATTTCTTCGACCAGAGCCGCATTTTGTTGCGTGGCCTGGTCCATCTGCGTGACGGCCTCTCCAACCTGGGCCACGCCACTGGCCTGTTCGTTGCTGGCGGCGCTGATCTCGCCCATGATGTCGGTCACACGCCGGATGGAGCCGACGACTTCGGCCATGGTGACACCGGCCTGGTCCACCAGCGTGGTGCCATGCTCAACCCGCTCGACGCTGGCGTTGATCAGGCTCTTGATCTCTTTGGCCGCTTCGGCAGACCGGCCTGCAAGGGAGCGCACCTCGGATGCAACGACGGCAAAACCACGGCCCTGCTCACCGGCCCGTGCAGCTTCCACGGCGGCGTTTAATGCCAGGATATTGGTCTGGAAGGCGATGCCGTCGATGACGCTGATGATGTCCGATATCTTGCGCGAAGACTCGTTGATGCCCTTCATGGTTTCGACCACTTGCCCCACCACATTGCCGCCTTCAATCGCAATGGTGGAGGCGCTTTGCGCCAACTGGTTGGCTTGGCGTGCACTGTCGGCGTTTTGCTTGACAGTGGCGCCCAGCTCTTCCATCGAGGCTGCGGTTTCTTCCAGCGCGCTGGCCTGTTGCTCGGTGCGGGCCGACAGGTCGTTGTTGCCCTCGGCGATTTCAGCACTCGCCGTGGCCACGCCTTCGGAGCCGGTGCGCACGGTAGTGACCACCTGGGCAAGATTGCCCTGCATGGCGTTCAAGCTGGCCATCAGGCTCTGGGTGTCGCCGGCCTTGAGCGCGACCGTGCGCGTGAAATCGCCCTGTGACACCGCACGGGCCATGTCAGCCGCATCGCTGGGCTCGCCGCCCAATTCCTTGAGCAGGCTGCGCGTGATCATGTAGCCCAGTACAGCCGCCACGGCCAGTGCCAACAAGCCCAAGGCGATCATGATGGCGCGCGCCCGGTCATAGGTCTCTAAACCAGCCTTGGCAGTCACATCCAATTGCTCCGCCTGGTAGGCAGACAGTGCTGTAACCGCCGTCTTGTACGCGCTCAGCACAGGGCGCAACTCCGCACTCAGGTAAGTTTTGGACTCGTCCGCCTTATCCGCCATGATCAAGGCTACCAATGCATCCTGGCCGGCGACGTATTTGTTCCGCTGGTCTTTGACCTGCTGCAGTATCTCCTTGCCCTTGGACGAGGTCACCAACTGGTCCAGCAACTCCACGTTTTTTGAAATCACTCCACGCGACTGGCGGATACCCTCCAACTGCTTCTGGCGGTCGGCCGCATCCGCGGTGAGCATCATGTTGCGCAGCGCAATGGCGATGCTGTCGACCTGGGCCAGTACGGTGTGGGATGCGTCAATATTGGGTATACGGTCATCGACGATATTCACCACCCCCGCTTCAATGCGGCTCATGGAAAACAGGCCAATGCCCAAAATGACCAGCATCAGGCCGCAAACCACCCCAAAGCCCAAGGTCAGGCGCATACGCACGGTCCAGGAAGAAGTATTCATCGGATGTCTCCAAAAGGATCTCGTTTTTTGTTTTTACTTCCCTGCGTCCAACACACATGACAACATTGATCGCATGCTTGGTGCATCGTAACGTGACCCTATGGCCGTGGCAATCGTTTTTGAATGGCGAATGCCCGGTGTTTACCGCCTACCTCCTGGTGCAGTCAGCATCGCTCAGGCGCCGTGGCACTTCTTGTATTTTTTGCCGCTGCCGCAATGGCAAGGGTCATTGCGGCCCGGCACGTCGGCGCGGCGCAGGGTCTCCACGCGCGGGCCAATGCCGCGCCAGATTTCGCGCAGGTCATACACCGACCAGACGGCATCGGCAAAGGCGTTGAGCCGGTCGGTGCTCATGGACGGAGGACCGTCTTCGCTGAACGGTGACAGTTCGGGCTCACCCTCGTCATCTTCAGTCAAGGCCACGATGGCCTGCAGCGAAACATCGTGCCACTTGGCGGCCTTTTTATCGCTGGGTTCGGCCCATTCGTCGGGCCAGGCCTCGACCGCGTACATGAAGCCCAGCGCCCAGACCTGGCCGAAGGCCGGCAGGGCTTCGTCGGGCAACTCCGAGCGCTCGGCGTCGGAGAGTTCGGCCATGGCGCCGCGCACGTCCATGACCTCGGGGTGGTAGGCGGTCTCGTCCTCCAGCGACTCGATCGGAATGTCCAGTGCCGTCAGCACCTCGGCCCAGCGCTGGTCCCAGATCTGCAAGAACTGCGCGCGCTGGGCTTCGTCTGCAAAGGAGCCACCGGCATCGGGTGTGCTCTCGCCGTCCTGCACCACAACCGGCGTGTCGCCGCCCTCCTCGCCAATGGCCAGCAGCACGTCCAGGTATTCGGCCTGGGGGATGGCGCGGCGGCAGCAGATCAGCGCCGCCATAAAACCTTCGCAAAACTCCCACTGCGGGGTTTCGTCATAACGGGTGCGCAGGTCGTCCAGGATCGCGTCGATGGCATCGAACTGGTCGGCCGTCACCACGCCTGGCAGGCCGTCAGATGTAGCGGACGGAATGTCCGTGGCAGGCGTTTCGGGATGGGCGGGTGTGGAGTTCATAAAGGGACAGGTTTACGCTGAGGGTGTTGATTGTGGGCAACATGGAACGGGTTAACACCATTCTGCCTTGTTGCATTTGCCTGCTATTGTCGGGCGACAGACGGGCCGTGCGCAGCCAGGCTCCGTCAGCCACCCGCAACAGGACTACACCGCGATGCTGAATTATCTCAATACCATCTTTCCTGTGCGCTACACGGCCATGGGTTTGTGTGTGTTTGCACTGCTGCTCACCATGTTCAGCCTGATCGTGTTTGGCGTGGGCCTACCGTCCTTTCTACTGTTTTCCGCGCTGGTCGCCATTGGTGTGTATGACCTGCGGCAAAGCAAACGCTCCATCCTGCGCAACTACCCCATCATTGGCCACATACGTTTCATGCTGGAGTTTGTGCGCCCCGAGATCCGCCAATATTTCATCGAGGCCGATACCGACTCCAACCCCTTCTCGCGGGCCCAGCGCTCGCTGGTCTACCAACGCGCCAAGGGCGACCCGGACAAACGTCCTTTTGGCACGCAGTTGGACGTGCATGCGGAAGGTTATGAATGGATCAACCATTCGCTGGCTCCGACCACACTGGCCTCACACGACTTTCGCGTCACGGTGGGTGCCGACTGCGAACAGCCCTATTCGATGAGTGTGTTCAACATCTCGGCCATGAGTTTTGGCGCACTGAGCGCCAACGCGATTCTGGCGCTCAACGCCGGGGCCAAGCGCGGCGGCTTTGCGCACGACACCGGCGAGGGCTCCATCTCGACCCACCACCGCGTGCACGGCGGCGACCTGGTCTGGGAAGTGGCATCCGGTTATTTTGGCTGCCGCAACAACGATGGCACGTTCAACGCGGAAAAGTTTGCCGCCAATGCCTGCGACCCGCAGGTCAAGCTGATAGAAATCAAGCTCAGCCAGGGCGCCAAGCCCGGCCATGGCGGCATGTTGCCCGGCGCCAAGGTGACGGCAGAAATTGCCCATGCCCGCGGCGTGCCCGAGGGTGTGGACTGCATTTCACCGGCAGCCCACAGCGCGTTTTCGACACCGATCGAACTCATGCATTTCATTGACCGCCTGCGCGAACTCTCGGGTGGCAAGCCCACCGGGTTCAAGCTGTGCATAGGCCACCCCTGGGAGTGGTTTGCCATCGTCAAAGCAATGCTGGCCACCGGCATCACGCCCGATTTCATCGTTGTGGACGGCGCCGAGGGCGGCACCGGCGCCGCGCCCATGGAGTTCACCGACCATGTGGGCTCGCCATTGCAAGAGGGCTTGCTGCTGGTGCACAACACGCTGCGCGGCGTCAACCTGCGCGAACGCATTCGTATAGGCTGCGCCGGCAAGGTGGTCAGTGCCTTTGATATTGCCCGCATGATGGCGCTGGGCGCCGACTGGTGCAATAGCGCACGCGGCTTCATGTTTGCGCTGGGTTGCCTGCAGGCCCAACATTGCCACACCGGCCACTGCCCGACCGGCGTAACGACGCAAGACCCCGTGCGCCAACAGGCTCTGGTGGTGCCGGACAAGGCCGAGCGTGTCTACAACTTCCACAACGAAACCCTGCATGCGCTGAAAGAACTGGTTCAGGCCGCAGGACTGGCGCATCCGCAGGACATTACCGCCCACCACATCGTGCGCCGGGGCACGGACCACAAGGTCAAGTCACTGTCGCAACTGATACTGACGCAAATGCATGCCGGTGCGCTGCTAAAAGACGATTTGCGGCCCTTGCCATTTATTTACCAGAATACGTGGCCGCTTACGCGGGCGGATAGTTTTGCGCTGCAAACGGTTTAATCTATTATTTAGCTACTGATTTCATAGCGCCTTGTACAGTAGATCCGAGGGCTAGGAGGCGTTTTGCCATACAGAGCACGGCGTTGTCCTTGCTCAGCAGCAGGCTCTGGTGGGCCACGGCGAGGTCGATGAATTTTTGGTCATCGGGGTCTTTGCAGGTGACGGAGGCCTTGGCGGCAACGTCCTGGATGTGCACCAGCGTGTCGAATTGCGCCAGCACGCCGGAAGCAGCCACTTCGTAGTACGCCAGGCGTTTGACGATCTTGGGGTAGGCCAAGACCCGCTCCAACTCGTCGCGCATAGGCTGCGTGGCGATCCAGTGCAGGGAGCCGTTGCGCAAACCAGCCAGCAGGGGAATGGCGGCCGGGTCGTTGAAGACGAAGGCATCGAGGACGATGTTGGTGTCCAGGATGATTTTTATTAAATGGGGGTCAGATTCCAATTTTTTGCGCTCCGACTAAGGCGAAGAATGGGGGTCGGAGCACACAACCGCTACGCGGCCGGTGATCCGACCCCCATTCTTCTTCCGGTTCTCCACCGGACTATTTCTTGTCCCGGGCCGCGCCTTTGACCATGTCAAAGCGGAACATACGGCATTCGATGGGGCCGTTCCACATGGGGACGCGGCGGGATTCTTTGAGGCGCATCTTGCTGGGGAGCTTGAGGTCGGGGGTCAAAATCCAGCCGGTCCAGCCGCTGAAGTTTTTCTTCCAGTGGGTGGCGAGCTGGCTGAAGAATTCGCCGCCGTCTTCGGTCACCGCCTGTTCGCGGGCACCACTTTGCGCTTCGTAATCCGGCAGTGGCGCATCGTTGCGGTCACCGCGGTTGGGGGCTCCGGAACGCCGAGCCCCGGCGCCGCTGACACCGGCCACCGCGATACGGTCGCCATAGGGCGGATTCAGCAACAGCACGCCGGGCACATCGGTGGGCGGCATGCGCTGCAAGGCATCGCCACCGCGAAACTCGATGACATCGGCCACGCCAGCGCGTTCGGCATTGCGCTCTGCAAAGTCGACCATGCGGTGGGCCACGTCACTGCCGTAGATCAGGGGCTTTTGGCCGGGCTCGGGCTTGACCACGGCGGCCGCGGCTTCCTGTTTGATGCCATCCCAAACGTGTTGCTGGAACGGGATGTATTTCTCGAACGCAAAGCGGCGCAGGCTGCCCGGCGCGATATTGCAGGCGATTTGTGCGGCCTCAATCGCAATCGTGCCGCTGCCGCAGCAGGGGTCGTACAGGGGTAACAAATCGTCGTCACCGTCGGCCCAACCGCTAGCAGCAATCATGGCCGCGGCCAGCGTCTCCTTCAGCGGTGCCTCGCCCTTGTCTTCGCGCCAGCCGCGCTTGAACAGCGGCTCGCCGGATGTGTCGATGTACAACGAACAGGTGTCGGTGGTCAGGTGGGCATAGATGCGCACATCGGGCCACTGGGTGTTGACATCGGGGCGCACACCGTGGGCCTTGTCGCGGAAGCGGTCGCACACGGCGTCCTTGATCTTCAGTCCGGCAAAGTTCAGCGACGTCAGCGGGCTGTGCTGCGCCGTGACTTCGACCTTGATCGATTGTTTGGGCGTGAACCAGATCTCCCACGCCAGGTCGGCCGCGGCGCGGTACAGGTCTTGTTCGCTGCGGTACTCGGTGTACGACAGCTGCACCAGCACACGCTGGGCCAAACGGCTGTGCAGGTTCAGGCGCATCGCGTCGCGCCAGGATGCCTTGGCCATGACGCCGCCACGGCGGGTCAACAGGTCTTCACCCATCAGGCCGGTCAGGTCGTGCACTTCGTGTGCCAGCAGGTCTTCGACGCCGGCGGCGCAGGGGAGGAAAATTTGGAGTTGGTTCATGGATATCGCTTAATCGGTTGGCGACAGAGCTCCGCTGCGCTACGGCCAGTCCCGCTCTAGTCAGTTGGGGACAGGGCTAAAGGTCTGTCCCGCAAGGTATCACAAAGCCTTCCTCAACGACGCGGGGGCAATCTTCAGCCCCTCGCGGTATTTGGCCACGGTGCGGCGGGCGCATTCGATGCCCTGCTCTTTCAGCATTTCGGAAATCTGGTTGTCGCTGAGCGGCTTCTTGTCGCTCTCGGCGCTGATGAATTGTTTGATCAACGCACGCACCGCGGTGCTGGAGGCATTGCCGCCGGACTCGGTGCCCAGGCCGGAACCGAAGAAATACTTCAGCTCAAACGTGCCAAACGGCGTGGCCATGTATTTGGCGGTGGTGACGCGGCTGATGGTGGACTCGTGCAGGCCCAGCTCATCCGCAATCTCGCGCAAGACCAGTGGGCGCATGGCCAACTCGCCGTGGGTGAAGAAGCTCTTCTGCCGGTCCACGATGGCAGTGCTGACGCGCAGAATCGTGTCAAACCGCTGCTGGATGTTCTTGATGAACCAGCGCGCCTCCTGCAGGCGCTGCTGCAGGCCCGCGTAACTGGCGCTGTCCTTGCCGCCGCCGCGGTGGTTGCGCAGCACATTGGCATAGATGTCGTGCACACGCAGCTTGGGCATGACCTCAGGGTTCAGCATGACACGGAACTGCGGGTTGGCGCCGGGGCGAGTTTTGCTCACGGCGACGACCAGCACGTCGGGGACCACGATATTGCGCTCCACGTCAACGAAGCGGCGTCCGGGTTTGGGTTCCAGCCGCGCGATCAACGCAATCGCTTCGCGCGTCATCGCATCGGTACCACCACAGCGCTGTACCAGGTTCTTGACGTCGCGGCGCGCCAGCAAATCCATGGGCTGGCCGCAGATGCGCAAAGCCAGCGCCAGCAAGGCCGCGCGCGCGTTATCCGGCGGGTCCAGCGCATTGTCCAACTGGGCGCGCAATTGCAAGCGCAGGCACTCGCCCAGATCCCGCGCGCCCACGCCTGCCGGCTCCAGGCTTTGCAACAGACCCAGGGCCACCGTGAAGTGGTGCACCAGGTCTTCGACCTGTTCTTCATCGTCACCGGCCAGACCGCGCGCCAGGTCCGGCAGGGGATCTTCCAGATAACCGTCATCGTTCAGTGACTCGATCAGAAAGCGCAGCGCGCTGGCATCCGTCTCGCTCAGGCGCAGGCTCAGGGCCTGGCGGTGCAGATGGGATTGCAGCGACTCCTGGGCGCGCGCCAGCTCGGTGGCATCGGTGTCTTCGCCATCGCCCAGGTTATTGGCGCGGGCCTTGGCGTCCGTGCCCCACTCGCCATCGTCGGGCACCAGTTCGGTCGTGCCGTCGCCATCCCAACTCGGCTCATCGTCGCCACCGCCCAGCGGCGTAGTGTCTTCGTCTTTTGCGCTGCTAGCCCCCGTGGAATCTGCGTAGTCCGCTATTGAAGTAGGAGCAACATCGGCTTCACGCTCGCCCGCACTGACCGGCGTATCGGCCTGCGCCAGGCCAAAGTCCTCACGCACTGCCTCGTCCTGGGTCACTTCCAGAAACGGGTTTTCGTCCAGCATCTGCTCCACTTCCTGGCTCAGTTCCAGCGTGGAGAGTTGCAGCAGACGGATCGACTGCTGCAACTGGGGCGTGAGCGCCAGATGCTGCGATACGCGGAGGGACAGCCCCTGCTTCATAGCAAAGCAGACCTGTCGTCGGAGGGAACAGCAATTTGCCGCCGGGCCGCCCCAAGGCAAATTAGCCCCCTTGGGGGGCAGTGCAGTACACGAAGTGACAAACGTGGGGGCACCATATTTACATTTTGAAGTGCTCGCCGAGATAAACGCGACGCACATCGGCGTTGCTGACGATCTCGGTCGGGGTGCCCTGGGCCAGCACGGTGCCATCGCTGATGATGTAGGCGTGGTCACAGATACCTAGGGTCTCGCGCACGTTATGGTCGGTGATCAGCACACCAATGCCGCGGGACTTCAGGAAATTGATGATGCGCTGGATCTCGATCACCGCGATCGGATCAATGCCGGCAAAGGGTTCGTCCAGCAGAATAAAACGCGGCCGTGTCGCCAGCGCACGGGCAATCTCGACGCGGCGGCGTTCCCCGCCCGACAGCGCCAGCGCGGGCGATTCGCGCAGATGCTCGACCCGCAGGTCTTGCAACAAAGCCGTCAGGCGCAGCTCAATCTCAACGCTGGACAGCGGCCGGCCGGCCCCGTCGTGCTGCAGTTCCAGCACGGCGCGCACGTTGTCTTCCACGTTGAGCTTGCGAAAAATCGACGCCTCTTGCGGCAAATAGCCCAGCCCCAGGCGCGCGCGGCGGTGGATGGGCATGTGTTCTATGGATTGGCCGTCAATGGTGATGTCGCCCGCGCTGGCGCGCAGCAGACCGACGATGATGTAGAAGGATGTGGTCTTGCCCGCGCCATTGGGGCCCAACAGGCCCACCACCTCGCCGGTGCGCACCGTCAACGACACGTCCTTGACCACCTGGCGCTTGCCATAGGCCTTCTGGATATGGCTGACTTCAAGCCGCCCGATGGAGCTATCGGGCTCGGTATCCGCGGCGTCCATCACTGGGGTTTACTCCCCAGCGTGGTCGAGGGCCGCAGGGTGGGGCTGGGTTGGGCCGGGCTTTGGGGGGCGGAAGCCGGCGCTTCGGCCTTGGGCGTCAGCATGGCGCGCACCCGCTGCCCGGGAACCGGCGCACCGCCCTTGGTAGGGCTGCCGTCCACACTGAACTTGTCGGTCAGGTTCTCATACACGATCACCGCGCCCGAGATCTCGTCGGCCACCGTGGCGCCACGCAGCCGGCGCAATACGGCATTGCCGGTGAAGGTGACGGTGTCGGCGCGGCCGTCGTAGTCGATCAATTCGCTCTCGACTTCGATGAATTCGTCCAGACCCTCGCGCTTTTGGCGGAAAAATGCCGGCTTGTCAGGCGTGCCGTTGATCACGGCGAACTGGTGGCCTTCGGGGGCCTGGCGCACCTCGATCTTGGCCGCCCGGACCACGATGCTGCCCTTGGTCATGACCACATTGCCGGTAAAGGTGCTGACCTGCTTGACGTCGTCAAGGCGCATGGTGGCTGCCTCTAGAAGCATGGGTTTGTCGCGATCGGCTTTCTCCGCCCAGGTGGGGGAAGCAAACACCGCATAGACGGCCAGCACAAGCAGGAATGGAAGTGGGTTTTTCATAAAGGCACGGAACTTGCTCATGTTGAGCTTG
>JAZKIR010000099.1:0-39143 GCA_040384785.1 Pseudomonadota bacterium
CCGTGGTTGAAATCGCCAGCAGCATCCGCCGCTACAGCGGGGAGTACCTGCACCATGAACACGACCATGGGCAAATCATGTTTGCGTTGCAGGGCCGCATGGAGCTGGAGATTGGCGGGCGTGCGGCGTTTGCCGATACCTCCTGCGGCATGTTGATACCGGCTGGCGTCACACACGGGTTTTTGGCAACGCGTGATGTGCGCATGTTTGTCATCGATCTGCCCGCAGGACGCGTGGCTGGTCCGGCGCGCAGCTTTGCGGTTACTTCAGAGTGCCGGCGCAGTGTGGCTTGGACCGATGCCAGTTTGCAACTGGCGCAACTGCTGCAGGCACCCCGGGTGCTGGCGCGCCGCGGCATCGATCTGGCCGAACTGGACACCGCGCTGGACTCCGCCTTGCACGAGATCTGGAGCACCGCGCGCATGGCTGCACTGTTTTTTCTGAGTCCGCAGCGCTTCCACGCGCGGCTGCTGGAACTCACAGGCCAGACCCCGCAAGCCTATCTGCGCACGCGCCGCTTCGATGCGGCCGAGCGACTGTTGCGCAATGGCGTGCCGCTGGAGACGACGGCGCAGCAAGTGGGTTATGCCTCTGCAAGTGCATTGAGCTTTGCGCTGAAGCGTGACCGGGATGTGGGCACGCGGCAATTGCGTTCTTTTTGATCGCCTTGTTCGATTGTGCGTTTTATTGGTTCGCCCGCAACAGGCATGGGGTGGCTGTTCTGCTCCGTGTCCCCCGCCCGCTGTGCGGGCTCCTCCTTAACCTGCGCAGAACAGCCACCCCATGCCTGCTGCTCGAACCTTTGTGTACGATGGCTGACGCGGCAGATCACTTCGCGGTTGATTACGAACAGGTTTTCCCACCAGTTCGGCGCAGACCAAGCCGCGCCGTATCAATCGGGTAGTGGGTTTTGCGCAGGTAAAGGAGGAGCCCGAAGGGCGGGGGACACGGAGCAAAACCCGCTACCCGATTGATACAAAAGTCACGATGGCACTCAGTCCCCGCTGCTCCCACTGCGATGAACCCCAAGTCAAGAGGATCTCGAAAGTTGGCCGCTCGCCATGCCCCACGATAGCGGGCATATGAAGAGCAAAAATCCCGCACTCATCGGCGCCACTATGGCGCTTACCGCCGCAGCCCTGTGGGGCACGACTGGCACCACGCAAAGTTTTGTGACCTCGCATACCTCACCGTATTGGATAGGCGCTTTGCGCTTGGTCGTAGCTAGTGTGTTCTTTGCCTGCGTGGTGGTGTGGGGACGCTCCCGCGGTGCGCAACAGGGCACGTTTGCGTTTCGGAAAATATGGCCCTGGGCTCTATTGGGTGGCGTGGCGATGGCCGCCTACAACCTGTGTTTCTTCGCCGGGGTCAAGGCCACCGGCATTGCGGCCGGCACGGGTGTTGCGCTGGGCAGCGGGCCGGTCTGGATCGGCCTGTTGGAGTCTGTCATTGCACGCCGCCCACCGCGGCCGTTGTGGTGGTGGGGTACGGCTCTGGCGGTTACCGGTATTGGTTTCATACTGGCAGGGTCTGGCGGCGATGCCCGGTTCGACCCACTGGGCATTGGGCTGTGTCTGGCGGCGGGCCTGGGCTACGCCATCTACACATTGGCCAGCAAACACCTGCTGGACGTGGCGACGCCAGCAGTGGCAACCTGTTCGGTGTTTACGACCGCCGCGTTGATCGCGGTGCCGGTCGCAGTGTTGATATCTGGCCCTTTGGAAGCGAACAGCGCTACCTGGGTGTTGGTCGGTTACCTGGGTGTGGTCACCACAGGCATTGCCTACCTGCTGTTCAGCCACGCACTGCGTTACGTGTCGGTGGCGACCTGTGTGTCGCTGTCACTGGCGGAACCGGTGACGGCCTTTGTGCTGGCCATTGTGGTGGTGGGCGAGCAACCGGCTGCAGCGGCGTACGCTGGCCTGGGGCTGGTGCTGGCCGGTTTGCTGCTGGTGGTGTGGGGTGAGACCCGGCGCCTGCGCTAAACGCTGTCGGAGGTCGGTGACGCGCAAGGGTTGGACGGGTATTCAGATTTTTGGATAGTGCTTCTTTTGATTCTCTGCAAATCCATGCACAAACCTTGCATGTGAGTGGCCAATCGGCCCCCAACTCGCACACCTTTTGCGCGCGCCCTTGACCACAATCAAGTCTTCTTTTTTGAGGAGACAGACATGGACATGCACAACACAACCGTGCTGGTGACGGGTGCCGCCGGCAATCTGGGCCGCGCCGTGGCACAGGCCTTTGCCGCCCAGGGCCCCAACCTGGTGCTGGTCGATCTGCGGCGCGAGAGCCTGGAGCAAAGTTATGGAGCCGAGACCGCGCAGCGCCTGTTTGCGCCGGCCAACCTGCTGGAGCAGGACGCTGTGCATGCGGTGGTCCAGGCCGCCGTCGCGCGTTTTGGGCGGGTGGACGTGGTGTGCAACCTGGCCGGTGGCTTTCGTATGGGCGAGGCCGTGCATACAACGCAGGACAACACCTGGGACTTTTTGATGGACCTCAATGCCCGCACACTGTTGCATACCGCACGTGCCGTGGTGCCGCACATGCTGGAGCACGGGGGCGGAAAAATCGTCAACGTGGGTGCGGCCTCGGCACAACGCGGCGTGGCGCAGATGGGGGCCTACTGCGCGGCCAAGAGCAGCGTGATCCGACTGACCGAGGCCATGGCCGCCGAGTTGCGCGAGCAGAACATTAACGTCAACTGTGTGCTGCCCACCATCATCGACACACCGGAAAACCGCGCCGCCATGCCCGACGCCGACCCTGCGCGCTGGGTTGCGCCGCAAGATCTGGCCAGTGTCATCGTCTTCCTGGCGTCCGACGCGGCCCGTGCCGTGCATGGCGCGGCCGTGCCGGTGGCAGGCCTGAGCTGAAACCGGGGAGGCGCCGCATGTTCCAACACGTCCAGCCCTTTGCGGGCGACCACATCGTCTCCTTGAACGAAGCCTTTCAGCGCGACCCCAGACCGCACAAGGTCAACCTGTCCATTGGCATCTACTGCGACGACAACGCCCGCCTGCCGGCGCTGGACGCCGTGCACCAGGCCGAGCTGCACCTGGCGGCGGCCGGGCTGCCCAAACCCTACCTGCCGATGGAGGGTGCGACCAATTTTCGCAGCGCCGTGCAGACCCTGCTGTTTGGCGCCCGGCATGCGGCGTTGGCCAGCGGCCGGGTCGTTACGATCCAGACCGTGGGCTCCAGCGGTGGCCTGAAGGCTGGCGCCGAATTTTTGCGGCGGTGGTTTCCGGACAGCGGCGTGTGGATCAGCGACCCGTCGTGGGACAACCACCGCAGCATGTTCGAAAGCTCGGGGCTCACGGTCCTCACCTACCCCTATTACGACCCGGCTGGTGGTGGTGTGTGTTTTGACGCCATGCTGGCCTGCCTGCGCACACTGCCGCCGCGTAGCGTGGTGTTGCTGCACGCCTGTTGCCACAACCCCACCGGCGCCGACATCAGCACGGCGCAGTGGATCACCTTGATTGCGCTGATCCAGGAGCGCCAGTTGCTGCCCTTTCTGGACATGGCCTACCAGGGTTTTGGCGACGGTATCGAGTCCGATGCCTTTGCCGTGCGCGCCTTGGCCCGGGCTGGCGTGAACTTTTTGATTGCCAATTCGTTTTCCAAAAGTATGAGCCTGTACAGCGAACGCTGCGGTGCGCTCAGTGTGGTCTGCACGGATGCGCAGCAAGCCGAGCGCGTGCTGGGGCAGCTCAAGTTCACGGTGCGCCAAAGCTACTTCAGCCCGCCGGCCCATGGTGGGCAGATCGTGGCCCAGGTGCTGGGCGATCCGATGTTGCGCGCGTCGTGGGAGCAGGACCTCAACGCCATGCGTGATCGCATCCGGTCCATGCGGATGCGTTTGCACGCGGCACTGACCCGTCGGCGCCCGGACTGCGACTTCTCGTATCTGCTCAAGCAACGCGGCATGTTCAGCTACACCAAGCTGAGCCCGGCGCAGGTAGACCATTTGCGGGATGTACATGCGGTCTACCTGGTGCACTCGGGCCGCATCTGCATCTCGGGTCTGAACGCCAACAATGTGGAAGCGGTGGCGGATGCGATCAGTGCGGTCATGGAAACCGAAGTAGAGTGCTATTAAATAAATAGCTGTATACGCATATTCGACGAGGGCTAGCGGTACTTTTCCATTAACAGGTCGGTAGCCCTCGTAAAAATTACGCGAGCCACTCCTGAATCTATGGCGATAGCGGCCTAGGCCCATCCGTCACGTGCCGCACCGGCGATGCCAGCAGCGCGCCCAGCGCAATACACACCAGCAGACCACCACTGCCGATGAACAACTGCGGTAATGTGATGCTGCGCAGCAGCCAACCGGTGACGGCGCCCGACAGTGGCGCCAGGCCCAAAAAGATGAACATGAACATACTCATGACACGGCCCATCAGCGCTGGCGGTGTGCGGCCTTGCAGCCAGGTGAAGACGGATACCTGCATGAAGCCGCCCAGCACACCGATGACGCCCAGCAGGGCCGCACCCTGCCAGGTGCCGGAGATGAAGCCCATGGGCATGAACAGCAGCCCCACCACCACGTCCACCGCCAGCATGGTCATGCCCAGTGTGCCCAGGCGCATGCCGGGCCGTGCGCCCGACACCACCATGCCGGCCAGCGTGCCGGCACCGTGTGCGCCCAGCAAGATGCCCAAGGCCGCGGCACCCAGGTTTTGTGTGCTGACCAGCACCGGAATCGCAATCTGCACCGGCCCAGTGATCAGCACCGCCACCACACCCCAGTAAATGAAACACAGGCGCATGTCGCGGTCGTTCCACAGGTGGCGCAGGCCAGCCATCACGGCGCCCAGCACCGGCTGGCTGGCCGTCGCAACGCCCGCCACTGGATGGGGCTGGCCCGTGCCCTGCAGGCGCACATGGGACAACGTCCAGGCCGACAGCAGAAAGCTCAGCGCATCCAGCCCAAACGCAAAGCCCAGGCCGTTGGCATCCGTGACCATACCCGTGGCTGCGCCGGTTGCATTGCCGGCTGCCGGCGTGCCATCACCAAACACGGCGATCAGCAGACCGGCCAAAAGCGGGCCGAGAAACATCGACAGCTGGCGCATGCCCAGCATCATGCTGTTGGCCGCGGCCAGTTGTGTGCGTGGCACCACATGCGGCAATATGGATGTGCCCGATGGAATGCTGAAGGCCGTGGCCAGGCCAATCGCAAAGGCCAGCGCATAAACCGCCCACAGCGACAGGCCACCGACCAGCACCAGCGTTGCCAGCACGGCCAGCAATACGGTGTTGACATACTTGGTCAGCATCAACACACGTTTGGGCGAGTAGCGGTCCACCACCGCGCCACCCACCAGGATGAATAACGCGCGCGGCAGGCTCATCAGGCCCAGCACGGTGCCCAGCACCAGTGTGTCGCCGGTCATGCGCAGCACCAGCCAGGGCAGGGCGATCAGCGTGAACTGGTCACCCAGCATGGTGACGACGGCGCCGGCCATCAGCCAGACGTAGTTCTTGTCGCGCATCAGTGCGGCACGTTCGGGGTTGGGGGGGCGTTGGGTCATATATGTTTTCCTCCGGTACTTCGTTGCCTAAAACCCGGATGCTCAGCCCTGACGTTGCGTCAGGGTCAAGTTTTTTTTAAAACATGCAGTGGATGCCCTTGTGCGGCCAACCCGCGTTTGATGAAAGCCAAGGTGATGTCGTCGAACACCGTGGTGCCTTGCAACAGTGGCTCGGCGTTGTAGGCGGTGATCAGCTTGCGCAATAGCGCGGGTTTGTTGCCACACAGGTTCAGCATCACTTGCTCCCAATGCGCGACCAGGGCCTTGGCCGGTGCCGACGCCGGGTCGGCCTGGGTTGCGTGCAGCGCGTGGGCCTGTTGTATCAGTTGCTGCACGGCCGCTTCGTTGATGGTGCGCAGCGTGCGCAACTCCTCCTGCGTCATGTGGCGCAGCATGGCGGCCATGCGCAAGGCGATTGCGGGGTTGATGTAGGCAATGACGTCGGGCCCGGGGCCGTTTTTGAACTGGCCGGTGGGCTCGGTGTTGTACATCAGGCCCCAGCGGTCAATCAGGTTGAAGTCATCGTTCATCATGGCCAGCGTCAGGTTCATCCAGCGCAGCGCCAGTGACTGCACGGGTTTGGTGTTCGGCGCCAGTTGCTGCTGCATGGCCACGCGTGTGTCGGCGATCAGGCGGTCCCAGTTTGCGCTTTGGGTTTTGCGGTTTTCCAGTATCAGCTTGAGTTCGGCGGCGCTGAAGTATTTGGAGAAGGTGGTCATCAGAGACAGCGTGGACAACCAGTCGCTCATGTCGGGTTCGTCACCGGTGGCCAGGCGCTCCTGCAGCAGTTGCAGGCGTGCGCGCAGCTCGGTGGCCTGGGTGATCTCGTGGCCCAGCGCGCGGATTTGCCGCGCGATGGTGTCGCCCAAATCCTCGCCGCCACGCTCCAGCATGCTGGCCACATCGGCCAGCGGCAGCCCCAACTGGCGCAACGCCTGGATGGCGTGCAGCCGGCCCACATCCGCCTGGTTGTAGAGCCGATAACCCGCATCGGAACGGGCGGATGGCTTCAGCAACCCGATGCTGTCGTAGTGGTGCAGCGTGCGCACCGTCAGGCCGGTGCGGGTGGCCAGTTCTCCAACTTTGAGTAGTAACAAAGACAAGACGCGGGCTCCTTGTAGACAGAAGCCCCCAGTATCTACCCTTACCCTACGTCAGGGTCAAGCGGGTGGAGGCGGCCGAACGGGATAATCAGCGGCCCCGCCCGGGCTTTACCCTTCTTCCCGTTTCTTTTTCTCTTTTTCCCGCATGCACACCCTTGAACAACTGCGCAGCGGCGCACTCGCCGGTATCCGCCGCCTGGACCTGTCCTGCGGCCTGCGCACACTGCCGCCCGAGGTGTTTGACCTGGCCGATACGCTGGAGGTGCTGAACCTGTCGGGCAACCAGCTCGACACGCTGCCGCAGGACCTGCCGCGTCTGCACCGGTTGAAGGTGATTTTTTGCTCGGATAACCCGTTCACGGAACTGCCGGCGGTACTGGGCGATTGCGCCGCCTTGCAGGTGGTGGGTTTCAAGGCCTGCCGCATAACCGACGTGCCAGGTGCGGCGCTACCGCCGCTGCTGCGCTGGCTGATACTGACCGACAACACCATCACACATTTGCCGACCGAATTGGGCCAGCGTCCAGCGCTTCAAAAACTCATGTTGGCCGGTAACCAGTTGCGCGATCTGCCTGCTGGGCTGGGGGACGCACACCGGTTGGAATTGCTGCGACTGTCGGCCAACCAGTTTGCCGAATTGCCCGGCTGGCTAACCCAACTGCCGCGCCTGAGCTGGCTGGCGCTGGCCGGCAATCCGTTGCTGGGCTGGCAGCGCGCGGAGCCGGCCCCCCTGGGCCGCGTGCCCTGGTCGCAATTGCGTATGGATGGCCTGCTGGGCGAGGGCGCGTCCGGCCATATCTACCGTGTGCAGCAACAAGGCAGCGCAGAAGGGCTGGCACTCAAGCTGTTCAAGGGTGCGATGACCAGCGACGGCCTGCCCGAGCACGAACTGGCCGCCTGTATTGCCGCCGGTCAGCACCCCGCGCTGTGCACACCTTGCGCGGAGCTGGCGGAGCACCCACAGGGCACGCGTGGCCTGCTGTTGCCGCTGATTCCCTCCCACTTCACTAACCTGGCGGGACCGCCGAGCCTGGAGACTTGCACGCGGGATGTGTATGCGGCGGGGCTGCGGATTCCCATGCCCGTGCTGCAACGTCTGGCGCTGGCCATGGCCGAGGCCGTGGCGCATTTGCACCAGCGCAGCATCATGCACGGTGATTTGTATGCCCACAACATCTTGTGGAACCCGGCCGATGGTCAGGCCCTGCTGAGTGACTTCGGTGGTGCGAGCTTGCTGCCGCTGGACCAAGCCGCGGTGAGCCGCGCGCTGATGGCGCTGGAGGTGCGAGCCTTTGGTTGTTTGCTGGAGGAGTTGGTTGCGCACGCGGAGCACGACGCAGGGCATGCCGGTGCATTAAAGGGCATGGCTGTTTTGGCAGAGGCCTGTCTGCAAGGAAATCCGGCTGCGCGGCCGGACATGTTGGAGGTTGTACGGCAATTGGCCTACGGGGCATAGGCCATTCATTGACTAGGTATGCGTTGCAAGTCTGTGATTGCTATATTATTTGCAGCGGATTGTCCATATAACACGGGGGCTAGCGCACAGTTTATCCGTGTGCGATTTTGTCATCCAGTCATTTTCAACTTTCGATGTCCATATGAAAACTATTGCGTTCTTCATCTATCTTGTGGCGACTTTTTGCTGCCCATCCGTTCGAGCGGATGAACTTGAGGATTTTGGGGATCAGATGTCGTACTTCTATCTGGCCCCTTCTCAGGAGTCATTCAACACCTTTCAGAAAAATGCAGACCGTTTTCGAGACAGGATAGAAGGAGGTGGAAACCGTGCCGATATTCTGGTGGCCGTGATGATCGCCAAGATATCGCAAGCGCACAACTGGCAGACAGGCGACGGTGTGTTCGGTAAACGGGCTAAGGAGATAAACGAAGGCCATTCCCGTTTTGCAAGATACATAGTTGACGATGCACAGGTCGACCCGACAAAACTCGATATCTGGTGGGCCAGTTTCTTCGCCACGGGTAACGAAAGATTTCTGGAGAACATTTTTCAGTACGCCGGCGCGGAACCGGCTAAGGGCGACATTGGACGGACGCTGGTCATCGGGGCAGCCAGCTGGTCATTCAAAGCCAATTGCGGACAACACAAGAAAGTGCTGGAGTTCGCAAGGCGGAAGTTAAACACGGCCTCTCTCTCGGAGGCGCAGACCAAGTTTGCCAAGGAGTCCGTCGCTTTCGCCGAGACGAAGAGCGGTGAACCCGCAGCTGTAGGGGATGTGGCAAAAACGGCGCGCTAGACATATGTCAATGTACGACCCGCACGGTAGGGTACGAGTACTCGCGCCCAATCATTGCCCGTGCACCCAAATAGGTATCCCGCATGCGCTGCGTCAGCGAGTCGATGTCGACATTGCCCGTCTCATCGCATGGAACAACGACGCCGCGGCCATGTGTGTACAGTGAACCGAAGATCAATTCGTGGGAATTTTTTTCCTGATCACGGGGCTGAACAAAAGTATGCGTTTCCATGAGATATCTCCTCCCACGCTCGCTGTCACATCGGAGAGAAACCTTCCTGCTATTTCGGAAGCTTGCTCCGGACCCTATACGCCACGATGCCGGCGTACATCCCATTTGTCGGGTCGCCGCGGGAGTATGCGATCCGTCAAACAGTGGGTCCAGTAGACGCTTATTCTGATGCCGTCACCGTGCGTCTGCGAACATATGGCTTTCATTCTCTTACCCCAACCAACGACCCCATGGACCCACTTCTCTTGCCCTGGCTCAAAGCGGCAGCGCTCTGCCTTCCCCTATACGTCATCCTTGGAAAATTCTTCTTTGGCACCTGGGATGATTTCCTGGATGGACTGCGATTCTTGTTCACGCCCAATTGGCTGTCCTTGCTGCGTGGCGAGTCTGTTTCTGACTTCTATGCCACACTGAAGATGGTCTTGTTTTTGTTGCTCTGCGCAGCGGGCACCTTCTTCGTCCATGGTAAATACTTTGTGTCGGTCGAGTCATGAAGTCGGACCAAGGCAGTCCATCTGCCGTTTCGATGCGTCTGCGGCCTGTCTGTTGCGTGGCTTCTTTTGATGCGGTCGACTACGCACCAGGTTTCAAAATTTCACCCACCATGCCATGGAGCGTCACTGCAAAGCAAGCGGATAGACTGTTGCGACGGACAATCGTTAATTGTTGGATGTCGCAACTGCGAAGGAGATTTTCGTGAAAATCGTCACAGATGAAGCCAGATATGAACTCCTCATGCTTGACTACCAGGTTTCCGAGATAGCTCGGCTCAACGAGGTTCTCAGGCGAAACGGTATCGCTGACAAGACCCTGAGGCAGGCTATTTGCGGCGAGTTTGCAGACGCCAATGGTTCGTTCCTCGACCAAGGGTGGCTGTACAAAGATGGCACAGAACCCCACTTCCCAGAACTTCTCTTTTCCAAACGCCCCTTGGATCTGGGGGAAGGCTTGGGCCACATGCAGGAACTGGTGGTCCCGGAGTACGCCTCGAACTTCCACGACTACGTCTCGGGTGCTATCGAATACTATTTCGACGAGAACCATGAATCACTTGGCTCCATCCAGACTGGGGGTTTTTGACCCAAGCACCAAGAGACGCTAGAAACCAGACATGTTGGCAAAAGACTTTTACCGAATGGCTGAAGAGCGCCTGACCGCCGAGCTTCAAGCGCGCGGCTGGGCTCGCGCAGAGCGGGGAAGTTACGCAAAAAGTGACGCCGACGGTTTTGAGAAGTTGTCGCTGGATCCGAGCAAGAGCTTTGAGCGATTCTCTGTGCTCATGTCATTTGAACCATCTGACATGAGCGCATTCGTCCGTGATGTCATTCATGGCCCCGACTACGATGCCACCAAGAGCGGGTTTTTGTGTGGACCCTATTTGAACCAAGCCTTGGTTGGCCGCCGACGCAGTGAGTGGCCGTGCAAAACGAAGGAACAACTGTTGAACGCTCTTGAGCGAGTGGCGAGGGCCGTCGAAACGGTGGGTGAGCCTTGGTTGCGATCTCTTCGGGACGCACGGACACTGGCGGAACAGGCCGATCCCACATCGGCGCTGCTTGCAGGTTTTGCTTGGGACCGCGCGGGTGAGCATGAAAAGGCTGAGGAGCGCTACGCCGAGATGCGGCGCCGTCTGGATGAAAGTATCGCGCGCTACCCACGGTTCCAGTTTCCCGAGAGTCACATGAAGGAATACCTGTTCTTGGCCGCGCGTCTCGGCTTTCAAAACGAACATACCGTGGCGTACGGCTTGGCATTGGCTACTTGGACGCCCGTGGCCCACCCGTTCGCGGTGGAACCGTAGCGCCAGGGCGCCGGCATTGTCCCCATGGGTTCCGGCGTTTTACCTGGCCAGAGTAGGATGCGCAACTTGTTTGAACAACCGAAAGCTCTCACCCCTATGACGAATCGCCTGGTGCTCCTCTTGCTGCTGGTCCTGTTCCAAAGCGGGGCCTTCGCGGCGGTCTACAAATGCGAACGGGATGGAAAGGTGGCCTACCAGGCCAGCCCATGCGCCAACGGGAGCGACATATCGGACAAGGTCAACCAGCCGGTGCCAGTCGCCTTGCCCGCAAGTGGCGTCAGCGTGCCGAGCGAGAAGAAGAAATGCGTTGGCAAAGAAATGAGCATCAGCTTCAAGGACATACCGCTGAAGTCCATGCTGAGCCTGCTCGCGGATTTTTCGGGCTACAAGTTGGAGGTTGACCCTTCTGTCAGTGGATCGGCACCCTTTAGTTATCAATGCATTGCATGGGATGCCGTGTTGCAAGATGTCGTCACTCGCCACGATCTGATTGTCAAGATCGAGAACGGAACCATCTTTGCGCGCAAGCGCTAGGCGCATGGAAGATCCATCATGATCGGAAGAATACTCAAAATGGCGCTACTGGCTGCCGTTCTCTTCGTCGCCTACAAGGGCCTCGGCATCTACTCGGCACTGAAGTTCGCCGATCATGTGAATGCATGCACGAACACAGGGCAGTTGTGCCAGTTGGTAAAGCGCCAGGCATCCGAGGCTGAGATCGGCAATGCCGCGCGGGAACTGCTTGCATGCATCAAGCAAAGGCAGTCCTGGTTCGAGCCGGTTTTCTTTCCGCTCGGCAAGACACTTTCTGATCCGACGCCGGGCTCCATGGACTACAAGGAGGCTGCAGGCCTGTGCACGAAGTAGTCCCCTCGCATAAACATGCTGTGTGTTGCCACCAGGAGGAGAATTGCCGATGGTTCTGAAGACCAGCCCTCCATTTTCAACGGTAAGCCGCCATCCATGTCCTCATCCAAACCCCTGCTCTACCGCAAGGTGAACACCACCGCCCATGGCGTGCACCATGCGCGTGGCGGTGCGTACAGCGATGAACGCAATACCAAGCAGCAAGTGCAATCGGAAGCGATGCGCCAGTCCATGCACGGCTCTCGGCAGCGAGGGTTCGACTACACCCCTCTGTTCAAATTTCTGCTGTCAAGGGTTGGTCGGCGATGGGATGTGGTTCATGCGGAGGCCATACGGCGGCTGGACCGCCCAGACCCGATTTTCTGGTTGGTCGCTCTGCACGAGGACGAACGCCAACAGGTTGTTCGTGTCGGCGAATCCAGTTACTACAGTGGCATGTATGTTGATGCCGGGGGCGTGCTCCAGCGCGTCAATCCCTTGATCGATGCGTCCAGCTGTGTTCCGCTGTGCAAGTGCTGCACCCACACGTTCAACGGTGTGCCGTTCAGTAGGCCTTTTTCAGGTTTGCGTGAAACCATAGTACTGGGACACGCGGATTTATCCTGACGGCTGGAGTCTGCGAGTCGCGGACGTCCGTGTTGCAAGGGCACCGCACAGTCAGCACACTGCGGCCAACAAGCGTTGCGCTCGCGCAATCACCGGTGCATCCACCATGCGGCCGTCGACTGCAGCGGCGTTGCCACTGGCTTCAACGCTGGCAGCCATGACCCTTCTTGCCCACGCCAGTTCCTCCGCAATGGGCGCCCAGGCTGTAGCGACGGCTGCCACCTGGCGGGGGTGAATCAACAACAGAGAGCCAAACCCGTCGCGCCGAGCACGCCGTGCATAGGCGGCAAGGCCAAGGTCATCACCCAGCGCGGTATAAACACCGTCCACCGGAGGCGCCAATCCGGCCAGGCGCGAGGCCAGCACCAGGGGCGCGCGGTAGGGTTGGAATACCTGTTCTTCATGGTCATCGTCTGCTTGTTCCAGGCCAAGGTCGATCGCCAGGTCCAGCTTGCCAAACACCAGGCGCGCGCAGCCGGGCGCCTGGGCAATGTGCAGCACGTGGTGCACACCCCAGGCAGATTCGATGATGGGCAGAATGGGTTTTTGCGTGGTCGCATGTACACGCCGCAAGTCGGCAGGGCTTTCGGCCTTTGGCAGCATGACGGCAGCAACACCGCTTGCGCGGCAGACTGCCAGATCGGCCGCATGCCATGGCGTGTCCACACCATTCACGCGGACCAAGACCGGCCTGTCGACATCGGCAGTGCTCAGCCACGTTCCCAATGCCTGGCGTGCGGCGTCCTTGGCGTCCGGTGCGACCGCGTCTTCCAGGTCAACAATCACCGCATCGGCACCGCTGGCCAGTGCCTTGTTGATGCGCTCGGGCCGGTTGGCCGGCACAAACAGGAATGTCTTGCAATGTTGAATATCCATGGTCGTTGTTCTCACACTGCGCCGCTGGCACGCAGGCGCGCACTGTCGAAGCCGAACTCCGCCAGGATGCTGTCGGTATGCTGGCCCAAGGCCGGCACCGCATCCATGCGTGGCGCATTGGCAGCATCGCTGCCCGGTGGCATCAACGCGGGAATAGGCCCGGCCGGTGAGTCGATGGTGCGCCAGCGTTTGCGGGCCGCTAGTTGCGGGTGTTGCCACAGGTCGGCCATGCTGTTGACGTGGGCGTTGGCGATGTCGGCCGTATCGAGCCGGGCAATCACTGCATCGGCCGTCAACGTGGCGAATTCGGTTTCGATCAAGTGGCGCAGTTCTCCACGGTGCTGGGTGCGTGCGGCGTTGTCGGCAAAACGCGGCAGATCCACCAGCTCGGGCCGGCACAAAACCTTGTCGCAAAACACCTTCCACTCGCGTTCGTTTTGCAAGCCCAACATGACTACGCGGCCATCACCCGCGGCGAACGGGCCGTAGGGGTAAATGGTTGCGTGGGCGGCTCCGGCACGCGGTGGTGCGCTTTGGCCGTTCAGCGTGTAGTACAGCGGAAAACTCATCCACTCCGCCATGGCGTCGATCATCGCCACCTCGACCCTGCGGCCCACGCCGGTGCGCGCGCGCTGCAGCAGTGCGGCCAGAATGCCGGAGTAGGCGTACATGCCGGCTGCAATGTCGGCCACCGAGATACCGCTCTTGGCCATTTCGTCGTTGGTGCCCGTCACTGACAAAAAGCCGCTCTCGCTTTGGATCAACAGGTCGTAGGCCTTTTTGTCGGTGTACGGGCCGCCATCGCCGTAACCGGAAATGTCGCACACGACCAGCTTGGGCAAACGGGGTGCCAACGTTTCGTAAGAAAGGCCCATGCGGGCCGCCGCGCCGGGGGCCAGGTTTTGCACCAGCACGTCGGCCTTTTCCAGCAAGCGGTCCAGCACCACACGCGCCTCCGGTTGTTTGAGGTCCAGCGTCAGGCTTTCCTTGGACCGGTTGACCCAGACGAAGTGCGACGCCTGGCCGTTGACACGGCGGTCATAGGCGCGCGCGAAGTCGCCGGCGCCAGGGCGTTCGATCTTGATGACACGTGCGCCCAGATCGGCCAGATGGCGCGTGGCCAAGGGCGCCGCGATGGCGTGTTCCAGTGAGATGACGGTGATGCCGTCCAGGGGTAAATTGCTTGCCATGGTGGGTGGTGTGTAGTGTCTGCCTAGTTGCGTGCCGTGCGGCTCTTCAACACCGCCAGCGCGCGGTGCATTTCGTTGCTGACAATGTTCATGCCTTCATCAAAACCCATGCCGGGCTTCACCAGCATACGCATCGGGCGCGCGGCCAGCGCCACGTGCACACAGGCGCGTGCGGAGACGTCGGTCTCGTTGCAGGTTCCACCTTGGTAGGCTTCCATGCCGCGATCGTTGCAATACAACACGGCATCGACAATATTGTGGATGCTGCCCAGGTCGGGCGTCTTGATCTGCACCATGTGGCAACACTGGGCATCGGTGAATGCAACCACGTCTTCATAGGTATTGCACCACTCGTCGGCCACCAGTTTCACGGATGAACCGATGCGCTTCAGCTCGGCGGTGATCTTGCTCAGCTCCTCGATCTGGCGCTCCCGGGAGCCCACGTCCACCGGGCCTTCGATGTACAGGTTCAACGGCCCCGCCATTTCCCCCAGGCCGGCAATATAGTTCGCCACCTTGGCGGCGTCGTTGTCGAAGATCAGGCCAATGGTGCCGTACACATCGATGTGCAAATCGGGCCTGTAGCCAGGTGCCGTACCCAATGTGGCCACACGCTTGACCAGCCAGCGGACATACTCCTGCAGCTTCTCACCCTGGTAACCAAGCTTGTCCGGCACGTTATTGATCAGGCCATGTGGCAACGCGTCGACACCCTTGAGTATCATTTTGTCGACCGCGCCATACCGGTCGTCACCGCTTTGTCCGAACAGTGGAATCGGTTTGGCCACCACCGGCAGGCCGTATTCCGCGCAGATAACTTCCGTCTTCAACCGTTTGCTGGCCAGCGCCGCCGCGTCCAGCAGCGCCTGCGACAAACCATAACGGATGGCGGTATGCAAACGCTTGCCCTGGATCTCGACGGTGTCAAAAAACTTGGTGTTGGTCAAGAACCCGTCGGCCTCGCGGCCTTCCAGCAGCGGTGCAATGTGGCGTTCCAAAAACGGCACAAAATCGGCACCCAGAAACAAGGGGTCACGACCGCCGGCGCCAGAATACTGGACCGCCGCGCAATCACCCACCGCGATGCTGCCGTCTTCCAACTGCAGCAGCACCGACACACATTCTCCAGCCTGGCGGATGGCGGTGAAGCCCGGTGTTACCGGTGTTCCGACATACACAAAACCATCCTGCCCGGCGCCTTCCTTGATGGCCTTTTGGTCGTCGAAATAAAACGAGGAATAACCACGGACAAATAATGCGCGTTGGATCTTCATGCTGTGACCTCTGCAAGTGTGGGTTGTTGGGGTCTGCCGACCAACTGGCTTTTGGAAATGGCGTAGATGTCGTCCACCACCATCTGGAAGGATGCCGAGCGGCTCTCCGCATGGGCGCGCTGCGAAATTTTCTCGCGGTGGTAGGCCATGACATCCAGAGGCAAGGGCACATTACCGGCGTTGAATACACGCACCGCACCTTCGTTGTCACGGATCGGCATCAGTTTGCCCGCATTACATGCGGCCGGGGCGAAGGGGATGTCCATGACACCGGCTTCAAAGGCGCGCACCGCACCGACGGCAATGTCACCGCGGCCCAACTCAAACACCTTGGCCATGACCGCGCGCACTTCGCGCTTGATCAGGTCCACCTCACGGTCCATGGTGCTGCTGTGCGGAAAGATCTGTGCTTGCACCATGTTGGCAATCTGGCTGGTGGCCTGCAGGCCGCATTTGTTGGCTTCCTTGGTGGGCACGCCGCTGGCTTCGTGTGGTGTCTTGACAATAACCTTGGTGGCACCCGCCAGTGTTGCCAGGGCCGAACCCCAGCAGATCACGCCGTAGGCCATGGATTCGTTTTCCGGAAAGCCGCCCATCCATTGGTGGAACACGGTGCTCAGTTCATAGTCTTCGAAACCTGCGGCCTGGAAAAACTCGTCGCCCAATTCGCGCAGCGAGCGGATGGCCGCAATGTCCTGCACCATATTGCCGGCCTGGCCATAACCCAAGGTGATGCACTTGGCGCCTTGTTCCAGTGCCAACAGGCCTTCACAAATCGCTACGCAGTGGGACACAAAGGGCGGCACCAGCGTGCCCGACAGTGGACCGAAAGGCTCGCGGTTGATGCGTATGCCTTCCTCCTCGTACATGCCGACCAGGCGGTCGCAGTATTGCCAGTGGCGAATGGACCGTTCCAGCGGCACACTTTTGGCATAGGGAATGTTGTAGGAGATGCCGCCGCCTTCGTACGCGGTGAAGCCTGCGGCCAGCGTGATCTCGGCCATCAGGCGGGCGTCGGGTGTGCCGTGGCGCACCTGCACCGGTTTGCTCAGGGCCTCGACCACACGGCGGCAGCCGTCCAGGCCGTGGTTCACGGCCGGGAAGCCGTTCAACAGCGAGGTGCCGGCCTCTTCGGAGCGGCGTATGCCGCCCGCCGCCTCTTCGTAGCGGTTCAAACGTGTGTAGGCGTCAATCGTGGTGGGCAACAGGTCGCACGAGCCTTCCAGAAAGGTCAACAACTCGATGTGTTCATTGATCAGGGCCACACCAGCGCGGGGCTGGAACAAGGTTTTGCCGGCTTGTTTGGCATTGAACAGCACGGAGGAAAAGCGCTTGGTGTCCGGCAGTGTGCGCTGGTAACGCACACCATCTGCAAAATGCACACCCTGGCCGGTGTGCCAGGTCTGCATGACACCCGTGCGTTCGGCATCAAAGATTTTGCGATCCAGTTTTTTGTTTTTCAATTCCATGGGGTCTCTTCAATGGTTATGGTGAACCAGGGCCCGCACACCGGAGCGTGCGGCGGCCTCGGGCATGTCTTGCGCAAGGTTGGCCAACAGGGGAAACAGATAGTCGTGGTCGCGGTAGTAGTCCACTTCGCATGGCACCAGTATTTCCTTGCCTTTGGCATCAATACGCATCTGTGCCAGCCAGCCGCGCGGATCAAATGTGTCCACGCGCGAAAGCCAGCCGCCGGAACCGATGACGCGCCGCACCTGCGTCAGGTCGCGCCCCAGTTGCACCTTGACCAGGCCGTCCGCCGTGGCCACTTCATGGCGCCTTCCTGCGTGGCGGCCACAGGCATGGGCCACACAGGTGCCGGCCAGAATGGCGTCAAATTCGCGCCCTTGTTCGTCATCCGGCACATGCTCGGGCGACAGTGAAACACGTTCGACATACGCCGCAAACTCGGCGATGCGGGGCTGTTGGTTGTCCAACGCCGCGGCGATCAAGGCCTTGCCCGATTCGGCTGCTGCCAATGCCGATATCCGCATGCCCAAATCACCTTCGACCGTGCGTTTGACCTCGGGCTCGGGCAGGCCACGCAACACGGTGCCGCTGCTGGCCGATTCACGGTGGGCGGAGTAGACGTCGGTGGTGGCGCCGCCCATGTCCAGCAACAAAAATTCTTCCCACGACGGCACATGCTGGCGGATCTGCTTGGCAAATTCGTACATGGCGTAGGGCGTGGGTAGCGGGGCTATGCCGGTACGTTCGATGATGCTGTCCAGCCCCTTGCCCTTGACGATGCGCGACAGGAAGATGGCACGCATGGCATCGCGTGCGGGCTCTGGGTTGGGGGTGTCCATCTCAGGCAACACGTTATCGACCGCAATGAAATCCTTGTGTGCCAACAGCTCCGCCACCTCGTCCCGCGCGGCGCGGTTTCCGGCAAAAACAATGGAGCAGGCCAGCGTGGACTGCGCCAGCGCACGTGCATTGGCCAATACATAGTCGCAGTTGCCGCCGTCGGTGCCACCGGCAAACAGCAGGATGTCGGGTGGGTCCTGCTCCAGTGCGGCGATGTCGGAACGTGTCAAACGGTAGGACAACACACGTGTCAACTTGGCACCGGCGGAATAGGCGGCCACCTTGGCGGTTTCCAGCGTGATTTCGGGCACGATGCCCAAAGCGGCAACCGCCAATCCACCCTTGGCCGATGACGAGTAGCAGAGTTTGATTGCGCCGCTGCGCACCTGCTGGGCGGCGTCCGGTTGACCCGCCAACCCATCCAGCACCTGGAAAAACGCATCGCCAAGATGGTGAACCGTGGTGGGTAACACGGCGCGGCGCAGCATTTCAAATTCTGAACCGACCAGCGTGAAGGCCGCGCCCTTGGTCCACGTCGAGCCGATATCGATCGAAACAAAAATCATGCAGCCAGCGCAATAGCCGTGTCGTGTTTCAGGTAACGCACCACGTCGGGGAGGCTGGTGCTGGGGGAGAACACGCGGTCGAAGCCCATTTCCAGGAACAGTGTTTCCACCTCTGCGAAGGGCCGCTTGCCGATGACCAGATTGCCACCGACGTACAAGACCATGTCGGCCACGCCGCGCTCCACACACCGGCCGCGAAAGCCCAGGCAATCAATCTCGCCGTGGCCATAAATGGACGACACCAGAATAGCCCTGGCTCCGGTTTCGATGGCGGCATCGATGAATTCATCCTGGCTGACCATGACGCCAAGGTTCACCACCTTGATCCCGTGTTCACTCAACACATGGTCGATGATCTTGTTGCCCACTGCGTGGCAATCCGCACCAATAACGCCTAACACTACCGTCAATTTGTCCATAGTTCCTCCTGGGAAATGAATGTGAAACAAAGCCTGTGTGACAACCATTGGGCGTATTCTTGCGCCACATTTCCAGTCCCGCAAACGATTAAAAATCGCAACATTGTGCGTTTGAGGAATGTTCTCCATGCGCTACAGTGCGCAGGAAAACGGAGGAATGATGAGACGAAAAATCCCGAGTATTGAGGCGCTGACCGCGTTCGAAGCGGCGGCGCGGCATTTGAGTTTTACCCGCAGCGCAGACGAATTGGCACGCACCCAGAGTGCGATTGGCCGGCAGATTGCGGCGCTGGAAGACTACCTTGGCGTGGCACTTTTTAACCGCGTCAAGAAACGCATCAGCCTGACCGATGTGGGCCATAGTTACGCACGCAAGGTGCGCGAATCGCTGGAAAAAATCGAACGCGATACGCTGGCAACCATGGCGCACCAGGGCGCGGGTGGCATACTGGAGCTGGCGGTGATTCCCACCTTCGCCACCCGTTGGCTGATCCCGCGCCTTCCGGATTTTTATGCGCGCAACAAACGCATCACGCTGAACCTGACGACACGTGCGGAGCCCTTCATGTTCACCGACACACCGTTTGATGGCGCCATCCATTTCGGCAGCTCGGTGTGGCCCGGTGCGATAGCACACCATTTGTTTGGCGAAGAAATCACACCGGTTTGCAACCCGAGTCTGATGCACGGCAAGGCCAGCCTGAAACCCGAGCAATTGGAGAAATCCACGCTGCTGCACCAGTCTGCCCGCCCCGACGCCTGGCGCCAGTGGCTGGTGCAGGCCGGTGTGCATGAAGCCAATTGCATGAAGGGTCAGCGCTACGAAACGTTTTCCATGCTGGTCGAGGCGGCCCGCGCCGGACTGGGCATCGCGCTGGTGCCGCGCTTTTTTGTGTTGAGTGAGCTCGAACGTGGTGAACTGGTGATTCCCTGCAATTTGCCATTGCGCAACGACAGAGGTTATTACCTGGTGTACCCCGAACGCAAGCAGTGCTCGCCACCGTTGATGGCGTTTGAAAAGTGGCTGCTGGAGATGGCCAGGCAGTACAGCGAAAAAAGCTGACCACGGTATGGCTGCGGCGCGTCAGGCTCCATGAGCTGCGTAGGGGAGTTTTTTTGCTATTAATATGATAGTGACATTGTTATATCCTACGAGGGCTAGTGGCAAGAATTGCCTGAAGGCTCGGATAAAATACCTAATTTGGGTATATATGACCACCTGCGGAGTAAGGTAAGGCCGGGAACGATCCATGGCTGTTGGCCGGCAGGGCTATAGTGTTTGCACCGCATGTCCCACCTGCACACCAAAACCATGACCGAGAAAACCATCCCTAGTCTGTACGAATGGCTTGGCGGCATTGACGCGCTGAATCGTCTGACCACCCGCTTCTATGAACACGTCCGGAATGACGCCGCGCTGGCGGTCGTTTTTGCACACATGGGCGGCGAGCATCCCGCGCATGTTGCGGCTTTCCTGGCCGAGGTGCTGGGTGGCCCCACCACCTACTCCGAGCGGCACGGTGGGCATCCACACATGATCCGGCAGCATCTGAACCGGCACCTGTCGCAGGAGCAGCGGCGGCGCTGGGTTGCGTTGCTGCTTGAAACGGCCGACGAGTTGGGCATGCCGGATGATCCCGAATTTCGATCGGCTCTGGTGGCTTACCTGGAGTGGGGCTCCCGGTTGGCGGTCATCAATTCCCAGCCGGGCGTCCAGGCTGAAGAAAATGCGCCCATGCCCCAATGGGGCTGGGGTGAGGTGAAGGGTCCGTACACGGGTTGAGCAAGCGGTATCAACAACTGGAAGGAGCACACCATGGCCATTCATCTCGATCACCTGATGGTGCCGTCCCGCAACAAGGTGGCCGCGGCGAAGTTGTTGGCCGAGTTGTTGGGCGTCCCCTGGTCAGAGTCAGGCGTAGGGCCGTTTGCACCGGTCTACGTCAACGACGGCCTGACGCTGGACTTTGACGAGTGGTCCGACACCGTTCCGCTGATCCACTACTGTTTTCGCGTGGACGAGGGCGACTTCACTACCATCCTGGGTCGCATCCAGGCCGCCGCCATTCCCTACCGCAGCAATGTGCATGGTCCGGTCGACTTCCAGGTGGACACGCAGCACGGTGGCCGCATCGTCTACTGGAACGAGCCCGATGGCCACCAATGGGAAATGCTGACGGTCAGTTATGCGCGCAAGCCATGACTGACGGGCCTTGCGCTGACTGACACTGTGCCTCACCAGAATTTGTATTCCGCCTTCAGGCGCAAACTGCGGCCCTGCGTGTCCTGAAAGCCCTGGAGGATTTGACCGCCGCCCGTCTCGTTGAGGGCGCGCAAATCGTACGGCGGGCGGCGGTCCAGGATGTTGCGCACGAAAGCCGTCAAGGTCAGGTTCTTGATGCCGGTATAGCTGAGGTTGTAGTCCCAGCGCACATAGTCGCCGACGCGGCACTCGCTGGCGGTCCAGCCCAGGCTCTCGCATCCCACCTCGTTGTAGTCCTGGTCGTTGAAATCGCCGGACAGTGTTGTGGAGCTTTGGTAGGCGGCGCGCAAGCCGTTGCTGAACGCACCAGTGCGTAAATTGGCGGTCAGGTTCAGCGTCAATTTGGGATAGGTGTAGGTGCCCGCCAGGTTGTAGCCATAGGCGTTGAGCGTCGCCGAGAACTTGCTCAGTTCCATCAGATAAGTCGCGGTCATTCCCAGGTCCAGCTTGCCCCAGCCCGTGTCGACCCGTGACTGCGCGGCTATGTCCACACCGCTGGTCTTGGTTTTGGACACATTCTCGAACTGCTGCCGCAGCGACGCCAGCGGGCCCACTGTCACGCCGTATAACACGCGTTCCACCGCCGAGAATGTCGTGTCTTGCGCCAACGAATTGCGCGTGATCACGCCGGGCGGCAGGCTTGCCTCGCTGGCCAGCAGCTCGCGCGCGGTCTTGTTGGCAATTTCGTTCTTGCGCTCAATATTGAAATAGTCCAGCGACATGCTGGTGCTGGGGGTCGGTTGCAGCACAAATCCCAGCGTCGCACTCAGGGTTTCCTCCGGCTTCAGATTGGGGTTGTTAAGTGTGATGTTGGCGATACTCGTCGCGCATTCATTGGTCTCGATGCTGTCGGCCCGCGCATATTGCAAGGCAGCATTCGGATCGTTGGCCGGCAGGGCGTCCGCGGCCGCGCGCAGGTTATTGGCCAGGGCACGGGTCTGGGCACAACGCTGGGGATCGGACACGGCGCTGGTGAAGGACACCTTGGTGGACTGTGCGCTTTCCGTCAGATTGGGGGCCCTGAATCCGGTCTCGACCGTGCTGCGCAACAGCAGCTTTTCGCTGGCCTTGAAGGCGGCGCCAATCTTGGGCGACCAGTGTGCGGCAAAGCCCGGAAAGCTGTCCAGGCGCGCGGCGCCGGTCACCTCCAACGATTGGGTCACCGGCAGGTTCACTTCCGCAAACACCGAGCTGTGCGTGCGGGACGCATCGGTTGCCGCGGAGCCATAACCCACAATGTCACCGGCCAGACGGTTGGCCGTGGGTGTGATGGTGAAGCTCTCCCGACGGACATCAAAACCCAGGGCCATGGCAATTGGGCGATCGTTGATGGTGCCTACGTCGCCGCTGATTTTTCCGTCCCAAAAGTATTGTTTGATCTCTCCATCGGTGCCATGTGCGGGGAACAGTGTGTTGATGACGGCATCGGAATTCGGTTGGCCAATCCGGTAGCCGCCGGGTTTGTTGAAGAACGTGGCATCGGTTTGGGCTGGATCGTAATTGCCGATGAGCTGCAGGAAACCACTCTCGCTGAAGTTGCCACGCGAGCGGTCCTTGGCCGTACTGCCCATCACGCCGATGGCGCTGTCCCATTCGTAGTTGCCCCAACTGCCTTTCAAGCCGGTCAGCAAGCGGTACTGCGATGCGTCGTTGACGGATTCACCAATGGCATCCACAAAGCGGTAGCGAAAATCGGCATCGTCCTGGCCCGTCGTATTCAGCGGATGGGTGGCCGGGAGGCCGCGGTAGTAGAAGGTCTTGATCTGGCCGGTGACCGGATTGCCCCAGACGATGGGGGCGGCATTGGCGCTGTTGGCATAGGTGGCGAAAGGTGCCTGGTAGGTGGTCTTGGTCTTGGACAGCAGCAATTCCGAATAGGACTCCAGCGCGTCGCTGAAGCGGACTCTGCCAGCCAACAGCATATTGGCGCGCTCGGATGCAGGGACCAGTTCAAAGCGGGTGGTTCTGTCGTAAAAACAATTGCCAGCCGCAACCGTGGTGCAGCCAGGCAACGGATTACCGCCCACATTGCCAACAATATTGCCGGGGTAGCTGAAGGTGGACGGCGCTCCGCGGTTGCCGAACATGCGTCCGCTGCCCTCACGCAGCGAAACGAATTTTTCTCCGTAGATGGGGTTGATATCGTCCAATACATCGCGCTGCACCACGCTGCCGCGCTTGTAGAGCTCCACATTCACCAAAACGTTGTAGCGGTCCTGCTCCAGGTTGCCGAAACCTCCGGTGAGGCTGGCCGTGCTGTTGGCATACCTGCGATTTTTGAGCGATTCTTCACGGCTGGCACTGGCCTGCAGGCCCTGGTAGTCCCTGCGGGTAATGATGTTGACAACGCCGCCCACGGCATCGGAGCCATAGATGGCCGATCCGCCGTTGCGCAGAATTTCAACCCGCTCGACCGCCTCCAGCGGCAGGGCATCGAGGTTGGTGAAGACTTCGTTGTAGTCGGCCAGTGCATAGGGGGCAACACGTCGCGCGTTCAACAGAATCAGCGTGGACTCCTTGCCCAGGTTGCGCATGGAGGCAGCGGAGGCGCCACCGGCGAACGAATTGCTTCCACTGATGTCCGACAAGGTATTGATGCCGGAGTCGGCGGACGACAAGGTGTCCAGAAGTTCCTTGACCGAAGAAACACCCAAGCGCGCGATGTCCTCACGCCTGACGGTTTGCACCGGGGTGGCGGTCTCGGTATCGATGCGTTTGATATTGGATCCGGTAATTTCAACCCTCGGCAAGGTCTGCACAGGCAGCGGTGTTTGTGCGTTGACCAGACCGGTGTAGCCCACGGCGGCCAGCGCCATGCAAGAGCTGAGTGTGTTCAGTCGATTCATATTTTCTCCACGGTGGGGCAAAAGAGGTACACCAATTTATCGTTGCGTCCCATGGAAGACGTTGAGAATTGACAACCGGCGGCTAGGGGTAAACGCTTGCGAGTCTTTGGATGGAAGGCCGTCAACGTTTGTTGACATCTGACTATTCGTCAACCATCATTGACGCGTGATCCATCCCAAATCGCTCCCTTCTCCCGCCCGGGGCGGAACACTTTGTGTTGGTTGCACTGGAGTTGCCTGACGGCACGGCGCGCAGGGCGCTGGAGCGCCTGCACATTGATCGGGATAGTTACCGCGCCGCCATCGTTCGACAGTACGAAGAGGCGTTGAACAATGTCGGCATCACATTGCCACCCGGCAGTGCCACGCACGACGGTGCGCGCGCCGTGCCGTCCGGCAAGAGCAGCCTGCGAGGATGCTCGCATGGTGAATATTTTTGGGGTGGGATTCAGACCCTAAAATTGACAGATTGCGGTCCGCTTGTGACTGCGTTTGCAGGCCCCACCTTTCTTCATCACATGCCTAAAAAAGAAAACACGTCGCTACTCGTGACAGCAATGGACGAAGGCCAACTCGTTCGCATCATCCGTCGTTTCGAAGACTCACCCGTCCGCGGTTACGTAGCGGCGGTGGGGCCGACGTTCTTCCTGCTTACGCTTGTCAGCGATCGGCTGCGGTTTGATGGTTTTGAGTGCTTTCGCATGGCAGACGTTCGCAGTGTTCGGGCCGATCCGTATGCGGGTTTCGCTGAGGCGGCACTAAAGAAACGCGGCCTTCGGCGCCCGCGCAAGCCAAAAATTGACCTTGACTCCGTGGAAACTATTTTGTTGACGGCGGCCAAGGTGTTCCCGCTGGTCACGATTCACCTGGAAAAGAAAGACCCCGACGTTTGCTACATCGGAAGCGTCCGTGGAGTTGAACGCGGAAAAGTATTCTTGCTCGGGATCAACCCGCATGCTGAATGGGATAGTGAGCCAGACAAGTTTCGTTTCAGTAAGATCACCCGAATCAGTTTCGGAGGAGATTATGAAGACGCTCTGCATGCCGTTGGTGGCGACGCCGTGTGTTAGTTGACCCCATCAGCACGACAACAGGAGGAATCATGCGCGTGGTTTCCAGGTGGCTGGGTATTGGCTTGCAAGCGGCCGCTGCGATTTGGCTGTTGGGGTGGCTGCAAGGCAACGATCCCGATTGTGTGCTGGAGACCGGCATTATTTTGCAGATCCGCATGTGTGATGCGCAGGCTGTTGACGATGCGCTGGCGTCTCCTGCACTGCATCTCTTAGCCATTGCGCTGCTCTTCGTGGTCGGATATGTGTGTATGCGTTGGAGTGCACAGCCGGAACACAAGAGCTGAGTACAACCGGTGCTGCCGCTGCCACCCGGCAGGCTGCGTGGCTTCAATCACAGGTCCGAAAGTGGCCAGGTTTTTCATGCGGCGTCACGTACGCTCAGGTGCATATCCATTCGGTATTGCAACCTGAGAAAACGAAAGACCTATCCCCATGAATATCATTCTCCTACACGGTAGCTGGCACGGTGCCTGGTGCTGGCACAAGGTGGTGCCCCATCTGCAGGCTGCGGGCCACGATGTTCACGTTCCCGATCTACCGGCCCATGGACGCAACTGGCGTGTGGCACGCGGCCGTACCCGGCTGGCAAACATGGCATCACATGTTTGTGCCATTCTGGACGCTTTGGACGAGCCGGCCTTGCTGGTCGCGCACAGCCGCGGTGGCATCGTCGCATCCACTGTTGCTGAGATGCGACCGCATGCGTTGCACGGTACGGTCTACCTTGCCGCCTACATGGTACGCAACAAGGAACGGGTGGCCGATTACTTCAGGAAGGACTTGGAGTCGCTGGTGCGGCCCAACATTCGTATCAACAAGATGACGCTGACCGACAGTCTTGCGGAAGAGGCCTACCGGCCGGCCCTGTACGCCGACTGCAGCGATGCCGACGTGGCGCTCGCACGCAGCCTGCTGACGCCCGAGCCCTCGCTGCCCGCGTTGACGCGCCTGCGTCTGACGGAGGCCGGGTACGGCAGCGTGCCGCGGCACTACATCGAACTCACGCAGGACAGGGCGGTGTCC
The DNA here is from genome assembly GCA_040384785.1 of Pseudomonadota bacterium. Classification (GTDB taxonomy): domain Bacteria; phylum Pseudomonadota; class Gammaproteobacteria; order Burkholderiales; family Burkholderiaceae_C; genus Allorhodoferax. The sequence continues at coordinate 26,248 of JAZKIR010000099.1, forward strand.
ATCACACTCCAGCGGTCCATGGTTGCAAACTCTCCGTGTCAGACGGTATCCACACTGGATGTGAGCCACTCGGCTTATTTTTCGCGGCCGCAAGAGCTTGCGACCGCCATCATGGGTATCGCTGCGATCGGCCGATCTATACAGGCCTGATTTGCTGGCAGGGTAATGACTACCAGAGCTTGTGTAGTCGCGGCTTTGACGTGAATACATTGATGTGACATAGCTACAAAAAGTCGGTAACGCGTATTCGTAGTCCGTGTTTTGATGGTCGTCAAAACTATGCACTTCGAATTGCAAGTGGCGCCTTAAAACTTGCGATTTCGCAAACCTTTAAAAATGGGTCGGAACTACTATTTTTGACCGTTCTGTTGACGGGCATCGCAGGTTGCAGATGCCGTTTTCTCAACGCGGTGGATGCCGCGCCTCCTGTTCGCCAACTCAACTCGGCCGTTCGCAGTTTCCCCTGTGCAGGCAGCGTGTCGCATGGTGGTTGCGCGAACCATTTACCCCAAGGAGGAAGATATGGCTTATGAAGATCCGACCAACGTCTCTGCCGAAAACCAGATGGAAGAACCCAGTGAAGAAACGGTAGAAGTCAGCAGCGAAGAGACAACGGTCCAGGGTGGTGCGGAGGCCACCCCCACCACCGAACCTACCGGCACGGTCACAACCATAACCGCGCGCGAAGGTCCGCCCGCACCGGCGGCACTGCCGCTGCCTCTACCCATTATTCGCAGAACAACCTGCGGCCATTACCGCAGCCCCAGCACCCCCGGTTTCCAACTGGAGTTGCGTGTGGATGTGGATGGCGCGCACCCCTTGCGCAAGGTTAGCGGAGATTTCTTCTCCATGACAGGCGCCACGATCACCTACTTTGGCTCTTTTGTGGTCGACAGTCCCGTCGTCACCACCACCAGCACCACGGTTGTCATCCGTGGGCTGGGGCGTTTCACGTGGACGGCAGGCGCACCGGTGGTGCAGGTGACCATACCGAGGCGTTCGTTGTTCCAGCCTCCGGCACCGGCGACCGTGCGCTTCTTCACAACCAGCGGAGCACCTGGTGCCAGCTACCTGTGCCTGTTTGGGTCGCACTTCTTCCGGACGGTGTTCATCGAAACCGACCGCGTGTCCGATGTGACAACGCCGTCTTTCTTCAGCTACAACACCGGTTCGTTGCCCTCGGGAGGACCGGCAAGAAACCTGTCCGTCGTCTCCGCCTTCGCCGAAGCCGGTATCCAGATGGTGCCCACGCTGGGTGCGGACGCCATCAACATTTCCGAGGCCGGGGGCAACGTTTTGTGGTCGGATTCGGAGCTCCATGCTTCCATGGTGCGCCACTTCACACTGTGGCGCGAGGCACCGCAGTGGGCCGTGTGGCAGGTGGTGTGCCAACGCCATGATCTGGGCGATGGCCTGTTGGGCATCATGTTTGACCAGGAGGGTTTGCAGCGCCAGGGCTGCGCGGTATTCCATGCCGGGCTGGGCGGCATCACGGCGGAGCGGCTGCGGGAGCAGCTGTATTGTTATGTGCATGAATTGGGCCACTGCTTCAATCTGCTGCATTCATGGCAGAAGTCGTTCGCCAATCCGCCCGGTGTGAACCGGCCAGCGGCCAGGTCCTACATGAACTACCCATGGCGCTACCCTGGCGGGCCGTCCGCATTCTGGGCGGCCTTTGGCTTCACCTTTGATGACCCCGAGCTGACCCATTTGCGCCATGCCTTCCGCAACGACATCATCCTGGGTGGCAATCCGTTTACCATCGGCTCCGCGATGAGCAACCCCGAGGTAATGTCGGACCCCATCAGTGACCAGTCGGGCCTGCAGTTCCAGATTGCCGGCGTGCACGACAGCTTTGCGCTGGGTGAGCCGGTCTACATCAACCTCAAGCTGACCCCCAGTGATTTGCGCGGCAAACTCGTGCACCCCCATGTGCACCCCAATCTGTCGATGAGCAGCGTGGTGATTGGCAAGCCCAATGGCCAGGTCGTGGTGTACGAGCCTTACATCGACTATCTGATGGCGAGCAAGACCGAGTTCCTGCCCGCAGGGCAGTCGATTGAAGACAGCGCCTATATCGGTTTTGGCAAGGGCGGTTTGTATTTCGAGCAGCCAGGGACCTACACCGTGCGTGCCGTCTACTACGCATTGGACGGCTCGCAGGTCATGTCCAACGTGTTGAAACTGCGTGTGCGTTATCCCGCCTCCGTCGAGGACGAGGCCGTTGCAGACCTGTTGATAGGCGAGCAGCAAGGTGCCTTGTTCTATCTGCAGGGCTCCGATTCCGAGTCCCTGCGCAGCGGCAACGATGCACTGTCCACGCTGATCGAGAAGTACAACACACACTGGCTGACCGACTATGCGCGCTTCGTCAAGGGCGTCAACGCCGGAAGGACCTTCAAGACGATTGCCAAGGACAAGCCAAACTGTGTGACGATCCGTCCGGCCGATTTGCCGGAAGCGCAGAATCTGCTGACGGCCGCCTCCGCTGGCCGCAGTGCGGTCGATGAACTGACCAAGATGCGCGGCCTGGAAAAGCTGGCTATGGCTCAGCAACAGCATGGCGATGAGAAGGCCGCGAAATCGACTCTCAAACAGGCCAAGGACATTGCCAGTATGCGAGCCGCAAAATAGCAAACTTCAGGGAGGACAGCACGTGACTACGCTGCACATTGTGTTGGAGGATGGTTTCTCCGGCCACGGGGTGAAAATCACTGTGGATGGACGCCAGGTCTATGACGGACCGAGCGTCACCAGCGACTTGCGCATATCACGTGCCGACGCGGTGGACGTGGAGCCGGCCACCGCGCTTGCGCATGTAAAGGTATGGGTGGAACCGGGGAGTCTGCAGGCCAGTACGGATGTGGACTCGGCGACGGCGCCTTATCTCGGGATCTCACTGGGACCTGCAGGCGATATCACGTTCAGGCCCTATGCGGACGCGCCGCGCTACATGTGAGGCGTGGCCATGAACATCCAGTCCGTGCACGTCGGCGGGGCGCCCATCCGGGGGCCGTTGCGTGTTGTCGCCCTTCAACCGGTCGAGCTGGACCACTATCTGGCCCCGGAAGTGCGCGGCGCGCGGTCGCTGCTCTCCGGAGTCACCGCGGGTGCCACGGCAAAACTTGCATGGAGTGGTTTCCAGGCCAGCAACACGCTGGGCGCCGACGAGATCGCCAAACTGTTGGTTCAGAACGGTTTGTCACCGCAGCACGCGCCGACGGTGGCGCAGAAGGCGCTGGACATCATCCACTCGGAGCCAACCAAAGTGCTGCTGGTTGCGGTGGCCGCCGGCGGTACGGCCTGGGCGGCTCTGGAGGCTGGCAGCAAGGTCCTGGGGCTGCGCTTTTCCACGTGGCGCAAGCTGTTATTGAGCGTAGCCGTGGCCATCGTCATCGGGCTTGGCTACCACTACCTGCGCACGCAAGGTTATTTCCTGTAGTCTGTGTCGGGGGCAGGCGTCATGCCAGCCTTGCTTGCAAGTTTTCTGACAGACCGCAATGTCATACTTTGCCGCATGACCCATAACGCCCCAGTATCCGCACCCAAGCACAGAAGTTACGAAGACATTCAGGCCCTGTTGACGGGCACGCTGTTTGTCTCCCTGGGCATCAGCATGTTTGGCCATACCGGGCTGCTGACCGGTGGAACGGCAGGCGTTGCATTCTTGTTGCACTACGCGACGGGCTGGAATTTCGGCCTGCTGTTTTTTGCGGTAAACGTTCCGTTCTACGGTCTGGCCTGGACACGTATGGGCCGTGTGTTCACCATCAAGACCTTTGTTGCGGTCGGCCTGTTGGCGCTGCTGACCAATGTGTTGCCAACGCTAATCCACTTTGAATCCATCAACCCGGTGTTCACCGCCGTCATGGGCGGCTTGTTGATGGGCGCGGGCATGCTGATTCTGTTCCGGCACCGCGCCAGCCTGGGCGGCTTCAATGTGTTGGTGCTGTACCTGCAAGAACGCTTCGGTTGGCGCGCAGGGCGCGTGCAGATGGCGCTGGATTGCGCCATTGTGCTGTGTTCCTTTGCGGTGGTTGACTGGCGCCACACCGCCTTGTCGATCCTCGGTGCGGTGATGATGAACCAAACCCTGGCCACCAATCACCGGGTGGGACGTTACATGGGCTTGTGAAGCTGCTGGTCGGCGTCCACGATCCAAACGCGTGGTCACCCTGAGCCGGGACACTTGATTTTGCATCTAACATATTGGATAATTTGTCCAATATGAAAGAAAATGACCGCACCAATCCCGAATCTGACATCAACCAACGCATAGCGCAACGGGTCGGCGCCTTGCGGGCCGAACGCGGCCTGTCGCTGGATATTCTGGCAAAAAAGTGCGACGTCAGCCGCTCGATGATTTCACTCATTGAGCGCGGCGAAAGCAGCCCCACCGCCGTGGTGCTTGACAAGTTGGCGTTTGGTCTGGGCGTAACCCTCGCGTCCCTATTCGAGGCGCCACAGCCGGATGCCAGCCCCCTGGTGCGGCGCGCCGAACAGTTGTTGTGGACCGATCCGCAATCGGGTTACCGGCGGCGCAATATTTCGCCGCCGCATTTCCGTTCACCCATACAGATTGTCGAAGTCGAGTTTCCGGCTGGCGCCAAGGTGAGTTATGCGGCGGGCCTGCGCGAGGTTGGTGTCCACCAGCAGGTGTGGATGCTGGAGGGCTGCATGGAGCTTGTTTTTGATGGTCAATGCCACCGCCTGCAAACCGGCGATTGTCTGGCCATGCAAGAGAACCAGCACATTGTTTTTCAGAACACCTGCAAACAAGCCGCGCGCTACGCCGTGGTCGTCAGCACCGCATTCCTGAGCCCCTGAACCTAACCCCAACCTGAAACTGCACCATGCGTATTTCCTTTGAATCACCCGACCAGGCCGATGCCATCACCCTTATTGCCGAGTTGGATACCTACCAGAGCGCCCTCTATCCGCCCGAAAGCCACCATGCGCTGGATTTGACATCGGTTGCTGCAGAGCAGGTGTTGTTTGCCGTTGCGCGGGATGACGCCGGTAGCGCCATCGGTTGTGGCGCCGTGGTGCTCACGCCGGAATACGGTGAGCTCAAGCGCATGTATGTGCGCCCGGAGCAACGCGGGCAGGGGATCGCGCGGAAGATACTGGTGCTGCTGGAGACTGCCGCCTTTGAGGCGGGCTGCAGCTTGCTGAAACTGGAAAGCGGGCCGCTACAGCCTGAAGCACTCGGCCTTTATGCGCGCTGCGGTTACCAGACCTGCGGACCGTACGGCAGCTATACCAACGATCCCTTGAGCGTGTTCATGCAGAAGGCTGTGCCGCACTGAGACCAACCCGGACCAAGTCGGCGAACAGAGCACACAAGAATAGCCGTGCTCAGGCGCCAAACTGCGCCAGCATGAAGTCCACAAAACGGCTCAGCTTGGGTACGGGCTGGCGGTCTTTGGGGTAGACCAGGTGCATGGGTTGCGGCGGCGGCAGGTGGTCCTGCAGTATCTCGACCAAACGGCCTGCAGCCACATCGCCGCCCAGCATGATCGATGACTGCATGACGATGCCAAAACCCTCCAGCGCCGCCATGCGCAAGGCCAGGCCATTGTTGCTCTGGAACCGGCTGACCGGCCAACCACCCGATGGTGTGTCGGTGCGGCCCAATGCCCAGCCTCCGTTGCGCGACCAGTGTGTAAAGCCCAGGCATTGGTGGTGTACCAGGTCTTCCGGATGTTGTGGCGTGCCGGCGCGTTGCAGATAGGACGGTGCCGCGCAGATCACCATGCCATAGGGTTTCAGGGGCCGCGCCACCAGGCCCGAATCGGCAAGGCGGCCAACACGTATGGCCACGTCCGCACCGTCATCCACCAGGTCAATGACGCGGTCGTTCAGCGTCAGTTCCACCTGCACCTCGGGGTTTTGCTGCAGAAACTGCGTCAGCGCAGGTGCCAGCATGACCGAGCCAAAGGTGACCGGCGCATTGATGCGCAGCTTGCCGCGCGGTGTGGCGCGCAGGGCCTGGGTGCAAGATTCCGCAGCACGCACCTGCTCCAGAATGAGACGGCATTGGTCCAGATAGGCCTGGCCAATCTCGGTCAGGCTTTGGCGGCGCGTGGTGCGCGTCAGCAGCCGCGCACCCAGACGCTCTTCGAGGTGGCGTATGTGTTTGCCCGCCATGGGCGCCGAAATGCCAAAGGCCTCGGCCGCCGCGCTCAGACTGCCTTTGTCCACGGCGGCTACAAACACGGCCATGCTTTGGAAGCGGTCCATAGATTACAAATCATTAGTTAACAATGAAGTAAATGATATGGTATTTATTCTTTATAGGCTGCAATCAATAATTCCCTTCATGCCAAGCCGGCATAGCCAAAAATAGACAAGGAAAAGCCATGAAAGTTCTCGTTATCGGTGCCACGGGTGCCATCGGAAATGCCGTCGTTAAAGAACTGGCCGCGCGCCACGAAGTCATCCAGGCCAGCCGCAGCAGCGCCACCCATGCAGTGGACTTCACCCAGCCCGCCAGCGTGGAGGCGCTGTTCGAAAAGGTCGGCAAGGTCGACGCCATCGTCGCCACCGTGGGTGATGTGCACTTCGGTTTGTTGAGTGAAATGACCAGCGAACAGTTCCGTGTCGGACTGAACAGCAAGCTGATGGGGCAGGTGGAGCTGGTCTTTGCCGGGCAGAAGTACCTGAATGACGGTGGCTCCATCACGCTGACCAGCGGCATCGTCGGCGCGCAGACTATCCGCTACGGTGCCAATGCGGCGGCGGTCAACAAGGCGGTGGAAGGTTTTGTGCTGGGCGCAGCCATCGAGTTACCACGCGGCATCCGTATCAATGTGGTCAGCCCCACCGTGCTGCAAGAGTCGATGCCCGCGTTTGGTCCGTACTTTGTGGGCTTTGAGCCGGCCCCTGCTGCCCGCGTGGCGCTGGCCTATGCGCGCAGCGTGGACGGTTTGCAGACCGGTCAGGTCTACACCGTGTGGTGACCCTTAGTCAAACAGTCCGGGCCCATTGAAGCGCGCACGCTCGGTCAGCAGCATGCGTAGCTTAGTTGACACCCCGCCATTGGCCGAGAAACCGCCCGAACGGCCATCGGCAGCAAGTATGCGATGGCAGGGCACCACCGGTGCAAAGGGGTTGTGCCCCAGGGCCTGCCCCACGGCGCGGGCCGCGCCGGGTTCGCCCAGTTGCCGGGCCAGCTCGCCATAGGTCAGCGTTTCTCCCGGCGGTATCCGGCGTGCCAGCGCATACACCCGTTGGTGAAAGGGCGGCACGCCATCCATGTCGAGTGCCAGGTGGGTTAAATCGACAGGTTGGGGTGGTGTACCTTGCAGCAGGGCGGTAATGGCTGCAATGGCTTCTTGCACATGGTGCGGTGGCTCCGCCTCGCCGCACTGCGGAAACCTGCGGCCCATGCGCGCGCGGGTCGCGGCCTCGTCTTGCTCCGGCAGTTGCACGCCGGTCAGCCCTTGCATGCTCCAGGCGATACCGCAGTGGCCGAGTGTGCTGGGGAAGAGGGCGTAGGCCAATGTTGCCGCCATAGGCGCAAGACGGTAGCGGTTATTCCCGAACCCGCCCCAACGAATCAATGATGCCCAACTGAACCAGTTTGGAAGCCACTCGGTCCTGTGCGAAGTGCACGCGGAAGTCCCCGATGTTGACATCGTCCAGCGCCTCGATGGCGCTCTTCAGCTTGGTGCGGGTCGGCTCCTTGCCGGCATTGCGCAATGCGTGCGCGTAAACCCGGGCGGCGATATAACCTTCGAGCAGGTACACATTGGGCTTGCCCAATTTGGCCGCAGCCAGGTCGGCCTGCATTTCCCGCACCAGCGCAAATTTGCCGTTGTCGCTCTTGGGAACCACCCGCGCTACGACGACGCCGGCACCCATGGGGCCCAATAGATCGGCTAATAGGCTCTCGCCGGTGTTGGAAAAGCCATAGACCGGACCGCGGAAAAAGCGGTTGCGCAATTCCTTGATGGCCGTGGCCGCCCCCTTGGGATCGCTGATCACCAACACCGACTCGGGTCGGGTCTGCAAGGCCTTTTCCACATTCTCTATTGGTGTCTTGATCAACAGGTTGGCACCCAGGCCGGTCATCGTGCGTTCGGCCGATTCGAGTGCGGCCAAGGACTCACCGTCTGCCGAATGCAGAATGGCCAGCTTGCGCACGCCCAGTGTTTCGGCATGGTGGGTAATGGCCGCGGCTTCTTCCGAATAACCGGGTCGTATGGAATACACATTGGGATAAAGTGCGCCGCGAAACTCATCAGCCGCCGCCATGGGTGCGAAGAACATGACGTCATTGCCCTTGGCGATGGCGTAGGCCGCAGTCAGTTGCGGCGAGCCGTAGTAGCCAAACAGGGAGAACACACCTTGTGCCAACAGTTTGCGGGTGTTGGCTACGGCGTTGGCAGGCAGGCCCGCGTCGTCCAGCGCGACGATGTCAATGGTTCTGCCATGCACGCCACCATTGGCATTCAGGCGGTCAAAATACAGCTTTGCACCCTGGGCAAATGACTGCCCCAGCAGGGCCGAAGGCCCGGTCAATGCAACAGATTGGCCCAACACAATGGAGGTCTTGGATACCCCCTCTTCAGCAGACCGTGCGACGCCGCTCAGGGTCAGCAGGAATGCGGTGATGGCCACCAGCAGCAGGGGTTTCTTAGGATTCAAGGTCTACCTCGGGCGTATTTTTCTGTTGCAGGTCCAAACGACGGTTGTCAGCCCCACTATAGACCTTTGACACTCCTTGCGCGTCGGGGTTTTCACGGCCCGACAGGCACTTTTCCCCCAGCGCAGAGGGGCCAGCGTCAATACAAACCGGTGGCAATGGCCGCAATCGCCAAACCGTGGGTCAGGGTGGCGCCCAGCAATCCGGCGCGGATGTAGACAAAGGCGGCGACCAAGCCCTCCAGCAACGTGAACAGCAAGACCGGTGCGCCAATATGGGTCACCGTGGTGGCCAGATAGGCGTGGCACAGGCAAAAGAACAGACCCGACACCAGCGCCGCACGGCCCGCCGTCATGGACTTGCCCAGCGTGTTTTGCAACAGCCCCCTGAACAACAACTCTTCATAGGCATTGGCAACCAAGGCAAACACGACCAGCACGACCAGGGTGTTGGCTGCCGGCACAGGGAGGGAGGACAGGGCAAACACCGCCTTCAGTGCTGCGGCCACCAGCGATATCAACGCCGCTCCGGCCACACCGATGGCGATCGAAGGCAGTGGGCCGTGACCGAACCAGTGCATGCCCTGGCGGGCCGGTCGCTCCAGCCACAGGATGCCCAGACACAAGGCGCCGGACACGGCCGCCAACAGCAGCAGCGTGGTGGGCGCGGCGGTAAAGCGCAGCGTCCCTGCGCTGATTTGCCAGAAGCCAATGCTGGTCATGGCGTCGCGGGCCAGCACAAAGAAGGCGATGTGCAAGAGGATGCGCAGAATGGTCTGCTCGCGGGGGACCACAATCAGCAGCGCGGCATAGACCAGGAAGCCGGGGGTGATGGAGAGGAAGTAGTCGAAGAGCGGGATCATGGTTGTGCGATGGGTTTGGACTAATCGGCCGCTAGCCCTCGTGGATTATGTACAAGTCACTATAAAACTTATAGCGATTGGTACATGTATGTTAACCAACGTGCTCCAGCCGCCCGACTAGAAAATCAATCAGTATCCGCACCCGCTGCGGTATGTGCCGGTTGGATGGATACAGCAGTGAAAATGGCCGCGACGCACCGGCGTACTGGTCCATCACCTCTTGCAGTGTGCCTTGCCGCAAGTCCTGTTCCACGATGAAGCGATAGGTCTGTAGCAGGCCGCCACCGCTGCGCGCCAGCGTCACGGGGCCGAGGATGTCGTCCGCGCAGCGCAGGCCGCCCTGCGTCGGTACATCAAAATCGCGTCCATCCCTGCGCAGCAGCCATGGCACCGGCTGGCCGCTGCTGGGCAGCAGGAACTGGATGCAATCGTGTTGTGGCAACTCGTCCGGCGTGGTGGGTGTGCCGTGGCGCGCCAGGTATTGCGGTGCGGCCACCACAACCAGCGCCGCATCTTCCAGCTTGCGCGCCACCATGCCGGAGTCCGGCGGAATGCGGCCGCGCACCGCCAAGTCAAAACCCTCTGCCGTGAAGTCGATGTTGCGGTTGCTCAACTGAATCTCCAGCGCCACACCCGGGTATTGCGCACGGAACAGCGGCAGCAGGGGCAGGATGCGAAAGTGCCCGTAGGACGTGGGCAGGCTGATACGCACCGTGCCGGATGGCAGGCGCTGTTCGCCGGTGACCTCGCGCTCCGCCTCCACCAACTGACCCAGCGCGCGCTGGCACTGCTCGAAGTAGGTGCGCCCCCCGTCGGTCAGGCGCACACGCCGCGTCGTGCGCACGAACAACTGCACGCCCAGGCGCGCCTCCAGCCGCGCCACCGAGCGGCTCACTGCGGCGGGCGTCAGGCCGGCGCTGGCGGCGGCCGCGCTGAAGCTTTGGTGCTCGGCGGTCAGGCAGAACAGCTCGATGCTGCCCAGCATCAGGTCTTCGAAATGGCGTGCCATGTATTCGTTCCTTGGTGTAACGATTGATTTGCATGGCATTGTATTTATTGATCTACAAGTAACGAATAGCATCCAGTCTTCGATTGTTTAAAACCAAGGACTACACCATGAAATTGTTTTTCTCCCCCGGCGCCTGCTCACTCGCTCCCCATATCGTTTTGCGCGAAACCGGCGCCACGTTTTCGCTGGAAAAGGTGGATACGGCCAGCCACCGCACCGCCGCCGGTGTGGACTACTACAGCATCACGCCCAAGGGCCAGGTACCGCTGCTGCAACTGGACGACGGCACGTTGCTCAGCGAAGGCCCGGTGATTGCCCAGTTCATAGCTGATCAGGCGGCGCACACACAACTGATGCCGGCAGCGGGCTCTGTGGCGCGTTACCGCGTCATGGAGTGGCAGAACTACATCACGTCGGAATTGCACAAGTCGTTTTCGCCGCTGTTCAACGCCGCTTTCGACACCACCGCCAAGGGCCTGCACGCCCAGTTACTGCGCAAGAAGTTCGAGTGGGTGGATGCCCGCCTGTCGGATTCCGACTACCTGACCGGCAAGGATTTCACGGCCGCAGATGCCTACCTGTTCACGGTGACGAACTGGGCCAAGTACGTCAGCCTGGACCTGTCGGATCTGAAGCACCTGCAAGGCTTTCTGGCCCGCGTGGCGGCGCGCCCGGCGGTGCAGGCGGCGATGAAGGCCGAGGGCCTGTTGGGCTAAGACCGGCAACCGCACACAACCAGGAGACCACACCATGCCCTACATCAACATCCAGATCACGCGCGAAGGCGCCACCGCCGCGCAAAAGGCCGAACTGATACGCGGCGCCACCGACTTGCTGGTGCGTGTGCTGGATAAGAGTCCGGCCACCACCTTTGTTGTCATCGAAGAGGTGGACACCGACAACTGGGGCGTCGCAGGCCAGACCGTCACCGCACTGCGAGCCGCAACATGAACGCCCCGTTCAACGCGGTGATTGCAGTGCTGCAGGACTACTTTGAGGGCCTGTACCGCAGCGACACGCAGATACTGCGGCGTGTCTTCCATCCGGCCGCGCTGTATGCCTGTGCCACCGATGCCACGCTGCTCCAGCTTGGCATGGTGGAGTACTTCGCCATCGTCGACCAACGGCCGTCACCGGCCAGCCGGCAAGAGGTCCGCTCTGATCGCATCCTGTCCGTGGAGTTTGCCGGGCCAAGCACCGCATTTGCACGCGTGGAGTGCGCCATCGGCCCCAAGCACTTCACGGACTTGCTGACACTGGTGTGTGTGGAAGGCCGCTGGCAGATACTGTCCAAGGTCTTCCACTATGTGCTGTTGCCTGAGCCGCAACTGGACTGACGCGAATCAGGATGTATAACCGGTGAGCAGTGCACGTTCCCAGTCCAACCGGTTGCGCGACCGGGCCAGTTGGGCCATCTCCTGGTAGGCGTAGGGCACCGAGATCAGAGAGGCGGACCAGGCGCCGTTGTGTTTTTCCACAATGGCGTAGCGCGCATCGGGCGAGCCGCTTTGGATGGCGTGCGGGTAGGGGTGGTCATCGTTATAAGCCGGGTGGCCGACGCTGCCGGGATTGACGATGAGCTTGCCGCCGGACCGCACACTGCGGGGGACGTGGGTGTGGCCGCACAGGATGAGCGAGGCACCCACATCGCCCAGGCGTTCTGCGATCTCTGCGGGCGTCGCCGCCTGGTCGGCGTTCTCCAGCAGGCAGCCCACATCGCTGGTTGGTGTGCCGTGGCACAACAATACCTCGTGGTCAAACGGGCGCACAAATGGCAGCGACGCGATCCATTCCATTTCGGGGGCGGAGAGTTGTGCGTGTGCGTAAATATCGACCGCACTGGATTTGGCATGCAGGCTCAGGATTTGCCGCTCGTGGTTGCCCGCCAGGTGCACCCAGTCCTTTTGGGCCATCAGGTATTGCGCCGTTTCCTTGGGCAGCAGCGGACCCGACAGGCTGTCGCCCAGGTTGACAACATGGTCCACACCGCGGCGCTGAAAGTCGGCAACCACGGCTATCAGGGCCGGCAGGTTGCCATGGATGTCTGAAACAACGGCTATGCGCATGGTGACTTCTTCTCTTTCTTTTATGGTTCTTGTTGGCATTGTGCCGTGGACCATTGCTTCGGCGCGAGCGGCAGAATCAAAGACCACAGCCTCTTGATTGCCAACATGCCGCTTACGTCCCCTTTGGCTTTGAACACGGATTGGTGCTTAGCGAGCTATGGTGTTGGTAACTGCTTCGCAGCGTGAAGTAGTTCATTCGATCGAGCACCTGAAACTCTCGGCCTTGTTGATATCGCCATTCCCTTTGTAGCGAGGAAATTGCGGATAGGGACACAGTGGGCGCGACAACTGCACGGCACCCGTGGACGG
>JAZKIR010000100.1:0-26023 GCA_040384785.1 Pseudomonadota bacterium
CGCATTGGCTCCCCCTCGCCCGGCGGGGCGAGGGGGTTGGGGGGAGTGGGGGAAGGAAATTCGGAAACCCGGAAGTTTGGAAATTGGAAGTTGACGCACGCTCCTAGGAGCAAGGGGAGCATCGAATGTCCGCGGCAACTCCGCATCCGTTTGAATCGTAGCCGCGCCGACAGGCACCAGGTTACCGCTAATATGCAGCCATGCGAACCTCAAAGCCCTTCCTCACCGCCAGCCTTGCACTGGTACTGGCGGCCTGCACCAGCCTGGCCCCCACGGGACCGGAAAAAGACAAGACCTACGCCATCACCATCCTGCACACCAACGACCACCATGGCCGTTTCTGGCAGAACAGTGACGGTGAATACGGCATGGCAGCGCGCAAGACCGTGATCGATACGATCCGTGCCGAGGTGGCCGCGGCCGGCGGTCACAGCCTGTTGCTCGACGGTGGCGACGTCAATACCGGTGTGCCGGAGTCGGACCTGCAAGACGCGGTGCCGGACTTCAAAGGCATGAACCTGCTGGGTTATGACGCGATGGCGGTCGGCAACCATGAATTCGACAAGCCACCCTCGGTGCTGGCCATGCAGCGCAAGCTGGCCGTGTTTCCGATGCTGTCGGCGAATATCTACCAGCGCGGCGAGCGCATGTTTGCACCCTACAAACTCTTCAACCTGGGTGGCGTGCGGGTGGCGGTCATGGGCATGACCACCGAAGACACCATAAAGCTAGGCAACCCGGCCAATATGCAAGACGTGGAGTTCCGCAGCCCCACCCAGGAGGCGGTCAAGCTGGTGCCCACCCTGCGCGCGCAGGCCGACGTGGTGATAGCCGCCACACACATGGGCCACTACGAGAACGGCCAGCATGGCATCCAGGCCCCGGGTGATGTGGAGATGGCGCGCGCCGTCAATGGCATAGATCTGGTGGTGGGCGGCCATACACAAAACCCTGCCTGCATGCGCGCCGAGAACGTGCTGGACACCGAATACGTCCCGGGCGCGCCATGCCAGCCGGACCGGCAAAACGGCACCTGGATCGTGCAAGCCCATGAGTGGGGAAAATACGTGGGCCGCGCCGATTTCCAGTACCGCAATGGCACATTCACACTGGTGAAATATGCGCTGATCCCGATCAATCTGAAGAAACCCGTCACCGGCGCCAATGGCAGTACCCAACTGGTGAACTACACAACACCCATCGCCGAAAACCCCGAGATGCTGACCCTGCTGCGGCCTTACCAGGCGTTTGGCCAAAACAAGCTGCTCGTCGCTGTCGGCAGTACCGATGCCAAGCTCGAAGGCGACCGCTCGGTGCGCAAGGCTCCAAGCAATCTGGGCATGCTGATAGGGCAGGCCATGGTGGAAAAAACCCGCTCCGACTTTGCCGTGCTCAACTCCGGTGCCATACGCGACTCCATGCCAGCAGGACCCATCAACTACAAGGACATACTCAAGGTACACCCCTTTGGCAACACGCTGGTGACGCTGACATACACCGGACGCGAAGTGCTGGACTACCTGGCGGTGGCGGCCAAAATGAGCCCGGGTGCCGGTGGCTTTCCGCACTTCTCCGGCATTGACATGGTCATCACCGGAGACACCGTCAGCGACGTTCGCATCAAGGGGGCACCCCTGGACAGGGCCAAGACCTACCAGATGGTCATCAACAACTTCATGGCCGTGGGTGGAGACGGTTATCCCAACGTCACCGGGCATGCAAGTTATGTCAACACTGGCTTTGTGGATGCCGATGTGCTGCGCGCCTACATTGCCGCCAACAGCCCGCTGCAAACCGCACGTTATGCCCCCGGTAACGGCATCGTCCGCAAGGCACCATGAGTTTGCCAGGCCAGCCCGGATCCATGAACACACCGTCACGCCGCAAAAAATTCCGCGTGGTGCCGCGGCCCGTCAACCGGTCCGACCCGGCTGAACACGCCGAGCAGGATTTGATCGTCGAAGGTTATGCGCCCTCGCAGATGATCGAGGACCTGCGCAAGTACCAGGCCGAACTGGAGGTGCAGAACAAGGCCTTGCGTTACAGCCAGCAGGAGGCGGAAGGCGCGTCCGAACGCTTCGCAACGCTGTTTTCCAATGTGCCGCTGGCGCTGATGGTGGTGGACGAAGAGGGCCTGGTGATGGCCAGCAATGCCATGGCGCTGCGGCTGTTCCAACCGCTGGAGAGCGATCCGCCGCTGAATTTTTTGTTGCCCTTTGTCGGCACCACACACACCGACGAAGTGGCGGTCGCGTTCCTGAACGCCAAGTCACGCAGCACCAGCGAGGTCAGCGAAGTCGTCTTTTTGGCCGGCTCGCAGGGCACGTTCACCGGCGATTTACACATGGCCCGCATCGAGAACCCGCAGGGCGACCTGGCACACTTTATCTGCGCAATCATCGACCAGGGTCCGTTGCTGGCGCAGCGCCATGCCTTGCAAAAAAGCGCCGCCGTGCTACAGCAGCGCAACGAGGACCTGCTGCTCAGCGAGAACCGCATGGCAGCCATCATCAACTCGTCACTGGACGCCATTTTGTGCATAGACGAGGAACAGCGCATCACCGTGTTCAACCCGGCGGCCACCACGCTGTTCCAATGCCCGGCCGACCAGGCGCTGGGCAGCAAGCTGGGGCGTTTCCTGCCCCAGGTAGAAGCGCGCCTGGCCGGCGGTGGCGTGTCCACGCAGACCACACTGGGCGAATTTGCCGCAACCACCCTGCTGGGACGCGAGATTTTCGTGGAGATCAGCGTGTCACTGGAGCGCCGCCTGACGGCCCGCGTGGCGTCGCAACATCCCATCTCCGCGCAGATTGCCCGGCGCGGCATGCAAGGATCACACGGCGAAATCACCACCATCTTTGCACGCGATTTGACCGCCAGCAAAATGGCCGAGGCCCGCCGTGTCACGCTGGAAACCCAGTTGCGCGAATCGCAAAAAATGCAGGCCATGGGCACCATGGCCGGCGGCATCGCGCACGACTTCAACAACATCCTGAGCGCGATTTTGGGCAATGTGGACCTGGCCAAACAAGACACGGCGGCCAGTTCCCCGGCCCTGACCAGTCTGCAGGAAATCGACAAGGCCGGGCGGCGCGCGCGTGATCTGGTGCGCCAGATTCTGACCTTCAGCCGCAACGAGGTGCCCAAACGCATCCCCATTGCGATGGACGACGTGGTGCGCGAGGCCGCCCGCCTGGTGCGTGTAGCCCTGCCGCCGTTGGTGGACATGCAGGTGCTGCTGGCGCCCCACACCGCCGCCATACTGGCCGACACCACGCAGGTGGAGCAGGCCTTGCTCAATCTGTGCACCAATGCACTGCTGGCCATTGGCAGCAAGAAGGGTTCACTGACGATCGAACTGGCCAGTGTGGAGCTGGTACAGCCCTTGAGCGGGCGACTGGGGCTGCCCAATGGCCGCTACGTCACCGTCGCCGTGCGCGACACCGGCAACGGCATGACGCCCGAGACGCTGGCGCGTATTTTTGAGCCCTTCTTCACAACCCGCGAAGTCGGTCAGGGCACCGGCCTGGGGCTGTCCGTGGTGCACGGCATCATGCAGGCGCACCAGGGCGCCATCGACGTGCAAAGCGTGCCCGGCGCGGGCAGCGTGTTCACGCTGTATTTCCCGCCCACGCAACAAACGGCAGTGCCGCTGGCCGCGGAGGTGGTGATTACAGAACCAGAGCCCATCATCGGCAAGGGCCGCCACGTAATGTATGTGGACGACGACCAAGCCCTGGTGTTCCTGATCGCCCGGGTGCTCAAACGCAAGGGCTTTACCGTCACCACCTTCACCGATCCGCATGAGGCGCAGGCCGCACTGAGGGCCGACGCCGGAGCCTTCGACATTGTCGTCACCGACTACAACATGCCGGGCTACAGTGGCATAGACCTGCTGCGCTACGCCAAGCAGATTCGCCCCGAGCTGCCCGTTGCGCTGGCCTCGGGTTATGTCACGCCCGAGCTGGAACAAAGTGCCATCCGCGAAGGCGCCGATGCGCTGATTTACAAACCCAACGATGTCAGCGAGTTTTGTGAAACAGTGCAGCGTCTGATTGCGGGCCACGATGCCAACTGAAAACGTGTCGGGTGACCCGCCCATCTGCGTGGTCCATGCGGACGATGCCGTTGTTGTACTGGACAAACCCTCGGGACTGCTGTCGGTGCCCGGGCGTGGTCCCGATAAACAGGACTGCCTGAGCGCGCGGGTGCAGGCCCGGTTTCCCGATGCGCTGGTGGTGCACCGGCTGGACATGGCGACCTCGGGCCTGATGGTCATGGCGCGCGGTGCAGCGGTGCAGCGCGCGCTCGGCGAGGCCTTTGCCAACCGTCTGGTCGACAAGCGTTATGAGGCCGTGGTACATGGCGATGTCGCCCCCACGGGGGACGACTGGCGCGTGATTGACCTGCCCATTGCCGTGGATTGGCCGAATAGGCCGCTGCGGGTCATCAACCACGAAACAGGCAAGTCCAGTGTCACCCGCTTGCAGTTGCGCCACTATGACAGTCAACGCCAAGTCAGCCATGTGTTACTGGAGCCGCTGACCGGCCGCACCCACCAGCTGAGGCTGCATCTGCAGGCCATAGGCCACCCGATACTGGGGGACGCGTTATACGCACCACCCGGGGTGACAGCGATGGCTCCAAGGCTGCTGCTGCATGCCTGTGCATTGACATTTGTCCATCCCGTCAGCGGTCGCAGCATGCAGTTCAGCCGTCCAAATCTGGCCAGCGCCTAAAATGCTACGGTGACCCCTATACAAAACGCCGACCTCCACTGCCATTCCGTTGTTTCCGACGGCACGCTAACGCCCGAAGCCCTGGCCGCGCGCGCCAGTGGCAACGGCGTGGAATTGTGGGCCTTGACCGACCACGACGAGATCGGCGGGCAAACCCGCGCAGCTGCGGCAGCCAAGGCCAACGGCATGCGCTACCTGACCGGCACCGAGATTTCCATCACGTTCATCGGCAAGACCGTGCACATTGTGGGCTTGGGCTTTGACGCCGAAAACCAGGATCTGATCGAGGGCCTGCGCCGCACCCGCGGTGGCCGCGACCTGCGCGCCATGGAAATGTCCGATGGGCTGGCCAAGGTCGGTATCAAAGGCGCTTACGAGGGTGCCCTTAAATTTGTCGGCAATCCGGAATTGATTTCCCGC
Source organism: Pseudomonadota bacterium (assembly GCA_040384785.1). Classification (GTDB taxonomy): domain Bacteria; phylum Pseudomonadota; class Gammaproteobacteria; order Burkholderiales; family Burkholderiaceae_C; genus Allorhodoferax. Next base: position 5,160 of record JAZKIR010000100.1, read on the forward strand.
ACCCATTTCGCCCGTTTTTTGATCGAAACCGGCGTCTGCCGTGACACCAACGAGGTGTTCAGGAAATACCTGATCGAGGGCAAACCAGGCTATGTAGCACACCGCTGGGCCACGCTGAAGGATGCCGTGCAATGGATCACCGGTGCGGGCGGCGTTGCCGTCATTGCGCACCCGGCACGCTACAAATTCACGCCCAACGAAGAGTTTGCGCTGTTCACCGAGTTCAAAGCCCATGGCGGGCAAGGCGTCGAAGTGGTGACGGGCAGCCACTCGGTGCCCGAGTACGCCATCTACGCCGACACGGCGCGCGAGTTTGGCCTAGCAGCATCGCGTGGCAGTGACTTCCATAGCCCGGACGAGAGCCACACCGAATTGGGCACGCTGCCGTTTTTACCGGCTAACCTGACGCCTGTCTGGGACCTGCTGACCTCGCGCATCCAATAGACGCCTGGCGTCGACCTCTTTTGAGACTGTTTCCACGGCATGGCCCAATACTTCGAAGTTCACCCCGAAAATCCCCAAACGCGCTTGCTGAAACAGGCCGTGGCTTTGCTGGAAAAGGGCGGTATTGTGGCCGTACCCACCGACTCCAGCTACGCCCTGGTCTGCCACCTGGATGACAAGGCAGCGGTGGACAATATGCGCCGCATCCGCGGTGTGGACGACAAGCACCACCTGACGTTGCTGTGCCGCGATTTGAGCGAACTGGCCAGTTATGCCCGAGTGGACAACGCCCAGTACCGCCTGCTGAAGTCCGCCACGCCTGGCCCCTACACCTTCATTCTGGAAGCCAGCAAGGAAGTACCGCGCCGTGTCAGCCACCCCTCGCGCAAGACCATTGGCTTGCGCGTGCCGGACCACACCGTGCTGCAAGCCCTGCTGGCGTTGCACGAGGGCGCTCTACTGGCGACCACGCTGATCGAGCCCGGAGAAACGCAACCGATGAACGATGCGAATGACATCCGCGAACGCTTTGAGAAGGTGATTGCAGGGGTCATAGATGCCGGCGCTTGTGCGCTGGAACCGACAACCGTCATTGACCTGACGGGCCCTGAGCCGATACTCATACGCCAGGGCCGTGGCGATCTGGCCGCCCTGGGCTTGTAGACACCACCTTGGAATAAAGAACAAACCCATGGACTTTGGCAATCTGATACAGCAGGCAGCAATACTCGCAATACCCCTCCTATTGGCGATTACTTTTTCTGAGGCAGCACGCGGTCACGTAGCGTTCTGGCAGGGTGACAAAACTGGCTGGAGCCAAGGCCGCCACACATGGAACCCGACCAACCACATCTCGCCGCTGGAGACCATTGTTATCCCAATGGCGATGTTCTTCCTGACGAGTGGCGCCTTCATTTTCGGCAGTGCCAAGCCCATACCCATTGACTACCGCAATTTGCGCAACCACAAGCAAGGTGCCATCTGGGTAGAAATGGCCAGCCCCGTTGCCTTGTTTGTGATGGCTTCGCTGTGGTACGTCGTCTTGAACCTGCTGGTTATTCTGCAAGTGCAAGAGATCTTCTTTATCGAGTCCTGCAAGGCAGGCGTCATGGTTTGCCTGAGTTTGTTCGCGTTTCAGCTGCTGCCCGTCCCTCCCCTGGCTGGAGGGCGCATCCTCCTTTTCTCGCTGCCGCCGAAATACAGCATGCAACTGGCAAGGATCGAGCCCTGGAGTATGTGGATCATTCTGGCTCTGGCTTTCATGCAGGTTCTGGGGCCGCTTTGGATGATCCCCATCCGCAGTCTCACCTTGGCCGCGCTTCAACTGCTGACCGCACCTCTGCTATATTTATTCAACTGATTAACCATGGCCCAACCGACGACCCGCTTCCTCACCGGCATCACGACCTCCGGCACGCCCCACCTCGGCAATTACGTCGGCTCCATCCGCCCCTCGGTGCGGGCCAGCCAGACGCCGGGAGTGGAGAGCTACTACTTTCTGGCCGACTACCACGCGCTGATCAAGATCGATGAACCGGCACGTATCCAGCGTTCCACATTGGAGATCGCCGCCAGTTGGCTGGCAGCGGGCCTGGACCCCGAGCGCGTGGTCTTTTACCGCCAATCGGATGTGCCCGAGATCCCTGAACTAACGTGGCTGCTGACATGTGTCACCGGCAAGGGCGTGCTCAACCGCGCCCACGCCTACAAGGCCGCCGTAGACAAGAACACGGCGGCCGAGCAGGACCCCGATATGGACGTGACGGCCGGCCTGTTCATGTATCCGGTGCTGATGGGTGCCGACATTTTGATGTTCAACGCCCACAAGGTGCCGGTGGGGCGTGACCAGATCCAGCACATCGAGATGGCGCGCGACATGGCCAATAGTTTCAACCACCGCTATGGTGAACACTTCGTACCACCACAGGCGGTGATTGAGGAATCGGTAGCCACCCTGCCCGGGCTGGATGGCCGCAAGATGAGCAAGAGCTACGACAACACGATACCGATGTTTGTGCCGCGCGAACAACTCAAGAAGTTGATTGCCGGCATCGTCACCGACTCACGCGCCCCCGGTGAGCCCAAGGATACCGAAGGCTCGGCGCTGTTCCAGATTTACCAGGCCTTTGCCAGCGACGACGAGGCGCAAACGCTGCGCAAAGCCTATGCCGACGGCATTGCCTGGGGGGACGCCAAACAGATACTGTTTGAACGCATTGACCGCGAAGTGACCCCCATGCGCGAGGCCTATCAGGACCTGATCAACAACCCCGCAAAAATTGAAGCCATTTTGTTGGCCGGCGCAGTCAAGGCCCGCCAGCAGGCCACGCCCTTGATGGCCAGGTTGCGCCATGCCGTGGGTCTGCGCAGCTTGGGCGAGCAGGCCGTGGTTGCCAGCCAGAAAGCAGCCAAGGCCACGCTGCCCAGTTTCAAACAATACCGTGAGGCCGATGGCCAATTCCGCTTCAAACTGGTGAATGCGCAGGGCCTGGTGTTATTACAGAGTCTTGGCTTTGCGTCGCCCAAGGATGCGGGCCAGGCGATTGCCCAATTGCAGCGCGAGGGTGCGACTGCATTGGTTCAACTGACTGGGCAATTGGAGCCGTTAACGGTGGAGGCCGGTGCAGTGGGCGCAGCTTTGGCCCTGTTGGCAACGGGAACTTAAAACTCGGGCCGCGCTCACACCGGCGCAGCGCATGCGTTGCCATTTCATTTTTTATGTCCATGAAACCAACAACACCTATTGTTATGATGAAAACCTTGCTTTTGATTCCCGCGCTTTTGGCTCTGACTACCTTGGGCGCACATGCCGCAGGTGCTATCGAGACCGAAACATTGGCCTCTGGCATCACCATCGCACACACCGTGGTGGGCACAGGCGCCATGCCCAGCGCAACCGACCGGGTCAAGGTGCACTACCGTGGCACCCTGCTCGACGGTACCGAATTTGACAGCTCCTATAAGCGCAATGCGCCCGCCGTGTTTCCGTTGAGCCAGGTAATCCGATGCTGGACGCAAGGCCTGCAAAAAATCAAGGTCGGCGGCAAGGCCACGCTGACCTGCCCGTCCGCAACAGCGTACGGCGAGCGGGGTGCTGGAGCCATGGTGCCACCGAATGCAACGCTGAACTTCGACGTCGAATTGCTCGCCATCGAAAAGTAAATGTAGCCCCCACGCTCCGCCTGCGTTGGCGCGCAACTGGCGCTCAGTTTTTCAGGGATTGGCCCGCACCCACGGCTGCGGCCCAGGAAAAAACACTGTTGGCGCAGACCTTGAAGGCCTGACTCTGCGCCTGGGATCTGATTCCCGCACAGTCCTTGCCATACTGCGTGATCACATAGTGCGTACAGGTCACTTGCTTGCCGGGGCTCAACGTAGCTGAGGCCCTGAGTGCGCGCACCGTGCCCTGTGCTTCCAGCTTGGCCAAACGGTTGCGGGTGGAGATTTCGGGCGCACTGACATAGTGCGCGACATCCTTGATGGGGACGGGTTCCGTCTGCGATGCGAGGTGACGCAGTATCTCCAGGGACTCGGGCCATTGCTCGACTGGAGTGTTTCGGTTGGAGTGTTTGGTCATACAGCCGCCTTTAGTTTGAGTCAACAAATAAAGGGCGACGCAACATCGAAGAAATTGCACTTTCGATGGCAACCCCGCTGGCATATGACCTTGGTCATGTAGCCCGGAAGCTTTGCGTCCTTGACTTTCATCAAGTTTGCCCTTGCCAGATTTGCTCTTTCGAGCCGCCTCGCTGGCTGCGAGAAACAACACCTCATCTCTGAAAGCATTGTCGCTGGTTTGAATATTAGCGCGGGCGCTAAATATTTGCAAGTGGATGTTACAACTTGCTTATAGATGGGTTATGCGATCCGCTCAAATCCAGGCGTCTTGCTGGGAATAGGGTGCAGCTGTCTGGGTCGCGTGGAAGCCCAGAAACCAAAAAGCCCATGCAGAACATGGGCTAATGGAGGAAGAGGAGGGATTCGAACCCTCGGTACCTTTCGGTACGCCTGATTTCGAGTCAGGTACATTCGACCACTCTGCCACTCTTCCTAATTAGTTGCTTCGTTTGGACGAAGCCAGGATTCTATCAGGGTCGCAGGGTCTCCATTCCACCCAGGTAGGGACGCAGGGCCTCGGGCACGGTGACCGAGCCATCGGCGTTCTGGTAGTTCTCCAGCACCGCCACCAGCGTGCGGCCCACGGCCAGGCCGGAGCCGTTCAGCGTGTGCAGCAGTTCATTCTTGCCCTGGGCGTTCTTGTAGCGGGCCTGCATGCGGCGTGCCTGGAAGGCTTCCATGTTCGAAACCGAGCTGATCTCGCGGTAGGTGTTCTGCGCCGGCAGCCAGACTTCCAGGTCAAACGTCTTGCTTGCGCCAAAACCCATGTCACCACTGCACAGGCTCATGACGCGGTAGGGCAAACCCAGCTTTTGCAGAATCACTTCGGCATGGCCCACCATGGCATCCAGCGCCGCGTAGCTCTGGTCCGGATGCACGATTTGCACCATTTCCACCTTGTCGAACTGGTGCTGGCGGATCAGGCCGCGTGTGTCGCGCCCGGCGCTGCCGGCCTCGGAGCGGAAACACGGGGTGTGGGCGGTCAGTTTGATCGGCAACTCAGCCTCGGCCACGACCGTGTCGCGCACAAAATTGGTCAGCGGCACTTCGCTGGTGGGGATCAGGTACAACGCCGTGTGGTCGGGCTGCGCTTCACCCTCCTGGCCGCCCTTCTTGGCGGCGAACAGATCACCTTCGAATTTTGGCAGCTGGCCGGTGCCCTTCAGCGACTCGCCATTGACGGCGTAGGGCACATAACACTCAGTATAGCCATGCTCCAGCGTCTGCACGTCCAGCATGAACTGGCTTAAAGCGCGGTGCATACGGGCCACCGGGCCCTTCATGACCGTGAAGCGCGAGCCCGACAGCTTGACGCCCATCTCGAAATCCAGGCCCAGGGGCGTGCCGACATCCACATGGTCCTTGATGGCGAAGTCCATGGCGGTAGGCGTGCCCCAGCGGCGCACTTCCACGTTGCCCTGCTCGTCCTCGCCCACAGGCACGGATTCATGCGGCAGATTGGGCACGGCCAGCAGCAGGGTTTGCATCTCGGCCTGGATGACGTCCAGCCGCGTAGCAGAGGTTTCCAGCTCAGTCTTCAAGCCGGCTACGTCGGCCATGACGGCATCGACCTCGGCCGGTGTGCCCTTGGCCTTGAGCATGCCAATTTGTTTGGACAGCGTATTGCGTTTGCTTTGCAGCTCCTCTGTGCGCATCTGTATGGTCTTGCGCTCGGCTTCCAGTGCCGTGAAGGCGCCCACATCCAGAAAGGCTTGCGGGTTCTTGCGCGTTTGCAGCCGGGCGACAACCGAATCCAGGTCTTTGCGCAGCAGGTTGATGTCTAACATGGTCTACCTTCTCAGTGGGGGGACAGAGCCCTGCGTTCACACTACAGAACGCGCTCTGTCTCACCGTATCTTTTAAGAAATTGGGCTCTAGCCCTCGATATTATTACGTATGTCGCTACCAAATAAATAGCAGCAGCAACCGCCTTCAAGCCTCCAGCTTCAGGCCCTTGGGCAACGGAAATTTCACCGTTTCCTCAATGCCATCCATCTTGCGCACCGAGACCGCGCCCAGCGCCCGGATGCGGTCAATGACCTGGCGCACCAATATTTCGGGCGCGGAAGCCCCGGCCGTCAAACCGACGCGGCTCTTGCCCTCAAACCATTCGGTCTGCAGCTCCTCGGCACTGTCCACCATATAGCTGGTGACGCCGAGCTTGCGCGCCAGTTCGGCCAGGCGGTTGCTGTTGGAACTGGTGGGGCTACCGACCACAATGACGATATCCACCTGCGGCGACATGATCTTGATCGCGTCCTGGCGGTTTTGCGTGGCGTAACAAATGTCCTGCTGCTTGGGCGACCGCACATGGGGGAAACGCGCTTTCACCGCGGCGGCGATATCGGCCGCATCGTCGACGCTGAGCGTGGTCTGCGTGACAACCGCGAGCTTGTCGGTTTGCCGTGGCTGGATGCGCGCCACGTCGGCCACGTCTTCCACCAGGTGGATGCTGCCGTCTTCGAGCTGGCCCATGGTGCCCTCCACCTCGGGGTGGCCCTTGTGCCCGATCATGATGAACTCGAAACCCTCTTTGTGCAGCTTGGCAACTTCCACATGCACCTTGCTGACCAGTGGGCAGGTGGCATCAAAAATCTGGAAACCCCGGGCCTCTGCCTCCAACTGGATCGCCCTGGACACACCGTGTGCGGAAAAAACCAGGGTAGCCCCCGCCGGTACGTCATCTAATGCTTCTATAAAGATAGCCCCCTTGGCCTTGAGGTCGTTTACCACGTAGGTGTTGTGCACGATCTCATGGCGCACGTAGATCGGGCGGCCGAATTTTTGCAGCGCACGCTCCACGATCTCGATGGCACGGTCAACGCCGGCGCAAAAACCGCGCGGCTCGGCGAGCAATATGGCTTCCACGCTTGTCGCTGCGTTTACTGCGCTGCCTCCCGGGGCGGCGTTCAGGGCTTCGTTGTTGGAGGACATAGTCATAAAACACCAATCAGTTGCACTTCAAACGTCACCGGCTGGCCGGCCAGCGGATGGTTAAAATCAAATTGCACACCTTTGCCTTCAGCAACCTGCACCACGACGCCAGCAAACTGGCCCTGGCCATCCGGCGTGGGGAACTGCACCACATCACCCGCAGCGTATTGTTCGTTGGGGTCGCCCAGAGAATTGAGTTCCTTGCGCGCCAGCCACTGATGCATGTCAGGGTTGCGCTCGCCAAAGGCGGCACCGGCGGGCAGCTCAAAGGACTTGCGCGTACCCTCTTCCATGCCGATCAGGCAGGCCTCGACGGCTGGTGACAATTCGCCCGTTCCCAGCGTCAGCGTGGCAGGCGATCCGCCAAAAGTATTGATGACATCCCCAGCCGGGCCGCTCAGGCGGTAATGCAGAGTGAGGAAGGAGTCCGGCTGTACACAGCTTGTCGTCGTTGGGGTCATAGAAGTCTCAATAAGGGCTGCCAGGCCGTCCCAAAGCGCGAAACTCCTCCTGAAGGGGAGCGGCGACCCGGGGAGCGGCGGAGCCTGGGGCAAGCATTAAACTGGGCTCTATTGTAGAAACCCGGCCAAGCCCCTGGCTGCACCAGCCCTTGCCATGCCCCTGAAAGACCTGCCTCCTGACGCCCGACCGCGTGAAAAGCTGCTGGCACGCGGTGCTGGCGCACTCAGCGACGCCGAACTGCTGGCCCTGCTGCTGCGCACCGGAATCAAGGGCAAGGGTGTGCTGCAAATGGCCGACGAACTACTGCATATCAAAAAATATAGCACCTCACGCAATGGTGACGAGGGCTTCGACGGTATTTCAGGCTTACTACATGCCACGGCGGACGATTTAAAGCGGGTCAAGGGCTTGGGACCGGCCAAGCGCGCGGAACTGGTGGCGGTGCTGGAGCTGGCACGCCGGGCCATGGCCCAGCAGCTCAAGGAGCGCACGGTATTCGCCGACCCCGACACCATCAAGCACTACCTGAAGCTGCATCTGGCGGCCAAGGGCCACGAAGTTTTTGCCGTGCTGTTCCTGGACACGCAGAACCGCCTGTTGGCGATGGAAGAGCTGTTTCGCGGCACGTTGACCCAAACATCGGTCTACCCCCGCGAGGTTGCGCTGCGCGCCCTGCACCACCAGGCCAGTGCCGTGGTGCTGGCGCACAACCACCCCAGCGGCACGGTGCAGCCCTCGCGCGCCGACGAGGCGCTGACGCAGACTTTAAAAGCGGCGCTGGCGTTGCTGGATGTGCGGGTGCTGGACCACATCATCGTCGGGCCGGGCCAAGCCCTGTCCATGGCCGAGAAAGGCCTGCTGTGACCGCTGCAAAGCCACCGGTGGTGGCGGCCAAGCCTGCTGCCGTGCCAGCCAAATTCACGGCGATCCCAGCCAAGGCCAAGCCCTTCAAGGTGGGCTCGCTGGCCGACTTGAAGCAAGTCAAAAAAGAAATTGCAGCCCAGGCCGAACGCGAGGTACAGGCGGCTGCGCAGCGGGCGCTAGAGGCCAAACGCGCCCGTGAACACCGCAGCTTGTTCCAGGCCGCCGTGGGTGCCGTCAAGCGCCTACCGGAACACCGCACCGTCAGCCTGAAGCCCGTGCCCCCTCCGCCTACCCCGATGCAGCATCTACTGGACGAGGCGGCGGCGTTCACCGAATCCATCAGCGATGCGGTGGACGTTACCTCGCTGTTGGAAACCGACGAGCGCCTGAGCTTTCGGCGCCCCGGCGTCGGACCGGATGTGACCTACAAGCTGCGCCGCGGCAAATGGTCCATCCAGCGCCAGATCGACCTGCACGGCCTGCGCACGGACGATGCGCGCGAGGCCCTGGGCGCTTTCATGCGCGAGGCGCACAAACACGGCATACGCTGCGTGCGCGTGGTCACCGGCAAAGGCCTGGGCTCGCCCGGCAAGGCACCGGTGCTCAAGGACAAGGTGCACCGTTGGCTGGTGCAGCGATCTGAGGTGGTGGCCTTTGTGCAGGCACCACCGGCACAGGGTGGTGCTGGTGCGCTGGTTGTGCTGTTGCAACCCTTGCGCGCTCCATGAACCATGCGCTGCGCAAGCGAGCAAGTGCCCTAACGCATCTCGGATACGTAAACCACGCGGTGGCAGAGTCCGCTCAGTAAAAATACCGCAGCAGCAACTGCACCACGTGCTCCTGCTGCAAGGCACCAAACTCGGTGGCCAGGCCGCCCCGGTTGTGCTGCCATTGCAGGGCTACATCGGTGCGGCCCCAGTGGTAACGCGCCTCCAGCCACGACAACTGGCTGTGGTCGTCGACGTTGTGGCGCAGCATCGCATTGATATCCAGTTGGCTGGTGAAAGCGTCTTGCCAACTGGCATACACAAACACCGACTGCTGCGTGGGCAGGTCCATGGCCTTTTGTACCCAGCCGCGGTATTGCGCATAGGCCTGTGGCGCACGCCTGCCCAGTGTTTCCCATGCATCCGGTTTCAGAGCGGCGCCGTTGAAATCGTACTCCACGGTGATGGATATCTTGTTGTCGGTGGTATAGGTCAGGCCCGTTGCGAGACGTGTCCGAAACGCCGTGTCGTCGCCGCTACCCAGCGCCTGCGCCAGTTGCGAGGCACTACGCCCGCCCGACCACTCCACGTAGGCAACCGTAGCCTGGCCCAGCAGACCGGTCAGGTTAAAACCAAGTTGGGGTGACTGGCTGCCTTCCCCGTACAACAACCATTGGGGGTTCACGGTGTCCGACAGTTGCTGGCTGAGTGCCAGCAGCCAACGGTCCTGGCGATTGGTGGCGCCCAGGTCCAGGCTAAACGAAGCGTCCGTTGGCTGATCGGCCAACTTCGGAGAGACCATGGCCGACAACGATCCCCCATTCCACAACGTCTGTCCGCGCAGCATCACGCTGCCCTGGCGGTTTTTCTTCAGGCTGCTGGGGTCAATGGCCGTGATGGAGCGGTTGGCACCGCTGCGAAAATAATCGGTCGGGTTGTAGCCGGCGGCCACACCGTAACGGGCATTGATGCGTCCCACATCCAGCGCGCGCTCGGGGCTGGCCTGCCAACTCAGGTAGGCCTCCTTCAGCGTATTGGTCGTGCTGGTGTTATCGAAGCGGCCTTGCCAACGCTGGTCCAACTGGTCCGACAACACGGCACGCCAGCCGTCGGCAATCTTGGTGTCCACCTGCACATCCAGCGACAGGCGCGGGGTTTGCACATTGCCCAGACCGTAGCGCTGGCGTGTTTCACCGGCCGCAGCTTCGACGGCGAATTGCCAATCACGGACTTGTGCCTGGGCCTTGGGCGCCTGATCAGCCAACAGCAGAGCGGAATCATCGGCGTCCGACGCTAGCTGTGCCTGTACCGGTCCGACTGCCAGCATCAGCAGTAGCGCAAGCCGCCCTATCACGCCAGCCTTGCTCATTCGGGCTTGAACCGCGGCAAATAATCACGCTGCAACCAGGCATCCGGCACATCGCGCCAGGCCCAGTCCGCGTAACGCATCACAGTGACCCAGTTAGGGTCCAGGCCGTCGATGATCACCGTTTCAGTGGGCCGGTCGGCACCCAGTTGTTTCTCCACCTTGCGGTAGTAGGCGGTCTTCAACAAGCGGTCACTCTCGGAGTAATACTTGCCCTTGACCGGCTGGTTGGTCGCGGTGTCTATCCACAGCTCGATGCGGTGGTAGGTCACGTCCGGCGAGCTGGCCGCCAACGCCAGCTTGTAGCAGTGCCGGGTTTTTCGGTCGCCGTCCTGGATGTCTTCTTCGGCCGCGAGTTTGGCCTGGTAGTCCAGCGACAGATTGACGGTCACCACATCACCATTGGCGGCCTGGCCCAGCAGGCGCTGCTGCGGCGACATGCGGATGCTGGCCTTGCTGGATGGGTCGTAAAACCACAAATCATTGCCGCTCTTGAGCATGAGCTTGTTGGCATCGCGCACCGGCGCCACAAAACGCACCAGGTTGCGAAACTGCCCGCCGCTGGCCTCGGCCTTGGCATAAATCGCCAGGCTCATGTTCGCGGTCTCCTTGCCGTTGCGGTACTCCACCAAATGGGTCGTCAAACCAAACGGTTTGGCCGGATTACGCACGGCGTCGCTGGCGGCCAGGATGTCCTGGGCGTTGAGTGGTGTAGCGGCATACACCACACCTGTGGTCAGCAGCAGGCTTAACAAAACATTCTTCAAAACACGCATTTTTTAGAAACCTCGATTCGGCAGGACAGGATTTGACACAACTGGATGACCCGGGCAGCTACTTGAACAGCGCCAGCAAAATTAGCGAAGCACCACCCCAGGATGCAAACCACAACAGGGAACGCACATGGCGCCAACCAGCGACGTAGACCGCAAGATGTGCCAGGCGGCACCAGAAGAAAATGCTCGCACCCAGCGCTGTGGATGCAGAAGCCTTGCCCGACACATGGGCCACCAGGACCAGCACCGCGAAGGGCGCGATGTTTTCCACCAGGTTGGCATGCACCTTTACGGCCCTGGCAACCCAGCCCGGCACCGCAAATTCCCGCTCGCGATTGCCAGCGGCCCACGCCGCGCCGCCCGGCTGCATGAAACGTCCGGCACCGTAGACGAACGTCGTGCCAACACACAGCATGGCTGTGGCCACCAGCATCCACAAATCAGTCGTCAATTTGCTCTCCCACGTATAAAGGTGGCGTCGCGGAGCCATGTGACGCCAGTGTTCCTAGACATGCCGCAAGGCATCCACAATCGCCAGTTTCGACGCACGATTCGCCGGCCACCAGGCCGACACGATGGCCACCAGCACCAGACCTATGGCACTGCCCAGCATCAGTGGTGTATTGCCCCAGACCCGCACTTTCAACGGGTAGGCGTAGACATAACCGGGTGGCGTCCACGTGAAGCCACTGTTATTGATCAAAGCCGCCAGCCCCAGCGCCACACACAGGCCCAGCAAGGCGCCCATGCTGCCCAGCAGCATGCCCTCGACCATGAACAGGCGGCGTATGCCGCCGCGGCGCAGGCCTATGGCCCGCAGCGTGCCGATTTCCACCGTGCGTTCGACGACGGCCATGCTCATGGTATTGCCGACGGTGAACAACACAATGACGCCGATCAACGTGGCGATAAAGCCAAACACCGAGTCAAAGAACTGGATGGTCTGGCCGTAGATGGGCGCCAGCGTCTGAAAGTCCTGCACCTCCAGTTGCGCGTCCTTCCATTGGGTCGCCAGGAGTTCATTCAGCCGCGCCTTGGCCTGTGGAATCTGGTTGGTGTGCTGCAACTGCAATTGGATGGCCGTGACCTGCGGCGCCACGCCGCCAAAAATCAGCTTCTGCGCCTGCGCCAGGTGCATCTCCATGAACACGTCGTCCATTTCCTTCAGGCCATAGTTCTCGGCCTTCACCACGGTCAGACCGGCCACGTTGGGTACGCCGTGGTCGTTGGCAGCCAGGATCTCGATCTGTGTGGCGCTGGTGGCCGCAAGGGCTGGTGTCTCCAGGGCCGACAAGGCCGCTATGTCATCGGGAGCGTTTTTTGCCGCCGCATTGCCATTGGCCTTGGCCGGAGGCGTGCGGCAGTTGCTCACTTTGAGGGGGCCGCACAGCTGCAGTAGCCGCGCCACGCCGGTGCCAATGACTGCAGACTCTGGCGCCGTGCCGGTCAAAGCCAGCGGACGTGAATAGCTCAGGCTGCCGTAGTCGTTCCATTCGCGCATGCGGTTTTGCTCGTCGACCACCACACCCTGGGCCAGTACTGTCTTGGAGACCCCGGCGGCAAAGTTACCCGCAATGCCGCCCAGGTTCAACTTGGGCGTGACCACGGTCAACATGGGCTGCAACACAGGGTCGGCCTTGACCTGGTCGATGATGCGCTGGTAGTCGCTGATGCCATAGGCTGCGGGGTTGCCGCTGCCGTACAAGAAGTAGTCCTGGCGCTGGATCTGCAAATGCCCTACCACCTGCACATAACCGGTTTGCATGGCCAGGATGGAGCTGCTGCTGTAACCGCCAAACAGCAGCGTGGCGGTCAGGCCTATGACCATGGCCAATAAGGTGGTCAGCGAGCGGCGGCGGTTGCGCAACAGATTGCGCAGGGCCAACAAAAGAGTCTTCATGCCGCCACCTCCGCCGTTTGGGCGTGGCGCTCGACCGCGGTGATGCGGCCATCGCGCAAAAACACGGTGTCGTCGGCCTCGGCCTGCACCATGGGGTCGTGGGACGAGAATACAAAGGCCACGTGCTGCTCGCGCTGCATCTTGCGCATCAACTCGATGATGGCGGCTCCCGTGTGGCTGTCCAGGTTGGCGGTGGGCTCGTCGGCCAACACCAGCCTGGGGGCGGGTGCCAGGGCGCGCGCAATCGCCACACGCTGGCGCTGGCCGCCCGACAACTGGCCGGGGCGGTTGCGCGCCTTGTCGGCCAGGCCGACCGCATCCAGCAAGGCCAACACACGTTCGCGCCGTAGCGCGTCACCCATGCCGGTCAACAGCAGTGGGTATTCCACATTTTCATAAGCGGTCAGCACGGGCAGCAGGTTAAAGTTCTGGAAGATGAAACCGAGGTGGCGCGCGCGAAAATCGGACAATGCGTCATCCGACATCTGCTGCGCATGCTGGCCTGCGACGATGATCTCCCCTTGGTCGGGCCGGTCGATGCAGCCGATGAGGTTGAGCAAGGTGGTCTTGCCGCTGCCAGAGGGGCCGGATATCACGGTAAAGCAGTTGTCGCGGATTTCGAGGTTGATGTCACTGAGGGCCGGTACCCCCACCGAATCGAGTTGGTAGATCTTGTGAACGTTTTTAAGAATGACTGGATGCATAGTGGGTACAGTGTCGCCGCTTCGAACGGATCGGTATTGAACGAATACGACATGGGGCGTTCTGCGCAAAACCGCCACGCCGCTCCGCACTAAACTGTCACCCATGTTTGACGCACCCGTCGCCGACTCTCTGCAAGAATCGCCAAGCCTCGCGCCACAGCCTGGAGCGACCGCCACCCATGCGGCACTGCTCGCACCGCGCCTGTCACTGGCATCCTGCATACGCGCCTACCTGACACGCAGCACGCTGGGCGCAGACCTGTCGCTCCGGCAACGGCACAACCATTTTCCCGCCTCGCCCTATTGCAGCATCATGTGGATCGTGCACGGCGACTCCACGCGTATCCGTCTGGGCGACACACCGTTGCACCAGCCCTTGACTGCGCTGTCCTTCATAGGCTCGCATACCGAGCCCTGCGTCAGCGTCAACCAGGGTCCGGCCCAGGTCTTCATGGCGATCCTGATGCCGCAGGCCGTGCAGGCGCTGACCGGGATAGACCTGGCGTCACTGGTCAACCGCGTAGTGCCAATGGAAGAGGTATTCGGCACGGACTGGCTGGCCATGGCGCAGGCCGTGCAGCAAGCCAACGACGACCACACCCGCGTGCAGCTGATGGAGGCGTTTCTGGAGCCACGCTGGAGCGCGGTACGTGAGCAAGTCATGCCACGCGCCGATCGCCAACGCTATTGGGTGGAAGGGCTGGCGCTGAGGGCCGCCACATCGGGCATGGGCAAGAGCTTGCGGCAGATGGAGCGCCGCATCAAGGATTGGGCCGGGCTGCCATTGCGGGATTTGCGGCGGCTGACACGATCCGAAGAGGTCTTTGTCGAAACCCGGGACACCTACTTGTCCGACACGGCGACCAGCAGCCCCAATTGGGCCGATATCGCGAGCGATGGCGGCTTCTCCGACCAATCCCATCTGTGCCGCGAAACGCGCCGCGTCTGCGGGCTGAGTCCCAACGAACTCAAGCGTGCACTGAAGGAGGAAGAGAGCTTCTGGGTTTACCGAATCTGGGATTGAACTTGCTGCGCGTAGCGTCTGCCCAACAGTAACTCGCGCTGCGGGCTCGGAACTCAACGGTGCTGGCCTCGACGTTAGTGCCAGATGCCTACCGCCCCATGCACAAAACTGATGGGTGTATTCTTTTTATGCTTGTCAAAAAACGCCAGTACTGGCTAAATTAGAATTTTTCCTAATCAACGAGACCCAAACGCATGGCGACGGCCAATGCTTGAATTCGGTTGACAGTTCCCAATTTTTTCATCACGTTCTTCAAATGGAACACCACTGTTGGTTCGGCAATATGCATGATCTGCCCGACTTCCCATGACGTTTTTCCCTTCGCAACCCACTGAAGGCACTCTGTCTCTTGCTTGGAGAGTTTGGGTCGGTTTGGATCTTCAATCTGCGGTGCAATCAAGCGGGTCGCTACGACATGCATGCAACTCGACAATATCCTGGCGTACGCAACCAGCAGGCTTTGCTCGGACGGATCGTGTCGAAAACTCTGGTCACGGGCCAATGACAACATGCTCTTGCGACCACTGCGTTCATGCACCGCAACACTAATCCCATGCGACACACCATGGCTTTGTGCTTCTTCCAGCAACGACTCACAACCGGCGTCGGAGAACATTTGGTCGTGCCACACCAATGGCTCTGTCGTTTTCTGGCAGTAGGCAACGGTTGGGTCTTGAAAGGCGTATTCCCGTTCGACGTACAGCTTCTGCCACGCGACCGGATACGCACTGGTGACATGGTGAATCACGGCCCCATTGACACCCTTCAGTTCAAGTCCAATGAGAAAGCTTTCAAATCCGCAACTTCTGACCACCTTTGTGAGCCGTTGAATAAAGTCGTCCTTATCCGTGGCATCAAAGATGGATGCCAAGAGCTCAAACTCTTGCTTAGGCGAAGGTTCTGCAAATGCCACGATCACACTCCACTACTCGATGGTTCTCAATGATAGCCAACCTATCCACCACACAGACCCCGCAAACCTTCTCGCGGGATATGTACGTCAGACTGAAGGCTGCTGACATAAACGCGGTGCGGCTTACGCATCTGTATTCAGAAGTGACCGGCAAAGCCTACGGGAAACAGCCCGCTGGCATCACCGAATGGACGGGGATACACGGGCAAGGCCTATTATCGATCGCTTGGGATTGGATTTTTCTGAATGACGGTCTGTTCAGCGTGCCGCGCGATAGTGTGATCAGAACAAATGTCATGCTGGTCGACGGGAAGGGCTATGACATCGATCCCACCGCCACTGATAGGGCATGTGCCGCCAAAATTGCAACGCTGAATTGGCAGAACAAGTTACAGCAGATGTTGCAAAAGCGAGAATTGCGCTGACGAGCGCGTTCCAGCCAAATTTCACTTGCAGGGTTAGGCCATGCCGACGGCTTTCAAGGTAATGTCGTCGACTTCGATCACGCACGCCACCGCTGCGGCAACCCCGATCCGAATGGGAGGACCAATTCGGTGGATATGCAGACCTTGGTGCTTGAGCATGCGCTCCATGATGGGTGTGGTGACAGTCACATAGCGATTGATGCCTCTGTCCTTCGCAAAGGCGGCTGATTCCGCCATCAGTGCCCGTGATATCGGGCCAAAAGAAGCGTTGCCAGTTGCCGTTCGATTGGTGGCCACAGCGAAACGGCTCAGTTCCCAGCAATCATCTGACATTGGGGCCTGTTGGCCGTGCAAAAGTTCGGGAAAAACATCCCGCAACATATAGGGGCCCGTCGTAGGAAGGATCCGCCAGCAGGCGTCTACCAATCCTTCGGGGGATTTTGCCAACATGAAAGCAACCTGCGCAATATCGTCAAACTGGTCGCGCTCCATGCCATTTTCTGTTCCAACGTCCCAGCCCAGGCGTTCTGCAAAAACTTCGTATCGCAATCTGTGCATGCCGACCATGTCGTCATAAGCCAGTTGGTCTGGCGAGAATGTTTGTACTAGATGTTCCACGGGGCCGACCCTTTCGAAATCTTGATTAAACGTAAATGTTTGCAAAAGATTAACTATCAAAACTGATAGTTTTGTGCGACACACAACAGACCTATACGCCCGTTTACGGCATCAGTTCCACTGTTGAGTTCGGGGACCACGGTAACCGAGGCTTTACGTTCAGCCATGCGATTTAGCAAGATAAGCACCGGACTCACGCCGTCGAGCACGGCTCCCTTTCCTGCGGTGGAAGGGTACTCAGCGCCGCGTTGTCAGCGGCTGTGGCGCAGCTGCGAGCAGGCCCATCCGCAAAGGCGGAGATTGCCCCGTACACTGGTAGTCTGCGATCGAACAGGCTGCTTTATGAAGTTGGAAATGGCAAAAAACTCAATCTTTGCGATATTGCTGCGTTCACCGTGGTGGTACAGCATGGTCATCGTGCTGGTGTTTGTTGCCGCTGCGCGCGCTTTGCTGCCCGAACCCTATGCCCCGTTTGCAATGATGGGCGCCTGCCCCTTTTTGGTCATTGGTGCCATCAGGGCCTGGCGGCAATGGCAGGCTCCCAGTCCCAAACGTGTGTCGGCGGCTCTGGTTCGCGCCGGCGTCCTGTCGTGGCAGGATTTTTCAAGCATTCTGGAACAGGCTTTTGCCAAACAGGGTTATGCAGTCACGCGGCTCAAAGGCGCGGCGGCTGATTTTCAATTGCTGCAGGATGGCCGCGTGACGCTGGTCAGTTGCAAACGCTGGAAGGCCGCAGGCCATGGGGTCGATGCCTTGCGCGACTTGGCGCTGGCGCAACAGGCCATGGCGGCTCAGCAGGGTATCTACATCAGCCTGGCAGGCGTCTCCGACAAGGCCCGACGCTACGCACAGGAGCAAGGCATTCGCCTGATGACACCGGCAGAACTGGGACACCTCATGGTGCAGGTAGCATGATGTCCGACCATCCCGTGCGCGCCGAAACGATACGGCTGGCCGTGCTCGGTCTGCTGGTCGTTGCGCTGGGTAGCGCGGTGGCCCTGGTGCTGGCGCCGTTTGCAATCTCCATGCTGTGGGCCGGCATTCTGGCGTTCGCCACGTGGCCGCTGTATGCGCGTTTGCTGGTTTTGACAGGCGGACGCGCCTGGACCAGCGCTTTTTGCATGACCTTGCTGATGGCTGCCATCGTGGTGCTGCCGACGCTTTGGCTGGTCTATCTGGTGCGCGCGGACGTCAGCGTTCTGGCAGACCATCTGGTGCTTGAGTTGGAGTCCGGTCGCCTGCACCCGCCGGCCTTTGTCGCATCCCTGCCGCTCGTGGGGCCGGACCTGATGGCCTGGTTCAACGCCATATTGGCCGAGCCCCTTCGCTGGAAAACCGAGCTCAAGGCACTGATGGGCAAGCTCGACACGGAACTATGGACACTACTGGGTGGCGTCGGAAGGAACATCGTCAAGCTGGGTATTTCGTTATTCACACTGTTCTTCGCCTACCTGCATGGGCTCAGCCTGCTGACGCAAGCCCGCACTGTCCTGAAAGGCTTGTTGCGGGAGCGCACCGACAGCTACGTCAATGCTGTGGCCGACACCACACGTGCCGTGGTGTATGGCATCGTGCTGACCGCACTGGTGCAAGCCCTGGTGGCGGGTTTGGGTTACTGGGTCGCGGGTCTGCCCGCGCCCGCCACGCTGACCGCGGTGACAGCACTGGTGGCATTGATCCCCTTTGGCACACCGCTGGTCTGGGGCGCAGCCGCGTTGTGGCTGTTGTTTACCGGTCAGACGACCGCGGGCATTGGACTGCTGTTGTGGGGCGTATTGGTCGTGTCCTGGGTGGACAACATCGTGCGCCCCATCATGCTGTCGCGTGGCAGCAATATTCCATTCATCCTGGCCTTGTTTGGTGTGCTCGGCGGGCTTGCCGCGTTTGGCCTGGTCGGGCTGTTTCTGGGGCCGGTGATACTGGCCGTGGCACTGGCGGTCTGGCGCGAATGGTTGTGAGGCGTCAAGCAGCCACGGCATAGCCGTCTGCAGAGGCCTAGTGCACCAGACGCACGGCTGCAATCGCCAGCCAGCCGAGCACAAAGTTGATGACCACCAGGCGATTGATCTGCGCGGCGGCCTGACCCGCGATAGGCCAGGCATTGGCCGCCACGGCATGCTTGAATTTTTTGAACCCCGCAAAGTACACATGGCCAAAGATCAACACCATGACCAGGCCGATGATCAGCATCAGGCTCCAGCCTAGCGGCACGCTGACCGCTCCGCCGCTGGACAACTGCGCCGCCTTGAACGCGCTCATGTACATATGCCCCCCGGTCAGCAGCAGGACCGCGATGGCGACCAACACCAGACTGAAAAACCGGCGCCACACCGCCCCCATCAGACGCGCACGCACCTGCGGCTCCAACACCTCCAACGCCGCGGGACGCAATGCCAACAGCATGAAGGTCATGCCGCCCATCCACACAATGCCTGCGACCAGATGAAGTAGTTTGATGCTGTTGTACATGGTGGGGCGGCTTTCTGCGCAAGCTGTAGGTAAAGCCGGGATTGTGGCAGCAGCAGATGTCGCGTAGACAATAGGGCATAGCGCCACACGAATACCCCCACCTGATATGTCCACGGTCCCCCGCCACAAACTGCCCCCGCCTGCCAACATCATCGTCCTGAACGGAACGTCCAGTTCCGGCAAGACTTCCCTGGCGCGCGCCTTGCAAGCCCGCATGCGCGCGCCCATCCAGCACGTGCAGCTGGACGCCTTTCGCCGCATGGAGCCCAACGGCTACTGGGACGTCTCGTACCAGCAAGACCCTGCCTTGGAGGCAATGAAACACGCCGCACTGTGCCGCGCCATGCACGCTGCGCTGTCGGAGTATGCGCGCCATGGGATCGATGTGATCTTTGACACCGTGTTGTGGCACCGCGAGGACTGGCGTTACCTGCTGGAAGACCTGGACGCGCTGCCCGTCTACCTAGTTGGTGTCAACTGCGAGCTGGAAGAATTGGTACGGCGGGAGCACGCGCGCGGCGACCGCGAGGCCGGCTTGGCGGCGGGCCAGTTCAAGGCCATCCATACGGGCAAGGTGTACGACTTTCAGGTTGACACCTCAGGCACCAGCACCGAGGACTGCGCCGGTGAAGTACTGGCCTGGCTGGACAGGCGCCCCGAGGCCCGGGCCTTCAGGGCCATGCAGTCCAGCTTCGGCATCACGGTGGCCACTGGAGGCATCCAGACCGCATGCGTTATGTAGTAGTCGGAGCCAGCGGATTCGGCAAAACGACACTGGCGCGAACTGGCAAAGACGCTGAACCTGCCCGATGTAGAGCTGGACGCATTGCACTGGTCCGGGAACTGGACGCCCAAGCTCGCGGCAGCGTTTGCACAAGGTGCTGCGCTGGCTCACCCAGCGTAATCTTCGCATCGAAGCCCTTTGGAAACGCTATTAATTTGATAGCACGCTATTCAAGTGAACCGAGGGCTACAGCCCGATTTCTTGTAACTCCTCCGCCGTAAACACCCGCGAGCGTGTGTGAAAGGCCTTGCCCTGTGGCCCTTCCAGCGAGAAGGTTCCGCCATGGCCCTCAATCACATCGATGATGAGTTGTGTGTGTTTCCAGTATTCGTACTGGCCTTTGCCGATGTAGAACGGGCAGCCGCCAATCTCGCCCAGGTACACATCACCCGCGCCCATCGTGATCTCGCCGGGCAGGTAGCAGTTGGCGGCGCTGTTGTCGCAGCAGCCGCCACTCTGGTGGAACATCAGCTCGGGGCCGTGTGTGGTTTTGAGGAAGGCCACCAGTTCCAGGGCGGCGGGGGTGGCTATGACTTTGTCGACCATGTTGTGTCTCCTTGTCGCAAGGAATGCAGACGTCGCGACTTTGGTATTCGCAACGCAGTAACCCAGTGAGTAGGGAGGTCCAACCGGCTATCGCGCAGCTCGACGCGCTTTAAAAGAACCCCAGCTTGTTCTCAGAGTACGAAACCAACAAGTTCTTCGTCTGCTGGTAGTGGTCCAGCATGACCTTGTGGGTCTCGCGGCCCATGCCCGATTCCTTGTAGCCACCAAAGGCGGCATGCGCCGGGTAGGCGTGGTAGCAGTTGGTCCACACGCGCCCGGCCTTGATGGCGCGGCCCATGCGGTAGGCCAC
>JAZKIR010000101.1:0-25091 GCA_040384785.1 Pseudomonadota bacterium
CTTTGATGCCGCTCGCGCTGGGGGCGTCCATTCCATTGGCCCGGCGGCGAGTTGTCGCCCCCACGCTCCTCCGCTGCGCGGGTCGCTGCCCCTGCCAACGCTCCGCGGAGGCCCGCGCCGCGGACCGCCACATCCTGCGCCACGGCGCGGTCTTCCCCTGAGTTCAGTTGCTGGCTTGGCGCGCCAATGCGTCAATGCCCAGCACGCAGGCATCCTGGGCACCATGCCCGGCAGCAATCAACTGGTCCATGCGAGCAGCGATCGCTGGCAACGCCGCCAGCGGTCGGTCGCCGGCGGTTTCCAGCATCAGGCGCACATCCTTGCGCGCCATGGCCAATTCAAAACTGGCGGCAAAGTTGCCCTTGGCCATGTTCATGCCACGCCCCGCCACCATGGCGTTCAGATCAAGCATACCCAGCAGCTTCACCGCGTCAGGCGCGTCCACGCCACTGGCCTGCGCCATCGTCAGAACATCGGCCACCACGGCAGACACACCAATGATCATCGCGTTGCCAAACAGCTTGTTCACCGCCGCCAGATCCGGCCGTTCGCCCATGAACTCCAGGCGCGTGGTCATCGCGGCCAGCTCCGCTTGCACGCGCTCAAACAGCGCCTTGGGCCCAGCCACCATCATGGACCCCTGTGCGCTACGCGCGGCGGCAGGTCCCATGAATACTGGGCAATGCAGGTAATGGACGCCCTGCCCTTGCAGGCGCAACGCACGCGCCGCGGTCAGCACCGGCAATGTCGTAGTGTGGTCTACCAGCACGGCATCTACGGACAGCCCGGACATGGCGGCGGCAATGACATCGTCCACCACCGCATCGTCCTTCAGAACAATGTGCACGCGTGAGGCGCCACGCACCGCCTCTGCCGGTGTGGCCGCGGCCCGCACGCCGAAGGCAGTCAGCGCCTGAACCTTGTCCGGCGAACGGTTCCACGCTGTGACGCTGTCCCCGCGTTTGGCCGCCGCCTCGGCGAAGGCTGCGCCCAAAAGACCTGTACCCAGAAATGCAATGTTCGCCATGCTGTCGTTCTCCTGAAAACAAAATTCGTATTGTGTCGTGGATGCGGCCCAACACTAACGCGCCGCTGCAAACCTTTGATTTGACAGCGGTAGGGAGCACAGAGATACTTGTTGTCACAGCAACCGGAGAAAGCACATGATGCGGCTACAGACCACGACCCTGTGTGTACTGTTATCCCTTGTTGCCACTAGCCAGGCGGCTGCCACGCAGGGCGAATCCGACGATGAAGAGCTGGCAATGGTGTATGGCGGTACACCCACCATCACGCTGGCAACCGGCAGCAAACAGTCGTTGCGGCGGGCACCGGCGGTGGCCACCGTCATCACGGCCGAAGACATTGCAGCCATGGGCGCCACCGAGCTGGACCAGGTGCTGGAGTCGGTGCCCGGCATGCATGTTTCACGCAACGCCGTCAGTTACACACCGACCTATCTGATACGTGGCATCGGCGGGGGCGGCCCCACCAACCCGCAAGTGCTGGTGCTGCAAAACGGCATACCGATGACCGTTGCCTACCCGGGCGACGGCGGTCAGGCCCGTGGTGGCCAGCCGCTGGAAAACATTGCACGTATCGAGATCATTCGGGGTCCCGGATCAGCCCTTTACGGGGCCGAGGCCTATGCCGGCGTGATCAACATCATCACGCGCACCGCGGTCGACACGCAGGGCACCACCGTCACGGCCGGTGCAGGTTCATTCAATACCTGGGATGCCTCGGTACGCCACGGTGGCAAATGGGGTGGCATCGATGCGGCGGCCTACCTGCGTGTAGGCAGCACCGAGGGACACAAGGAAATCATCACGGCCGATGCGCAAACGCTCAATGACAGCCGCTTTGGCACTCGCGCCAGCCGCGCACCAGGCCCGGTCAGCACCGGTTATGACGCAGTGGACGCCAACCTGGACCTGGCCTACGGCCAATGGCGCTGGCGCAGCAGTTGGAAGGAGCGCAACAACGTCCATGTCGGAGCAGGCATCAATTCCGCGCTGGACCCCGACAGCACCGGAACCAGCCGACGCCTGACCAGTGACTTGTCGTGGATAGACCCGCTGTTTGCACACGACTGGGGCGTGGGCGTACTGGCCAGCTACTTCCACTACCAGGAAGCCTTCCCACGTTTGATGTTGTTTCCGGCTGGAACACGGCTGGCGACGAGTTCATTCCCGGAGGGTCTGATCGGAGGCCCATCGCGCTGGGACCGGCAAATCCGGCTGTCGGCCTACGCGACGTATGCAGGGTTTTCTGGCCACAACCTGCGCTTGGGCCTGGGCCACGATGACATCGACTTGTACAAGGTGCTGACCTTCAAGAACTTCTTGCTGCAACCGGTTGGCCCTCCCATCCCGACCGGACCACAAATGGACTATGGTGACATCCAGCCACATATCCCGCCCCGCAGACGCTGGATTGACTACTTGTATGTGCAGGACGAATGGCAATTGGCCCGCGACTGGACCTTGACCGCGGGGGTGCGGCACGACCGCATATCGGACGTTGGAAACACCACCAACCCACGCCTAGCGCTGGTCTGGGATGCATCCTTGGACCTCACCGCGAAACTGTTGTACGGCGAAGCCTTCCGCGCGCCCGCCCTCACCGAGCTTTACACGATCAACCCCGTGACCAGTGGCAATCCCAACTTGCGTCCGGAAACCATCCGCACCCTGGAAGCGGCGTTGTCGTGGCAAGCCGGCAAGAGCCTGCAGGTCAATCTGAATGTCTTCCAATACGACATGAAGGACATCATTCGCGCCGTGCCCAATGTTGCGCCAACACCAGGATCAACCTACAAAAACGTCGGTGCCCAAAAGGGCCACGGCCTGGAGCTGGACGTGGCATGGGACGCCAGCAATGCACTGCGCCTGTCGGGCAACTACTCCAACCAGCGCGGCGTGGACCGCACCAGTGAAGCCGATGCAGGCTACGCACCGCACCACCATGTGTATGGCCGAGCGGACTGGCGCGCGGGCGCCAACTTGGTCTTGGGCGGACAAGTCAACCGTGTGACCAATAGGGCGCGCCCCATTGGTGACCCGAGACCGGAGGTGGCGAACTACACCAGTGTGGATTTGACCATGCGCCTAGACCGGCACAAAAGCCGCTGGGCACTGAGTGGCGCCGTGCGCAATCTGTTCAACGCCGACATCCGCGAGCCCACGCTGGCGCCTGGCACCGCTATTCCCAACGATTTGCCGATGGCAGGGCGCTCGCTCTACCTGCAATTGAGCTACCGGATCTGAAATTTGTGACGCTAGCAAAGCGAGGTGGACCATGCGCCCTTTCCATTCTGCCCACCTGAAGGGATTCGGCCTGGCCTGTGGCCTGGTGCTGCTGCATGCGGGCGGCGCCCTGGCCGCGGATGGCTCCGACGAAGACGATCTGGCCGCCATCTATGGCGACCAGACCAGCGTCAGCATTGCCACCGGTGCGAAACAGTCCCTGTCACGCGCACCGGCAGTGGCCTCGGTCATTACTGCGCAAGACATCGCCGCCATGGGCGCCACCACACTCGGGCAAGTCATGGAAAGCGTGCCCGGTGTCCATGTGTCCAAGCTGTCTATCGGTTTGGGCACGATTTTCACTTTTCGCGGTGTCCATACCTTTTACAACTCGCAGGTGTTGGTGCTGATCAATGGCATTCCATGGACCGAGGCCTACGCATCCAACCGTGGCATACCGGACCAACTGGTGTATGTGGAAAACATCGCACGCATAGAAGTGATTCGTGGTTCCGGCTCGGCCTTGTATGGGGCCGACGCATTTTCCGGCGTTATCAACGTCATCACCAAGAATGCGAACGACTTCAAGGGTACCGAGGTCGGCGCGCGCTTTGGCAGCTTCAACACCCGGGAGGCCTGGCTGTTACACAGCACAAGCATCGGCCCCGTCGATGCGGCGTTTTACCTGCGCAGCGGCCACACGGATGGCCAGGACAGCAGCGTTGACCGGGACTTCCAAACCACGCTGGACAACGTGTTTGGCACCCGCGCATCGCTGGCGCCGGGGCCCGTCAACGCCTACGCTTCGGGTACCGACTTGGCGGCGGATCTGGTGACCGGCAACTGGCGTATGCGCGCCAACTTCCAGCAGCGCGAAAAGGGACAGGGCCTGGGCCTGGCCGATAACCTGGATCCCTATTCGCGCTTCAAATCGGAACGATCCGGTCTGGATTTGAGTTACCAGAACAATCAGTGGGCGCAAGACTGGGAAGTGACTGGCGTGCTGGCCTACCAGAACTACAAGCTGCTGCGCGCCGACCCGGCCTACCTGCTGTTTCCACCCGGCGCCTTTGGCGGTGCGTTTCCGAACGGAGTCTATGGCAACCCGGCGCGGGCCGAACGCCATGTCGACGCCAACCTGTCGGCCCTGTACACCGGCCTGCAGGGACACAAAATTCGCGTGGGGTTGGGTGGCCGCAGCGAAGACCTGTACGAAACCTCGGAATTGAAAAATTTCAATTTTGCAGTGGTTCCAGGTGTCGGCCCGGTACTGGTTCCTCTGCCGGGGCTTATCGATGCCAGCGGCAACCCGGCCATGGTCTACATGCTGCCGCACCAGCGGCAATTGACATATGTCTACGGGCAGGATGAATGGGCGCTCAGCAAGGATCTGACGCTGACGGCTGGTGTTCGCCACGACAACTATTCGGATTTTGGCGATACCACCAATCCGCGGGCGGCGCTGGTTTGGGATGCGGCCTACAACCTGGTCGTCAAGCTGATATACAACCGGGCGTTTCGCGCGCCCTCGTTCTCCGAGCAGTACCTGATCAACAACCCTGTTGCCTTGGGCAACGCTTCGGTCAGGCCTGAAAGAATTGCCGGCAGCGAGTTGGTCTTTTCATGGTCGGCAACGCCGCAGTTGAAAACCAATCTGAGCCTGTTTCACTACCAGATGCGAGATCTTCTCAAGCAGGTTCCCAACGCCGACCCCGTCAGCGGCACCATGGCACAAAACAGCGGCAGCCAAACCGGCCGGGGTTTTGAATGGGACGGCGTGTGGGACCCCAGCCGCGACTTGAGGGTCACCGCGAATTTGAGCGTGCAGCAGTCGACCGACGACACCAACGGATTGGACGCCGGCTTGGCCCCGCGCAAGCATGTGTACCTGCGCTCGGATTGGCGCTTTGCGCCGAACTGGCAATTGAGCGGCGTGTTGAACCACGTGGCGGATCGACGACGCGAACCAGGTGACGCCAGGCCTCCCATTGCCGACTACACCACCATGGACCTGTCCTTGCGCCGTGAACGCGCGTTCGGAAACTGGGACGTCAAGCTGGTCCTGCAAAACGTATTCGACCGGGATGCCCGCGAGCCCACTTTTGCACCTGGCAATTCGCCACACGACATTCCGTTGCCGGGACGCTCCGTGTACTTGCAGCTGAGCTACAAAATCTAGCTGTTGCTGCGCCGCATATGCTGACGGGATGCCCGCCGCGGGGCTGCATAATTCGGGCATGCCTTTCAGTCCAGTAAGCCGCATACGCTTTAGCCGACAGTTGACCCTGGTCGTCAGCGCCGCCATTTTTGGTTTGGCGCTTTTTTCGTCGGTGACGACTTCGTTTGAAGCGAGCCGGCGCATGAAAACCTACCTTGTCGAGCAGGGGCAGCAAGTTACACACAACCTGGCTCGCCAAAGTACGCTTGCGCTGTTGTACCAATCGGCCGACAACGCTGAGATGGCATTGAAGACCACGCTGGCCTTCCCCGATGTGTTGCAGGTTCAGATTCTGGACCCCGGTGGCAAGGTCCTGGCGTCACAAGCCAAACCGGGCGCGGTGCGGTCTGCCGCACCCGCACTGATTGGTGGCGTGTTGGACCATTCGGTTTTGCAGGGTGAAACCGGCGACGAGCTGTACTTTGCGGCCCCGGTTCTCAGCGAGATCTCGCAGAACTCTCCGTTCGAGACCGAGGAACGGAAACAGACCCTGCTGGGCAGCGTGCAGGTAGTGGTTGGCAAGGGCAGTTTGAACCGTCTCGTCTTCTCCTTGTTCGTCGGCAACCTGCTGGTGACTCTGGCCTTTGCGACCATTTTGCTGTGGCTGATCCAGCGTGTGACGCGGCAATTGATGCGCCCACTGGTCGATCTCTCGCAACTGATGCGCCGCGCCGAAAGTGGTGAGTCGAATATGCGTGCCACACCCAAGGGGCCGCAAGACATCGCCGAGATGGGCATCGCCTTCAACAAGATGATGGACGTGCTGGAGGAGCGCGAGTTCCAGCTGGAGCAACGCGTGCAGCGGCGCACGCTTAAGTTGGAGCAAGCCAACCAGGAACTGGAAACCACGCTGACGACGATCAAGAGCATGCAGACCGAGTTGCACCGCTCGGAGAAAATGGCGGCACTGGGCTCCCTGGTGGCCGGTGTGGCGCATGAGCTGAACACGCCCATCGGCAACTGCGTGACCGTGGCCAGCTCCATGAAGGACCAGGCCGATGCCTTGTTGAAAGAGATGCACGAGGGCACGATGCGCCGCTCAACCATGGAACGTACACTGGCCGACAGTGCGGAAGGCGCCGACCTGCTGGTGCGCAACCTGGAGCGGGCATCGGACCTGATCGGAAGTTTCAAACGCGTGGCGGTAGACCGCTCCAGCAACCTGCGCCGGACTTTCGATTTGAGCCAGAATCTATCGGAGATTCTGATCACGCTGGAGCCCATGTACAAGAAAACCCCGTTTGCCATGCAACGCGAACTGGCCGATGGCATTGCCATGGACAGTTATCCGGGGCCGCTGGGCCAGGTTGTGACCAATTTCATCAGCAATGCGCTGGCCCACGGTTTTGAGGGCCGTAACAGCGGCACCATGCGCCTGAGCTGCCGTGCGCTGAACGAAGACCGGATTGAAATCACATTCAGCGACGACGGCATAGGTATTCCCGTGCAATACCAGGCCCGGGTGTTCGACCCCTTCTTCACCACCAAGCTGGGAAAAGGCGGCTCCGGCCTGGGCATGAATATTGTCTACAACATCGTCACCGGCATCATGGGTGGCAAGATCGAACTGGCCAGCACCCACGAGACGGGCACCACGTTCACGCTAACCCTGCCGCGCAGCGCGCCACAGATGGCGGTGTAGCTGGCCCCCACGCTCCGCCGCTGCGCGGGTCGCTGGCCTTGCAGGCCGCGGCGTTGCCAGAGTCAACGCCCCTTCTGGCTGTCCCGCCCTGCGCAGGCAGGCCGGGAGCCGCAGCCATCAGCCCCGAGGGGGCTAAATCCGCTTGGGGCGGCCCGGCGCGGATTTCTGGTCCCTATGCTCAGCCGCTGCGCTCACTGCTCCGGAAAAACGGAGTGAAAGCTGCGTTGCTGTTGCGATGCAATCGATATGCCCACGTGGGACGCGGTGCGCAGATTGACCGCCACGTTGACCGCCTGCAACAGCGAAAAGCCGCGCTTGTCTTGCTCGGGCCCTAGCGCGCCCAAGGCCATGGACGCCAAGTCACGTCCTAGTTCAACATTGTTGGGGTACAGCGCGAACAGGGCACCCTTTTTGACATGCGAAAAGTTGCTGGAAAAAATCGGCACGCCACGCGTCCACGACTCCTGCAGTACCAGCGGCAAAATGGTGTTCTCGTCCACCGTTGTGCTGTCATTGGGCAGCCACAGCGCATCACGACCCGACACCGCCTCGGCGAAGATATTGGCGTACAGCTTGGCGGCGCTGGACAGGTCGGTGGCCTCGTGGGCAATCAGCTCCAGGCCATGTGTGCGCGCCGCTTCGCGGGCCAGCTTGATCAACCATGCATTGGCCTGGGGACTGTAGACCACATGGACCTTTTTGACACTGGATTGCAAGGACTTGAGTCGCGCAAACAGTTGCGCCGGGTCTGGCGTCAGACTGATGCCCATCAGCGTGCGATTGCCGCTGTCGGGCATGCGTAAAACACAGCCGACGACGACCGCAATATCCTTGTCCAGATTGGCCGTGGCCTTCCAGCCCTGCTGACCCAGCGCGATGACGACCTTGGTACCGTATTGCCGCAATTGGCTATTCAGTTCGGTGGGATCGGTATTGGGCGCAATCGCAATGCTGCGCACCTTGGTCTTGGCGATCTCCTCGATACCATCAATGATGTTGGTGAACACCGTCCGGTACGGCTCGCCAATATCGGGGTAGATGACAACCAGCACATTCAGGCTACCCGCAGCTCCCCCACCGCGTGACTTCAGTGCCTCCTTGACCTCCGCCAGCAGCACCCGTGCGGATGGGTTCCAGACCTCTGCCGGTGCGCGCACCCCGAAACCGGAACCAGCGCCACCTAGTACGGGAAGCTCGCGGGTAGTGGAAAAAGGAGCGGGACTGTGGATATCCACTTCCCTGGCCTGCGCCGGGCCCCACACCAAAGCAATCACCACCAAGGAGGCCAGCAGCCAACCACGCAGGGTCCGGACGTGCGAAGCTTGGCGCACAACCGCCGGGGCATAGGTTCGGGTGCTGGGCGGTATTACCCCAAGGTTCATGCGCACTTCATTTGTTGAAACACCAATGGCGAAGCCACATTCTTCCCAGAACGCTGACGCCAGCGGGAGAAGGCATTTTACGCACCCCGTCTGTTTTTCAACAAGTCTCCCAGCGCCAGGGTCATGGATTTTCCGCAAAGCGAATCGCATTGCCGCCGGCTTTCTTGGCCTCGTACATGGCGGCGTCCGCCCACTTCAGGATGTCGGCCTGGCTGGTCTCGTGGTTGATGAACAGGGCCACGCCGATGCTGGCGGTGCATTGGTGCTCGACCAACACGTCGGCCTGGCCCTCATGTTTGATCGTCAACAGGTAGGGCGCCGACAGCAGCGCGCGGATTTTTTCCGCAATCGCCTGGGCCTGGGCCGTGGATATGGCCTGGTCGGTGTGCAAATCACTGAGCATGACGACAAACTCGTCACCACCAAAACGCACCACGGTATCCATCTGGCGCACACAACTGGTCAGGCGGTCCGCAACCTCCATCAACAAAAGGTCCCCGACTTCATGGCCATGGATGTCGTTCAGCGGTTTGAAGTTGTCCAGGTCCAGAAACATCAGCGCGCCGTAAAAGCCGCTGCGCGTGCCGGCGGCCATGGCCTGGCCCATGCGGTCGTTGAGCAGCAGGCGATTCGCCAGCTTGGTCAGCGGGTCGTGGAAGGCCATGTCCCGCACCTGCCCCTCCATCTGCTTGCGCTCTGTGATTTCGGCCTCCAGCGCCTGGGTCGAGGCCTGCAGGCTGTCGGTCATGGCGTTGAAGGCGGTCGCCACCTCGGCCACCTCGCTGGGGCCATGCGGATGCACACGGGCCAGCCAGTTGCCGCCCTGCACCGCGCGTACGGTTTTGACCAACTCGGCAATCGGCTCGGAGATTTGCCGCGCAATGGCAATCGCCAGCAGCACCAACACGGTCAGCGCCAGCAAGGCTATCGCAGCGGCCGTGAGGGCACGCTGCTTGGCCGCGGCGTATACCGCGTCGGCCGGCACACCTACAAAAGCGACCCAGCCGGTTGGCTCCATGGGCACCACCGAGAAATAACGCACCACACCGTCGATGGCCAGACTTTCAAACTCGCCGTCGCGTATCTCCACGATGCGCCGCGCGGCCTCGGCGTTGGGCCGGGTGCCGATGACGCCCTCGGGATCGAGGTTGCGCCAGACCATGATGCCGTCCTCGTTGAAAAAACCGTAGCGGCTGCCCTGGGGCAGAAAGTCTGCCGGAATGAGTGGGTCCAAGGCCTGGAGGTCCATCGGGATCTGCACCGAGCCCACCAGCTCCTGGCTCGCATTCCAGAGCGGCGCGACCAATACGGACACCTTTTTCCCGGTGATGGGGCCCAGAAATGGCTCGCCCACCGTGACGCTGCGGGTCTTCAGAAACTTCTTGAACCACGGTGTCTCGCCGATGTTGACCAACTTGCCGCCCGGCTGCGCCACGGCCGAACACACGACCGTGCCCTGCAGATTGGTGTAAACCGCATTGGCATAGTCGGGATTCAGGTTCACCAGCTCCGGCAGAATGCTGTCGCACTGTGTGGCGTCCAAGGCCTGCACCTGTGGCCGCAGGGCCAGGCGTTCCAGCGTCAGGCTGGCGCGGGCTATCTTGCCGCCGGTGTTGCTGGCCATGGTTTTGGCCAGCGTGCGCAAGCTGCTCTTGGTGTGTGCGACCGCTTGTTCCATTTGCGCGTAGATTTCCAGGCCGATGGCCGCCACCAGCGGAACGGCCAGGGCCGTAACCAGCAGCAGCAGGTGCGAGCGTATCGAAGCTGCCTTCATCGCCCTAGGCCTGTGGACACAGAAGCGCCATATGGACAACCCTTTGCGTGGTGAAGCACCAGCAACAAGGATAACGCGGCTGATTCATCCGTGGTGGAGATTTCAAGCGCCGCAGGCTTGGCGGTCAGCCGTTCTGGTTGCGCATCCAATCCGCCGTCTGGAAGAAGGATGCACGCAAATGCTCCCGCAAGCCGGCCTCCACTCCCGTGTCGCCCATGGCCTGGTCCATACATGCCAGCCACTGGTCGCGCTCCACGATACCGATCTTGAACGGCATGTGCCGCGCCCGCAGCCGGGGGTGACCAAAACGCTCCACGTAATGCTGGGGACCGCCCATCCAGCCGCACAGGAACCAGAACAGCTTCTCGCGCGCGGACGCCAGGTCAGCGCCATGGACAGCGCGCAACTCCGTGAAACCGCGCTCCAACTCCATCAGGTCATAAAAGCGCTCCACCAAGGCCCGAATGCGTGACTCGCCGCCGATGATGACAAAGGGGATGGCCTGCTGCGAGCTGCTGTTGTCTTCTTCCGTCATGTTTTTGTGTGTAAAAGAGTCGCCAAAATACCCAAATTAGGTTTTTATGCATTAAAACCCGGAGACTCATTGCAAAACAAGCCGCTAGCCCTCGTGAAATATAAGTATGTAGCTATTAAAACAGTAGCAAATCCAATTTATCAGGTAGCCGCCCGGCGCAGTGTCTCCACCACCGGGCGGTTCAACACTTCGCGCAGCCCCCACCAGCCGGCCGCCAGCGCCAGCACCGCACCGGCCAGACCGCCAAACAGCGGCACCCACAGCGACACCGTCCACTCAAATTCAAACACAAAACGCGCCAGCGCCCAGCCCACGGCACCTGCCACAACCGATGCCAACACGCCGGCCAGCAGGCCGACGCCCGCCAGCTCGGCGCGCTGCACCTGGCGCAACAGGCTGCCCTTGGCGCCCACGGCGCGCATGATGGCGTATTCGCGGGCGCGCTCCTCACGCGTGGCGGTCACGGCAGCAAACAGCACGACCAAGCCAGCCGCCAGCGTGAAGCCAAACAGGAATTCCACCGCGCGTATCACCTGGTCCAGCACACGCTGCACCTGGGCAATGGTGCTGGTCATGTCGACGTTCGTCACATTCGGGAATTGCCGCACCAGTGCGTTGTCAAAACCCTTGGTGGGCGGTGCCTTGAAGGCGCCCATGTAGGTCGTGGGCACGTTGTCCAGCCGGCTCACCGGGTACATCACAAAGAAATTGGCGCGCATGGAACCCCAGTCCACCTTGCGCAGCGACGTGACCTTGGATTCGGTTTGTATGCCGCCGATGTCAAAACGCAGCACATCACCGAGCTTGAGGTTCAGAGTGGTGGCAATGCCGTCTTCGACGCTGATGGCGTCGGCTTCTTCGGCGCTCCACGTGCCACCCACCACCTCGTTCTGCTGCGGCAGTTTGGCGTTGAACGAGACGTTGAACTCGCGGTCCACCAGGCGCTTGGCCCGGTCATCCACATAGTCGTCGGGTGTCACGGCGCGGCCATTCACCGCCACCAGCCGGCCGCGGATCATGGGGTACCAGTCGTAGCGGGTCACACCGGCGTCTTTGAGCATCTGCTGGAATGCATCCGACTGCTCGGGCATGACATTGATGACAAAACGGTTCGGCGCATCGGGTGGTGTGGCCTTGCGCCAGCTGCCGATCAAATCGGTGCGCAGCAACACCAGCAGCACCAGGGCCAGCAGGCCCACGGCCAGCGCGCTGACTTGCACCACCGTATAGGCCGGGCGCGCCGAAACCTGGCGCGTGGCCAGCACCAGCCAACGCGGGGCGGTGCTCTCGTTGACGCTGCGCCGCAGAATCTTGACCGCCACCCAGCTCAGCGCCGCAAACACCAGCACCGCGCCACCAAAACCACCCACGGCAATCAGACCCAGCTTCAGGTCACTGCTGGCGGCCAACAACAGGGCGGCAAAGCCCAGTACGCCCACGGCCAACACGCCCAGGGTGACCGGCCGCAGATTGCCCACGTCCCGGCGGATCACCCGCAGCGGCGGCACCTGGGCCAGTTGCAAAACCGGTGGCAGGCCAAACGCAAACAGCAGCGTCAGCCCCATGCCCATGCCCAGCAGCACCGGCCACAACGTGGCGGCCGGCAGGCTGGCGCTGACCAGACCGGCCAACAGCAGCACAAACAGGTGGTGCACGCCGTATCCCACCAGCACCCCCAAAGCGCTGGCAAACAGTCCGACCAACGCGAATTCGAAGGCATAACCGGCCGCAATGGTGCGCTGGGGCAGGCCCAACACCCGCAGCATGGCGCAGTCGTCCAGGTGGCTGGCCGCAAAAGCGCGGGCCGACAGCGCCACCGCCACGGCGCTCAACAAGGCCGCCAGCAGGGCCACCAGGCTCAGGAACTTGTCGGCCCGGTCCAGCGTCTGGCTCATCTCGGGTCGTCCGCCCTGCAGGGATTCGACCCGCACGCCGCGCAACCCGTTGGCGCTGGCCTGCTTGACCTGGGCATCGGCCCAGGCCACAAAGGCCTGCACCGGCTTGTCATCCCCGGCCACGGCCATGCGGTAGGTCAGACGGCTGGCAGGCTGAATCAGCTTGGTCGCGGCAATATCTTGCACATTGATCATGACGCGGGGGGCGAAATTCATGAAACCGGCGCCACGGTCAGGCTCGATGGTGATGATGGTGTGCACGGTCAAGCTGGTATCGCCCAGCAGCAGCGCATCGCCCATCTTCAGGCCCAGCGTTTCCAGCAACGAGGCCTCGACCCAGGCCTGGCCGGGTGCCGGGATGGCACGGGTGGCGGTATCGGGTGCATCGGGCGCACTGGCCACACGCAGTGAGCCGCGTAATGGGTAACCCGGCTCCACCACCTTCAAGGCCACCAGTTTGGCCGCTCCACCTTGCGCGTCCGGAGCGCGGGCCATGGTCGGAAAGCCCATCGTCGACACCAGGTTCAGGCCCAGTTCACGCGCCTTGGCCACAAAGTGCTCGGGCGTGGGGTTGTCACTGGAGATCACCGCGTCACCGCCCAGCAACTGGCGCGCATCGCGCTGCAAGCCGCCCTTGAGCCGGTCGGCAAAAAAGCCCACGGCCGTCAATGCCGCCACCGCCAGCGTGACCGCCACGATCAACAAACGCAAGTCGCCGGAGCGCAGATCCCGCCACAGGGTGCGCCAGCCCAGTGTCCAAAAAGAAATAATAGTCATGGCGCTACCTTAGCGCATCTGGCGTGGAGGCCGCCTTTTTGGGGATTTGCCAGCCGCTCCCACGCGGCGCTGCTCCCCAATTACGCCCTGTTGCGAGGGCTCTGGCGTACATGCGGATATGCAGACTGCTACAAGTGTTTTTCGCCAGGTGTACAAAACCCTGATTCACTCACTGAAAGGGGATGTTGTATGACCTCCAAAATGATCATTGCCTTAGCGGCCGGCACCGGTGGCGTGGCACCCAGTGCCGTGCACCTGGCCCAGGGCTTCGTCAAGGCGAACCCGGATGTTCCAGGCCTCTTTTATTTCCTGGGTGTCGCCATCTTCTTTGCGTTGGGCGCGCTGGTCGCCTTTTTCTTTTCGGAGACGGAAGCCAAGAAGGCCTTTTTTCTGGGCATAGGTCTCCCGGCCCTGATTGCGACAGCACAAACCCAGGGGGGAGTGCCTGCTACTCCACCAACGGCATGGACCAACCTCTTCTTTCCATCCGCATACGCACAAGCCAGCGCGCCGGCCCGCCCCGCCTCTGCGGACACACCGCCCAAATTGCAGTTCAAGCCTTCCACGGATTGCAAGCAGTGCGAAATCTGGTTTACCGACGCCGAAGGCGCGGTCGTTTCCAAGCAGGTGCTGGGGGCACCCACCGTCCGCCCCAAGACTATTGCGGTACCCAAGGGGGCGACCCAGTTTGGCATTGCCGATCCCAAGACCAACTTCAAATGGGTGCCCATCCCCGCCGAGCCGAACGCACCCGTCACCATAGAGTTCGATCGGAAATACAGCCCCTTGAACGATTTGCGCCGCGGCCTGGGCAACTACGACCTCAAGTCCTATGACCAGAAGATCCAGCTCAAGAAGGGTTGAGTTACAGCTCCGGTTTGATCGCCATGAAGTGGTCGGCTGGCACTACACCACGAACCCGAAGAATCCGGCTGCGTCCTTGGTGATGGCAACCGATGCGATATAGCCAAAACTGGTCAGCGCCAGCACCCAGGCCAGAGACCGCACGCGCAGCGGAAAGCTCGGCCGCAGGGCCACCACGCCTAAGGCGATATAGACCAGCAGGCCGATGATTTTGGCCAGCAGCCAGGGTGTGACCAGGGGGTTGAGCCCGAGCTGCCAGGCCAGTGTGATGGCGGACAACAGCAGCACGGTGTCGACGACGTGGGGTACGCTTCTAGCGGCCCGCCCGCGCACCCACGCGGCACCGGCCAAGCCCGCGACACCACGCGCAAGGAAGCCCAGCAGCGAAAGTGCCACCGCGGTCTGGTGGAGGGTTTTGATGCTGTAGTAGTCCATGGTGGTGTTCCCAAAAATAGAAAAGGCGCAGCGTGTAGCAAACCCGCTGCGCCCGCTTTTACATGAAGCCGATGTCTAGGCTTTTTTAACCTGCCCCATCACAACCCGCGCACCCTGCCGGCTCTTGCCACCGGTCAACAGGCGAATTGCAAACCAGGCCAGGAACAGCGCGCCGATGGTGAACACGATATCACCCGGCACCCGCAGCCAGACCATGGTTTCCATGAACGGTGAATGCACCACCTCTGGCGAGCGGGCAAACCACATGCCCTGGCTGATGCTGGCCCAGGCCTGGTAGATACCGGCCGGCACCAGCGAGAGGAAGACCATCATCGCCAGGCCGATGTTCAGCGACCAGAACATGGGTTGCAACAGGCGGTCCGACCAGGCGGCCCTGTCCGACAGACCCCGCAGGCAGAACAGCAGCAGTCCGATGCCCAACATGCCGTAGACGCCAAACAGTGCAGCATGGCCATGGGCCGCCGTCATGTTCAGGCCCTGCATGTAGTACAGCGCAATCGGTGTGTTGATCGAGAAGCCCAGGAGCCCGGCACCGACCACGTTCCAGAAGCCCACGGCGATAAAACACAGGATGGACCATTTGTAGGCCTGCACCCATGGCGCGGCCTTGGAGCGTTGGTAGTTGCGGTAGGCCTCCACACCAATCATGGCCAGCGGCACCACTTCCAGCGCCGAGAACATGGCACCGATGGCGATGACAAAAGTCGGTGTGCCGGTGAAGTACAGGTGGTGCAAGGTGCCCAGGATGCCGCCGAACAGGAACACGATGGTCTCCAGCACGATGGCACTGTTGGCGGTGGCGGCGCGGATCAGGCCCAAGCGCGTGAACAGCAATGCAATGACAGCGGTGGCAAACACTTCAAAGAAGCCTTCCACCCACAGGTGGACCAACCACCAGCGCCAGTATTCAATCATCGAATAGTGGGTGTGTTTGCCCCAGGTCAGCGAGGTGGCGTAGAACCCGCCGATGCACAGCGCGGCCAGGAAGACCATGGCGATCAGGCCCCGGCTCTCCGACGGTGTTTTGAGCGCCGGCATCAGCCCGCGGCCCAACAAGGTGACCCAGAACAACAGGCCCACAAACAACAGGATTTGCCAAACGCGGCCCATGCTGGTGAACTCCAGGCCCTGGTTGCCGATCCAGAATGAGAAGTCCGTGCCCATGTGCTGCAAGGTGCCGATCCAGCCAGTGGCGGTGGAGCCGACCACGATGAACAGCAACGCGTAGAACAATACATCGACACCGAGCTTCTGGTACTTGGGCTCGTGGCCCGAAATCGCCGGCGCGATATACAGGCCGGTGGCCAGCCACGCAGTCGCGATCCACAACACCGCAAACTGCGTGTGGATGGTGCGGCTCACCGTGAACGGCAGGATTTGCGCCAGCGGAAAACCGAAGAAGCTTTGGCCTTCTACCGCATAGTGCGCGGTGATCACACCCATGCCAATTTGCGCCAGGATCAGACCGATGACCACATAGAAATATTTGCGCGTGGCCTTCATCGACGGCGTGGGTTTCAGGTCAAACAACGGATCACTCTTGGGCGGTTTTGGATCACTCTCCTCCTGGTGGGTCGAGTGGTAAAAAATCATGCCGGCAATGGCGGCAATCATGAAGATGATGCTGGCAATGGACCAGATGCCGGCACCCACGGTGGGTGTGTTGCCGACCAGCGGTTCGTGCGGCCAGTTGCTGGTGTAGCTCAGGTCGGTTTCGCCGGGCCTATCGGTGGCCGCCGACCAGGCCGACCAAAATATAAAGGCCGGCAGGGCTTGCAAATCGGCCGCGTTGGGCAGGGTTCCCGCGCTCATGGCGTACTGCTCGCGCAACTTGTCCAGCGCCGGGTCGGTGCCAAACAACTGGGTGTAGTGTGTGATGACCTGTTGCACCGCCTCTGCGCGCTCGGGACTCAGCGCAATGGTTCCGGTGTTCGCGTCATAGGTGTTGCGACGCATCTCAGCCTTCAGGCGCGCAGCAATATCCGCCTGCTGGCCGGCGCGTAGCTGCGCAAAGGGTTTGCCAAAGTCACGCTGGGCCCATACCTCGCGCAGTGCCAGTGCTTCGCGGTGCAGCCAGTCGGCCGACCAGTCCGGCGCCACATAACTGCCGTGGCCCCACACGGAACCGAGTTGCTGTCCACCCGCAGCGAGCCAGGCCTCCTGGCCGCGCTGTACCTGGCCCTCGGAGAACAGTAAGTCGCCTTTGGTACTGACAACCTGTTTGGGGATGGGCGGGGCGGTCAGATAAATCTCTGTGCCGACCCAGCCCAGGACGGCAAAGGACAGGGCGCAGATGACTGCGAGCCAGGTCCAGAGTTTGCGCGTGGCGTGCATGGTATGGATTCCTTCCGGATGAAGTGGATGAGTTCTCGGACACCGCGCAGCCACGGCGTCTTAAGATGCATTTTAATTGCATCTTATTGAAGAAGTAAAGCAAATGCCTGTTTAAATTTGCGCCGTAGCATCGTTCCAACTACTTCAACTACCGCTCCTGATCCACCATGTCGAACCAACTCACCCGCCGCAGGCTGGCCTTTGCAGCCGCCGCCTCCCTGTTCCTTTCGCTGGGCGGCTGCAGCGTGGCCATCACGTCCAGCCAGGATGCGCAAAGCGCCGACATCGCGCAACTGACGCGGCAGGCCGACGCCTGGGACAAGGCCATTGTGCGCAAAGACCTCGCCGCCATAGAGACGAATATGGCCGACGACTTCCGCCAGATCGACGGCGACGCGGACATTGAAACCAAGGCGTCTTTTGTCGCCGGCCTGGTCTCCCCCAAGCTGACGATCAATCCCTACACGGTGGAAGATTTCGAGGTGCGCCTGTATGGCGACGTGGCGCTATTGAGCGGGCGCACACACATGACCGGCAGCTACGACGGCAAGACTTTTGCGTCGCACTACCGCTACATCGACGTCTATGCGCGCCGCAACAGGGTACGGAAAATCGTCAGCGTGCAGATCACCAAGAAGCCCAAGTAGCCGCTCTGGCTGAATGCGCGCTTAAAGCGCTTCGAGCATGTCGCCGGTGTCGACCGGGCCGGCGTCCACTGGTACCACCTTGGCACCCAGATGCCGGCGGTAGCCGACAAAGGTGGCCGGCAGGCCTTCCACCTTCAGGTCCTTGCCGGTGCGCAGCTCGTAGTGCACTTGCGGATTGTGGGAACTGCCGGAATTGCCAATGCGCGCCACCAACTGGCCGCGTTTCACCACATCGCCGACCTTGACCGCCAGGCTGCCCTTTTGCACATGGCCGAGCAGGCTGAACTCGCCATTGCCGTGGTCTATGACCAGGTAGTTGCCGTAGAAGTGCATGGGCTCGGTCTTGACTTTTTCACCTTTGAAAAAGCTCTCGCCACCGCGAATATTGTCCGGTGTTGCATCGGCTGCGTCGACCACGGTACCGTCACCCGTCGCGTACAGGGGTTGACCCCAGGCAAACCAGTCTTCGTTCTTGGCGCCGGTGCCGCGGTGGATATCGAAATGGTCATTCGTGGAATTGAGATCCAGGTTGTAACGCATGAAGTTCTGCGCCAGCCCCAGGTCCTTGGCGGCCGGGTGTTCGGTATTGAGCCGGCGGTGGTGGGCGTAGTAGTCGTGGCCGTCGTGGACCATGAACTTGCCCTTGATCGGCAGCGACAGCGCTGTTTTGGCAGCGTACACCTGAGGCTTGATGCTGACTGTGGCAGTGGCATCCGGCGCCTCCTGCGGAATGCTGAGGCTGAAGGTGTAGCTCAGCCGGTGCAGATCAATATCGGGGCGGAAGCTGTGGAAAGGGTTGAAGACCAGAATCTTCGCGCCCGGCGCCACCACGCGGCCGGGCATGGTATCAATCGCCGGCGCAAAACCGTTGCTGTCGATGAAGCGGCGCAGTATCGGTTTGTCACCGGTGTCAAAGGCGGTGACCTCAATGCTGTCTATGCCCAGCGGCGTCGGGCCTAAATTTTCGACCAGGAAGTCGAAGTTCCGCGATTGCTGGGCGTCGCCGGCTTCCAGCCAAATTTGCTGTGGCTGCGCCGTGATGCGAATCGGACCTGCCGTCTTGGGCATGTACTTTTTCCATGCGCCGAAGCCAAAATAAGTCGCCGCCACGACGCACACCATGAGCCCGAGCACGACCCAAAATTTGCCGCGGGGACTCTTGTTGCTTGTTGTCATGCTTGCACCTAGAAGAGAAAACCACAGACTGTGGACGCCGCAGCCCCACCGCGTAAGCGACTTCTGATGGACTGCAAAAGAGCGGTGCTGAAACGCATGCCCACCCTAGAATCGCAGCACCCCAACCCCTTAATAAATGGCGAACCCATGATAGAAGCCCTGCGTTCGGTGCGCTACGGTGTGACGGACCTGGCCCTTGCCAGCCAGTGGTACAGCCAGTTGCTGGATCTGCAGCCCTACCTCAGCAGTGATACAGCAGTGCGGTATTTTGTCGATGGCTCGTGGCTGGAACTGGCGCTGGATGAGTCGCCAGGACCGGCTGGCCCGCTGGTGTATTGGGGCGTGGACAACCTGGGGGCCGAATTGCTGCGGCTGCACCAGGTCGGATGGGTGCCCCAT
This sequence comes from Pseudomonadota bacterium, assembly GCA_040384785.1. Taxonomy (GTDB): domain Bacteria; phylum Pseudomonadota; class Gammaproteobacteria; order Burkholderiales; family Burkholderiaceae_C; genus Allorhodoferax. Next base: position 19,348 of record JAZKIR010000101.1, read on the forward strand.
GCGCCGCCAAGGGCAGTGGACGCGACGACCAGAACAGCGACTTTCCAGGACCCGTTTGGCAATGTCGTCGGGTTCATGGAGGTCGACGATCCCGGCGTTCTGCGCGCCCACTCGCACCGTGCTGCGGAAAAGGTGGCGTTGCGCAATGTGCGCACCGTGCTGGACGATCTGAGCGTGGAGGAAAGGCAGCAGCGCAAGGCGAATCGGCTGGTGCTGGCCATGGTGCTGGTGGCGCTGCTTGTTGGTGCCGTGGTACTGGTGAGCAAGCTGCCGGGCCGGCAACCGGAAAATAAAATCATCATTCCCATCGCCGGGCAGAAATAGCTGCCAACCGTGCCCACCGGGCTGCCAAAACGGTAATTTTTCCTGTTCTAAACCCCGACGAACCGGTACAGTCAAGGGCATAAGGTCAAGGAGGAACACAGGAATGTTCAAGTTTCTAAAAAGCAGCTTCACACAACACGACGCATCCGAGTCTCGACCGGTGCCACACCCGGAGGTGGCGCACGCCGAGCCCGTGGCCAGCGTCAGACCACCTGCCGATATCCAGCGCGAACTGGTACGCGTGGTTCTGAAGGACACCATGCGCCGCCATGGCATCCCCTTCGGCTGGCTGTCCTGCGAAGTCATCACCGTTGCGCACGGCCCGGACAGCGAACCAGCATTGCAAATCCAGTTGATGCTGCTGCAGTGGCATGAGCTGTTCCTGCGCTATGCCCCGGCGCTGGAGCACCAACTGCTGCGCGGACTGGACCGTTTTGAACCGTCAGTCGACCACTCGAAATACACGTTTTCCTGGCGCTTCTCACCCGACTGCGGTTGCCCCTTCGGCGTGCTGCCGCCAGCGGTGGTCTGGTCACATGACCCGGCCCCGGAACCGGCTGCAGAAGAGGCCCCATCCGTGCTGGACCGGCGCCACGCCAAACGCCCGCCAAAGGCCGCCAACGCCGCCACGCTGCAAAAGCCAGCCGCATCGCCCACCTCCCGGCGCGACGACGGCAATGACTACGACCGCACCGAGCTGTCGCCGTTCCGATAGTCCCCCTGCCGCGCGCTACTCCTGCGCGTCGCCACCAAACAGGTCATTCAGCTTCTTGGGTTCGTCCGAACCCGCAGCGGGTTTGACCATCGTAGGGATACCCTTGGGATATTCCTCCGCAATCCGGTCCTCCCAATAGGTCGCCGGACTGGGCGCACTGCAAAGCCGCCGAAACACCTCGGCCGGCACCTGCTTATAGGCGAGGATGGTTTTGTTGTCGAACAGCAGGTCCAGCTGTTGTGATGCGGGGTCGTATTCGGCCTTTCGGATGCGGCCGCCGGAGAACGTTTTGGTGGACATGGTGTTGGGTGTATCCCTTCAGAGGTCATGGGGTTCAAAGGGCGAGGCAAAAGACATCAGATTTTGCTTCCCAGCTGCAACGCTCGACTTAAGCTAAGGGACATAAACCAAGTGGATGGTCAGGCGAGGTCCAATATCTGTCTCCGCGATCCAGCCGTCAAGTACCAGGTCGCTGCGCCCTTCCTCCGCCGTCCACAGATCAACCAGTATGTCCCAACGCTCACCCATCCCCGTCCACTGCGCGACGGAAGTCTGCCAGGTGTCCTCTGGCAATTCGACCAAGGTGGTCCCGTATTCGGCGATATAGGCGCGAATGCCTTCCGCCTTCGCGGCGGACATCGGCTCCACACCCGCGACTCCGCGGGTTACGCCGTAGTCTCCCTCGACAAAACACCGCACCACTTCGCGGAGCATCGGCCGCCACGCGCCGGCAATGAAATGCGCGGTGCTTATGTCCTTGAGCGCAGGAGGATCATCAACGGCTCTTTCACTCATGTCCAAATACTACAAAATATATAGCAACACAACCATACTTCACGAGGGCTAGAGGCACATTTCATTGCAATGCACCCCCAACAGGCCCCATAACCCCAAATCGGGTAAAAATCACCAACCTCAAAAGTATCAGGTCCCCTTGCTGATCGTGATCGAAGGAAACTTGCCGGAAAAATCCTTGTTGCGCGCCGCAATCGACACCGCCACCTGGCGCGCCACGGCCTTGTAGATGCCGGCGATCTCGCCTTCGGGATCGGACACCACGGTGGGGGTGCCGCTGTCGGCCTGCACGCGGATCTGCAGCGCTAGCGGCAATGCGCCCAGGTAGTCCATGTTGTACTCGGCGGCCATTTTCTTGCCGCCCTCGGAGCCGAAAATGTGTTCCACATGGCCGCAGTTCGTGCAGACGTGCACGGCCATGTTTTCCACGATGCCCAGGATGGGCACGCCCACCTTCTCGAACATCTTGATGCCCTTTTTGGCGTCCAAGAGCGCAATATCCTGCGGCGTGGTGACGATGACGGCACCGGTCATGGGCACGCGCTGGCTCAGCGTGAGCTGGATGTCGCCGGTGCCCGGTGGCAGGTCAACGATCAGATAGTCCAGGTCCTTCCAGTTGGTCTGGCGCAGCAGCTGGTCCAGCGCCTGTGTGGCCATGGGGCCGCGCCAGATCATGGCCTCGTCCTGTGCCACCAGAAAACCTATGGACATGACCTGCACGCCGTGGTTTTCCATGGGCTCCATGGTCTTGCCGTCGGCCGATTCCGGGCGACCCTGTATACCCATCATCATCGGCAGGCTGGGGCCGTAGATGTCGGCGTCCAACAGGCCCACACGGGCGCCTTCGGCCGCCAGCGCCAACGCCAGGTTGACGGCCGTGGTGCTCTTGCCCACGCCACCCTTGCCAGAGGCCACGGCCACGATATTCTTGACGCCGGGCAAGAGTTGAATACCCCGCTGCACCGCGTGCGCCACGATGTGCGACGTGACGTTGACCGACACATTGCCCACACCGGCCACCGTCTTGGCGGCGGCAATCAGCGCGGTACGCAGGCTGGCGATCTGGCTCTTGGCGGGGTAGCCCAGTTCCACATCAAAAGCCACATCACCGCCGGCGACGGTGAGGTTTTTCACGGCCTTGGTCGACACAAAATCCTTGCCGGTGTTGGGGTCGATGACGCTGCGAATCGCGTCCTGGATGGCTTGCACTGTCACGCTCATTCAATTTCTCCAAAAGATGCACATAGTCTATCGGCACCCGCCTGCGCCACACCGGCCGCCGCCATGGCCCTGCCCTGGGGGGTGGATTTGGACAGATTCGGGTTAACCCCCGTCGCGTTCTGGCCCACAAGGCATTTACAAGCGCGCACCACATCCCATAATGGTTGCTATGGCCGACGACCCCAATCCCCGCAGCCGCCCAGCCGGGCTTTTATTGACGGGGGGCGGCGCGCGCGCCGCCTACCAGGTGGGTGTGCTCGAAGCGATTGCCGACATACGGCTGGCCTGCGGTGCGGGCAACGAGCCCAACCCCTTTCCCATCATCACCGGCACCTCGGCCGGCGCCATCAATGCCTCGGCCCTGGCCTGCGGCTCGGACAATTTTGATGCCACGGTGCGCATGATTGCCCAGACCTGGCGCGGCTTCCACGCCGAACAGGTCTACCGCGCCGACCACCTGGCCATGTTACGTTCGGGCGCCACCTGGCTGACGTTGTTGTCGCTGGGCTGGATTCTGGCGCGCTGGCGCAGGGTCAAGCCACGCTCGTTGCTGGACAACTCCCCGCTGGCTGAGCTGCTGACCCGGCTGGTGCCACTGGAGCGCCTGCCCGAGCTGATACGCCTGGGCCATATGCAGGCTTTGGCGGTGACCGCATCCAGCTACAGCTCCGGCGAACACGTGACCTTTTACGAGGGTGACAAGCGCCTGCGGCCGTGGATACGCAGCCAACGGTTGGCGGTGCAGGACAAGATCACGCACGCCCACCTGCTGGCCTCCAGCGCGATTCCGTTTGTGTTTCCGGCGACCGAGCTACACATCAATGGCCGCATGGAGTATTTTGGCGACGGGTCGATGCGCCAGTCGGCGCCCTGCTCACCGGCTATCCACCTGGGCGCGGACCGCATTCTGGTGGTCGGCGCCGGCCGCATGCACGAGCCCAAGGGCGAGGACCTGGTGCCGCGCATCAACTCTTACCCGTCCATTGCCCAAATTGCAGGCCATGCGTTGTCCAATATTTTCCTGGATGCCCTGGCGGTGGACGTGGAGCGCGCCCAGCGCATCAACCAGACTATCAAGCTGGTGCCAGAAGCCGCGCGCCAGGCCAGCTCACTGCGGCCCCTGGAACTGTTGGTGATATCCCCGAGCGAGCGTATTGACATGATCGCGTCCAAACACATCGATACCCTGCCGCACGCGGTGCGCACCATGCTGGGCGGGGTCGGCGTGTCGTCGCGCAAGGCGGACGTCAAGGGTTCGGCGCTGGCCAGCTATTTGTTGTTTGAGACCGGTTACACCAGCGAGCTGATGGCCCTGGGTTATGCCGACGCGCAGCGCCAACGGCTGGAGATCTGCGGTTTCTTCAACTGGACCGACCCCGAGGCCGTGTGTTTGCTGAGCGACAACGCTGCCCGCCTGCCAACCGGCATAGACCGGCGCCGCGACCCGCTGCGCTTACGCTGAGCGGGGGCAGTTTGGCGCGTTTATCGCGTTAGTGCCCGGCCAGCTTTTGCTGAACCAAACCATAAACGCTGTAGCCCACCAGGTCGGGCATGGCGTAGTCCGGGAAGGCCTTGGTCAACTCTGTCTGAATGGCCTTGTAGTGCGCGCCTTGCTTGGCAGGGTCGGATAACTCGGCAGACTTGTCACCCAGCCCTTTGACATAAGCGGCCACCACCGCATCCGCCTTGTCCAGGTAGGCAATTTGCTGGGTAACGGCTTGCTGCACCCCAACAAACTCTCCGCGTCCACCGTAGACCTTCCCTTTGCCCAGTTGGGTCAATTCCTTCAAGTCCACCTTCCAGCCCGCCAATGTTGGCTTCGCCTTGCCGTCGACAATGCCCCCCTCAAGCCAGGCATGGGCCTTGGTGTGCACCAGATCACCCACGACCAGATCGCCCGTCTTGTCGATGCGCACCACGGTCTGGTCGCTGGAGATGCCCGGTTGTGCGAGTTCAAGGAGCGTGATCGTTTCACCCGACTTCAGTGTGATGACCTTCTTTCCGGTGTACGTGGTCTTGACCGCTTCAACCTTGGGGTAACTCTCGTCGGTAAACGCCTTGGCCAGCTTCACAAAGAAGTAGCGCTTATAGGCATCTACTGCTGGAATGGCGGCTGCGGTCTTGGCCGAGGCAATGCTCTCAACCCCCGCCTTGTGGAACTCGGACAGGCCGTTGAACTTGTCAGGATTGGGGTGCGTCACGATGACGCGGGTGATGGGCGACTTGGACCGCTTCTTGATATCAGCCATCAGCGCCTGGGCGTGCAAGGGCGTGAACTGCGCGTCGACCACGGTCACTTCCTTGCCATCGTCGTACCAGACGGAATGGGTGTTGAAGCCAGCGGCGTCCGAGGTAAAAACATGCAAGTCCCCGGCCAAGGCGGCACTGGTTGCCAAAGCCACGGTTGAGGTCAGGGCAAGAAGGGTTGGACGAAATCTCATGGGACAGTTTCCTATTGATGTTGAAGACGCCACGAGCTTAAAAGCCGACCCCCATATCTGTCTCGGCATAGAATGACAAAGAATATGGCAAACCAGACAAAGCAATGAAGTCGCTGCCGGGCCGTCCCAAAGCGACGACACCCCCTCGGGGGGCAGAGAGCCACACGCAGTGCGCGAACGTGGGGGCAACGACGTCGCTGCCGGGCCGTCCCAAAGCGACGACACCCCCTCGGGGGGCAGAGAGCCAC
>JAZKIR010000101.1:25191-34100 GCA_040384785.1 Pseudomonadota bacterium
ACGCAGTGCGCGAACGTGGGGGCAATGAAGTCGCTGCCGGGCCGTCCCAAAGCGACGACGCCCCCTCAGGGGGCAGAGAGCCACACGCAGTGCGCGAACGTGGGGGTATATGGACATCATTGATCCGGACACCGCAGCCTGCCCGGTATTCGCGCTTTCTGAGCAATACCCCGCGTTCGAGGGTTCTTGGCATGTGCATCGGCGCGCCCAGTTCATTTATGCCAGCGAAGGCTTGTTGACGGTAAGAACAGCCCTTGCGTTGTGGGTGGTACCACCACGGCGGGCGGTATGGATAGTGCCCGGTGAAATGCACAAGATATCAGCGCCCAAGCCTTTCAGCCTCAGAACGCTTTATTTGGAATCCGGCTTCGCACCACTTCCGAGCCGATGTTGTGTGGTTTCGGTAGACCATCTGCTGGACGCATTGTTGAGCGAAGCTTCCACCTTTGGCATGGCATACCCTGCTAAAGGACCGGAACAGCGCCTGATGCAGGTCGTGTTGGATCGCCTGGGAACGCTTGAGGTTATGCGGTCATGTCTGCCAACGCCCACCGATGCACGGCTGGTGCGTCTGGTCGCAAGCCTGGAGCGCGACCCAGCCGATGCGCGCACATTGGAGGCACTGGCCACGGCCAGTGGAATGACAGCGCGCACCGCAGCGCGCCTGTTCGTCAAGGAAACCGGCCTTACGTTCGCACAGTGGCGGCAACAACTGCGTCTCTTGAAGGCCATGCAATCACTCAGCCTCGGCGCAAGCGTTTCCAACGTTGCGGCAGACGTGGGCTACAACGACGTGTCCGCCTTCATCTCGGTGTTCAAGGATGCGTTTGGCGAGACGCCAGCGCGTTATTTTCGATCGGTCTGATCCACGCTCTGGCTGCCGCGGGCGATCTGGGGTTTCTCCTATTGGTCCGATTCCGAAGCCGTGTGGATGCTGGATTAAACCTATGAAAACCGTGGCACTCACCCACGCCAACGCCGACAAAAGTCAAGAAATGCCAGCAGACGCGCCGACAGGGTCCTGTCCTTGCCGTAAACCACATAGAAATTTCTGAACATGCGCGGCAGCGTGGTCTTGACCTCCACCAGCCGCGCGGCCGTCATCAGATCCGCGACCACCCAGCGCGACAGGCATGCAACGCCCAAGCCGGCAGCGGCGGCGTGTTTGATGGCCTCAGAATTGCTGAACTGCCCCGCCGCGTTCAAGCAGTGCAGATGCGGCAGCAGCGCCTGCTCTACGGCCTCGCGTGTACCCGAACCCGGCTCGCGCAACAGCCACCCTGCCTGACGCAGCAGCCGGACGCTGACCTTGCCCTGTTTGCCGGCGAGCGCCAGCGGGTGGTGCGGCGCGCAGACAATGATCAACTCGTCGCGCAACCACGGCTCCACGTGCATGGCCGCGTGATGGCAAGCCCCTTCAATGAAGCCGATATCCGCTTCGCAGTTCGCCACCGCTTCCACCGCCTCGGCCGTGTTGGCAACTTTGACCTGCGGCTGTATCCCGACTTCGAACTCGGCAGAGTACCCGGCAAGCAGCCGGGGTAACAGGTAAATGCCAATGGTGGTGCTGGCCGCCAGCTGCAATTCCAGCGTGCTGAAAGCATGCATGGACGAGAACTGTCCTTCCATCACACTGCCAAGCTCCAGCATCTGCCTGGCCTGCGGCAACAACAAGCGCCCGTTTTCGTTGAGCACCAAGCGCTTGCCAACACGGTCGAACAAGCCAATGCCCAGCATGGCCTCCAGCTCATTGAGCGAGGCACTGACGGCCGATTGCGACAGCGAGACCACATCCACCGCTGCGGTCGTGCTCTTGGCCTGTGCAACGGCCAGAAATACCTGCAATTGCCGCAGTGTCAGTCTCACTTTGTTTACCTATTTTTCAGGTTGTTTATACGAAATATATCTGTTTTACAGCTTCAACTGTGCGGCCTAGACTGAGGCTTCATAAGGGCAGCAACCTCAAGCGGCCCTTAGCAGCCTTTCTTTTATGGAGGTCACACCATGGCTTTTGTCGTCACCGAATCCTGCATCCAATGCGTGTACACCGACTGCGTTTCGGTGTGCCCGACGGATTGCTTTCGCATAGGCCCCAACTTCATGGTGATAGACCCCGCGGACTGCATAGACTGCGGACTCTGCGTTGCGGAGTGCCCGGTCAACGCCATCGTGCAAGACGACGACCTGCCGCAAAACCAGCGGCATTTCATTCAAATCAACGCCGACCTGTCCCAGCAGTGGCGCACGATTACCCAACGAACAGCGCCTCTGCCGGATGCCGACAAATGGAGTGGTGTATTGGAAAAATCGCACCTTCTATTGCTGAAGCCAACGACAGAAGGAGCGTAAGGGAGCGGCGAGCCACAAGTGGGGCTTGGCGTGCTTTTTGCAGGCAAACAGACCCTGCCACACAGGATCAGGCGGGTTGGCTGTTCTGCGCAGGTAAAGGAGGAGCCCGAAGGGCGGGGGACACGGAGCAGAACAGCCAACCCGCCTGATCCTACCCACACCGCTGGGAGACTAAAATCACCGGCTGTCTCTTGAAAGCCGTACCCCGATGCCACGCCAACTCTTTGTCACCACCGCCCTGCCCTACGCCAATGGCCCGTTCCACATCGGCCACATCATGGAGTACATCCAGGCCGACATCTGGGTGCGGTACCAGCGTATGCAGGGCCATGCGGTGAATTTTGTGGGAGCGGACGATACACACGGCGCGCCGATCATGATTGCGGCAGAGAAGGCTGGCAAGACGCCCGAGCAGTTCGTTGCCGACATTGCCGCCGGACGCAAACAGTACCTGGACGGTTTCCACATCAGCTTTGACAACTGGCACAGCACACATTCGCCTGAAAACACCGAACTGGCGCGCCAGATCTACCGTGACTTGCGCGACAGCAAAGACGGTTCGCTGATAGAGACCAAGACCATTGAACAGTTCTTTGACCCCGAAAAGAACATGTTCCTGCCGGATCGCTACATCAAGGGTGAGTGCCCCAAGTGCCATGCCAAGGACCAATACGGCGACAACTGTGAGGTCTGCGGCTCGGTCTATGCGCCGACCGACCTGATCAACCCGTTCTCGGTGTTGTCGGGCGCCAAGCCCGAACTGAAAAGCTCCGAGCACTTCTTCTTCAAGCTGTCCGACCCACGTTGCGTGGCCTTCCTGGAAAAGTGGACGCAGGACGGGAAGTTGCAGCCCGAGGTGGCGAACAAGATCAAGGAGTGGTTCAGCGTCCGCACCAACCCCGACGGCAGCAAGAGCGAAGGCCTGGGTGACTGGGACATCAGCCGCGACGCGCCCTACTTCGGCATCGAGATTCCTGATGCGCCGGGCAAATATTTTTATGTGTGGCTGGACGCGCCGGTGGGTTACCTGGCCTCGCTGAAGAACCTGCTGACCAAACGCGGCGTGGACTTCGACGCCTACATGGCCAACCCCGATCTGGAGCAGTACCACTTCATCGGCAAGGACATCGTGACCTTCCACACGCTGTTCTGGCCTGCCATGCTGCATTTCAGCGGCCGCAAGACGCCCAACAATGTGTTTGTGCATGGCTTTTTGACCATTAACAATGGCGAGAAGATGAGCAAGAGCCGCGGCACCGGCTTGAGCCCGCTCAAGTATCTGGACCTGGGCATGAACGCCGAGTGGCTGCGTTATTACCTGGCGGCCAAACTGTCGGCGCGCAATGAGGACATTGATTTCAATGCCGACGACTTCATGGCCCGCGTGAACAGTGATTTGATTGGCAAATACGTCAACATCGCCAGCCGTGCGGCGGGCTTCTTGACGAAGCGTTTTGACGGCAAGCTGACCAGCGAATTGGGCACTGTCGGTGCGGCACTGCTGGCCGACGTGCGTGGCGCGGGCGATACGCTGGCACAGATGTACGAGGCCCGTGAGTTCGGCAAGGCCACGCGCGAGATCATGCTGCTGGCCGACAAGGTCAACGCCTACGTAGACCAGAACAAGCCCTGGGACCTGGCCAAGGACGTAGCCAACAACCAGGCCTTGCACCAGGTGTGCTCGGTGCTGATCAATACCTTTGCGGTGCTGACACGTTACCTCTCGCCCATCTTGCCCGGTCTGGCCACAGCGGTACAGGGTTTCGTGGGTGCCGACATGCAGCAGTGGAAGGTAGACGGCAACGTGCAAGCCATCACCCCCTACCAGCACCTGATGCAACGCGTCACCCCCGAGCAACTCGATGCATTGTTTGAGCCTCTAGCCCCCGTGGAATCTGCTCAGGACGCTCCTGAAGCAATAGCAACGGTGCCCGGTGGCGAAGAAATCGCCCCGACCATCAGCATCGACGACTTCGTCAAGATCGATCTGCGCATCGCCAAAATCGTGGAATGTGCGGCCGTCGAAGGCTCGACCAAGCTGCTGCGCCTGACCTTGGACGCTGGCGAGGGCCGCATGCGCAATGTGTTCAGCGGCATTGCCAACATGTACAAGCCCGAAGAATTGGTCGGCCAGCTCACGGTGCTGGTCGCCAATCTGGCGCCGCGCAAGATGAAGTTTGGCATCTCCGAGGGCATGGTTCTTGCTGCCAGCCATGGCGATGAAAAATCCAACCCCGGCATCTACATCCTCAACCCCTGGCCCGGCGCACAGCCCGGCATGCGCATCCACTGAGAGCACGCCATGGGTTCTTGCATGCACACCGTTCCCCAACACAAGCGGGAGTGTGCATGGTGAAGCCGGACCGGCACCCATGAGCCACCGCATCCACTGGTGGGCCGATACACACCGGAGTGCCCAAACCAACCTGCGCCTGGGCTGCACCTTGTGTGGCATCGCCGGGGCCACCAACGCCGGTGGTTTTTTGGCCGTGGGGCAATACACGTCCCATATGACGGGCATCCTGTCCTCGGTTGCCGACAACCTGGTGTTGGGCCAGCTCCAACTGGCCCTGGTGGGCGTGGCCTTGCTGGCTGCTTTCATCAGTGGCTCCATGGCGACGGCCTGGATCGTGAACTGGAGCCGGCGCCGGCAGATGCGCAGCGCCTACGCCCGCCCTCTGATGCTGGAGGCGGGGCTGTTGCTGGTGTTTGGCATTTTTGGCACCGCCATCAACCATTTTGCGGCTTTTTTTGTACCCATCACCGTGCTGCTGCTGTGTTTCATCATGGGCCTGCAGAATGCAGTCATCACCAAGGTTTCGCAAGCGGAGATCCGCACCACCCATATCACCGGCCTGCTGACCGATCTGGGCATTGAACTGGGCAAGCTGTTCTATCTGAACGGCTCTGCATTTCCGCAAAAAATCGTTGCCAACCGGCGCAAGCTGCACATCCACGCCATGCTGGTTGGCAGCTTTCTCGGCGGTGCGCTGCTGGGTGCCTTTGGGTTCAAACACTACGGTTATATCGCCACCGTACCGCTGGCCGTGTTGCTGTTCGTTTTGACTTGGGGGCCGTTTTTCGACGACCTGCAGAATGGTCGGCTGACACGTGGTCCGTCCGATGAACCATCGGCCGTCAAGCCTTGAAAACCATGCAACAACAACCAGTCCATGCCCGCACATCTGTACGACATTGGTTCAGACCCCGCATCATGGATGCACTACGCGGCTATGACAAGCCACGTTTTCTGAAAGACCTGGGCGCCGGCCTGACGGTCGGTGTGGTGGCCCTGCCGCTGGCCATGGCATTTGCCATCGCCAGCGGGCTCAAGCCCGAGGCCGGGCTGTTCACCGCCATCATTGCCGGCCTCATCATCTCGCTCTTGGGCGGCAGCCGGGTTCAGATTGGCGGGCCGGCCGGCGCTTTTATTGTCATTGTGTATGGCATCGTGGAACGTTACGGACTGGCCAATTTGATCATTGCCACCGCCATGTCCGGTGTGATGCTGTTTGCAATGGGTGTCTTCCGCGTCGGCACACTGATACGGTTTATTCCGGTCGCCGTCGTGATCGGCTTCACCAACGGAATTGCCGTGTTGGTCGCCGTGTCGCAGATCAAGGATTTTCTGGGGCTGCGTGTAGCCACCATGCCGGGTGATTTTTTTGGCATCCTGTCGACCTTGCAGCAGGCCCTGCCCACGCTCAATGGTGTGGCCACCACCATGGCCATCGCCTGCCTGAGCACCATCGTGCTGTGGCAGCGGGGCATCCCCTGGCTGGGCACACGCTTCCCATGGGCCAGGCGGCTGGCCCTGGTGCCCGGTTCTATCGTGTCCCTGGTGTTGGCGACGCTGTGTGTGGCGGCGCTGGAATTGCCGGTGGAAACCATTGGCAGCCGTTTTGGTGGTATTCCGTCCGCGCTGCCGGCGCTGCAGTGGCCCGATTTCTCCTGGGCGTCAGCCCGCTTCCTGTTCATTCCGGCCATTACGCTGGCTTTGCTGGGTGCCATTGAATCGCTGTTGTGCGCACGCGTGGCCGACGGCATGATTGATGACCGGCACAACCCCAACCAGGAGTTGATGGCCCAAGGTATCGCCAATTGTGTGACGCCGTTTTTTGGCGGCATGCCCGCCACGGGCACCATTGCGCGCACGGTCACCAACATCAAAAGCGGGGCCAACAGCCCCATTGCCGGTGTGGTGCATGCCATCACGCTGTTGCTGGTGGTGGTGCTGGCCGCCCCCTTGGCGCACAACATCCCTCTGGCCGCGATGGCCGCGATTCTGATGTTTGTCGCCTGGAACATGGGGGAATGGCGCGAGTTCTGGAACCTGCGCCAGTACCGCCTGCCGTACCGGATCACGCTGCTGGCGGTGTTCTTCCTGACCGTGGTGTTTGATCTCACCGTGGCGGTCGAGGTGGGTTTGGTGGCGGCCTGCATCACCTTCATTTACCGCATTTCCAGCCTGTCCCGCTGCGAACCAGTCGTGCTGGCGGACTATCCGGGCCTGGCGGAAGGCGCCGATATTGCGCAGCACATGGCCGCCTACCGGCTCCATGGCGCCGTGTTTTTTGGTGCGGTCAAGCTGGTAGAGGACCTGCAAGACAACCTGCCACCGCGGGTCCTGGTGCTGGACCTGAAAAACGTCATCTATGTCGACTCCTCCGGTGCGGATGCGCTCAACGACCTGTTGCGGTGCTGCCGCAGGCATCGCGTGCGCCTGCTGGTCTGCGGCCTGGCGCACCAGCCGCTGGACATTGCCCGGCGCAGCGGCCTTGTTGCGCAGTTGGGGGCTGACGGCCTGTTGCCTGGCCTGACCGGCGGCTTGGCGGCGGCGGCCGAGCACCTGCGTCCGCCGGTAGTTCCAGAAACCTAAGCCCCAAACGCGCGCGTTTCCCCCGCGTGGCGGCCCAACGGGGAAACCCCGGGCATTCCCCCGGTAAAATGCCGCAAAGAGCCAACATGCGGCTCCAAGAGGTTTACCCCATGAGTTTTTTCCGCCGCCCCGATTACAAGTCCGAAACCACGCTGTTTATTGAGCAGCTCAAGAAAGACGAGCCCAAACTGGTGGCCGAGCAGCGCAAGGGCCTGGCCTTGCTGTGGAACAAGATGGTGGACCGCGACGCCTGGGTTGGCTACCGCAAGGCCAAGATTGCACAAAAACCCTACGTCTACCAGACTGACGGCAAGTAAGCTCGCGAAAAACCAGGCTCTAGCCCTCGTGCAGATTGCATGAGTAGCTATTAGTTTTATAGCAAACTCATGACACATCCCGTCCCCACCACAGACAAGGCTGACACCGGTCTGGCCATTCTGCCGAACATGCCGCAGGTGGTGGACCACATCGCCGTGGCGCGGCTCTATGGCGAGCCGCTGTTTGCGATGCCGCAGGATTTGTACATTCCGCCGGACGCACTGGAGGTGTTTCTGGAGGCCTTCGAAGGCCCGCTGGACTTGCTGCTGTACCTGATCCGCAAGCAGAATTTCAATATTCTGGACATTCCCATGCTCAGCGTGACCAAGCAGTATCTGGTCTACGTGGACCAGATTCGCAAGCGCAACCTGGAGCTGGCGGCCGAATACCTGTTGATGGCGGCCATGCTGATCGAGATCAAGTCGCGCATGCTGCTGCCACCCAAGAAGGTTGCCGAAGGACAAGAGGCCGAAGACCCGCGCGCCGAACTGGTGCGCCGCCTCATCGAATACGAACAAATGAAGCTGGCCGCGGCCCGGCTGAACGCCATCCCCCAGTTTGGCCGCGACTTTCTGAAGGCCGAGATCACCATTGAGCAGTCCCTGGTGCCGCGTTTCCCCGATGTGCACCTGGTAGACCTGCAGGACGCCTGGCGCGACATCCTGAAGCGCGCCAAGCTGGTGCAGCACCACAAGATCACCCGCGAAGAGCTGTCGGTGCGGGAACACATGGGCATGGTGCTCAAACGCCTGCAAGGCCGCCGTTTTGTGGGTTTTGAGGATTTGTTTGACCCCGAAAGCGGCGCGCCGGTGCTGGTTGTCACCTTTATCGCCTTGCTGGAACTGGCCAAGGAAACCCTGATCGAGATCACCCAGGCCGAGGCCTTTGCGCCGATCTATGTGCGGTTGGCGTATTCGCCCACCTGATTCCCCCCTATCAAATTTGGCCTTGTCGTGTGGGCAACCCACACGTTGACACTGATCCGGTTAGTATTCGCCCGATCTTGCATACAACGCTGCCACAGGAGCTAAACATGAACCCCCACGCGCAAATTCATTCCCTGCCCTCTGCGGCGGCACAGAGGACGGCAACATGACACAACCAACAACCCCCACCGACAGCAATGCAGCCGCGCTGCACGCCACCCCCTATGGCACGCTGCCCCCGGCATCCCCCATGCCGAGCCGCAAGCCCATCAGCCTGCCGCGCCTGCTGGAGATGCGCACCCGGGGTGAGAAGATCACGATGATCACTGCCTACGACGCCACCTTTGCGGCAGTGGCCGATGCAGCAGGCATAGACAGCATTCTGGTCGGCGATTCGCTGGGCATGGTCTGCCAGGGCCTGCACACCACGGTGGGCG
>JAZKIR010000102.1:0-7384 GCA_040384785.1 Pseudomonadota bacterium
TGTTTGTGCCCATGGTCGGCATCGGCCTGGCCTGGGCCAGCATCATGGGCAACCCCTACATCCTGTTGGCCGGTTGTATTCCGCCCGAGCGGGCCGGTGTCTACATGGGCATCTTCAACATGTTCATCGTGATACCGATGCTGATCCAGATGCTGACCCTGCCCCTGTACTACGACGCGCTGTTGGGCGGCAACCCCGACAACGTGATCCGCCTCGCCGGTGTGCTGCTGCTGTGCGCCGCGGTCGCCGTGCTGATGGTGGACACCAAAAACAAGAACAGCGCTACGGCTACTCACTAACTCACATGAAAAATCAGGTTCAACTCATCACGTATGTAGACCGGCTGGGCGGAGGCAATCTCCAACAGCTGACCCAATTGCTGGACGGCCCTCTAAAAGGTGTTTTTGGCGGCGTGCACTTGCTGCCCTTCTTCGACGCCATTGATGGTGCCGACGCAGGTTTTGACCCGACCGACCACACCCAGGTGGACCCGCGGCTGGGCAACTGGGATGACATACGCGCCTTGTCCGAGGTGGTGGACGTGATGGCCGACGCCATCGTCAACCACATGTCTTCTGCGTCGCCCCAATTCCAGGACTTTTGCGCGCGGGGTGATGCGTCGCCTTACGCCGGCATGTTCCTGACCATGGACAGCGTATTCCCCAACGGTGCACGCGAGCAGGACCTGCTGGCCGTCTACCGCCCACGCCCTGGCCTGCCCTTTGTGTCCACGGTGCTGGGCAACGGCCAGAAGAAGATGTTGTGGACCACATTCACACCACAGCAGATAGACATCGATGTGCAGCACCCGCAAGGCCAGGCCTACCTGACCAGCATCCTGCAGCGTTTTGCCGACAACGGCATCCGCATGATCCGCCTGGATGCCGCCGGTTACGCCATCAAGAAGGCCGGCACCAACTGTTTCATGCTGCCCGAGACCTTTGACTTCATTGCCCGCTTTGCCGAGCAGGCACAAGGCATGGGTATGGAAGTCCTGGTCGAGATCCACTCCTACTACCAGCGCCAGATGGAGATCGCCAAACGGGTGGACTGGGTCTATGACTTTGCGCTGCCGCCGCTGGTGCTCAACACACTGTTCTTTGGCAGCAGCAAGGCGCTGAAGGATTGGATTCGCATCCGCCCCGAAAACGCGCTAACCGTGCTGGACACACACGATGGCATTGGCATCATCGACATCGGCGCCGACCCGGCGGACCGTGAGCGCCACCCGGGCCTGTTGCCCCCACAGCAACTGGACCAACTGGTTGAACGCATACACGCCAACAGCAAGGACCAGAGCCGACAAGCCACCGGCGCGGCCGCCTCCAACCTGGACCTGTACCAGGTCAACTGCACCTTCTACGACGCGCTCGGCCGCAGCGACCGCGCCTACCTGCTGGCGCGCGCCATCCAGTTGTTTATGCCCGGCGTGCCGCAGATTTATTACGTCGGCCTGCTGGCCGGCGAAAACGACATGGAACTGCTGGCACGCAGCGGTGTAGGCCGCGACATCAACCGCCAGCGTTTCAGCCCGTCAGAGATAGAAACCGCTCTGCAAAAACCGGTGGTGCGTGATCTGCTGCAGTTGATTGTCTTGCGCAACACCTGCAATGCCTTCAATGGCACGTTCACGCTGCTGGAATCATCTGACGCCTGCCTGCATGTGCGATGGGTATGCGGTGCCTCCAAGGCGGAGCTGTTCATAAACTTCAGCGACCTGAGCTACCAGATCAGGAGCGAGGATGCGGACGGGGGTCAAGTCCACACGTTTCACACATAAGTTTTGGTGCTCTGGTGACGTAACTACAAAGATTATGGTTCGGGGTGGTGCGGGTTGTTTCATGACCCGTGCTGTTGTGGCACTTCGGTGCCACTTTTTTTTTGCCCGCCGCTCCCCAACGTCCACGCCACAGAAGGTCACCGCTTGATGGTGATCACCGACGGCGGGCACCGGTGACGGCACCAACACCACAGCCACCACCAGCGACAACCACTTCGAGAGCAACGGCTTTGTCGTGGGCGCGGCACTGGCCGGCACCGTGGGCAGCAAGATCACCGCCATCAGCGACAACCTGCAGATCGCCGACAACACCAGCAACGAACGCCTGCAGGGTGCGGCCACGCTGAAGGCGGGGTATGACGCCTACAAGTTCGCCAATGGCGGCATCACCAAGGGTAATGGAGACGCGGGTGCATTCCGAACGAATCTGACGGACTCCAAGCTAGACGCCAACGCGGCCGATCCCAATAGCGGCTCGGCCTTTGGCATCAGTGTCTCGGTGGGCATCAACTCCAGCAAACAAGACAACAGCAGCGCCACCACCACCAACCGCGGCACCTCCATCCAGGCCAAGAACATCAACATCACCGCCACTGAGGGTGACATCACGGCCGTGGGCGCCAAGCTCCAGGGTGAGAACATCAGCCTGGACGCCGCCAAGGACATCAACCTGATGGCTGCGGTGAACACCAGCAACATCAAGAGCAGCAACGAATCACACAGCCTGGGCGGCGGCGTGACCTTTGGCGTGGGCCAGCAAAGCGGCATCAGCTTCCAGTTCAATGCGGGGCAAGCCAATGGCAACACCAATGGCACCGAAGCCACATTCGACAACACCCTGGTCACGGCCACCAACAAGCTCACCGTCAAGAGTGGTGGCAACACCAACCTGGTGGGCGCGCAACTGGCCGGCAACTCCGTCAAGATGGATGTGGGCGGTGACCTGAACGTCATCACCCTGCAGGACCAGAGCAACTTCAACAGCGAGCAACACAGCTCGGGTATATCTTTGAGCCTGTGCATTCCGCCGATCTGCGTCGGCAATACGGTATCGGGCAGTATCAGCAAGAGCGATTCGACGATTGCCCACAACTACATCAGCGCCACCGGTCAAAGCGGTATTGCAGCCGGCACCGGTGGTTATGACATCAACGTCAAGGGCAATACTGACCTGCAAGGTGGCGCCATCACCAGCAAGGCGTCAACCGATCAAAACACACTCAAGACCGGCAGCCTGACCAGCAGTGATTTGAACAACGCGCAGAACACCAATAGCCAGAGTTCCAGCATCAGCCTAAGTTACAGCGGCAGCAGCAGCGGGTTGAGCAATCTGGCGAACAACGTTGCAAACAATGCCTTGGCCAACCTGGGCAGCGGCAACGGCATGCCGGCCAACGGCAGCCAGAGCGGCACCACACAAAGCGTGATCAGCCCAGGCACCGTGACCATCACCGGAACGGGTGACACCGCCAAGGATGCCAACAGCAATGCCCAGGTTGCAACCCTGACCACCCGGGATGCCGCCACAGCCAACGGCAGCTTGACCAATACCTTAACCCTGCAACAGGCCCAACTGATTCCGGGCCAGATGCAAACGGCGGCGGAAAACACCAGGGCAGCCAACCTGGCCGGGGCGGCCATGGACGGGATGATTGGGGATATCGCGCAAGCCAATGGCTGGGAGCCGGGCAGCGTGCCGTCGACCATTCTGCATGGCATCTCCGGGATGGCGCAGTCCGCCATCGGTGGCACCAACACGACCACGGGGTTTGTCAGTGCGGTGGTCAATGAGCAAGTGGTGCAGCCGATGGCGAACTACATTGCCGAGAACTGCACGACCTGCGTCGTCAAAAACTCAGACGGCACAACACAAATGGATGTCAAAGGCAATCCAGTGCTGAACCAGACGGGCAAGGATTTGCTGGTTGCTAGCTCGACGATCGTGGGGGTGGGCACGACGGCGGCTCTGGGGGGTACCAATACGGATATGGCGGCTGGCGGGAGTATTGCTAAGAACTCGACGGAGTTCAATTTTCTAAAACACCCTGAGTTAGTCAGACTCGGCAAAATCCGTGCGAAACAGGCGGCCGGTACTTGCACTGCCGAATGCGTACGTGACTTGGCGGATCTCAACGCGCTATCCGCGCGTCGCAATGAGGGGTATCGGGACACTATGGAGTCCGCGACCACGGAGCAAGCGACGGTTAGATTGGGTCAGCTGTCCAGTGACATGAATGGTCTAGCGAGTTACAGGAATGGCCTCGCAGAACAGCTTCAGACAACAACGGATCCAAGCGATCGTGCTGCACTCCAACTTCAAATCAACACAGTGGACAACAGCGTTCTGCAAATTGCTAACTTGGGCAAAGACTATTTGGCAATGCTGTACCAGCGCACTGGTGAGCGTCAGTATCAAGTTGCATTCCAGACACTCGTAGCAGGTACCAACGGCAATGATCTGTCTGGTCTTTGGGGTTCAGGTACGGCAGGACCAGGAAAACAGACCAAAAAACCCGTTGACGTCGAACCGCCTGTTAGCGGTGTGCCACAGAAACCCGCCCCCGAGCCGGTGGATGGTCCGGCATTCAACGCCGGCACGCCCAAGAAGAATCCGACCGATACGAGCTCTACAGGAGCGCCGGCGCCAGAGCCGTCGAATACTAGTGCAACTACGTCATCGGTAACGCCGAAACCGCTTGTGCCAGCAGGCAGCGTAGCCGACAACTCCTATGGCAGTGGCAGCACGACATACAAACCTGCGACCGTATCGAGCACGGCGGGAGAAGAGTTCTCTACGAATGGGGGAAATGCGAGCACCGCAGGTAATTTAGTAGACGGGGCACCAAGTATTAATCAGTTGGGGCGACCAGTTGTTGCATCAGAGGTTTTTCAAAGCTTCGCTGCTCCACAAGCGCAAAGCGTTGTCGGAACTGCAACTTTTCAGGCTAAAGCAGTAGCTGTTGCTCAACAATCTGCTGCAACGGGTGATGCTGGGCTGGTTACATTAGCAACGGCTGCAGATGATATTGCGGGCGGTTATAAAACAATTAACGTTACTAGGGTCACTTTGCAGGACGGAACAACATTGCTCGTTGGCGGTCAAAGCGGCCCCACCTTACTATCACCAGCAACTCGTCAGTTTTTTCTAGATAATGGCATTATTCCGTTGCCTTCAGGACAAGCTACGTTCCATGCAGAGGGCAATACTGTAATAACAGTTACTACTTCAACCAACGCAACTAACCCTGTTACGTCGATTGTGCTGGCACCAAGCAAACCAATGTGTTCAAACTGTGTATCCAATGGTCGACTTTTTGAGACTGATACGAACATCCCTATAATCTTGGCCCCTGGTGTGACAGAATCAGGCAAAGGGTCAAAGGGTGGAACTGGAGCGTTACCATGGAAAAATTATCGTGATTGAGGTACCCAATGCATACTAGAGAGCCATCTCCAATACTGAAGTTTACGAGTCGCATCGAAAGGCTTCCGTTACTTTCTCAACAATTAATCGCAGCATTTTTGGCGCAAGCCTCGTATGAGAATGTCAATCAATTTTTGCTTGCAATTAATTGGACTAAAAAATTGCAAATAGAAAGTGTTTTAAGTGATGTTTTCTGGCTTCAATTGAGCAATGCTGGCGAGGTTTCCTTTCCATATAACTATGAGGATGTGGAAGATGGGACGCTCAATCTATTGCAAGAGTTGACCTCTTCATCAATGAGCACACACCTGCAACCAGCTCCCAGTCCAGCTCTTTTGCAGGAAAGTTTGTATATTTTCTTGAATTGCTGTAAGTTTTTCTCTGGTATTGGCAATGTCACGAAAATGCTTGGTTGTTTAGATAACTGCATTGGTCAAAAGGTTGATGGTTTTTTCAATCGTGAATTGAAAATGAATTTTCATGAAGACAATATATCTATTGGATTGGAGAAAATATATGAATTTCCAGTATATCGTCATGCAATAGTGGATTTGGACTGGCTGGTTTTGAGCGTTGAGCAGTATGGCGAGCAACGTATTCCGTTTGAGATAGTTAATTCAATAAGGATTTATGCTGAGCATTCAGAAACATTAATTTTGCGTAGAGCTTTATTTGCTTAACAGGCTGCTGAACTGTCCTATCCGCAAGTCCGCTGAGCTCCTGGCATCAAATTCCAACCCCGTTTTTCCAAGGTTCACGCCATTTGACGGCGGGAACCTCCGTAGGGCCAGATTTCCTCAACGTCTTATTGCCTATTTCTGTCCTGTCCGCAAGTCCGCTGAGCCAACGGCACTAAATTTCAACCCCATTTTTCGCAAGGCGAGTGCAATTTGTTGGCGCAGACCTCGCCGGGGTTGTATTTCTTCACTGCCGACTTGCCTGCTTTTTAAGCAATTTCCAGCATCAAGACGTGTCACATCCCACCGCCGACGGGCCGTCACTTTTCAGCGGTGATTTAGCCGGACAGCGCGCCGCGCTACCTTCGCGTGTAATAGCCGACCAGCAACCCATCCAATGCCTGCACCAACACCGCGGATTTCGGAGGTGTCTGCATCAGGTCAACCTTGCTCAACCCATTCCACTTCTGCGAAGGCGTCAGACCATCAAGGTTCTGGTGCGGACGGGCATGGTTGTAGAACAGCGTGAACTCTTCCAGCGCCGATTGCAGTGCCGCTCTCGTGGGGATGACCAGTTGGCGCAGCAGCGGTTTCAGCGTTCCAAACAGTCGTTCGATTCTTCCGTTCTGCCATGGCGCACAAATCTGAATGCGCTGATGGCGGATGCCGATCAGTTTCAGGAACGTGGTGAACACAAAGCTGGTGAATACCACTTCGTTGTCCGTGCGAATACGACTCGGCTTGCCATGCTTGCCAATGGCCAGGCACAGGTAACCCAAGAGCGTCCAACTGCGCTTGTTCACCAGCGTGTGTAAACAAGTGACCAGACGCGAGCCATGGTCCAGAATGCCCAGAGCCATTTGTTGCCTGCCGCCAGCATCGGTATAAAAAGTAAGGTCAATGGCCCACACGGCGTTGATGGGCACTGGACGCGGTAGCCGGTTGCGCATCTCTTTGCGCAGGCAGGCCAATGCATATTGATTCGCTTTGAGACATTCGGACACAAAGGTCTTGCCAACCGTGCAGCTCGATTCGGCGCCATGCAGGTTGTTGAAGGTGCTGGCGATTGAACGACAACCCTCATTCCACATGAGCGCCTTGAGCCGCAGCACTTCCTGGATGACCCACTCAGGTTTGCGGCGGGTTGCTGGGGTGGGCAGTGGCTTCGTTACCACCGCAGCGGGACGCCGCACAAAGCGGCGGGATTCGGTTGCGGCTTCAAACCAACTGCGCCACCAATACAGAATCAACCACCACAGCCACCAAAGGCAAACAGACATCCACAAAACACCCTCCCCTTGCCGACCGCTCTCCCGATCAACAAAAGGTGGCTATGCTAACTGCTATTGTTTGTGTAGCGCATAGCGCATATTCCACGAGGGCTAGCGGCTCGTTTTGCTACTGTGGCTCGTCAAATAACCTGTTTTGGGTATTTATGGACTAAAAAACTGTCCTGTCCGCAAGTCCGCTGAGCCAACGGCACTAAATTTCAACCCCATTTTT
>JAZKIR010000102.1:7484-80204 GCA_040384785.1 Pseudomonadota bacterium
CTGTCCTGTCCGCAAGTCCGCTGAGCCAACGGCACTAAATTTCAACCCCATTTTTCGCAAGGCGAGTGCAATTTGTTGGCGCAGACCTCGCCGGGGTTGTATTTCTTCACTGCCGACTTGCCTGCTTTTTAAGCAATTTCCAGCATCAAGACGTGTCACATCCCACCGCCGACGGGCCGTCACTTTTCAGCGGTGATTTAGCCGGACAGCGCGCCGCGCTACCTTCGCGTGTAATAGCCGACCAGCAACCCATCCAATGCCTGCACCAACACCGCGGATTTCGGAGGTGTCTGCATCAGGTCAACCTTGCTCAACCCATTCCACTTCTGCGAAGGCGTCAGACCATCAAGGTTCTGGTGCGGACGGGCATGGTTGTAGAACAGCGTGAACTCTTCCAGCGCCGATTGCAGTGCCGCTCTCGTGGGGATGACCAGTTGGCGCAGCAGCGGTTTCAGCGTTCCAAACAGTCGTTCGATTCTTCCGTTCTGCCATGGCGCACAAATCTGAATGCGCTGATGGCGGATGCCGATCAGTTTCAGGAACGTGGTGAACACAAAGCTGGTGAATACCACTTCGTTGTCCGTGCGAATACGACTCGGCTTGCCATGCTTGCCAATGGCCAGGCACAGGTAACCCAAGAGCGTCCAACTGCGCTTGTTCACCAGCGTGTGTAAACAAGTGACCAGACGCGAACCATGGTCCAGGATGCCCAGCGCCATTTGTTGTTTGCCACAGGCATCGGTGTAGAAGGTCAGGTCCATGGCCCACACCGCATTGATGGGCACTGGGCGTGGCCGCCGGTTGCGCATCTCTTTGCGCAAACAGGCCAACGCGTATTGGTTGGCTTTCAAACATCCAGAAACAAAGGTCTTGCCAACGGTACAGCCCGTCTGTGCGGCATGCTGGTCATTGAAGGTGTCGGCAATCTTGCGACAACCCTTGGTCCACATGAGTGCCTTGAGCCGCAGCACTTCCTGGATGACCCAGACGGGTTTGCGCCGGGGGATGTGAACCACTGCGTTGTCCACTGTTTCTGTAGCGCCACGCCGCGCAAAGCGGCGCGATTCGGTTACGACTTCATACCAGCTGCGCCACCAAACCCGAACCAACCACCACAGCCACATCAAGCAAACGAACACCCGCACAACCCACTCCAGATGCTGACCGCTATTGCGATCAGCAAAAGGCGTCAATGCTAGCTGCTATTGTTTATATAGCGCATAGGACATATTCCACGAGGGCTACAGGCTGATTTTTCATATACTCACCTCGGAATCCATCTACTCCAAGGCTTCAAGGCTTCTTCGAACCTACCCTGCTCGTGGTCTTGCTGCCAGTCTTGGCGCCCGTGGGTTTGTCTTTCTTGTCTTCTGGGGTCACGAACCCGATCGGTCGTTTGGGCAGTTCGGGCGGTGTCATCAGTTCACGCATTGCTTCAAAAACCTGCTTGAGCTGATTGCGAGTATTGCGGCTAAACATGTCATGCGACATAACCAGCGATTCAGTCTTGTCTTGCAACTCTGCCAACTGTTTGGCAAGGACCAGGTGCGCGCTGACCAATGCGAGCATCTGCACGAAAGCCCGCACTTCTCGATATAGATGGCAATGGCACGCGGGCTATTCAAAACTGATGACAACACGGCCACACCCTGTTCAGTGAAAGCGTAAGGTGCATAGCGGTGGCCACCGTAACCAGAACTTGAGGTCACAGTTTGTGACCTCAAGTTGGTGAAATCCTCGGCGGAGAGCTGGAATGTGGACGCCGAAACGGATTTGACCAAGTGTGCCATTTTCAGAATGACAAGGGTTTTCCCAATAGAAGCACTGGTCAGTTCATCGTCAGTACAAAATGGGAAGAATGATCAGATTGGAACAGGCGACAACACTGTGCTTTGAATATGGTGATCAATCGTCAGCAGTTTTGAAATTAACAAAGGGAAGAGAACGTGCAATTGGACGAAAAAAACACGCAGGCACTATGCAAGGCACTGCAAGCACTTTCCGATGAACACAGCCTTGGCATGGACGCCGGCGCCCTGAAGGCGGCGGTGCAACCCTACCCTAACGACGCCAGCTTTTACCTGGAGACACTGTTCCCGAAGCGCACGGCCAGCCACGCGGAAGAGCAAGGCGAATCCCCCAGCGGCGTCTATCCGCGCTTGCTGGCCTCGTACGCAAGAGCCAGTGGCGGTGCGTTCACGCCGCAGGATATCGAAGCCGATTCCGACGACAACTGGGAAAGCCTGACGTTGACATTTCGACACCTCGGCAAGAAGCAGAGAATCAAGGTAAGCGGTGTGGAGGACTCCGACTGGTTTGCACCGGACTTCGTCAAGGCGCTGAACCGCTTTGCCAAGCGTGTGGCCCTGCCGGGGCGCTGGGTGGACTTTCACAACGGTGACGACGCCTGCACCAGCATCTATGTGCCGGAGGCCGCGCAGTCGCGCTTCAAGGCCCTGAAGAAAAAATACTCCACGCCGAGCGAAGAGGACGGGGATGGCTGGACCCCAGAGTTGCTCGCCAGCGCGCTGGCGTCTTCCGTCCACTTTCCTCCCGCACTGGAAGTACAGCTCGACAAAGAACAGCTGAAGCTGCGCAAGGCTGAGTGGCCACCCATCGAGGCCCGGCTGCGCGAGTTCCACAGCAAGTCCGAAGTCAAACTTATCGAGCGTTACTACCTATGCGGCGCGGAACCGAAGACTAGTGACCTGTGGGCCGAAGACCCGATTCCGCTGGTCTATCGCCTGTGGCTGCATCCGGATCAAAGCGATGCGTCGTGGTGCGCTATCACCGAGCGGGCACTGTCCTACCAGGGTGATGGGGACAATCAATTGCAACGCGACCGCTTCATCGACGGCAGCCTCGCCGAATCGCGCAAGATTTTTCTTAGACAAATTCCAGGAGGGGCAGACTTTCTTTGCGATGCCCGTGAACGCCTGACGTTGTTCCTGCAGGGCGACCGCTATCGTCACCAGGGTGAGCGGCTCTACTACCATGGCGCCTTCAGGCATGCCTACTATGTCGGCCAATGCCAGTGGCTGGACGCCACCGCCGCCGCCGAAAGAAGAGACATGCATTGCGACCCGGCGCTGGCGGAGTGCTGGGTTGATTATCTCTGTGGCCCGAGTTTCGAGCGCTTCATGCGAAGCGATCCGGACACTTCCCCTTACCGCTATTTCAAAGCATACCTGCACCAGATAGCCCGTTACCCGGCCCCTGTCGATGGTGGCCCGGACCATGCGCGCCAGTACTACTGCCAGCGCTGCCGAGATGCGCTGGACACTCGCGCCTTGCCCGCGCCGCTAGACAACTGGTGGGCGCAGGCAAAGGCTCAGTCTGCGTTTGCGGCCCGGCAGCAATAAGTGCTTCCGCCTGTACCTGCTCCCGCAGCGCACAGCCAGCCAGCCATACGGAATAGCAGGGCGAGGCCGCGAACGTGCATGACCCGCGCTCGGCGGCTTGCAACATTTAAGATCGAATCAAAAATTTTTATCAAGGGAGAGCAGTAATGGGGATGAACACTTCAGTCACGGTGACGACCGTGAGGATTAATGAGGGCAATCAGTCTGCGGCGCTGAAAAGCTTGCAGAGCGGGTGCATAGCGCACCCGGCGGTGTCGGGCTATATAGTGGATGAGCAGGAGTTTATGCAGACCCCCTTTCTCGCACGGGCGCTCGAACTGCTGCACTTGGAGTGCGAAGTGGACGGGCGCGATCTTGTGCGCATCGGGTTCGCGGGCGGCAAGAACGACATGTCTCACGATATCTGGCCCTTCATCGAGGAATTCGTGGAGCAAGGCTCGGCGGTTTCCACGCTGTTTGAAACGGGTGAGGTGGAAACCGTGCGATTTGGCGAAGAGGGCGATGGCGAAAACGCTGAGGGCGGCCACGGCGACGTGAGCGAAGAAGCGGATGACTTCCTGGGGGAGATGGCACGCCGCAAAATCACCGATGCTGAACTTGATGCCATCATGGACAGGGAGGGTGGCATCGACTTTGTCGACTACAACCGCAGCACCCCCTTGCTAGTGGCATGCGAGAACTACCGCTGGTCGGTGCAAGGCCATGCTGACGCGATGGCCGAGGACGATGTGGAAGTACTTGAGGAAGCCGCAGAACGTCTCGGCATTCATGCGCACAACCTGGAAATCGTCTTGCGACGCGACCCAGACCTGACCGCTCGCGACAAAAATGGCTGCGACGCCCTTGGTTTCGCTGCCCAGTCCAGAAATGTTGAATTCGTCGACAAGCTTTTGTCGCATGGTGCCCAGGTCAGCGCCAGCACCTTCATTGATGCGGTGAACGGCCTTTCGCTGGCTGTTTTCAGAAAAATCGCCGAGAACCATGCGCAACCGGTGGATTCGGATCTATTGGTCCACGCCTGTGCCGCAGCGAGCTACGAGCCCGAAAAGATGGACATGATCCGCCACCTCGTGGAGGACTTTGGCTGCGACGTGAATTCAAGGGCGGCGGCTGGGCCCATCTGGGTGATGGAAGGGCGCGTGGGCCGCCAGGGCACACCCTTGATGGCCGCGGCGCTCACGGACGACGTGGCTGCGGTGGAGTACCTGCTCAGCGCGGGCGCCGATGTGCATGCCCTCGATTGTTACCACAACACCGCTCTGCACTACTGCAGCGGGCAGACGTGGGTGGGAGGAAACGGAATGCAAAGCTGGTTCGCGCGTGATGAAAATCCCCAGGTGATCGAAATGTTGCTTGAGCATGGCGCAGATGCCCTGGCCAGGAATGCCGCAGGCCGGACCCCGGCCGATCTAGCCCAAAGCCCCGCAACTGATCAGGCGCAGTAGTGTAGGCACCGGCGAAGTACCCGTTGTCAGCGTGCGTACCATCTTCCGAAAAGTTGACGATGGGTTCTGAAATTATTTCCCAGAGCATTCATAAAGTTGCTGCGCAAGTGCTTCTATGTCGTCACGCATCGTGAGTTTCTTCCGCCAGCCCGGGGGGATGGCGTCGACCCCGTAATACGCCCCGGCAAGCTGACCGCAAATGGCTGCCGTCGTGTCCGCATCGTCACCCAGGTTCACGGCGGCAAGGATCGCCTGTTCAAAGGAATCTGTCGAGTAAAACGACCAGAGAGCTGCTTCCAATGATTCGACGCAGTACCCCGTTCCGTTGACGTCGCCACGTTGTTTGGTCAGGAATTCACCCCTGACCAGATCCGCTATCTTCGCTGTCAATGGCTGCGAAACATCGAATCGGAGCAAATCGGTTTTGTTGACACCCAACAAGGCATTGCGCAAAGCCAGCCCAAACACACGCGAGCACTCAATGGCTTCTTGTGCCCCGTGCGTCGTGCGGGTGCTTTCGCCAGCGAAGTGCCACGTTTCCGCGGCGCTGCAGCTGTAGAACATCGAAACAGGTGCCAATCGCATCAACGCCCCATTTCCGGCCGACCGCGGATTCGGATCACCTGCAAAAGGGTCACCCGAGAGAAGGTAGCGATCCAGGGCTGCCGCGACAGTCATGCCAATGTCAAAGCACCGGCCATTGCTGCTCAAGTAACCCACGCTGCGCCAATTGCAGTAGCGATTCATCTGGTCGGTTGCATCAAACCCTTCTCTATAGACCAGGCTCGTTGCCAGGCACAGCGCCATGGACGTGTCGTCGGTCCACTGTCCTGGCTCCAGATCGAACGGACCACCGCCCAGCAGATCGACCACCGGGGTGAAAGTCCCGCGCGGACTGAACTCGACCGTAGTGCCAACGGCATCACCGCACGCAAGCCCAAGTAGGCACCCCTTGTAGCGCGAAACCTTATCGACCATCTTGCCTCCTGACTTAGTGTCATTATTACACATATACTTAACGTATGAAATACACATACGAATACGCCAGAGCAGCACTAACCGTCGATTGCGTCATCTTTGGCTTTGACGGGGAACGCATGCAGTTGCTGTTTATCAAACGCGGGCTGGCTCCCTTTCAGGGCGCCTGGGCGTTGCCCGGCGGCTTCGTCCATGTGGATGAGTCAGTGGATGCTGCTGCGCAGCGGGAACTGCAGGAAGAGACCGGGCTGACAGATGTCTTCTTGGAGCAGCTCTACACCTTCGGACAACTGGGCAGAGACCCGCGGGAACGGGTGGTCAGCGTCGCATACTTTGCGCTGGTCAATCGCTTTTCGCACACTCCGCAAGCGGCAACGGACGCGGCAGATGCCCAGTGGTTTCCTATGCAGGAGTTGCCCACATTGGCGTTTGACCATGCACAAATCGTGGACGTGGCTCTGGCGCGCTTGCGCGGCAAGCTGCGCTACGAGCCCATCGGGTTTGAGCTGCTGCCCAAGAAGTTTCGCCTGTCGCAGCTGCAGTCGCTGTATGAGGCGGTTCTGGGGCAGGCCTTGGACAAACGGAATTTTCGCAAGAAAGTCTTGAGCTACGACTTGCTGATTCCGTTGGAGGAAACCCAGCGTGACGGTGCCCACAGGCCTGCACAACTTTTTCGCTTCGACACCAAACGCTACCAACAACTCAAAAAGAAAGGCTTTAGCTTCGAACTATGAACAGAGAACAACGCATCAAGACCGCTGAGGAAACATTGGCCGTGACCGCGCCCACCACTTCAGGGATAGCCTATGAAGCCTTGGAGCGCGCGCTGGTTGGTTCGATGCTTGGTACGGCTGTAGGCGACGCGCTGGGCCTGGCCTGCGAGGGACTGAGTCCGCGACGGCAGCTGAAGATGTTTCCATCGCTGGACCGCTACGGGTTGCTGTTTGGTACCGGCATGGTCTCCGACGACACGGAACATACGGTGATGGTGGCGCAGTCGCTGATCGTATCGGGCGGTGACACCACCCGATTTGCGCGGGACTTCACCTGGCGTCTCCGAGGCTGGTTGCTGGCGCTTCCCGCTGGTGTTGGCATGGCAACCGGGCGGGCCATTCTCAAGCTGTTGCTGTTCTTCCCACCCTCGTACAGTGGCGTGCGATCCGCCGGCAATGGGCCTGCCATGCGTGCCGCGGTTCTGGGTGTCGCCTTTGGCAACGACCCGGAAGCATTGCGCCGCTTGAACGGCATCTCTGCGCGCATCACGCACAAGGACGACCGGGCGCAGGACGGTGCGTTGACGGTGGCCATTGCGGCCCACCTATCGGCGACGTCCACTGCAACAATTTCGGCACAGGAATTTGCTGCGTTGATGGCTTCGCATCTCACTGCGAACAGCGCAAGCTTGGCATCCATCCGTGCGGTGGCCATCAGCTTGGCCGCCGGAGAATCTGCAACGGACTTTGTTGCCGGCCTGGGTTCCAAGAACGGCGTATCGGGCTACATGCTGCATACGCTACCGGCGGTACTGCATGTTTGGCTGCGCCACCAGGACGACTACATCGGTGGCGTGACCGAAATGATCCGCCTCGGCGGGGACTCGGACTCCACGGCTGCCATCCTGGGAGGCATCATCGGCGCCCGTGTCGGGGGCGATGGGATACCAACTCACTTGCTACAGAGCTTGCGCGATTGGCCGCGATCACCTCGCTTCATTGAGAAAGTTGCCCGGCGTCTTGCGCAAAGCCGCATGTCCCATGCCCGGATGCGCGCGGTGCCATCGTTCGTGCTGGCGACGCCTCTGCGCAATCTGTTTTTTTTGGGAGTGGTGTTAATGCACGGCTTCAGGCGATTGCTGCCACCCTATTGACCGGAACTACGAAAGTACTGCACATGAAAGCCATCCTCCAAAGCGCCTATGGCGAACCTGCGCAGGTTTTGTCGCTCGGTGAGGCGACGAAGCCGGCCCCGACGACGGGAGAAGTGCTGGTGCGGGTGCTTGCCGCATCGGTGCATGCCGATGTGTGGCATGTGGTCAAAGGATGGCCCTATGTGCTGCGCATCATGGGAAGCGGACTGACCAGGCCCAAGAACCCCATCCCCGGCACCGACATGGCGGGTGTCGTCGAAGCGTTAGGTGAGGGAGTGACCCGGTTTCAGGTGGGCGATGCTGTGTTTGGCGAGTGTGCCAAGGGCTTTCAATGGGCAAACGGAGGTGCATACGCGGAATATGTGGCAGTGTCGCAAGAGGCGTTGGCGCGAAAGCCCGACAACGTCTCTTTTGAGCAAGCGGCTAGTGTGCCAACCCCCGGCTTGATTGCCTGGCACAACCTCATGGGGCACCGGCCTTGGCGTACCGGCCAGCACGTGCTTATCAATGGTGCCGCGGGCGGCGTGGGGGCGATTGCCTTACAGCTCGCAAAATCCCACGGCGCTACGGTTACTGCGGTGGAGCAGACCAGCAAACTGGCCATGGTGCGTGCTCTCGGTGCAGACCATGTGCTGGATTACACACGGGACGATCCCATGCAGGGCGGCCCCCGCTACGATTTCATTCTTGACGTGGCGTCGAATTTGGACATCCATGATTGCGCCCGCGTCTTTAGGCCGGGTGGTGTCTACATTTTGATTGGCCATGACCACTATGGCGCATCTGGCTCTAAATGGTTCGGAAGCGGTATCCCGTCCTTCTTAAAGCTAGCACTGCGCATCCCCTTTGACCCGCACCTGATCAAGCCCAACATGGGTGCGCCGGACAAACACGTCGGAATAGCGTTGTTTGCCGACCTTATGGCTAAGGGGAAGTTGACACCGGTTGTGGACCGCGTCTTTCCAATGGCCCGAGTAGCTGAGGCTATGGCTTACATGGAGTCAGGGCGGGCCATCGGACGCATCGTTTTGGTCCCGTGAGTGGAACGGTTAGTTATACCAGGCATAACAGAAAGACCGAAACTGTGGACGAACTTGGCAAGAGGCACCTTCATCCCGTGGGAAGATCGTCGGTGCAGAGCACGTGAACGGTCATGTTGCGGTATCGCGCATGGCTACCAACACCGATACCAATTGATCGATAGCTCTCACGAAAGATGTTGACTCTGTGTCCTCTGGATTTGACCCCGTCGTCAACTATCAACGCTATGACATGCTCACGCGCGGAGTCCCGACCGTAGCTTATGTTTTCGCCACAGTATGCGCGATAGCCCAGGCGCCGTGTGGCCCGCTCAGACGGATCACTTCCGTCGCGACCTTGATGGCCCGTTTGGCCTGATGGTCCGGTCCCGCTAACGTGATCCTGGGCCGATTGAGACAGGCAGGAATTGAGATTCAACGCAGGCAAGGGTTTGGTCGATCTCAGGAAGGTGATCGCCTCTTTAACAGCCGGCCGTCCCTCGATCATCCGCAGAGTACGGCCTTCTCTCCTGTAGAGCCTATCACTGCCCAGTGTCCGGTAGTACTGCTCAAGGATGTTTGCATATGCCTCGGGGCTTGAGCGCGCTAGGTTCACCTCATCGGTCATCCGTCTCTGTTCCGCCAAGCGCGCCATGGGTTGAGTGCAGCCTACGCCCGAGGTGACCTGACCCGCCGCATTGGCTCCCAGGAGCACTGCGGCGGCCGTTGCCAAAAGTTGAAGGGTAAGGGGCATGTGTAGTGGCTAACGCGCGCGCCGGTAGTGCATGGCGACCACGCCGCAGCGTAGCGGCTTCGCCGAGACCAACTCGAGCCGTCGCGTGCTGGGCAGCCCGCTCTCGTACAGGGTCGGGCCATGGCCGGCGATCCTGGGGTGGACGAGTAACTTGTACTCGTCGATCAGGTCCAGCCGGTCCAGCTCGGCCGCGAGCTTGCCGCTACCCAGGAGCACGCCGTTCGGGGTCGCGTCCTTGAGCTTCTGCACACCCGTGCGCAGGTCGCCGGCGATGTGGTGGCTGTTGGTCCACGGGAAGTCCTTACGCGTCGAGGACACCACGTACTTCGGCTTGGCCTCCAGCTTGACCGCCCATTCGCGTATCGCCGGCGGCGCCTCCGCGGCCCCACAGCATCGCCCCGCTCTCGTCCATGAGGCGGGTGAAGAAGGCGTGTGTCTCGTCGTCGGCGATTCCTTCCTGGTGGTCGACGCAGCCGTCCAGCGTGACGTTGATGCTGAAGGTCAAGAGTCCCATGGTGTCCTCCGTTCGAGATACGCGACGAGCCGCTCGCCGTCTGGCTCCAAGGGCACGAGCCCCATTCGCGGGGTGCTCGTCCTGTGACGCCCAACGATTAGCGTTTGTGGCATAGGTTGGCAACTATAGTCCGTCAGGCCACGTCCTTGAATGTCCGCCTCCGAACCCGGCCTGCAGGCACCTACCGCATTACCGCACACTGCGGCAGCATTGAAGTTGCCAGCACCGTTGGACACTTCACTGGATGAAGCCGGCGAGCCCCTGCCACAGCGGCGCGAAGAGTTGCCGTAAGGCCAGCAATAGCGCCAGGATCAGTGCAGCGAACGCGACCAGCAGGACCCATTGCAGCGAGCGTCGCGAGGGGCGAACCGGTGTCGGCCGCAGGCGATCCTCGATGTAACTTTTCAGCAATGCCGCGTTGCGCAGATTGGCCTTGAAACCGATGTCGAACACATCGCCCAGCACCGGTACCACTCCCACCAGGGCCTCCAGTCCGACATTGCGCAACATTCTGAACAGCACGCGCTTGGATACACCTAGACGTATCGCCTCGACGACGACGTAGAGCGAAATTGCAAGACCCAGCGCGTCGCCGATGCCCGGTAGCAGGCCGATGATCGGGTCCAAGCCAAAACGGATCCGCGTTCCCGGCACCCGGAAACGCGCATCCATCAGCGTCGCATAGCGGTCCAAACGCGCCAGCGCCGCTTGGTGCCTCTGTAGTTCGTCCGACATACGGAATGTTTTCCTGAAAAATGTGCAGCGCGGTTGCTCAATTGAAGATCCGTAGGCTACGCTTGGTAAAGATACGGATTCAGACAGGTTCAGTCAGTCGGCTGCCGTACACATGGAGAATTAAAAACAGCGCCATGTGCCTGCTGAAATATGGCGAAAGAGGGCTGACAGCCATCAACATTTCACTGACAATGCGCCTATGAGGCACTGTGGTTGCGGCTTGCAAAGCCTGATTTCCTTTCGTCGGCTACTGGTAACCATGCTGGGATTGGGAGTGGCCGCCGCGGCACTTGCACAACAGCCGACTCCCTTGCGTTATGGTGTGTTCGAGTCCATGGGTTACCCTTTTTTTGTGGCTGGCTCAGGCAGCACGCAGCCCACCGGTCTGCTGATCGAACTGGGTGATGCCATCGCGCGGCAGTTGAACATGGGCATGGTTGCGGTCCCCTTGCCCCGGCGCAGGGTGGAGCCCGGTTTGATTCAGGGCCAGATCGAACTGCTGTGTTACTTCAGCCCCAGTTGGGCCGAGCAGCCGGAGAAGCTGGCTTGGTCCATCGCCATGCTGCCGCAAATTGAGCGTGTCGTGGTGCCCAGGGGCAGCCGCATGGGCAGCGCGCCCAACTGGGAATTTGAAGGCAAACGCGTGGCATTGCAATTGGGCTACCACTACCCGGCCTTGCAACCCTTGGTCGATGCCGGCAAGGCGGTGCGGGTGGACCAGAGCAAGGTAGCCCTGCAGTTCCGTTCATTGGAGATCAAGATGGCGGACCTGCTGATCACGTCCGAGGGTGAAATAGAGGGCTACTTCAACGACAACCCGAATGCGCGCAACGGGTATGAAGTGTCGCGTGCCGCTTACTCCGTCACCCCCACGCATTGCGCCATCGGGCGCTCGTCTCGCCTGTCCATGGCGGAGATTGACAAAGCGATTGCGCGGTTGCAGACCAGCGGCGACTTGGAACGCATGGCCAAGCGTTATGGCATGTCGGCAAACTAAACCGGCGGTGCCTGCAGTTCCTGTCCCACTTCCATCCAGACACATTCCCCGCTGGACCACACCGCGTCGACCCTGGCAGAGCAGGCTGCGATGCGTTACCGTCGCCGGGTTTTGAGAGACGCCGGAAGAAAGGCTTCTATCTGTGCGACGAAGACTTCAGGCGTGATTGGCTTGCCGATGTGTCCATCAAAACCGGCCTCCAGCACTTTTTCCCTGTCACTGTGTTCCGAGGAGGACGTAACCGCAATCACCGGAACACGAAGCCAATCCGCTTGCTGGTGCAAGGCACGAACCACTTCATAACCAGTCATCACCGGCATCTGCAAATCACAAATGATGAGGTCCGGATTGGCATCGAGCGCCAAACGAAGGCCGGCCTCACCGTCTTCCGCCAGCAAGACGCTGTATCCAACCTTCCCCAGCAAAAACCGCACCGAGTCACGGCTAAAGCTGTCGTCTTCAATGATCAGGATGCATGCTGGCATGGATTACTTTGTCAGTTGAGGTGAACAGGAGCTTATTGATCTTTCCACAATTCACGACAGAGACATTGTCCGTTCGCCCTGAGCCCGTCGAAGGGCTCAGCCCGAACGGTGTCGTGCAATACGGAACGCTCAATAAGGCCCGCCAATTGGCTTCGTACGCTGGTCATGGGCCAATGACTCGACTCCACAGCGGCTTCCGCCTTCTCTTCGTAGGCCTGCGCGGTATCCTGCCAACTATGAAGCATCTCCGGCGTTGGCGCCCAGTCGGCATACTTATCGAATAGAGGCATGGGTGGTGTCTGCGGTATTGTGAACCTGAACCATGCGCAATAGTAGTCGAGCACACGCGCCTGCGCTAAGCCCGGGAACCAATAGTCAGGATGGGCTATCGAAATGGTCCAACGTCACGTCGAACAGAAACTTAGGCCGGTGATGGTGGCGTTGAGGGTAATGGGGGATGTACCCGCGTCCACCAGGTGCAACTGGTAGAGCCGAAGATCTTCTGCGGTGGCAGTGCTTGGGGGGCGCTCCAGATACTTTGCAAATCTACTGACCACTCGGATGTAGAACTGCTGGGTCTTGGGGGCGAGCTTGCGCATGCGCATATCCTCCAGAATGCGTTGACGCAGTGGAGAGACCGGTTGGGTTGACGTTTCCATGGCTGTGCTCCTGTGTGAACGAGGCCAATTGCCTCAATTCACAACGTAGGCACGCGCCCACTTACGGAGAAGCCAAATGTGCTGGCTCGGAGACTACCGCGGCAGCGGTTTCGTCCAATGGCCCGAACCAGTGGTCGCCTCCAGACGCAGGGATAGGGCTGGGGCTCAAGAGATTGAGCTGGAGACTTCCGCTACGGCTTCGACCGAACGAATGACGACATACTGTTTCCGGTACTCCAGCCCAACTCCAGTCTTCGAGAAAGCGGTCGCTGGCCAAAGACCGCAACGTAGTGGGTCCGGTCCGTCTATCTGCTTGGAACCCATTTCGGCGGCTTGTCACGCTTGCCGGCCTGATAGTCCAGCCAGGCGCGGTTCCAAAGGACACTGCTTTCGTGTGGGTCGTCACTGAATTTTTCAGGGCGGGAGTTGCTCAAGCCGCCGGGCAGATGATACTTCTCGCGGCACTCCATGGCATCACGCCTTTGTCCGTTCGGACCGATCGGGCACCACGCTTTCCCATCCGGCGCGGCTGTCCATGCAACGCCTTGTTTGAAGCAGGACAGTGCGCGGAACTGCGGTTCAATGGCTGTTATTCCGTTGCTGTCTTGCAAGCCCCATAGCCCCCCCTTCTCGAAGAAGCGCAATCCGCCTTCGCAGTTCAGCGTTGGCTCGGGGGTCCATCTGTCCCTTGCTGGCTTTTCAACGCGCACCCCGTAGGCATTGATCCAGTAGGGGTCTTTGCCTTCGTCCACGACGAATATGTCCTCGCGATCCGGTCGCAGCGGAGCGAGGCCTGGCTTGACTGTGAAGACGCCAGAGCGGTCAATGATCCCCCATTTTTCATCGACCTGAACAGCCGCGTGGTTTCCGAGAAATGAATAGAGGTTCTCGAAGCCACTCTTGCCACCGAGAACCGAGCCGTCTGCCAAGACGATGAACCATTTTCCGTCGCGTTTGGCGGCGAATGGTCCCGGGCAATCTCTTGTTATGAAGTACCCGTTATCAAACACGCCGACCGACTTGCCATCTCTGGGTCTACGAAATTCAACGGTCTCACCGTGCTGAACGATGGTGAGGCCACCGGGACACTCGAGCAACAGCTTTCCGTCAAGCTGATCCCGTATCAGTCGCCCGCTGGGCTCGATGCTGTACCAGGTTTTGCCGACGCGACCGCGTGGCAACTTCCAGCCTTCGCTCATCTCGACCTTGTCGAAGTAGCGGTCGGCCAGCAGTGTGCCGTCGGCGCGCACGATCCCCTCTCTGACTGGGTTCTGCGTGCCATCCGAGTTGTACGGCTTGCCCTCCAGCGCAACGCCGTATCCTCCAGGCCAATAGTTGAGGTGTGCGAACTTCAGCGGAACAACGAGATTACCGTCGCGATCAACTGCGCCCCGACGAAGGGAATTTTCGACATCCTCGATCTGTTTAACTTGCAACGGATAGTTGGGCATCGACTCGACCACTGCGCGCGTTCCCGACAGCTTTTGCACAGAGCGGTACCGAGGGGTTACTTGCCAAGTCCCATCGGACCGCATCAGGCCCCAGGCACCTGCGTAGTTTCCGTCCCCGATCCCAGCCCAGATAAGTCCGCGTTCCGGCTTGTCGAAAAGACTGAACTTCAAATTCTGATCGGAAAGCCATCCTTTTTTGGCATGAAAAAGCCCCGAGTCGTTGTATGACGACAAGGAAGAGAAATCCGAAATCGCCTCCAATCGCTGATCGCTGTGTAGTTTCCCCCGCTTGTTCGCGGTGTTCACGAAGGGCTGCACTATGAAGGTATCGTCGGTGAAAGGGACTATCCGATTGAATTGCGGCGCAACAACCAACTCTCCTGATCGATTGACAATCCCTGACGCATCATCCATCCGGACTTCGGCATATTCACCTGCAAAGGGCCCTGCGTTCTGGAAGCGAGGCGCGATGACGATCTTTCCGGTTGCGTCAATAAAGCCATACAGCCCTTCAATGCGAACGGCGGCCAAGCCTTCGCTGAACGGTTTGGCGACCTCGAACCGCTGAGGGATGCGCTCCACCCCACTGCCTTTTTCGACATAGGCGCAGAGCTGGAATGGACCGCCGCATTGCGACAGGAGTTCAGCGCTGCCCTCCACAGCCAGCGCAGACAAGGGGACGAGCAAAGTGAGGGTGGCTATAGCCAACGAGCCAGTTCGCCCAAGCCGAATCTTTAACGCTTCCTTGAAAAGGTGCACAGAGTTCTTTCGTTCGTCAGCCCGCATGCCCGCAGCCGCGCAATTCATAGGATTTTTGGTGAAGGGACACGAGAGCCAGATAGCGGCTCCCATTGGAACGTGTCTGCAGACATCTCTTCCAAGAAGTTTTTGGGTAAGACAAGATTGTCTTCCAGAAAGCGGGCGTTGACCAACGACTGCTGGCCCGGACCTGCGGTAGCTTCCTATCACGTTGCCAAAGCACAGGTATCTGGCAGGCGGTTGGCAGACTGAATGGCGAATTGGAATAATTCACTATCTTCAAAACTGGAGACAGTCATGGAAACTAACCAGGCCAAAGCAGAACTACTCATCCGGAGCTCTGTTGAAAGCGTCTTTGACGCTTTCGTGAACCCACAAACCATCGTCAAATTCTGGCTCGACGGGACTTCCGGGCCAGTCACGCCGGGCGCAACAGTGACATGGAACTTTATGGTTCCGGGTGCCAGGGAGACGGTCAAGGTCACCGCGTTTTCAGCGCCTAGCCATTTGGCTTTTGGCTGGTCGGACGGCGTCAAAGTGGACATGCAGTTCAGGCAGCACGGGCCAGGTGCGTCGGTTGTGCTGGTAGTCGCCAGTGGTTTCAAAGAGCTTGCTCAGGTCGTGGATGCTGCGGAGGGCTTCAGCATCGTACTGTGTGACTTGAAGACTCTGCTTGAGTTGGGCGCCTCCGCAAATCTGGTGCGTGACAAAGCCGCACTCTTGGGCGCGGCCAAGTGATGGCTGGTGAGCCCCCGCTAAGGCGATTCGCTCCATCACCGAAAGGATTGATAGGCTGGCATGGTCCCAGTCGTACACCCCTCACGCTGCGGTACTTCTGGAGGTCGTGGTTCGGCTTGTCAGAAGCAGTCTTTGGACAACGACTGCAACTGTGGCCCTGACCTGTGGACCCTTTAAGACCCGCGGCGGCGTTTGACTTCGGCGACTGATCCGGCAATGAGCGCCTCAAGGACCTTGGCGTCGACGTCTGCCAAGCGCCTGAAGTACAGACAGGCCTTGCCCATCTTGTGTTTCCCTAGCCTGGCCAAGAGATCGACTTGCTCGGGGTTCTCCGCGATGAGGTAGACAACTAGTTCCTTGCCGCGGATTGCGAAGCCAGTGAGGCATGCCTCACCTGAGTGGCCACTCTCGTATCTGTAGGTGTACGAGCCATAACCCACGATGCTGGGTCCCCACATCTTTGGCTCCTGCTTCGTTACGCGCTTGCATATGGCCATGATGACCCCGCAGTCCGCCAGTTGTTCAGGGCTGGCTCTGGAGCAGAGGTAGGCATCGACGTCGGCGCCGGTGGGTTTGGTCTTGATCCCTGCCATCGCGTGTTACTGCGTAGTGCACCAGCTAGTGAGCATCGCTTTCGGTCAGCTAGAACGTCCGTTGCGCGGCCCCAGAAAAAACCACAAGATCAATCCCAGCAGCGGGAGCAGCACCACCACAAGTATCCAAATGAGTTTCTTTTCGTTGCTGGCAGAGCTCTGCACAATGTTGAGGATGGCCCAAATGTCGCCCGCAAGCACCAGCAGACCCCACAATCCGTTGTATCCGAAGTTCATCTTTGTTTTTCCTTAAATCATCTTGTTGATCGACTAGACCATCCACGCGGTCCGAACACCAACGTTGGAGAAGCTCACCGGTTGAGCCCGCTGTCGGTGAGGTTCAGTTTTTGCATGGCCACTACCTCCCTTCCGGAGTCTATCAACGTTGGCGCCGATTGCGGTCGTTAACCAACTACCGCTGGCCTGTACCCGCACTCGTTATCAGTAAATGGCTGGCGACTCATCTTGAGACGGAAGGTGCCATTTTTTTTCGCATCATGCATGCACCTGGTACTTTGGCAACGTGACGGTTATCGCCGTGGTGTTGGTTTCATCCGAAACGGAAAGCTCAATGCCACCCAGCTGCGCCTGCGCGAGCAGCCTGGCCGAGTAAGTGCCCAGACCGGTACCGCCCGTTTTGCCACTGGTTGCGTACTTGTCAAAGAAACGGTGCCGCATATCCACCGGAACCGCGCCCTTGTTTTCGATGACGATGCGCAGCGGCGACTGGTCGTAGAGCTTGATGGAGACCTTGGTCGCATCGGGTGCGGCCTCGCAGGCGTTCTTCAGCAAGTTCTGGAACAGGGAGTAACACAACATAGCGTCACCCGATGACTGGGGCATCTCCTCGCCCACCGGCACATCGGCATCGACCGAGATGGTCAGGTCCTTGCCGGAATAAGTGGTGCGGTTGATTTCTGCAATACGCCGCAGAATGTCCGCCACCTTGACCGGCACCGCCGTGAGCTCGAAGCGCCCGGTCTCGATCTTGAACAACTCGGCCGACAGGTTGACCATATTGAGCACCTGCAGGGCGGTTTCTTCGACCAGCTTGAGCTGCTCCAGTTGTTTGCGGCCCACCGAATCGTCGTCGATCAGCGCCTGCAGCAGGCCCAGCACGCCGGCCAGCGGGCCCTTCATGTCGTGGCGGGTGATGTGGGCCACATCTTCTTTGAGCTGCGCCATCTCGACCATGCTGTCATATTCCACTTGCAGGTCCTTGCGCATCTGCACATAACGCATGAAATTGCGCACCCGGTGTTTCAGTGTCTCCGGGTCCACCGGCTTGGTGATGAAGTCCACGGCGCCCAGATCCAGTCCCTTCATGCGGGCATCGCTGGAGGTCATGGCCGTGACAAAGATCACCGGCGTGGCCTCGGAAACGGGGTGCTCGCGCATTTGCTTGGCGACCTCGAAACCGTCCATCTCGGGCATCATGACGTCCAGCAGCACCAGGTCCGGGGGGTCGTCCGAGGTGCAAATTTCCAGGGCCTTGGCGCCGTTCTGCGCCAACCTAACCCGATACTCATCCTTGAGCAGGCCTGCCAACAGCATCAGGTTGTCGGGCGTGTCGTCCACCACCAATACCGTTGGACGCGGCGTCTCTTTCGGCGCCTGCGCCGCCGTTGCTGCAGAGGATGTGGCGCGCACTGCTGCGGTAGCCGCGGCGCCCGTTTTGGGAGGGCTCTGCCGCGGCTTCCAGGTCAAGGCCTTCTCCACGCGCATCATCAATTGCCCCGGCGAATAGGGCTTGAGAATCATGGACGTGACGCCACAGGAGATGGCCTCCTCAATGCGGGGGCGCTCGGCCTCGGCGGTGATCATGATGAAGGGCAGCGCAAAAAGCTTGGGGTCTTCGCGTATGGCGTTGAGCAACTCCAGCCCAGACATCACGGGCATGTTCCAGTCCGACAAAACGATGTCCACGTTCTGGCTGCGCAGTATGCGCAGGGCTTCCTTGCCGTCCTTGGCGGTGATGATTTTTTCGGCACCCAGTTGCCGCAACTGGTTTGCGGTGACTCTGCGCATGGCCTCGAAATCGTCGACAACCAGAAAGGAGAGCGCCTTGTCGAGGGTGGGCACATGGGGTTGGTTGTAGATCGCTGCCACTAGATCTCTCCTGGTTGCAATGCAGACAAGGCTGCGTCAAAGTCGAACTCGGCCACGGCCTTGGCCACGTGCTGCAGCTTGGTGGCCAAGGGCGTGCCTTGGACAAGCTCGGCCAGTGCATCCACGGCATCGGCCGCATCGGCGTCACTGTTTTTGAGCAAACGCTCCAGGCGTTGCCTCGCGGCCTGCACCTGTTGCGCGCCCACCCCCACGGCCGCGGTGGGAACAACAGCGGCGGCGGGCACATCCAGCGTCTTCAATCCCGCAACCACGGGCTGCAACTGCTGCAGTGTCCTGGCCAGCAAGGGTTCGATGTCCGCAGGCTCGGCGTTGGCCAGCAAGGCATGCTCCAACTCCGCAGCGACCGCCTGCACGCCCTTGGCACCGATATTGCCCGCGGTGCCCTTGAGCGTATGCGCGGCCCGTGCCGCCGCCGTACTGTCCGCATCGCCGCGCGCTGCGGCAAACAGCGTGGCAAAGTCACCCTGGCTGTCCCGGAACTTGATCAGCAGCCGGGTATAAAGTTTGGCGTTGTCCATGGTGGTGGCCATTCCCGCCACCGTGTCTATGCCGGGCAATGCCGCAAAACCTGCGTTTACCGTTTTGCCAGATTCACTTATGCCATTTAGGCCTGTAGCCCTCGTATCCATTTCCTGAGTAGCTACAACTTCTATAGTATCCACTGACTTCGGCTTGATCCACTTGGCAATGGTGGCAAACATCTCCGCCACATTGAGCGGCTTGGCAATGTGGTCCCACATGCCGGCCTCCAACACCTTCTCCCGGTCGCCGGCCATCGCATTGGCCGTCATGGCGATGATGGGCAAGTCCTTGAATCGGGGGTTGCTGCGGATCGCGCGCGTGGCGGCATAACCGTCCATGACCGGCATCTGGCAGTCCATCAGCACACCATCGAATGTGTTGTCTTTGACCAGGATGTCCAGCGCCTCCTGGCCATGGTTGGCCAACACCACCTCAACCCCGGCATTGGCCAGCAGCTCCAGCGCCAGTTCCTGGTTCATCTCGTTGTCCTCGACCAGCAGCACACGTGCACCGGCCAGCTGGGCCATGGCTTCGTTGTGGGTCACGGCCTTCTCGCTGGAGCGGGTCTCCACCACCAGGCCCTTGCCCAGGGTCTCGCCTATGGCCTCCAACAGCGTCGAGGCGGTCACCGGTTTGGTCAGCACGGTGTTGAGCGTGACGCCGCGCTGCTGGGCATTGCCCAGGGCTTCTTCTCGCCCATAGGCCGTGACCATGATGATGGTGGGCACCTGGCTCAGGTGTTCTTCGCGCAACTGGCGCACCGCCTCCACACCGTCCATGGCGGGCATCTTCCAGTCCATCAGCACCAGGTCGTAGGGCAGGGCTTTGTGGTCGGCCTGCGCCACCATCTGCAGGGCCTGGGCGCCGTTCCAGGCCGCGTCGACTTCCAGCCCGAAGCTGCGCGCCATGGCGGAGAGGATTTCCCGCGCAGAGGCGTTGTCGTCCACCACCAGCACACGCACGCCCAATAATTCGTCGGCGGTGAACATGCGCCGCGCCATGGGCTGGTCCTGCACACCAAAGCGGGCATGGAAGTGGAAGCTGGAGCCTTTGCCGGCCTCGCTCTCCACCCAGATGCGCCCGCCCATGGCTTCGACCAGGTTCTTCGATATCGCCAGCCCCAGGCCTGTGCCGCCGTATTTGCGGGTCGTGGAGGCGTCGGCCTGGCTGAACGACTGGAACATCTTGGCGCATTGTTCGGGGGTCATGCCGATGCCGCTGTCCTTGACCCAGAAGTGCAGTTCCACGTCCTCGCCGTCGTCCTTGGCTTCGCTGACTTTTTCTATGCCGATGACGATTTCACCGGCGTCGGTGAATTTGACGGCGTTGTTGCCCAGGTTGATCAGTATCTGGCCCAAACGAAGCGGGTCGCCCCGCAGGGCGGTGGGAACGTCGGGGTTGGCGTTGAACAGCAGCTCCAGGCCCTTGTCTTCGGCCTTCATGCCCACCAGGTTGGCCAGGTTGTCCATGACGTCCTCTAATCGGAAGTCTATGGTCTCCATGCCCATCTTGCCGGCTTCTATCTTGCTGAAGTCCAGGATGTCGTTGATGATGCCCAACAGGTTCTCGCCCGAGCGGTGCACCTTCTCGATGTAGTTGCGCTGTTTCTTGTCCAGGTTGGTCTGCAGGGCCAGGTGGCTCATGCCGATGATGGCGTTCATCGGGGTGCGGATCTCGTGGCTCATGTTGGCCAGGAAGTCGCTCTTGGCCTTGGTCGCCTCTTCTGCCAGATCCTTGGCGCGCCGCATGTCTTCCTGCAGCCGCTTTCTCTCCGAGATGTCGATGATCCAGCCCAGGATGCCCTGCTCGCCGCGGTAGCTCATCAACACGTAGGTCACCAGCATGTCGCGCACCCGGTGCTCACGGTCATACATCCGGATTTCATAATCCTTGGCGATGCCATCGCGCTGCAGGATTTCCATCAGCGGCTCGCGATCGGTGGGGTTCACATACAGCTCGCGCGATGCGTCATGCGTAGCGCTTCCGAAGGTGTCGGCGAATTTTGGATTGGTAAACAGAAACTGCCCGTTCGCATAAAACCCGATACTTATCGGGCTCTTGTCCAGAATGCTCTGCAAGCGCTCACGTTCCTCCACAATGGCATCCCTGGCCTTTTGAAGTTCCGCCTCGGCGCGTTTGCGCTCCGAGATGTCTTCAAACATCCACACCGTCGCGGTGGAGTGCCCACTGAGCTGTATGCCCTGACCGGACACCATGGCGAAAAAACTTCTGCCCTTCTTGGTGAAGCATTCCCACTCCAGGTGTACGTCCTTGCCGGCAACCAGCGACGGATTAACCAATGCCACGAACTTTTCAAAATCTTCACGGGATGCATAAACGCTGGCG
This sequence comes from Pseudomonadota bacterium, assembly GCA_040384785.1. Classification (GTDB taxonomy): domain Bacteria; phylum Pseudomonadota; class Gammaproteobacteria; order Burkholderiales; family Burkholderiaceae_C; genus Allorhodoferax. The sequence continues at coordinate 28,839 of JAZKIR010000102.1, forward strand.
GAATGCTGCCCCACCAGCTCCTCCACCGTGGTTTCGAAATAATCGGCAAACCGTTTGTTGGCCCGCAGCATGATGCCATCCGCGGTGTAGACGATCCCGTGGGGGGCGTTCTGGAAGATGCTTTCTTGCTCCACCAATAACTGCGCAATTTCACCGCGCTGGGTTGCGAGTGCCGCTGCCTGCTCCCGGCTGGACTGCAACAGACTGTGTGTATGTTCGTTACGGTCGATGATCTCCATGGCCATGGCGACCATGGGCAGCAGATGGTCCAACAGTTGCTGCTCCCCCCGCGCAAACGGTTTCAGGCAAGCCAGCTCTATGACTCCCAGCAAGGTGTCACTGCCGACAATCGGCAACAACACAATAGCGGCAGGCACCGCCTCCCCCAGCCCTGAGCGCACAGTCAGGTAATCGCCAGGTGGCGCATCCACCAGCACAACCCTCCGCTCCACGGCGCATTGGCCAATCAAGCCCTCGCCAAAGGCAATGCTGACCTGGGGCGACAGCTCCGCGGTGCCGGCATAGGCGCCGCACAGCAACAGCAATCCGTTGGGGACGTCAGCCCGGTACAGGCTGGCCTGCCCCAGTTCGAGCAGGGGCGCCAGTCCGTGAAAAACGGTGTCGGACAACTCGGCATGGCTGCCAACCTGCTGCAGCTTGAGCAGCACCGCAGTGACGCTGGATTTGGCCCGCGCATCGTCCTCGGCCTGTTGTAACGCGGCGGCCAGCTCCTGGGTAGCTTCCCGTACCCGGTCTTGCACGCGCTGACCCTGGCGGCGCAGGCCGAACACAAACAAGGCCAGCAGCACGCTGCTCAGACCGCAGGCGCCACCCACGGCCAGGGCCAGGCGGCGGTCGATGCCCCCGTCAAAGGACTCGGAAATCTGCCAGACCAGCTCCAGGTTGGCACGGGCTGTTTGTGTCAGCGTGCTGCTGCGATGGCGCACGGCGCTGTCACTCTTGCCCAGCGTGATGACACTCTCGGCCGGGTTGTCCTGCGCCTTGAGTTTCAGGACCAAGCCGGCAACGCCTTGTGCGTCCAGCAGGTTCTCGGCCATGCGCTGCAAGCCAAGAACCCCAACCACCGCGAAATCGGTATTGGTTGCAGGCACCAGCATGACGTAGACAAACTGTTTTCCATCCGTGGCAACAAAGGGCGCCGACAAAAACCATTCGTTGGGTACGTTCTGGGCGCTCGCCAGAGAATTGCGCAGCAACCTGCTGGGAGGTTCCGTGGTCTTGGGAAATGCGGGGTCGGAATCAGCCGCCGCAGAAGAAAACCGGGTGTCCCACCCCTCGGACGTTGACACCATCAGCGCCTTGGCTGGCATGAAGTTGACCTTGGTCCTGGCCTCCAGGCCATCCACGGCATTGAGGAACTCGCCAGAGTCGACATCTGTGGAATTTTCCAGCAAAGCGACCAGGCCCGACAGGGTGGCGTAGCTTTCTTCAATCCATCCCAGCAGGCTCATGGAGCGGCGGGTCGCCTCCTGCTCGGCGCGCTTTTGCCAGACCTGGGTTGCGCTGTTGTGCAAAACCTGGGTGAGCAGTGCGGAAAACAGCAGGCCGAGCACCAGCACAAGCAATGGCAGGGTCTGACTGACAAACCGTCTCATGGGATTAGCGGTTGACACTGAGAATGGCCCGGAATCCCTCTGGCGCCAGACTGCCAGACAGGTCCACCTTGCCCACATTGGCCGCGTCAATAAGTTGCAGTTCGGCGCTCAGGTGTTTGGGGTGTGGCTTTTTCTCCAGCGCGCGCACGGCCACATCCACGGCCAGGCGCGCCTGCAGACCGGGAACATCGCTGGGAGCGGCGGCGATCACGTTGCGCTGTATACCCCGGTGCACGGCCGGTGCAAAGTAGTAGGCAATAACCTTGACGCTGTCGCTGAGCTTGCGTCTACGCAATTCCAGCACGGCGGCCTCCGCGGTGACGGCGGTCCCGGCGATGATGTTCAGGCCTGGATGCGCGTCCAACATGCGGCCCAGCAGCTTGCCCTGTGCCGCCAAGCCGGTGTCACCCCACGCGGTGTCCACAATGGTCAAGGTTTTACCGGCCAGGGCGCTGCGGAAGCCCTGGTCACCGGCCTCAGCCCAACCCGCACCCTTGGGCCCGGGAAACCAGCCCACTTTCACGGGCTTTCCGTTGGCTATGTTTTTGACGGCATAGTCTCCGGCCGCCTTGCCCATCTCATAAAAATCCGCCGCGGTGCGAGCCGTCAGTTTGGGCGAATCTATGCCGTTGATCAGGTCAATCACCGGTTTGCCTTGCGCGCTGAATTTTTCAATCAGGTCATTCAGGCCATCGCTCTTGATGGCACCCAGGATCAGGGCGTCGGCCTTGTCCGCCAGGCACTGTGCGACCTGTTTGCGCTGCTCGTCCAGCTTCTCGTAGCCGCCTGCGGCATGGATGGTCAGGGACACGCCCAGCTGTTTGGCGTGTTCGACCAGGCCGTAGTTGACGGCCATCCAGTAGGCATCCTTGAGGTGCGGTATGGCCACGCAGAGTTGCCAGGGCTTGCTGGCCTTGTCCAGCGCGGAATAGGTTTCCGCATGGTGTTTGCGCTCCTTGTTGAACGCGGGGTCCCAGACGTCCACTTTCAGCGGCGACCATTGCGCCAGGGCCACACCACTCAAGAGAACCAGGAAGCTACCGCTTAAGAATGTGCGCATGGAGTATTTCCTATGAGGACCTGACCGCCTGGTTCAGGACATCTGCGGCTGCGTCAAAATCAAACGCGTCTAAAGCAGTGGCCACGCGTTTGAGGGTGCTGGCCAGCGGCGTGCCCTGTGCCAGGTCCAGCAACTGGTCCAGCACATCGGTGGCGTCGGCGTCACTGTTCTTTAGCAGTGCCTTGAGCCGTTGCAGCTGTGGCTCCAGGCTGCTGGATTCATGCAAGTCATTCTGGCCTGTAGCCCTCGTATCCATTGCCTGAGTAGCTACAAATTCAGTAGCATCCACTGACTTCGGCTTGATCCACTTGGCAATGGTGGCAAACATCTCCGCCACATTGAGCGGCTTGGCAATGTGGTCCCACATGCCGGCCTCCAACACCTTCTCCCGGTCGCCGGCCATCGCATTGGCCGTCATGGCGATGATGGGCAAGTCCTTGAATCGGGGGTTGCTGCGGATCGCGCGCGTGGCGGCATAACCGTCCATGACCGGCATCTGGCAGTCCATCAGCACACCATCGAATGTGTTGTCTTTGACCAGGATGTCCAGCGCCTCCTGGCCATGGTTGGCCAACACCACCTCAACCCCGGCATTGGCCAGCAGCTCCAGCGCCAGTTCCTGGTTCATCTCGTTGTCCTCGACCAGCAGCACACGTGCACCGGCCAGCTGGGCCATGGCTTCGTTGTGGGTCACGGCCTTCTCGCTGGAGCGGGTCTCCACCACCAGGCCCTTGCCCAGGGTCTCGCCTATGGCCTCCAACAGCGTCGAGGCGGTCACCGGTTTGGTCAGCACGGTGTTGAGCGTGACGCCGCGCTGCTGGGCATTGCCCAGGGCTTCTTCTCGCCCATAGGCCGTGACCATGATGATGGTGGGCACCTGGCTCAGGTGTTCTTCGCGCAACTGGCGCACCGCCTCCACACCGTCCATGGCGGGCATCTTCCAGTCCATCAGCACCAGGTCGTAGGGCAGGGCTTTGTGGTCGGCCTGCGCCACCATCTGCAGGGCCTGGGCGCCGTTCCAGGCCGCGTCGACTTCCAGCCCGAAGCTGCGCGCCATGGCGGAGAGGATTTCCCGCGCAGAGGCGTTGTCGTCCACCACCAGCACACGCACGCCCAATAATTCGTCGGCGGTGAACATGCGCCGCGCCATGGGCTGGTCCTGCACACCAAAGCGGGCATGGAAGTGGAAGCTGGAGCCTTTGCCGGCCTCGCTCTCCACCCAGATGCGCCCGCCCATGGCTTCGACCAGGTTCTTCGATATCGCCAGCCCCAGGCCTGTGCCGCCGTATTTGCGGGTCGTGGAGGCGTCGGCCTGGCTGAACGACTGGAACATCTTGGCGCATTGTTCGGGGGTCATGCCGATGCCGCTGTCCTTGACCCAGAAGTGCAGTTCCACGTCCTCGCCGTCGTCCTTGGCTTCGCTGACTTTTTCTATGCCGATGACGATTTCACCGGCGTCGGTGAATTTGACGGCGTTGTTGCCCAGGTTGATCAGTATCTGGCCCAAACGAAGCGGGTCGCCCCGCAGGGCGGTGGGAACGTCGGGGTTGGCGTTGAACAGCAGCTCCAGGCCCTTGTCTTCGGCCTTCATGCCCACCAGGTTGGCCAGGTTGTCCATGACGTCCTCTAATCGGAAGTCTATGGTCTCCATGCCCATCTTGCCGGCTTCTATCTTGCTGAAGTCCAGGATGTCGTTGATGATGCCCAACAGGTTCTCGCCCGAGCGGTGCACCTTCTCGATGTAGTTGCGCTGTTTCTTGTCCAGGTTGGTCTGCAGGGCCAGGTGGCTCATGCCGATGATGGCGTTCATCGGGGTGCGGATCTCGTGGCTCATGTTGGCCAGGAAGTCGCTCTTGGCCTTGGTCGCCTCTTCTGCCAGATCCTTGGCGCGCCGCATGTCTTCCTGCAGCCGCTTTCTCTCCGAGATGTCCTGGCCAATCACACAAATGGCGTAGATATGGCCGTCACTGTTGCGCAGTGGAAACTTGAAGATCTGGCGCACCTCGAGGCCCCAGGCCCGCTCCAGCGTGTGTTCAAACTCCGTCAGCTCGCCGCGCTCCAGGACCTGGGCGTCGGTTTCATGCCCCCAGTGGTCGGCGTCCTTGCCCACAAATTCGGCAATGGAGTGCCCAATCAGTTGGTCGCTGGTTATGTGCAGGTCTTGTTCCAGGCGGGTTGAAAAACTGTGGTTGATCAACAGGAAGCGCCCCTCCAGGTCCTTGATATAGATTTCAGTGGGGGAGTTGTCCAGCACGGCCTGGATCAGCTTCTTGGACTCCTCGACCTCCTGCAGCGCATGGAGCACACGGGTCTCGGCTGTCTTGCGTTCGGTGATGTCGGTCGCAATACCGCAGATGCCGTAGATGGCGCCGCTTTCGTCACGCAGCGGTGTTTTGGTTGTCATGTAGTCCCGCACCACGGATCGGTCGCGGTCGGAAAGGCGTTCTTCGTAGGTGATGGCCTTGCCGCTATCCATGACCTCCTGCTCTACTGCAGCAATCTTGTCCGCCACATCCTTGGGCATGAAGTCATAGGCCGTCTTGCCCAGCACCTCCTTCTCGGTGACACCGATGACCTTTTCATAGGTCCCATTCAGCAACTGGTAGCGCCCCTCGCGGTCCTTCATGGTGATGACCGAGCCAATGCTGTCGACCAGGGTGCGGATCTGGCGCTGGCTGTTGCGGATCGCCAGTTCGGCATCGCGGCGCTCGGTGATGTCCTGGTGGATGCCGACAACCCGCTGCGGCAGGCCCTCGGCATTGCGCTCCACGGGATAACCGGTGTCGAGAATCCAGCGCCATTCGCCCGACTTGTTGCGCATGCGGTATTCGGCCCGGTACAGCGGGGTTTGGTTGCGCTGGAAGGCATGCATGGTGGCCTGCGTGGCGGGCAGGTCATCCGGGTGCACCAGGCTGCGCCAGCAGACACTGTGGCTGGGGTAGGCCTGGGCCAGCTCCTGCTGCGTGTAACCCAGCATTTCGGCCCAGATGGTGTTGGTCACGACGTCGCCGGTGCGAGCCTGCCAATCCCACAGACCCAGGTTGCCGCCCCGCATGGCCAGGTCCAGCCGCTGCTCGCTCTCCTGCAAACGCCGTTCCGCGTCCTTGCGTTCGGTGATGTCGCGCACCGAGGCGCAGACATTGACACCGCGCCCACCCACCGTCGGCAAGCGGGACAAACCAACCTCGACCGAAAAACTGCTGCCGTCCTTGCGTACACCCTTGAGCTCGCTGTTCATGCCACCCATGGTCCTGGCCTGGCCATTCTCCAGGAAGCCATTGCGGTAGCCCACATGGACACCACGCACCGCCTCGGGCACCAGGGTTTCAATCGGGTGGCCGGCCAGGGTGCCGGTGGCATAACCAAACATGAGCTCCAGCTTGGGATTTGCCAGCGCAATGGTGCCGCGCGCGTCGCAGACCAACATGCCATCGGGGGCCGACTCGATGATGCTGCGGTACCAGGCCTCGGTGTCCTTCAGGGCCTCTTGCTGGGCCTCCAGTTCCTCGGCCTGTTCTTCCAGAGTGGCCGCCTGCTCCTGCATGGCGCGGGACTGGCGTTGGGTTTCCACCAGCAGCCGGTTGGTCTTGACGCTGCGCTCCAGGATCTCCAGGTTCATGGCCAGGGTGGGCATCAGTGCATCCAACAAGGCCTGGTCCCGTGCGCCAAATTCGGCCAGGGTGGCCAGTTCCAGTATGCCCAGCAGGCGCTCATTGCGCAGAATGGGCAACACGATGATGGAGCGCGGGCTGGTCTCGCCCAGGCTGGAGCCTATGCGCACATAGTCGGGCGGCGGCTGGCGCAGGATGATGGGTGCACGCTCCATGGCGCATTGGCCCACCAGGCCCTGGCCAATCGCAAAGTGCTGGTCCAGCGACTTGCGTTCACGGTAGGCATAACCGCCCAGCAGGCGCAGGCGGTGTGTATCTTCCTCGTGGATGTACAACACGCCATGGCCTACCTTGAGCAAGGGGGCAATGGTGCTGAACAGTGTCTGGGACAGTTCGGTAAAGGTGGTCGCCGTCTGCAGGGCATTGGACAGCAGGGCCAGATTCGACTTCAACCAGTTCTGCTCTTCCATCTGGCGGGCGCCCGTCTGCAGCACCATGACGGCGCGGGCCAGGCCACCGATTTCATTGGAGAAATCCGAATGCGGAACCGCGACGTCCAACTGGCCCTGTGCCAGGTTTTCAACCGCCTTGCGGACGCGCTCAGACGGTCTGCGTATGGACTGGACGGTCAGCCAGGCCATGCAAATGCCCAGAGCGAAACCGCCCAGCATCAAGAGGTAAATGATCCGGGCGTTGTCCTGGGCCAGTTGTTCTGCGGCTTCCGTGCCCTGGCGTGCACCTTCTTCGTTGATTTTGACCACGGCCGAGATGGCCGCCGCGGTGGTAATCCCGGCGCGCTCAAACTCGTCCGAGCTGGCCAGTGAAGTGGCTCTTGGCAAATAGCCGTCGCGCATCAGCGCCACGGCCTTGTCCACATTGCTTTTGTATTGTATGAATTCGGTCTCAAAGTTGGCCAACTCCAGCTTCGCCTCCTCCCTGAAAATGCGCGGACGCAACTGCTTGAGCTCCTTGCGCATTTGCGCCTCTGCATCAGCCAATTGCTTGAGCGCCTGCTCGCGGCGTGCGGCGTCCGGAGCAATCAGAGCCTGGCGCAGCGCGCGGCCCATGGTGGTGTATCCAATCTGAACGTCTTTGGCATTCGACACACCCAATAGGTCGGTGCCGTAGGTTTGCTGCATCTGGGAACTCAATGCCAATTGGGTCCGCAGGCTGAAGACGGCCATCAGCACGGACAGTAGCAGCAGGCTGGCAAGCCCCAGGGTCAGCTTGGTCACCAGGGTCCGCCGCTCCAGCGCAGACAAGAGTGCATTCATGGTGCTGCTCCCGCCAGGTTGGTCGCCGTGTCTGGGGCGATCTGCTGCAATTGCAGGTTGCGCCGCTGTATTTCCACATTGGTGGCCAGCAAGGCCACGAGTTCTTCAAGCTGCGTGGTTTGCACGTTATCAGTTGGACGCAGCAGGGCCAGTTCGAGCGCCCCGACCAAGGCATCCTGCACCACCAGGGGCGCCAGCAGCAGGGTCGCGGCCTGTGTGTTGCCCAGGCCGGAGCGTAGGCGCCAGATGCCGTCCGGCGGGGTGGCAATCACCTGTATCCGGCGTTCCAGCGCGCACTGGCCCAACAGGCCTTCGCCCAGCACCAGCGTGGAAGCCGGGGGCTCGGCGCAGGCCGCCGAACCCACCAAGTGCAGGATCTGGGGCGACAGGGGGTCTGACACATACAAGACACCCTGGACCACTCCCAGCAGATCACGCACCTCGCGCAAAAAGACTTGCGCCAGCTCGGCCAGCGTGCCGCAACGCTGCAACTGCGCGGCGACACCCGCCATTTTGGCTCGGTAGGCCACGTTGGCTTCCTGCTGGTGGGCATAGGCCTGCAGTTGCAGATTGGCCTGGGCCTGGGTGTGGCGGCCCCGCAGCAGGTGCAGCCACATCCAGCCCAGCAACAGCGTCAGCACCCCGGATACGCTGGCGGTCCATGCCGACTGGCTCCAGGGCGCGGTGTTGGACAGCTTGCTCATCAACACCAGTTTCCAGGGACCCGAGGGGTCGTTCCAATCCACGTTGGCGGCAGCCACGGCAAAACGCTGTCCCTCGACCAGTTGTGTGCCGCCCCGTGCCGTCACCGGCAGCGGCAGGGGTTTGCGTTCGTCAAACAGCTTGCCGAATTGCCTGAGCTCACGGATCGCCACCATCCGCTGTGCGTCGGGCTCACCGTCCAGCATGCCTTGCCACGCAGGGTGGCTGCTGGCGAAGACCACGCCCTGGGGAGACAACAGCATGGCCACGTCATAACGGTCTTTCAGCAAGGCGTCGACCTGTGCCAGGTTGGTCCTCGCCACCACGCCACCAATGCCTGTGCGCGACTTGGCAAATTCAGAAAAAATGGGCGCCGTGAAATACAGGGAACGGTCTCCACGTGCCATGCTGATGGCCGCATAAACACTGGTTTGCCCCTGCATGGCCTTCTTGTAGTAGGGCCTGAAACGCACGTCGAGCCCGGTCGACGGCTTGTCAATGCGGTCCCAGGATGTCTTGACAATGCCGTCTTCTCCGACGATGAAAACACCCTCGGCACCAAATGCGCCTCCCACCGTCGACAGGGTGCCCATCACATTGGAGTCGATTGAGCGCAGGCCATTGGTCGCCTCCTGCTTGATACTGCCGTCGATCAGGCCCAGCAGGGTGACGGAGCCCATCAGGTTGCCGTTGAGTGTGGTGGACATGATCTCGATGCTGCTGCGCCGCGCTTCTGTCTGCAGTTGTGAAGCAACGAGCTGTTCACGCCCGCGCAGATCGTTCCAACCCACCAGCAGCGCGGTGGCCAGGCTGACGACCAGCACCACAGCCCAGGCCATGCGTCGGTGCAGGGCGAAGAACACAGAGACGGTGTTCATGGATTGACGCCCCTTTGCTGGCTCAGGGGGCGCGGTGCGTGGCCGGCGCGCAAGGGCCTGCTCACCCGGTGATTACTTTGAGACTCTCGGCCTTTTGCTGCAGGTCCTGGTCGCTGTCCGCATAACGCAGGGCCACCTCCTGAAACTGGTCGGTCAAGGCCATGAAGGCGTCCACCATGTCCGGGTCAAAGTGTGTGCCACGCCCTTCCTGGATGATGGCCACAGCCTTGGCGTGGGGCATGCCCTCCTTGTAGACGCGCCGACTGATCAGGGCGTCGTAGACATCGGCCACCGCCATCAGGCGTGCCGAGATCGGGATGTCATCACCGGCCAGGCCTTCAGGGTAGCCGCTGCCGTCCCACTTCTCCTGATGGCCATAGGCAATCTCCTTGGCGTATTTGAGGAAGTCGACCTCCAGACCCAATTGGTCCTCGGCGTGCTGGATGGCGTCACGCCCCAGCTTGCAGTGGGTTTTCATGATTTCGAACTCATGCGGCTCGAAGCGCCCGGGCTTGAGCAGGATGCGGTCCGGAATGCCGACCTTGCCGATGTCATGCAGCGGCGCGGACTTGAACAGCATGGTAATGACGTGGTCGCTCAAAAAGGCGCGAAAACGCGGATGATTCTTCAAGTGCCTGGCCAGCAAGTCCATGTAGTACTGGGTTCGGCGGATATGGTTGCCCGTATCACTGTCCCGTGTTTCGGCCATGGATGCCATGGCCAGAATGGTGACGTCCTGTATGGCGGCCAGTTCCTTGGTGCGCTTGGTCACCTCCTGCTCCAGGTAGAGGTTTTGGTCCTTCAGAAAGTCGGCCGCGGCCTTGACATGCAATTGCGTGGCCACCCGTGCCAGCACAATGGGCGGATTGACGGGCTTGGTGATGAAGTCCACCGCGCCCAGTTCCAGGCCGCGCTTTTCGTCCGCGGTGGCCGTCATGGCGGTCAGGAAAATGATGGGGATATTGCGCGAGGCAGGGTCTTCCTTGAGCCGGGTGCAAACATCCCAACCCGATAACCCCGGCATCATGATGTCCAGCAAGATGAGGTCGGGCGGACCGTCGCTCTGCACAATCTTGATGGCCTTCTCTCCGTTGTTGGCCACCTTGACCCGGTACAGGTCTTTAAGCAAGGCCGACATCAGTGTCAGATTGTCTATGGTGTCATCGACGACCAGAATGGTCGCCTTTCGGGTGAAATCCAGAGAATTCGCCATGACAGTTCCCTTCGGAGCAGACAGAGTTTCAATGACCATCAAGGCCAGGACCGCAGCCCATTCTGCATGAAAAAAGCCCGTCAACACAAGGGGTTGCAGGCTTTTGTCGACAACTGCTGACAGTCTCGTTTTTGAGACTGAAATCGTCGTCCCTCTATTCGTCGCTGCTTGACGGTTGCCGCAGGCGCGTCAAACCTGTTTGTGTGAGGAAGGCTTTGGCGGTTTGAATCAGAGTCCTTCTTCCCGTACCGCTTGTTTCCTCAGCCGCTCAATGCTTCCGTCTTTTCGCATATCGCTCAACGCATCCGCCAGCGGCTTGACCAGGGCCTCATTTTTGGCGTTCAAAAAAGCGTATCCGGGGACTTTTTCCATCCTCGCCACCTTGTGGATCTGGGAGTCCTTGAACTCGGTCAAACGCAAAAACGAATCGACGCTGCTCTCGATGTGGATAAAGATGTCGGAATGACCCGCCATCAATTTGTACAGGCCGCTCTGAACCGAATTGACGGTTTGCAATTGGGCGGCAGGCACGCGTCCAGTCAGTTCCAATGGGGCCTTGACGCCACCCAATTGGTAATCCACTTCAAGGTTGGTGTTCTTCAGGCTATCCCATCCATCACTCAAGACAATGGGCTTTGTTGCATAGGCGGCAAAAGCATCTGAAAAATGGGAGACGGGAACCAGGCGCAGTGTGGGCTGCGATTTACCGTATTCAATGGCGCGATGGACTTCCCCATCCACGGCTCCAGTGGTGGACATGCGCTCGGCGCGTTTCCCAGGAACGAAGACGAAGCTGACGTCCAAGTCCATGCGCCTGAAGGCTTCACGGTAGACCAGTTCCAGCCAAGTCCCGGTCAGCGTGCCAGGTGCGGGCGAGACCGTTGCCATGACAACGGTGCGCCGCGCGTCCTGCGCCACAACTTGTGTTGCCAGCGTTGCAAGGCTTAAGACCAATAGGGCTCGACGCGATGTTTGGAGCTGTGCGAAAGGTTTCAAAGAGCGTGCAAGGCCTTTCTCAAACAGTTGCAAAAAGGGGCTGGACATATTGCTGCGCAGGCGGCGCGCACTTTATTTTATATACCCGGCCCGGCCGAACATTTGTTGCGCAACAGTTCCATGCCGGGCGATGTCTGCATGGTGGGCACAGGCATTAGACTGAGTTCCATGTTCACACACGCGCACATTCCAGGCATAACCATTCACCAGCGGCCCGAGGCCATTCACATACAAAGTTCGGAGCTGCTGACGACGCTTTCTTCTTCATTCTTCGGTGGCGGCTTCCGACGTGTTCGCCACATCCTCAACGCCAATGTGTCCAAGGATTACAGCTCGAACACACCCGGTGCCGATCTGCGGGCCATCGCAACGCGTTGCGGTGTGCAGGATCCATTTGTCGGGCTGTTAACCGCCGTGCCGCTGCGCAAGGCGCGGCTGGTGTGCTCGGAGGCGGGCGGAATTCGCGTGGGCGTGCTCACCACCGCAGGCGTTGGCAACGCGACCAGCGCCGGTGTCTCGCCGCCCTATATCTCCACGCCGGGCACGATCAACACCATTGTGCTGCTGGACGCAAAACTCACACGCGCCGCAATGCTGAACGCCATCATCACCGTGACCGAAGCCAAGACTGCCGTTCTGCATGAGATGGACATACGCACGCCCGATGGTCTGCCGGCTACCGGCACCTCTACGGATACGGTCACCATCGCCATGACCGGGTGCGGACCTTCACAGCCCTACGCCGGGCCGGCTACCGTGCTGGGCTGGTTGATCGCCAAGACGGTGCGGCAGGCGGTACGGGAGTCGCTGTTGGCTGCATAGCCGCGCCCATGTACCTGACGGCACGTGAAAGTTCGCTCATAAGCCGTTGAACACATCCATGGCCTGCCAGGCCAGCGGCAGGCGAATGTCCACATGCTCCGCCTCACCGCGGGTGGTCAGGAATTGCATGGACACATCAAACTTGTCCAGCGGCGGCGGCAAGGGCTGCATGGGCTGGTCGGCCGGCAGCCAGAAATCATCCCAGTGGATGGGGATCACACGTTTGACGCCCGTGGCCTGGACTACTTCACGCCAGTAATCATCGCGGTGGGCATCAGTGCGCTGGCCCAGCGTGCCAATGCCCAGCAGCACCACTTCCGCCTTGACGCCCTTCAATGCGTCGGGCACGAAACCGGCACTGCCCGTGACCAGCACCGAGCGGCCATCGTGTTGCACCAGCATGGCGTAGCTCTGGCCTTCCTTGTATTCGGACGCACGCACGGGTGGCTTCAGCGGCTGCGCAATCACACCACCGGTAAAACCCGTGGGCGCGTGTTGGGCCGGGTATAGCGTGATGGTGAAGCGGCCAAACTGCATGGGCTGGCCCAGCGTTGGCACGCGGATCTGCGTCTCCGCCAGACCCCAGCCGCGCCCAACGTTGGCAGTGGACTCCGAGCCCAACAATACGGCACCGGTGCGTAGTGCCACCTCGGGCGCGTCCATGGCGTGGTCGTAGTGCGAGTGCAGCGGTACCACCGCCGCGACCTTGCCGCTGCGCCCCGGTGCAGGCGGCTGGTCCTTGAGCGTTATGCCCGCACGTGCCAAGCCGCGCGTGATGGTATCCAGATCGGGCTCCACCTTGCCCAGAAAACTTTGCATGCGGGTGGGCCGCGAGAAGAAACCATCGCTCAGGATGGCGGTCTCACCATCGTCGAACAGCAGTGTGGCAACACCCAGAAAGCTGACACGCAACGGTGTGGCCACCGGCACACTTTCCTTCTTCCAGCCCAGCGCCGAATACGGCAGCAGCGACGGGTGTTGCTGCAGCATCCAGGCCAGCGCGCTGATGGACAGTGCCAGCAGCAACACCATGGCAATCGCCACCCACTTCAGTGTTCGCTTCATCTTCAGCTTTCAGACAGGGACTGGCCGTTTGTCAGGCCTTGGCAACATGGTCGGCATAGGCCTCGCCGTGGCCCAGCGACCAATCCATGCGGGAATTCTCGACCAGCGCAACCATGATGTCGTCTGCCCTAAAACCTGCCAACACGGCCCGGTCAGAGATGTGGCGAAACAGCGCCCGCTTTTGGTCATCGGTGCGACCGGTCAGAAAAACGATCTCGGCGATACACGCATCACTTGAGCGGTTCACGCCGCCGAAATGCGGGTCCAGAACCATGTCCTCGGCTTCGAAACGCGAGATCAGTTGGAACAGATCTTTCGGCGGAACATTGCAGGTTTTCACCAGCCCGTCCTGCACGGCCTCGGCAAGGGCTTTGACCTGGCTTGACGGGAGATGCCTGGGGGCTGATATTTTGGTGAGGGGCATACGGGGTGTGGATTCAATAGGTGTGGGACAGGCAATGCATCTCCCAATATATACCCTCCAAATCGCCTCACTCAAGCGTATTGCGCCAGGCCATTGCCCATGGACCAGTTCTCTTTCACAACCTCGACCAGGTTCACAAACACGTCCTCTGGCCGAATGCCGGGGCTTTCGCCCAGCAACTCCGCGGTCCGCGCAAACAGCGCTTTCTTTTGGTCCACCGTGCGGGTGTTGTTTGCTGTGATCTGGATGTACACCAGATCGTCACTGCGGGCAACGCCAAGGTATGAGGCCCCGTAGCGGAAATTGGCGGCGTCATGTTCGCTGATGGTCATGAACTGGTCGTCTTCGGGCACGTTGAAGGTTTCGCGCAGCGCGCGGTACAGGCTGTCGAAGATCGCCTGGCGGTAGGCTTCTGGCTTTCCGGCGCGCAATGCAATGTGGGCGAGTGGCATGGGAGGGTTCCTTTCGGTGTTGTTGTTGTCCTGTCTTTATGTTATCTATATCGGTATGATATTTATGCTTATATCAACGATAACAACCTGCAATGACTGATCGCCCCCTGGACCTGGACACCGTAGCGGCTTTCATCCGCATCGCCGAGCTTGGCAGCTTCACGCTGGCGGCTGACGCCATGCAGACGACGCAGGCCGCGGTGAGCCTGAAACTCAAACGGCTCGAAGAACGCCTTGGCTGCCGGCTGGTCGAGCGCACGCCGCGGTACGTGCAGCTTTCGGCGCAGGGCACGGCTTTCCTCGAACCCGCCCGCGAACTCTTGCACGTGCACGATCGCGCACTGGCCGTGTTTGCCGGAGCCCGCCAGCGCCTGACCATTGGCATCAGCGACCATGTTGCGGGGCCGGAGCTTCCCGCGCTGATTGCACGCATGAATGCGCAAGACCCTCAGTTGTTGATCGAAATCCGGATCGGATCGTCGGGCGACCTGCTGCAAAGCTTTGACCGGCGGGAGATCGACACCGTGATCGTGCGCCTGCATGCCGGGCGCGCAGACGGAGAACTGCTGACCGAAGAACCATTCGGCTGGTATGCGGCGCCAGGCTGGCAGCATCGCGCCGGTGAGCCCCTGCCACTGGCCACGCTGGCCGAGCCCTGCGGCGTGCGTGTGATGGCCGGGCAACTGCTCGATGCGGCAGCCGTGCCCTGGACAGAAATTTTTGTCGGTGGTGGTGTGGCCGCGGTGGCCGCGGCCGTCATGGCCGGCATTGGCGTCGCAGCGCTAGCGCCACGCATGCTGCCCTTTGGCGCGGTAGACGTGGGCGCCAAGCTCGGGCTACCCGCCTTACCCAGCTTGCCCGTTCTGCTGCACACCCGGATCAAGACCGGCCGACCACGCGCCGCGCTTGCCGCACTTTCGGCCGCCTTCAAGAGTGCGGTGCGCGGCTAGGCAAAGCTGAAACACCCCAAAGTTGCTACAAAATATGTAGCGAAGTTGTCATATTTCACGAGGGCTACAGGCCTGTTTTCCTTGCAACGTGCGTCAACAAACCCATAATAGGTATATACAGCCCGTTTTTGCCAGGTTTTTCATTTGCCGACTTCGCGTATATGGGTTGTGCCTTCAGACATCACGAACCCGGTGCCACACTTTTTACAGCGATAGGCAGTGAAGGTCGCCGCAGCGCCAGCATCCCCGTATTCAACAAATTTCGATCTCCGACTGCCACACACTGGGCATTGCTTGAATTGAAAGTTGGACCAAAAACCAAGGACGACGACGAGGCCATAGGCCAGGACCGAAACCGCGCAAACCAGTAGAACCCAAACAAGCCATGGCATCTCGGACCCCTATCTAAGCCACACATTGCACTGACTCTTCCCGTCAGACATAACGATCGCGCGTGGCCGTTCGGCACCGGCGCCGCATGCGCCAGCGGACTGCGCGTCCTCAAGGTCCAGCAAGAAGAGTTTCTTTGCAGCCGCACCAGAAGACATCCACCGCTACTTTGCTGGGTATGCCGCCGCGCAAGGTAACACAGGCTTTGCCGGAGGCGCTACGCGACTTCACGTCGAAGGTGCATGACCGCACAGTCTCTTGAGCAGACACATCTTGATCAGCCACCCAGAGCGGAGAAACCCAGCAGCGGGACGGCCAAGGCGGCGAGCGTGATCGCGAATCGGAGGACTATTTGAAACAGTGGTGGCATGTGCTTCTTTGATTTTTGTTGCCGGAGTGCATGGGCATCGCTTTACAAAAGGCAAGCAAGCAATTGTCCTCGGAAAGAAAGGGGAAGCGGCTTACTCCATTCGCATTTTCCACGAACCCAATGCGGGTCTTTTTGCCCAGCATGCTCTGTGGCACGGGTGCCGGGCTCGGGGCATCCGATCAACGCTACCGTATGATTGCGGCTTTTTTCAATCCTCCTAAAGCTACCCGCATGATTGTTTCTCGTATAGGCGCCATTGGCGCAATGTGTTTTTTTGTAGCTTCATGCGGCGGCGGCGGTGGCGGTGGCAGCACCAGCACCAGCGTTGGTGTGGGCGTTTCCACACCTCCCCAAGTTATTGACCAAGGTCAAGTCAACGCTGACCAAACGCTGTTTGAAAGCTTTTTTCTGGCCAGCCGCGGTGGTGCGTCTACCTTTATCTGGGAACTGCCACCGACGGGACTGCCCAGTGACGTTCCGTCCTTCTTGTTCAACTACTACGTCTACAACACCAACTACGCGCTAGCGGCATCACCCGCCGCGGCAGGACCGCAGGTAATCACTGCGCCACGGCAACTTTTTGCGACCAGCTTGCGGCCGCTATCGCAATTCGTGTTGCCCACTTCGATGTATTTGCTGAACGGCACCCTCGTTCGGCGGCCCGACAACACATCCTCCATTCGCTACAGTTATGAAGGCTCTGGGGTTTTTGCCGAAAGGCTTGCCGAGGACCAGAAGACCGTCGTCACCAAGATCCAGCACCGCGACCTGGTCGCCGTTCCCCTGACAGGCTTGCTGTCTGATACCCCGGCGGAACTGAAAAAGTATTTGCGCGTGTTTTTTCAGAATCCGTCTCTTCTGAAAGCAGGTGCCACGTGGCAGTCAGGCGCGGCATACCTGAAGATGGGCTCGCGCGCGGTTGGCGATACGTATCAGATATATGACTGCTACGGCAGCAGTGCGGGCCCTGTGCCAAATCCATGCCGGTCGAACACCAACTTGGCGGACTACATAGCTGGCGCGTCATCCATAACAACGTCTGGCAAGTTTGTGACGGTGCAAGGCGTCAAGGCCTGGATCAAGAATGATCAAGTCGCTTCCATGCCTGGCGTCTATGACATGTATGTGGAAATGAATGGCAACATCTTCCCCGGACTTGCCACCAAAGACGGAGCCGACTCTTATTTCTTTCGCTACGACGGGCTATCCACGACCTGGCATCCGCACTTCAACGACGCTGCGGTAAAGAGCTTCAGGGCGGCGCTGACGGTTCAGTGATGGTCGATAAAGGACGCCATCGAATGATGGGATAGCCCCGGTTCGCAGGAGTGCATAAGAACCCAATGCCCTCACAGGCCAGGGGCTTACTTGGGGGGTTGAATTGCGCCCGAGCGTGTTTGGTACACAAAGTGTTGTGTCAAAAATTGCGCCCTAATGCACAACTTTCAAGATTTCATAGTCCAAATGGACTATTGGCGGAAAGACCGAAACGATCGAAAATCGAAGAACCTGCGCACGCTTTTAGTGTGCAGCAACAAATCAAAAGGTCAACTTTGAAAGTTTCACTCAGCAAGATTATTGGTGCAATCGCCAGCATGGTTTTGGCAGGCGCTTCGTTCTCGGCGAACGCCAGTCCCATTCAATTCATATTTACAGGCGTGGGCAGTGGCAGCTTGGGCGGCGTCGGATTTAGCGACACCGCGTTCGTCTTTACCGCGTTTGGCGATACGGCGAGTGCGCAGAGTTGCTGGAGTGGATCGACCACCTGCACATTTATCGCTTCGAGTTCGGCTGAGGTATCTCTGTCAGGTATTGGAAATTATGACTTTTTGACAGGTACGAGGACATTCGACAACAACGGATTTGTTGGATTTTCGCGATATGAACTTTTTAACCGATCCGATCTTTACAACGTGTTCAATGTCGGTTCCGCGTACGATATGGCCAGCCCGATTGGGCCAGTGTCGGGCAACGCTAGTTTGTTGCAATGGTCCAATGGAACGGTGTCTACCACCGGAGGAGCATTAGTCTTCAATAGTGCTTCGACATCGGGTACGTTCCAGGCGGTGATGGTGACAGCAGTTCCTGAACCTGAAACTTACGCCATGCTGCTTGCAGGTTTGGGCTTGGTGGGAAGTGTTGCACGTCGTCGCAAGCAAAAGAATGCGACAGTCTAAATTCTGACTGTAACGGTACCAATACAAGGGGGGCTTCGGCTCCCTTTTTGCATAATGGATGGACCGTTAACGTCCCGACGCAGTCAAGCGTTCGTTGGGCCGGCGAACACCAGGCTTTGCGGGTGGCATGAACTTCTCCATGTCCGCGGCGGTTTGCACGGTGATGATCTCCAGCTTGTTGGTAGTAGCTCGGTTTGTACAGGCTTCATGCGCCGGACAACAGCAACAACAACAACGCATGCCCGCCCGCTACGGCGATTTGCTTTCCATGGTTTTGACCTTGATGGAAATCAGGGCTCCCTTGCGCAGCACGCTGAGCACAATCTCATCACCAGGTCTGCGGTCCCTCAGCGTACGGACAAAGCCCGTAATCGACAACACGTCAACAGCGTCAAGCCGCACAACAATATCGCCTCGCTCCAGGCCCGCCAAATGGGCCGGTTCATTGGGAGTTGTTCCACGAACAAGAATGCCTCCTTTCAGCGCTTTATCAAACGCATACAAGGCTTGCCTCTCTTCAGTGCCAAGCCGATCCATGACCAAACCAATGGTTGGCTGAAGCACACGACCATGCGTCCGAAAGTCCGCCGCTACTCTCAAGTATTGCTCTATCGGAGATGCCTGTGTAATCCCCACATCGCGCCCCCACCTCCACTGGAAATTGTTGATACCTATGATTTCGCTGGAGTTTGCGCGGACCAAGAGGCCGCCTGCCAGGAAGCCCCCCACCATTGAAACGGAAGCCTTGAGATTGGTTTCTTCCGCAACATCCGTCCGCTCCAGTTCTGTGACGACACCTTCTGTCACCACGGGCTTCCACACTCCACCGGGCGAGGTCACGCCAAAGGCCAAAACCCGTTCACCCAGGGAGACGGGCTGACTGGGCTTCTCGATGTGCACATGCTCCCACACCAACGAAGACTGAATCTTGACCAGCGCGAGACCGGATATCCTGTCGCTCAGCACCAGTTTCCCGACGTATTCGGCGCCGGACTCGGTGTGAATTTCAATGCTTTGCTCGCGGCCAAACAGCGAGAGAGCGGTGAGCACGAGCCCGTCTGCAGACACCAATACGCCTGAACTTGCAGTCCGTTGAGTCCCTGGCAGTCTGCTGGGAAGAGCGTTCGTTGCATCCTTTCCAACGAGCTCCGGTATAAACTTTGCGACCAGCGCGTCCTGCTGCGCGGTTCTCTCCGGCTTGGCCACCACCACACCAACAACAACATGCCGAAACTTCTCGGCAACTGCATTCTGTTGCACGTCTTGTGCGGCAAAGCCAGGCCCCGCCACAAGAAAAATTGCAAGGCAAAAAAGAGCCTTGATAGATCGTTGAAAGTGTCGCATCGTCTGGTTTAAAAACATTGCACATGCAAAAGGACCTACCAATATATCCGACCACACCATTTCAAGATGACGCCTCCACCGCGGGCCAGGTCAGCGTCTTGGCCTGACCTTGCGCGTCCGGCATCAATTGGTGGATGGCTTTGCCGGAAAATAGTGTTTCGCGCAGTTCCTTCATCACCTCGGATGCGCCACCAAAAGGGGCAACCAGGTCGATGATCCAGACCTGATCACCAGACTTCCAGTCGGCGGCAGTCAGGTGGTGCGGGGCCTCCAGATAACGCTGTGCCGCGCCGTCCGACAACTTGGCCCAAGACACATAGGCAATCGGTGCACCGTCGCGCATATACAGCTTGGCCTGCTCCAGCACCAGCGGGGGCATGACGCGCCAGTCCAGTTCGCTGAGCAGTGTGTGGCGGGCACCGGCCTGCTGCATCATCAGCCAAGCTACGGCGCCCAGCACCGGGATCTTGCCCATCACGCGCTGGGCTTGCGCCTTGGCCACATCGGCCAACTGCTGCATTTGCGCTGCGTCCAATGGGGGTTTGTTGTTGATAGTGTTGTCAGGGGTTGTCATCGTAGTGGCTCCATAAGCAGCTGCAGCGCCGCGAGATCAGTAGTTTGTAGCAGACCGGCAGCGGCCTTGAGTTTCAAACCTTGGTTGATGGTCTCGACGCGTGCCTTGGACAGGTCGCGCATAGCGGCAAAAAGCTGTTGCTCTGCATTCAGCACATCGGGAATGATGCGGGTGCCAATTTTGAAGCCAATCTTGTTGCCTTCCACCGCGTTATTACCCGCCAGCACGGCGACTTGCAAGGCCTCGACCTGCGCCAGGCCATTGGTCACGCCAGCGAACGCTTGGCGCACCTGGTTTTCTGCATTGCGCTGGGCCAGCGCCAGCTCCGCGGTGGCCTTCTCCTGCAACGCCAATGCTTCACGCACCCTGGACTGCGTGGCGCCGCCGGCAAACAAGGGCATGGTCAGTTGCAGGCCCACTTGTCGGGTATTCACCTGCGACTGCAAATCAGCGGGCGAACTCAAGGTGCCGGAGTTGTAGTTGGCCGATCGACTCAGCACAAAATCCAGCGTGGGCATGTGGGCGCCGTTACTTTTACTAACCTCTTGCTGCGCTACGGTGAGGGCTGCTTGCTGCACCTTGATCTGCGGATTATTGGCCGCGGCCGCATTGCGCCAAGCGTCCATTCCCTCGGTGTCAATGCTGGGAAGCGTTTGCGCCACGCGCACGGGCGTCAGTGCCATGGGCTCACCCAGCATGCGCTCCAGATCGGCCTGCTTGCTGGCCAACTCGTTGACTGCGGCTACGCGCTGTGCAAGGTTCAGCGCGTATTTGGCATGGGCTTCGTGTGCGTCGGTAATGGTGCCGGTTCCCACCTCAAAATTGCGCTTGGCCAATGCCCATTGTTCATCCACAGCCTTGAGTTGCGCATCGAGCACACGCAAACTTTCCGCGGCCAGCAGCACATCAAAATAGCTTTGTGCGGTGCGCAATATCAGATCCTGCTCCGCCAGAGCCATTTGTTCCTGTGCCTGGCGCACCTGGGCGTCGGCCTGCCGGTAACTGGCCCAGTTACCCCAGCGCAGCAAGGGCTGTGTCAGTTGCAGCGTCCATGACCAGTTGTTGGGCTCACGCTGGATGTACGGTGCATCAGAAAATGACGCTTCGCCCGATTGGATGTTCTTGTTGCCGGTCAGGTTCAGCGTGGGCAAAAACCCCGCGCGGGCTTGTGGCAGCTTTTCCAGACTCGCGTCAAAGGTCTTGCGCGCTATCGTGTACTGGGCGTCCTGGTCTTGCGCCTTGCGGTAGACATCCATCAGGGTCTGCCCGGTGCAGACCGCACCCAGGCTACTACCCATTAAGAAAGCGCACGCAGCGCGAACGACAAGCGCGGGGGCATGTTTAGCGCTCACGCATGGCCTCCTGCTTGTAGCGCAACATTGGCGCTATCAAATATTCGATCAGTCGCCGCTCATCGGTGCGTATGTCAGCCGTCACGTTCATGCCGGCGGCCACCAGTCCCGTGTTGCCATTGACCTGGTTGGGTGTTTGCATCTGCGCAAGCTTGATACGGATGGGGTACACCAGACCCAGCTTGGGGTCTTGCACCGCATCGGTACCGACCCATTGCACCTCACCCTCGATGTAGCCATAACGCGTGAAGTCAAAGGTCTCCACCTTGTTGATGACGCGTTGACCCAGCTTGACATGGCCGATATCGCGATTCATCACCTGGGCTTCTAGCTCCAGCGGCGTATTCTCGGGAACGATGGTCAGCAAGGGTTGTGCCGCCGTGACCACACCGCCCACAGTGGTCACTGCCAACTGCTGCACGATGCCGTCAATCGGCGCATGCAGGGTTTGCAACTCCCAGCGCTGGTTGGCTTTGACCAGCTCTTGCCGGGTTGCATCACGCTTCTTGATGGCGTCCACCAGTTCACCGCTAATGCGGGCTCTGAATTCGGCTACGGCCTGGGTGCGCTGCTCCAGTGCGGCGCGGTGGCTGGCTTGCGATTCCTTCAACCGGTTGCCCTGCACCGCCAATTCCTTCTCGGCACCAATCAATTCCAGTTGTGTCTCTATGACACCGGTCTTGGCCACATGACCGGTCTTGGCCAAGTCCTGGCGCATTACATGTTTTTGCTGGATCAGCGGCAAACTGTTGCGCAACTGCTCCAGCGTGCTGCCGATAGCGTCGGTATCGGCGGCACGTTTACCTATGTCGGCATCCAGTGCGGCAAGCTTGGCCCGTTGCTCGGCCGACTTGCTTTGCAACATCGCCGACTGGTTAACTGCGATTTCTGGCGGCATGCCAGTAGGGGTTGCAAAGGCAGTCTTGCCCTCCAGTAATGTGGTCGTGCGCAGCACATCGGCCTCGCCTTCCCACAATTCACGCTGCAGGCGGTTGCGGTCGGCGCCGGTACTGGTAGGGTCCAGCTCCAGCATCACGTCACCGGCCTTGACGCTCTGGCCATCGCGCACCGCAATGCTGCGCACCACGCCTGGCTCCAGCGACTGCACTACCTTGCTCTTGCCCGAGGGAATCACCTTGCCCTGAGCGCTGACCACGATATCCATCTTGGCAAAGCAGGCAAACAGCAGTGTCACGCCTACCATGGCGCAAATGCCCAGCGACACCATGCGCACAGCCCAGCGCGGCGGTTGCGACTGCACGGCCAACGCTGCGGAACCAAAAGGGTTGAAAGCCACTGGTTTTGAGGGGCCGCCAGTATTACTCATCGTACTGCTCATGCCGTTGCTCCTGCCAAGTCCAACACCTGGTGTGCCTTGTATAACGAGGCATAACGCCCGCCTTGGTTCATCAGACTGGCGTGCTGTCCAGTTTCTATCAGCCTGCCGTTTTCCAACACCAGGATGCGGTCTGCCATGCGCAGCGTCGACAAGCGGTGCGCCACCATGAACACCGTGCGCCCCTTGGCAATCGCGGCCATGTTGTCGTGGATGAGGCGCTCGCTCTCGTAGTCCAGCGACGCCGTTGCTTCATCCAGCAACAGCAATTTTGGCTGGGTTGCCAGCGCGCGGGCAATGGCCACACGGGCGCGCTGCCCACCGCTGAGCTTGCCGCCGCGCTCGCCAATCACGGTGTCATAACCTTCCGGCATCTGCACAATGAAGTCGTGCGCACCAGCCAGCTTGGCCGCGTTCATCACGTCTTCCATCTTGAGGCTGGGGTTGGCCAGCGCGATGTTGTCGCGCACGCTGCGGTTAAACAGCAGCGTGTCTTGGCCCACCACACCAATCTGGCGGCGCAGCCAGGCGGTGCCCATCAGGTTCAAGTCCATGCCATCGATCAGAATGCGCCCGCTGTCGGGTGTGTACAGGCGCTGGATCAAACGCGTCAACGTGGTCTTGCCCGCGCCCGATACGCCGACCAAACCGATTACTTCGCCGGGTTGTACATCGAAGCTCAAATCCGTCAATACCTCGGGCGCCTTGGGTGAATAGCGAAAACTCACATGTTCAAACGTCACCCGGCCGTCGATAGCCGGTGGTGTGGAGCGGTTGGGCTGGAACGCAGGCTCGGGAGCCGCGTCCATGATGTCGGCCAGGCGCTTGATGCTGACCTTCATCTGGGTAAAGTCCTGCCATAGCGACGACAATTTCAAGATGGGCGCATTGACCCGGCCGCTGAGCATATTGAAGGCGATCAGGCCACCCACTGTCAGCTCGCCATCAATCACCAGCTTGGCTCCCAGCCACAGCAGCACCACGGTTAAAACCTTGCTGGCCAGGCTGATGAACTGGTTGGTGGCATTGCCCAGGTGGCCACCCTCAAAAGCAGTCTGCACATAACTTGCCATGCGGCGCTCCCATTCGCGCTGCCATTGCGGTTCCACTGCATGGCTCTTGAGCGTTTCCATCGAAGTCACCGTTTCCAACAGATAGGCCTGGTTCTCGGCGCCCAGAGCAAACTTGTCTTCCAGTTTTTTGCGCAGCAATGGTGTGATGATGGCCGATGCGCCAAAGAACACCGGAAGCGCCGCTATCACCACCAGCGTCAGTGTCACGCTGTAATAGAACATGACCGCCAGGTAGACAACGGCAAACAGCAGGTCCAGCCAACTGGTCAGGGCCTGCCCGGTCAGAAAATTGCGCGCGTTCTCCAGTTCGCGCACACGTGCCACCGTATCGCCGCTTTTACGGCTCTCAAAATACGACAGCGGCAGGTGGAGCAGGTGTTTGAACAGCTTGGCACCCAACTCCACGTCCACACGGTTGGTGGTGTGGCTCAGCAGATAGTGGCGCATGGCACCTAGCACCACCTCAAATATGCTGACACCCAGCAAAGCCAGCACCATCACGTCCAGCGTGGACAGCGTGCGGTGCGTCAACACCTTGTCAATCACCACCTGAAAAATCAGCGGCGTCACCAGCGCAATGATTTGCACAAACAACGAAGCCAACAAGATCTCGCCCATCAGTCCACGGTACTTGCTCAGGGCATGCCAGAACCAGCTAATGCCGAACTTTTCGCTTTGTCCGGCCTTCGCTCCGATTGCACCGTCCACCGTTGGCACGGCATGCACACGCTGTGCGACGATCCATTGGCCCGCAAATAGTTTGTCAAACTCGACCAGTGAGACCTTGCGGGGCTGTGCGTCACCCGCTTGCTGCAACACCACGCTGCCCTCTGCAGAGCGCTGGTCGACATTGCCCACCAACATCAAGCCTCCGTCTAATGTGGGCATCAGTGCAGGCAAGGCGGCGGTGGCAAGGGCCTTGCGGTCGGCGTGCTTCACGCTGGCCTCAAAACCCAGAGCTTTCAGCGCTTGCAAAACCTCACCGATACCAAAGTGCTCGGCTTCCCCCGTTTTGTCGAAGCTCGCAAACTGGTGTTCCAGTTGGCTGATGTCTAAATGCAGATTGTGGAGCTGCGCATAGGTATGTATTAACGTAATTGCTGATTTCACCGCGTGCGTCCCCAACCGTTTTAGATAGAAATACTCGCGTTGCCCGGCTCTCAACCGCCTTGCAACATCACATGCATGGATTGGGGTGGCAAGGCCACCACTGCGTCCTGCCAATGTGTCTCGGCCTGCATCGGTACATAGCCCAGCGCGTTGTGGTCTGCGTCGTTCGCCGTGTTGCACATCTGGTTGAACAGCAAGGCCATGCGCATCACCTCGGCCTCATGGCTGTAAGGTGCTAGACCAGCGGTCTGATGACTGGGCTCTATCTGCGCAGGTTCAGCAACGGTAATGGTTTCAGCCGCAGGTTGAAAGGCCAACATCGCGTCATGCACCTGGCCCGTGCTGCCATCGGCCCAGGTAAACGACGACTCGGCCATCACTGCGACGCCGGTCAGATGGCCGTCCGCCGGCTTGCCTTGTGCATGCGTCGGTGCATGACTGTTCAGGTTGATATTGGCAATGCCCAAAGTGTCCAGCGTGTTGTATTCACCGTCCTGCGTTGCACCATCGCTGTTCTTGTCCTCCCACACACCGAATAGGGACCACTGCGCATCACCCGCGTCCAGCATGCCGTTGAGGTTGGAGTCAAAGGCGCGCAGACCTTCGAGATCGGTCTTGGCGCCAGCCACATACTGTGCGAAGGCAAACTCGCCCGCATTGCTGATCTGATGATCACCATTGAGGTCAATGCCCAACACGCCACTGCCCGGCGCGGCCCATGCCACCTGGTCGGCCACGCCGTCGCCGTCGAGGTCAAAGCGCACGTTGGAGTATTGGGTTTCGATGTAGTGCGGCGAGTCGCTATGCAAGGCCAGCACAACGGGCGGCGCATAACCCGTAAAGTCCATGAAGCTCTGGTAGCCTGAACCTACGGTGTAGTTGAAGTGCCAAGTGTTTTCCAGGCCCCTGTCGTCGACCACCCGCCACGTGGTTGTGAAGCCGTCCACCGCATATGCACGCGGCACATTGACATACCAACTGGTCTGGGTTGTGGTGAAGGTATTCCAGGGCAAGCTCGGCACTCCCGCGCCGGGGTTGCCAAACACGTGAAAATCGCCGCTCAGGTAGGTGACCGACACCAGGCCTGTGTTGCCATCGTCGACAATACTCCAATTGAGTTCCCCGACATCCCAGGCACCCGCCGGTGTGGTTCCCGTGGGGTAAAAGTTGAAGTAGGTCACATTGACGGTGGGGTACAGATTGGGCGGTGGCGCCACCGAAATGAACGCCGTGGCCCAGGTCTGCCCGCCATGCTGGTCGTTTACCTGGTATTCAAACGAGGCCGTACCATTGAAGTTGAGTGTGGGTGTGAACGACACCGCGCCGTTGACGATGGAAACCGTGCCATTGTTGGCATTGCGCACGCCGCTGACCGTCAGGTCCGAGTGGAGATTATCTACATCCGAGTCGTTGCCAAGCAAGGTATTGAATCCAATGGTTGTCGTCGAAGGCGATGAAGCCGTGTTGGTGTACATAGGGGTGAGTTGTTCATCCACCCCCAGAGGCGTATCGTTGACCGCGGCAACATTGAACTGCGCCGTTACCACCGGCGACAGCGCACCCGATGAATCGCGCACCTGGTATTGGAACGTCACATTGCCATTGAAGTTGGCAGTTGGCGTGAACACCACATTGCCGCCCGCACCTACCGACACGGTTCCACTACTGGCATTGCCGACCAACTCGATGCCGAGCAAACCCTGCGAATCCTCCTCATCCCCGTCATTGCCCAGCAACACGGACTTGTCGATGTTGAATGTCGCGTCCTCGCTGGCACCGCTCAGCACTTCCCCCTGCGCGTAGGGCGCATCATTGACCGCAAGTACGTTCAGTGTCACCGTCGCAGGGTTGGACTCCATCCCAGAAGGGTCCTTGACCCAATAGGTAAACGAGGCCGTTCCGCTAAAGTTGGCGTTGGGCGTGAACACGATGTTGCCATTGCTCAAGACCACGCTGCCACCCGCGCCCGCCGTCACCCGCGAGATGGACAGCGCGCTGATGGGGTCGTCCACATCGGTCTCGTTTGCCAGTAGCGCGGCTGCGGTCAGGGTTACGACCTGGTCTTCCAGGCCGTTGACGGTCTCGCCGCTGGCCACCGGAGCGTCATTCAAGGAGCCCACCAGGATGTTGGCCGCGGTGGTGACGGTACCGCCATGGTCATCGTCCACGACGTAGTCAAAGCTGGCTGTGCCCACATAGTTGGCATCGGGTATGAATTGAATCTGCCCGCTGCCCAGAATGCTGACCGTGCCGTGCGTGGCATTGCTGACCGCGCTGATGGCCAGGATCTGGTTGTCGGTCGCAATGTCCGCGTCGGTGTCGTTGGCAAGCAGGGCCATCGGGTTGATCAAGAGCGTGCTGTCCTCGGCGCCGGTGATGACTTCGCCGAAGACCACCGGTACATCGTTTACGCTGGCCACTTGCACAGTGGCCGTGGCGGTGGCGCTGCCACCGTTGCCGTCGCTCACCAGATACTGGAAGCTGGCCGTGCCATGGAAGTCGGCATCGGCAGTGAACTGGACTTGACCGTTAACCAGACTAACCGTGCCATGCTGCGCGTTGCCCACGGCGCTGATGCTCAGTTGCTGGTTGTCGGTGGCCACATCCACATCGGTGTCGTTCAGCAGCAGGTTGGCCTGGCTGATCAGCAGGCTGGTGTCTTCCGTACCCGTGACGGCTTCGCCCAGCGCCACCGGGACGTCGTTGGCCGCGCTGATGTCAAAGTCGGCCTGGCCCAGGGCAAAGGTGCCGTCGGTGCTGACCACTTGGTATTGGAAGCTGGCCGCTCCATGGTAGTTGGCCGCAGGCGTGAACACCACTTCGCCGCCGACGATGGCCACCGTGCCATGGGTGGCGTTGCCCACCAGGGTGATGGAGCTGGCGTTGGTGTCGTTGGCCAACAGGGTGGCAAAGCTGACGTGCAGCGGTAGGTCTTCTAGCGGGTTGCTAAGGTGGTCGTTCGTCGTGGTGGCGCTGGTGTTGGTGGGGGGTGATGCGGGGGGCAGTGTGAGCGTGGGGCTGGTGGGGTTTGACGGGCTGGGGCCGGTCACCAAGGTGTCGCTGGTGGTGGTTGTGTTGCTGGACGGCGACGTGGCGTCGAAGTTTGACCCCGGGTCCGCTGGCGCAGTGGATGGTCTGGTTGTTGTTGTGCCTGTCGTTGCGGCCGTGGGCGTGGGGCTTTTGCCAGACGTCGGGTTGTAGATCAGCGTCTGCGTAGGCGCTGCACTGCCGTCCGGTGCGAGCACCACTGGGGGATTACCCAAGTCATGGACCGTAGCCTGCCAGGGGCCAAGGTCCCTGGTTCGCGTTGGGCCGGTGCTGGCGCCGCCATGCACAACCAAGCCAGGCACATGCGTAGGGTCCAGGGGTGCAGTGCCAAGGCGTACGCCCAGGTGCACATGTCGCACGTTGGCGTAGTTGCCCGCCGAGATGGTGAATGCCGAGGCATTGCCTCCGCTACCGTCGGTGCCGGCATCGTTACCGAAGTTCACGGTGTTGCTGGCGTTGTTGGTGTTTGACGCATCCAGCAACAGCGGCGTGGTTTGCCAAGTAAAGCCCTGGTCGCTGGTGTCTGGCATGGCAAAGGCGGTGGTCTGCACGGCCCCTAGCGCCACTGCCATCAATGCGCCGGACATTCCCCCGGTGCCGAACAGGCCGTCGTCTGGCAACTGCAGCAGTTCCTTGCCGTCCGCGGTCATCCAGCCCTCGCGCACCCCACCGGGCACAAACACCACGCGTGTAGTCTGTTCCGCGGGCGCCAGGCTGCGGATGCGTGCATCGCCGGCGTTGAGTGTCAGGGTGGCATTGGGTGCGCCATCACTTGTGGCGCGCGTGCGAGGGGCATCGCTGGTGATGCGTTTGTCGCCCACGTCCATCGTGGTGTAAGTCTTGACATTTTCTTTGCCCAGCACGGGGCCCACGCTGCTGATGCCGGTGACCGAAGTCTCGGTGGATGCCCCCAGCACATTGACGCCGCCATGGCGGTGTTGGTCTTGTTCGGCTGTGCCTTCCCAATCGGATAGGTGCGCTGCGTTGAACTCATAACTGTTGATGCGTTGGGCCACCCAGCGGTTGTCAGCTGCAGGATCATCGTCGGCAACAATCTGGCCTTTGTTATTGACGCGCACTTGGCCTTGGTAGCCCTCATGCACGATGAGGCTACCAACTTCTAGCTCCTTGAGCTTGCCGTCTTCGCCCACGACTGTGATTTTTTCGAGCTTGAGGCCTTCGGTGTCGGCCGTCAGCGTGGTGGCGGTGAGTGTGTCGCTTTGGCCGTTGCTGTAGTTGACTTGACCGGTGGTGAAGTTGATGCTGCTTAAGCCCAGGCTTTGCATGCTGTTTTGTTCGCCGTCGTCCACGCGGCCATCGTTGTCCAGGTCTACGAAAAGTTTGATGGCAGCGAAGGCCGGGTCGCTGGCATTGAGTACACCGTCACCGTTACTGTCCAACCAGTCCATGCTGTTGAGTTGGTTGCTGTCGCCGCCCAGGTGCAGGATGTCGGCATTTTCGATAACCTTGTTGTTGTTGCGGTCCAGAACCAGCATGCCTTGGACGTTGCCATCCTTGTCTTTGCCGGCCACCCATTGGGTTTGCTCCCAAAAGCCGTCACCGTCAGTGTCGGCCAGCACGCTGTTGGTGGCGGGTGTTGTGGATGTGGTGGCCAGGGCGCCCAGGTGTTGCTGGGCCGCGGGGCTGTTCAGGTGTATGACCAATGCGCCGAAAGTTTGAGTCCTGTGGTCGGCGCTCTCAACCGCCTTGCCTTCCACGCCAAAGACGCTGGGGTTTTTGTGCAGATTGACCTGCACGGGCGCGGGGCCGACGGGTGCGTGGCCGTCCATGTCTACTGCGGTGTTGTTGTTCGCGTTGGGATCCAGGGGCGCCGTGCGGGTCTGGCCGTCTATGGCGTTGGCATTGAATACTTCCACCTCGTGCACGGCCTGTGCGTGAGCGGCTTCTGCATCTGCATGGGCTTGGACGGCTTGTGCATGCGCGGTTTTGGCGTGGGCTTGTGCGGTCTGGATTTGCCACACGGGCACCAGCGCGTCGTTGGCAAGGGCGATTTGCACAATGCGTTCGCCGATGGTATCTGGGTTGATGCCTTCCTTGGTGACGCTGCCGTCCGGGTGGTTGATTTCCAGCCAGTTCTGGCCGGCGGTGTGGCCGATGCGGGGCATGCGACTGGGGTCTATGGCGAGGTTGTTGCTGCCAAGGCCCTTGGTGTCGTTGGTGTCGTTGTTGGCGGTGACAACGCTTTGCAGCAAGCCCAGTACGCTACCTGCGGCGCTTTGGGCAGTGCTGGCGCCTTGACTGACGTCGTGGTCGGTCTGTATCTGGATGGCGCCGGTTTCGTTCCAAGCAAAGTGCACCGCGCCTTGGGGTGGCTCGGGGATATCGGGCTCGACCATGCTGCCGATGATCGAGATGACGATGCTGGCAATCGTCCCCCAGGGCGGGAACATGGCTGCCACGCTGGAGGCGATGGCAAAGGGGTTGCCGCTTTGCATGGCGCCTACGATGTTCAAGGCGCCAATGACGGGAATGGGGATGGCCGTCATGCCGAGCGAGCTGGCAGCGCTGTTATAGAGCGAGGCGCCACTGCTGGCGATGCTGATGGGGTTGCCGCTTTGCACGGCGGTGATGAATCCCAGGCCTGCGCCAACCTGACCCAGGCCGCTGTTGCCGTTGACGGCTGGCGCGCCGGTCGTGGTGAAGGCGGTCGCGTTCGCACCCAATTGGGTAAAGGTGTTGTAGGTGCTGACCAGGGTGCTCAAGTGGCCGAGGTCATTTTGCTCGCCCCAGTTGCGCAGGCTGATAAGGCTGTTGGCGAAGCTAAAGCCTGCTGTCGTGTCGGTCAACTGGGCATCGGCCAATGACCACGGCACCGGGTAGTGGTTCAGGTGGGCGTCGTAGGGGTCGGGGGCATCAGGGTCTACTGGGGCGACTGGCGGCTCAGATGGGCTAACACTGGGGAGGTAGCGGTAGAGGTGGGCGTCGTAGGGGTCGAGTGCGACGGGTGTTTCTAGTGCTACTAAATTTGCAGCATGTGGTGCAGATTCTGCGAGGGCTACGGGGTTGATTGATGAAGTCCCATGGTCCGCATCGGCGAGCAAAATACCAGTGCCCGCTGGTATTGCATGTGACGGAGCCCCAACAGGAACTGGCACAACTTGCAAAACAGCGGAACTGACGCCGTGAACCACCCGGGTTTTAGTAACCGAAGGGTCAGCATCAATCCTAACCGCGCCATCTTCGTATTCGTTTCGCACCACGTCGCCCGGAGCCAATCGCGCCGCTGGCACTATATCGCCACGGTCACTGACGTTGGTAATGACCCCTTCGAATGTGTCAGGATCTCGCCACTCAGTCACGCCGCCACCCAAACTGCGCATCAGCACCCCACTGGGCTGTATATGGTATTCAACACCGCCAATTTTTACAGTCGAATAGCCCACTGTCATCGTAGAAGAAGCAGTGTCTCGAGTCGCTGATGTGCTGACAGGGGTCAGGTCAGTACCACGGTTGCCATTTGCAACCGGTGCTTTGTAAAGATCACTTTGCAAGTCCGCACCATTCACTGCATTGGCGCTTGCGGGGTTCGTCGGATCGTCTTTTCCCACCGCAAAAGTCTTCTGCCAGGTCTTGATATCCTGCACAACTTCACTGGTGCCAGTATCTACCCAGCCCAGTCCAACTTGAAAGACGGCTTTGACATCAGTGGTGCTTCCGTCTTCATGGGTGAGGGTGATATCTCGGGTTTGTCCTTGTGTGACACGAATGTTGTATGTGGGGTCACCTGGATGCTCGGGGTCTGATATCACTTGCACCTCAGACCGAGCAAGTAATTGGCCCTTGGTGTTGTAGCGAGTGACATCGAAAACGGCGTCATCTTCGGCGTCAAAGCCACTGGCGGGACGGGTTACGACGAGGTTGCCGTTCGCATCCAAGGCGAGTTGCCCGCCAGGGCCAGCATTGATGACGTCTCCGTTAGCCAATGTCGCGCTAGACCCATCACGGCTGAGGTAGACGCTGCCTGCGCTGTAGTGATTCGAGGGTTTAGGCGCGACTTGAACCGGAACTTTTCCAAGATGGGCATCGGAACCGTCGTTCACCGTAGCGTTGATACTGGGCTCCAGCAAAGGAGCGAGGCCTGGGACTTTGTCGACCACCCAGCGCCTCACATCATCTATCGTCGTGGTGAACAATGTGCCGATAGTGTTGCTGTTTTGGTCTTCGACAGGGGCAGTCGTTCGAGTCGAACTAGCTGTAGAAGAAGGGTTAAGACCCTTGGCTGCTAAAAAATATGTCGAAATTGGAGGGTTTTCACCTACTGCGGTATCCGTCTCGCCCCTAGAAGCTACAAATTCACCAACACTTTTTGGACGATGGTGCATCGCCATAAGCAACCCACTCGGCGTGATAGTGGTGCTACCCAAATCAGACCCAATAGCAAGGTCG
Source organism: Pseudomonadota bacterium (assembly GCA_040384785.1). Lineage (GTDB taxonomy): Bacteria > Pseudomonadota > Gammaproteobacteria > Burkholderiales > Burkholderiaceae_C > Allorhodoferax. The sequence continues at coordinate 61,083 of JAZKIR010000102.1, forward strand.
TAGTTGTTCCTTACACTACTTTCTGTATTCTTGTCCGTCAACAATCGAAGTGCGGTGTCCTGCGCAGCCGGACTCGCAACAAAGTCTGCGTAGCTACTTACGCCGTTGTCTTTTGCAATTTTGGTCCAGCTGCCGTCTTTATCCATAAATCCCGATGCCATTAGCGAGGGATTACGAAATTGATAAGCCCCATACGCGCCATTACCGGTGTTAACACCGTAATTTATTGCCGCGTCTACTCCACCCTTAAGGAAGGCAAACACTCCAGGGCCTGACTCAATGGTTGCTAGGCGCGTTTTGTACGCGTCAAACTCAGTATCACTGAGTTTGAATTGATCCACGCGCTCTGAAGGGGTCAGATTGTTGCGGCTGATTTGAGCGGGATTCCAATCGAGCATCCCGTAAGGGTTTGTCTTTGGATCAAGCAACTTGTAACTGAAGTACCCACTGAGTGCTCCATCTCTGTCAGTGGGACTTGCTTGCCCAGGTTTTGGCTCAACTATCTCAAGGTGCACGTGGGGACCGGTGCTACGCCCCGTGGAACCAGACTGGCCAAGGGTTGTCCCCGGCCGCACCACCTCACCAACGGTTACCGCTGGGGTGCTCTCCATGTGGGCATACAACGAATAGACCTCTTTGCCACCAGGCAAATCATGGCGGACCACCACCACATTGCCATAGTCTTGTCCTCTAAAACCAGAAAATACAACTGTTCCATTTGTCACTGGATTCACCGGCGTGCCGGGTGCCACCGCTAAATCTACGCCACGATGGCTACCATCTACTGGAACACCGTTAGCGCCCATAACGGGACCGCGTCCTACCCTGGCGTTCGGAACAACCTGCGAAAATACTGGGCCTGTAGCACTCATTTACCACTCCTTGGGAATGAACTTGCATTCTGGAATTTCGCCAGAATCGAGATAGGTATTGCCACAGCGCATCCCAGTTGTTGGTAGTGAAGAAATAGTGTTCTTCTGAAGGTCCACCCACCAAGCGCTCAAAATGTTGCTGGAGTATCGAGCGCATTTTTTATAGACAACTTCGGCAATAAATCGAATCTGTACATGGTCCGCACGTGGATCAATAGGAATCGACGGACCCCGGCAATCGGTACTCATATCATGCCAGCCGTTTCTTTGTGGACGCCCTTTCAGCGACACCACGTCAACAATCGTCGACGTCTTTAACATACCCACACCGGCTGGCTTTTCCAATACAAATGCGTAGGACTTTTCTTTTCTCAACACAACAAAGTTATGGTCCTTTGCATGTATTGCCCATAGATCTGGAACCCATCCGTCCGGATACTTACCCCCTTCTATTTTTTCTCCAATTAAACTCTTCGGAGTTGGCTTGTTATGTTTAAGACTTCGTCCATCGCCCGCAAATGCCGAAGTGAGACTAAGTGAGATTAGTAACAAAAGGACCACCCCGGCCGGGGTCGTGATGCGCACCTCATTCGTACTACTGCCTTCCACAATCGTCAACACGCCGCCAACTGGGGCGCCTAGAGAGACGTTTTGATTGACAGGCTCTCTAGTACGTAGGTAGTCGACGTTTCCAGTAGTGGTGTTGAGTTGGCTGTAGCCAAGATCATTACCCACATGGGTATGCGGGCTCTTGCCACTGGCCCCATGCCAATGGTCAAAATCGTTGAGTTGCTTCGGATCGCTTTGGTTGTTGGTGGTGATGCGCGGCACAAACACTTGCCCGTTGACTAACTTGGTGGGCAACATGTAGTTGAGCATCTCTTGGTAAGTACTCGGCTGTTGCGTCACCACAGTTTTTGTGGGGGATGCAGTGCTGCTTGGATTTGTAGCCATGGATGTTGCGCTCTCGAAAGAGTTATTCACCAAACCGGACAATGTTGACTAGTGCTGGATCGACCTCAACAAAGCTCTCCTCGTGTTCGACCGTGCGATAGGCCTCGCGCCAAGTCAAGGAGGATGAGGCCGTCTTGTCCCACACATACAGAAAGTTTTGCCGCAAGGTGATGGGTTCGCTGCGGCTGTCGCCCCGCACTTGGGCGCTACCGACCGGGCGCAGCAGGCTGAGGATCACCTCCAACTGCTTGTCCTTGTCAAAGTCAGAAAACCCCGAAACCAGCAAACTGGGCGCCCACAAGGAAGGAAATTTTTCAGAGAAGAAACGGTGTTCCGGTTTGTACAAGGCATCTTCGCTGGTCGCCAGGATGCTCAAGCCATCGTCTTTCTTGCTCCAGCAATAGACCACATCGACCCAGCGCCATGGCCCCGCTTTGGTGACCACGCCAATGCGGGCCACACCGGCGTAATCAAAGCTGCGCTGGTTGTCCAGATCCACGCCTTGAACCAAGCCCAGCTCAAAGTAGCTTTTGCTACTGCCACCAAATTTTCCTTCCAGCGCTTTGGCTAAGCGGGGATAGTAGCTGTCCCATAAGCGTGCTTTGACCAGCGTTTGGACCTGGCTTAGCAACTCGGGAGAAACGACGACTTTGTCACCACGATGCACGGCCTCTGCCAACGAAACTGGGTATTTTGGTAGTGGTTTTTTTCGGCCAACGCAATGTCTACAAGGTCGGGCTCAATCACCGGCAATGGGATAAAGTTCATCCGGCTGACCACGCCATTCACCGGCTCAGGCCGGGCGCCAATGTCACTCTCCCTGTAGGCGTTGACCGGTAGCGACTGGCCCACCAACATGCCGGGGGCGCCATACACCCACATCAAGCCCATGCCGCGGTCGGGTTGGTTGACATACCAGGTTGGAAAAGGGTTGTCGCCACGCTGGTCCCTGGGCAAGCGGTAGTTGCTGAAGGCGATGTCCTGTTGGCGCTGGCAATCCTTACCCCTGAAACTGCTAACCAATACAGTGGGGACATCGGCAACCAAGGGGGGGATGCTGAATAGTTTCGCCTCTATGCTGCAACCACCGTACAAAAAGGGGGTGACCGCGCTCAGCATCGTGGTCTTTCCACGCCCTTCCAAAGCCTTGGCACCATTCTTTTGTGTAAACAAAAAGGGGTCTACCAGTTGACCTTGACGAGCCAGAATAAAGGGGGTCCATAGCTGACCAAAGTTATTGGTTCCGTTGTAATACAAACCATCGGCTACTTTGCTCGCATCAAATGCACATGCCGGTGAAAATGCGGTAAACACAACTGAGACGCCAAGGTAGCATCTCAGTAGCTTCGTCAAGTCGTTAAACAGTTTTGAGCGGTTCATGAGGGAAGAATTTCTTGACAGCACAGTCAAAACCCAGCCGCCTGCACTTGGGGTGTGTAACCACTCAACGGCCCCATGTTCTGCATCACGCGATCCGGGCCAATGTAGTAAGCGGTGCCGTTCTTCACGCCGGCCGTGCTATTGGACCCAGAGTAATAGCGGTAGACAAAACCATCACCATCGCCTTGTGTGACCGAGGGCCCGGCCTTCAGTGCCGACGGGAAATTCTTCTCGGCCCAGTTCAGCGTGCGATTGGTCAAGGCAAGGGGAGACGCACCGTAGAGCTTGGCGCAGGCTGCCACGTCGTCGCCACGCAAGGTGCGATTAAATTCATAGCTGTTATAAGGGTCCGCACTCATGATGGCTGAAGTCACATCGGAGTGCTCTATACCAATCATGTGGCCAATTTCATGGGTCATGACGGCCTCAACATCTCGAATGCTCCAGTTTTCCCGTGTGTTCAGGAAGATGTCCGCATCGGCCATTGCCGAGGTGCTTCGGGAGTAGTTCCAATAAGTGACACCAGACGAGAACCACAGCGCCAAAGGGAAGTAACCCCAACCGATTACATTGATGCGGTCGACTGTTCCATCCTGGAAATTTCGGTTAGCGGTCGACGTTCCCAAGTAGTTGAACGTGAGGCTGCACATCTGAGCCCAGCGGGCGATGGCAATATGGATGCTGGCCAGCACGTCCTCAGTTTTAAGGTATGTGGGCTGGTCGGTCGGGTTGTAATACCAGTTGACGACACCACCAGGCCAATGCTCGCCGGTCGCAACGTACTGCGCGGTTTCGCGTTCTTCGGCTTCCGGAAGAGACGAGCGAAAGTAGTCCGAGGTCTGCGTCTTCTGTGCTTGCGCTTCGCCGATCAGAGTTAATAGCGCTATAACGATTGGGATGAGCTTGTTCAATTGGCTTCCAGTACTATAGATTGGGTAGTTGATAGACATTCTGACGAAGCAACGCATCGCATCAGCAGTGAGCCGAAGTCATTTGGACAGGGTCATGGATTCAATCCTGAATACGCGAGCGCGATGGAGAGAGAGCAAAAATTCTATCTACCAAAGTGTCTTTGCGCAGCCACTAAATCTAGTAGGGCAGGCAAGTTTCAGACTCTATTTCGCAAGCAAATGTTTTGGCTACCGAAAGCAAGGTAGTCGCATACACACACGGTGAGCACGCGGTTTAAGGCGTAGTTGGATTTGCTTCAATAGCTTGCAAAACTCCCGCAATCGCATACCCATTCTTCCCCGCCTTCTTGGCGCCATACATCGCCACATCAGCAGCCGCCATCAGGCTCTGGCGGGTGGCGCCATTGGTGGGGTAGCGGGCAATGCCTATGCTGGCGCCTACCTTGGCGAGCAGGCCGCCCTCCAAAGGAATCGGTTCGCCGATCAGCGCCACCAAGTCATTAGCCAGCTCTTCGATAGCCGTGGTCGACGTGCCGCTGTTGGCCACGATGACCACAAACTCGTCACCACCATGGCGGGCCACCATGTCGGATGCGCGGCGTATGCGGGCCAACATGCGTTGGGCCACCACCTTCAGCACTTGGTCGCCGGCACTATGGCCATGTGTGTCGTTGACGGCCTTGAAACCGTCCAGGTCTATCAGCATCACACCGACCACCTGGCCGTCTTCTGCGGCGTGGCGCAGGCTGCGGTCCAAGAAGACTTCCATGCCGCGGCGGTTGCGCAGGCCGGTGAGGGCGTCGTGGTCGGCATGGCGGCGGGCGCGGTCTTCCTCTAGCTTGCGTTCGGTCACGTCATACAACACGCCTTCTATCAGCTCTATCTGGTGGTTGGAGCCCACCACCACCGACACGATGCAGTGCACCCAGCGCGCGCTGCCATCACTGGTGCGCAACTGGCAATCGCCCGACGCGGAGCGCTGGTTGGTGGATGCCTGGGTGATCAGCCCCCACACGGCGCGGGGGTCGGTAAAGATGGTGGTGATGAAGTCGCTGTTCTGCGCGTCGTTATCCACGCCCACGCCGACGATGCGTGCCAGCAGCGCGGGGTTGCTGTTGATGAGCCGGCCGGTCTGGTCCAGCACCATGATGCCGACGTTGGTGGTCTCAAAAATGCGGCGGTAGTGTTCTTCCATTTTTTCGATGGTGGCGCGCAGTGCACGTTCGTCGTCCAGCGTGCGCTCGGTGGTGGCCAGCAGGTTGTTGCTGCTGCGCACCAGGGAGCCAATTTCATCGTCCGCATGGCCCCTGGGAACTTGCAGGCGTGTGCCGCTGCCGGGCACCGCCGCCTCTACCATGCGGGCCACGGCATTGAGCGGGCGGGCCACGACAAAGTCGAACAACACAATCAGCAGCAGGGCCGAGATGCCAATCTGCAGCACCAGCACCATGGCCTGCCAGCGCGCCGCGGCCAGGGCGCGGGCGTTGATGTAGTCCACGTCTTGTTCTATGACCAACTGGCCTATGGTCTCTTCGGCCATAACGGGTGATTTCAGCGGGTAGCGGGTGGTGGCATCTTTGTGTGCGTTGCTGCCGGCAACACGGCGAATGGTGAGGACGCTGGCACCGACGTCGGTCTCAATGCCGGCCGCGGCGACCATGGGGTTGGACAACAAGCCGGTGACCACATCGCGGGCGATCTCTTCGTTCTTGACATAGGCCGCCACCGCAGCCGACGATTGCACGGTGGCCGCCAATTGGTATTGCAATGTGGCGGCCTCTGCATGCTGGCGTTCAAATTCGATCCAGAACATGGCCGCACCGGCTATCAGCGCAAACAGCAAAGACCCCAGCGTGACGCGCAGGGCCAGCTTGAGCCGGAGTTGGGTGCGCAGTGCGCTGGCGGTTGTTTGCATATTTGTGGGCCGGCCGTGTGTCATTGCTCGCGCAGCACCAGCACGGTCTTGACCTTGGCATCCAGCGCCGGCACGGTGCTGATGTAACCAATGGCAGCCGGGTTGCGGCGCACAAAGTCCAGCACGGCCGCATCACCCTCCAGGTTGCGCGGTGGTTGCACCTGGCCGGTGAATTGCAGGCGCGACCAGTAGGCGGTGACCTGGCCTATGGACATGCCGCTGACGTCTTTGAAGAAGCGGCCACGCAGCGGGTCGTCGCGGCCCTGGTCGATGACAAGTGCGTATTGGCCGGTGTCAAAGGTGCGCACACGGCCCAGGTACAGCTCGGCGGTTTGTCGTGTGGTCAGGCTTTGCACGGGGTTGTCGGCATGGACGATGACGGCAATGTCGGCGTATGCGCTACCGGCCAGCAGCAGCAAGGCCACCAGCAGCACACAAACGCCCAGGCGTGGCGCGGGCTTGCGTGTGAATGGCCGTGTGTCAGAACGTGCGGTCATAGGAGATGCGCCAGACCTTGGCTTCACCGGAATAGACCGGGCCGGGCTCCCAGTAGTGGTCAAACTGGGTCTTGATGATGCTGCGCGGTGACAGCTCGTATTTGAGCGTCAGCGAGCTGTGGCGGTAGTCATAGTTCGGCAGCACTGATGTGTCGCTGCTCAACTCCTGGTACTGCGAATAGTTGGCAAAGGTGGTCCACTTGCCGCTGCGGTAGCCCACACCGATAGAGGCCGCGGGCACGGTGATGGTGATGCCGGCCAACGGGCCGGTCTTGTTGCGGCGGATGTGGGTGGCGATCTCGGACAGCACAAACCAGTTGCTGTTGTGTTCGTAGTTGGCGGCCAGGCCATAGGCCTGCATGTGTTCGCTGGCGTTGTTGCCGGGGTCGTCCTTGTCGGTGAATGCGGTGTCGGCCTGCATGGCGACGGCGCGCAGCGTCCATGCGCCGCGTGTCAGCTCCACATCGGCGCCGAGGATGTTGTCCCAGCGCACATCGGTGTGAAGCTGGCCATAGGACTGCAGGTAACGGCTGTCCTTGACCTGTTCGCTGCCGGCGAAGACGCTGCTGTTGACATACACATCACCGAACGACGTGCGATTGCGCAGGCTCACACCGTTGTAGTTGGTGGCGTCCCAGCCATACAGCTCGGGCGGCAGGCCGACCCAGGGGTAAACCACGCCCAGGTCCTGAAAGTCAGAATAAAAATACTGCGGTATGCGCTTGCGCCCAACCTGCAGGTCCCAGGTGGGGCTGAGGATGTAGGTGGCGTAGGCCCATTGCAATTGCGCGTTGGCATGGGTGGGGCGCGCGGTGACTTGTGCCGTCAGGCTGAGTTTGTCGGTCAGCGTGGCATGGGCCTGCAGGCCGATGCGGCTTTCGGCGGCCAGTGAAAACGTGCTGTTGTAGACGCCGAAGTTGGTGTAGTCGGCAACGTAGCAGGGGCACATCACATCGGGGTTGTCGGGCATGGGCCCGTGTAATGAGCCGCTGAGCACACGCCCGCCGACGACAGAGAAGAATCCGCTGAACGCAATGTCCGGCGCGGCATGGGCAGCAGGCAGGCCCAGCGTGGCGACCGCTGCGCTCAGAGTGAGGATGGTGTTTTTATAGTAGAGGCGCATCGTGGGCTTCCAACGTCTCTGCACTCTATCCGAGTCGTCCATCGGAGTCTATGTTTTGCCACAGGTTTCGAAAACCGCCACCCACTGGAGCAGCGCGGCCTGTCTGCAGGCCCCGTTGCCCTCACCGTTCACGTGCCCATAACCAGCCTACTTGACACCGGAGACACAGCAACCGTTGCGGCTGGCGCTGGGCACGCTGTCTTTGAGCCAGCAGCGCGCCAGATTGCCCTGCACACCGGGCTTGACCCAGGTGAAGCTGCGGCAACGCGACTCCCCCGCGCACCGTGCGGCGCAGGCCTGCGCGTCGCTTGCGCCGGGTTCGCGCAAGGGGTTGTTGTAGTCGCCCCCCATGCGGTTGATGCCGTATTCCAATGCAGTCGTCGTTGCATGGCCGTGCCCGCCCGATGGATCACTTCCGCGCGTGTGACCGGACTTGAGCCGGGTTGAGGCATGGCAAGTCGACATCTTCACCACGGAATCGGGTTGGTCGTCGTAGAACTGGCTGAACAGCTGCAGGAATTGGTTGGCATCGTTACGGTTGTTGGCGTTGCGCACCCGGACGTAGCTGGGACGCCGGTCGTACGTGCTGGGGCTGGGCGATATGACGTATTGGATATTGCAGGGATCGGACCACGGCAGGTTGGGATTCATCCGGTTCGCCCAGACCCCCCATGGCTGGGTTCCTGCTCCGCCCACGCTACTCCCGCCGCCACTGCCCGCCGGTGCGCTGCCCACGGTTGGGCGGCGAAGTATCGCCGTGGGGTGGTCAGCCAGGAAGCGCGCGCAGATGCTGTTGCCGGTGACGTATCGACTGCAGCCGCACTGGACGCGGGTGTATTCCTGGCAGTTGGTAAAGCCCCGCCGGTCTTGAAGCCCGCGCGATGCGATCAGTTTGCAGGCCTGACCCACCCAGGTGTTGCTGCTGCCTTGCAGCTGAATGAAGCCACCTTGTGTGACGAACCACGGTCCGTCCGGATTTTCCAGATCGTGCACGAAGCTGGGCTTCCAGGCATCACTGTCGCACGGGGCCGCCCATGTCGCTCCACACACCATGAACAAGCATGCCGCGCATAACCAAAGCAAAGTACGCATCGCTGTTTCCCCTGTGAAGCTTTGGCGCAGTGTTCGCCTAAGCGGGTTCAACCCCCTTGCGGTTGAGGGCCAGTATCGCATCGGTTTGGCGCGCCAACAACTCGCCTTGCCGGGCAAGGTTTGCGACAAATGGCTGGTGTCTGCGCCTAGGCAAACAGGCCATGCAGATACCAGTGGGCACTCGCAGCCGCGCCCGCGCCCGCGCCCTCCCCGCCCAGCCGTTCGCAATACACCCACACCAGGCCGGCTGCTTTGCTGCGTGCCACGTAGTAGTCGCGCAGCGCGCAGTGTGATGGGCCTTCGAGCCAGCCCGCCTCCACACGCTGCGGCGCGGTCAACAGGGTCAAGGGGCCGCCCTCGTATTGCGGCACACCCTGGTGCAGCGTCAGGCGCAACGGCGTGGCCAACAGCCAGCTCGGGTAGAGCGCCATTCTGGCGGTATCGCTTAAGCCATTCTGGGCGCTAGCCCTCGTGGAACCTGATACTGCCGCTCCTGATTTCATAGCATACACCAAGCCCTTGGGGGCACCGGCGGGGTTGGCGTCCACGGCCGCATGCCAGTGCTGCATGCGCTCGGGCCGGTGGTCGGCGTATAGCGTGGCGCTGCGCACCTGCTGTGGCCCCAGGCGTGCGCTCAGGCGCTCCAGCAACTGGTGCAGGCTGTCGCCATGGCGCACATCCTCGGGCAGCAGGCTGATGCTCTCACCGGCCAGCGGCTGGGTCTGCAAGGAGCGCAGCCGCAGGTGCAGCACGGGAGCCGGCAGCGTGACCTGGGCCAGTTGTTCGCCCAGCAGGCGCGCCAGGTGCTGCATGTCTTCTGTGGGCTGCGCGGTACGCAGCACCAGGCGGCCTTTGCCATCACCGGCGTGGTGGGCGTCCACATGCGCGGCGTTGGAGCGCCGGGCGTCCAGCTCCCACAACAGCTCCAGCCCCAGCACGCCGCGCTGGCGCGCGCGCAGCCACACGTGCAACTGCGCCAGCAAACGCCGCGCGCCAAACAGCAGGGCCGAGGCGTTCTCCACGCTGGACAGCATTTCCAGCGGCGCGTCAAACACGTCGGGCAGGGTCAGCCAGGGGTAGACCTCGGCGCGCTGGCCATAGGCGCAGTCCAGCGCATCCAGCAGGCCCGCGCCAAAGCGGCGCACCAGGCCGCCGCGTGGCAAGGCGCGCAGTTGGCCCCAGCGGGCCAAGCCCAGGCGCGCCAGCGTGGGCAGGTGGGCACGTGCGGCCACCAGTGTGGGCAGAGGCAAGGCGTCCGCAGGCAGGTCGCGCACACCACCACCGCCCGCGCGACCGGCACATTGCAATCTCCCATATGCTACTAAAGATGTAGCGCCTTGTGCATATTCGACGAGGGCTAGCGGCCATTTTGGCTTAAGCACTTGGGCTAGCAAGGCATCTACACCGCCAAACAGGCGCGCACTGGCAGAGACCTCCATCACCAGCGCAGACTCCACCCGCGCCACCAGCGGCGTGAACTGCAGCGCCCACCAGGCCCAGGCGCTGTGTACGTCGACCAGCGCGGCATCACGCGATGTGTCCGCCGGCGTATCCACCGGTGCCGTGCCGGGCGCCTCAGGCGTGGGCTGCAGTGCGATCCAGTGCATGGGTACTAGCCTCCAATTGGCATGCCAGGCGTGCCGGGCGTGCGGCCAGATGCAAGGGCTGGTCCATGGGCGGGCCGCGGCGTTTGAGTGTGCGCACTTCCAGCGTGTCGCCCCCATCGTCCGATGGCGCCACCCACAACCGCAGCACGGCGGGTGAGGATTCGTTTTGCGCCTGCTCGGGGCGCAGCACAAACAGCAGCTTGTCGTATTCGGCGGCCGCCATCTGCAGGCGGCGCAACTGCTCAGGTCGCACCTGCACCAGCCAGGCCAGCACGGCGTCCACATCGGCGCAGCGCAGGGCCTGCTCGGTGGCCCACAGCCGCTGCGCGCCGCCTTTGCCAGCTTCTGGTGGCGCCACCCACAGCAGGCGCTGGGGAGCAAGGCCTTGCGCGCCCAAGGCCGGCCCAAACGGCATGTGTGGCGCACCCACCAGCACCACGGCGCCCGTGCCGCAGCGGGCCAATGCGGGCAACAGCAGGCGCCATTCGCTGTGCACGCCAGGGGGTTGCAAGATTTCACTCAATGCCCCCAGCGGCCAACCGCCGCCGGGCAACTGGGCATCGAGCAGGGCATCACCCGTGGCCAGCACCCGCCCGGTGGCGCTGGCCAGCGCGTCGGCCTGCCAGACGTCAGCATGGACTCTGGACAACGCGGCAGCGCGCAGGGTGCTCATGGGCCCGCTGCCAAGAGAGCGTCCAACAGACAAAAAAACCTCACCCCATACAGGTAAACCTCTTCGGTGCGCAAGCTATAGTGTTTGCACCCCAGAACCTCCCGCAACTGATCCAGCAAGCGGGGCGACTGGGGGATATAGGAGAAGGATTTGGCGGACATCATGAATACTGTAATTACATCCAGTATAGGCAATCAAAATGAAGGCTGCAAGCGGCATAGCGCCACTTTTTGCTGTTTTGATCAAACCCGTTCGCCCAGCTTATTTCGTCGTCTAGCTTGGGAATGCCAAGATAGGCGCTCGGCTACATCACGTTATGCCGTATGACAGACGATGAGATGTTCGCCGCCCTTGGGGTGGCACAAGATCGACTGAAAGCCGCAGGCGGGATGATGTTTGCGCCAACGCCAGTCCAGATGGTAATGACGGTTTGCACGGCTCAGGGAATCATTGACAACGGTGGTCTGCAGTACTTCTACGAAGCTGACTTCGAGGACCAGTGCCCGTACTCCGACTTTGTCGATGCCTACCATGCCGTCGGCGCAATGGCGGCAGCCGAGCTCATTGCGCGTTCATACAAGCTCTTCCCATTCAGCGAGCCGCACCTGTTTGAAGCCAAACGGCAAAAGTGGCTTGATGAGACGCGTGAGCAGGAGGATCACGCATTCCATGTCCTGAGTGACCGCTTGATCGGAAACAAGTCTGTTTTCCCAAAGTTGAAAGAGTACATGCGGGCGCATTGGGAGTTCTTCCGTGCGGCATAACGAGTAAGGTTAGATCGTGCGAAGCCACGATCTGAACCGGTTGTTGGACGAGCCCGGTCAGACCTACCTCTTTCTGAAAATATCTTTTTTACGTCCCACCGCCTGCGTAGCGTCTTGGGGTGATCCAAGGCCGCCGCTGGCGATGATTTAAGCCATCATTGCAATGGCACGCTGCCAAAACTGGCATTTTTTCTGACCCAATCAGCCCTGTGGCACTGTTTTTGGCCGAGCCTCGCCACAGCACCTGTTGGGTACTGGTTTGCTGGTGTTGATCCTGGGTTTACGTCGCTGCTGCGCATGCCCTCACGGTTGGCACCTGGCGTTGGCGCGATCGCTGGCAAGATGCGCCTGCGCACAATAGCCATGGCAGCGCCGCAGCAGCGGCAAAGCAGCTTGGGCCGCTCAGTTGGGGCTGCTGGCGCGGATTGGACGCAAGCCTTACTGCAAATCTTGAACACCAGCAGCCGCAGCAACGCAATCAAGCGTTTGCTGTTGGGGTGCAAAAACCCATAATTGCGTGCACGCCGGAAACCCTTGGGCAACACGTGCTGCAACACCAGCCGTAGAAACTCGACCCCGCTGACGGTGCGTTGTGCTTGTTTCTTTGTTTTGCTGTCCCGCCAGCGGTAGGTGTCCTGGCCGTTCTCACAGCGCAAAATGTCTTTCTCCTGAATCACCCCCCGGTATAGATAGCGCCCCAGATAAACCAGCGCTGGTCCGCCGGTGCCCACAGACTTGCAGTCCACCACCCACGCATCGGGCAAGTCCGGCGGCAACTGCAAACCCAGCTCACCTACGCTGGCGAGGAACTTGGCCCGAAACACCTTGGCCAGAGCCTCATGGTTGAACAAATAGCCGCCTCCTTTGGATGTCTTTCGCAGTGTGCGCCACAGGCCTTTGTCGGCATCCATTGCCGCCGCCGGCATGGCCACATGCACATGCGGGTGGAAATCGAGTTTGCGTGAATGCGTGTGCAGTACCGCCACAGCGCCGGCACTGCCCTGCAACTGCCTGTGGTTCTGGCTGAAGGTACGCAGCGTCTCCCAGGCGCACTCCATCAAGGCGGCATAGAGCAGTCGCTGATGCTGCCAAACCAGCTCTCGCAGTTCAGCAGGCAAGGTGAACGTGATCAGGAAATAGCTCCCCGGCACCAACGCTTGTGTCTGGCGTTCAATCCAGCGCTGGCTCTCAAAATGCTGACAGTGCGGGCAATTGCGGTGCCCACAGGAATGCGGCACCACGCGCTGCTCACCGCAGTCGCCACAGTGGGCCAACATGCCTGGGCCCAGGACAGAGCGGCAGTTCTTCATGGCATTCAAGGCCTGGCGCTGACTGGGCAGCGCAACGGCACCGTGGTGCGTGAGGTAATCCAAACCGAAGCGCTCAATGAGGGTGCAGAGCGCGATCATTTGACACCTGCCCAATCGATATTGAAGCGGTTCATCAAGGTCTCGATGCGAACACTGGCCTGATCGTTGGTGTGGCTGGTCAGATGGGTGTAGCGGGCGGTGGTCAGAATGGAGTAATGACCCAGAATCTTTTGCACTTCCAGCAGGTCGACCCCGGACTCGATCAAATGTGTTGCGTAGCTGTGGCGAAGGCTGTGCGGAGTGATCTTTTTTTTAGCCCGCAGTCGATGGCCACTTGATGCAGGGTCTTTTGCACACCGCCACGGTCCAGCGGTGAGCTTGCGCTCTTGGCACCGGCCAAACCTCCATGGCGATTGGGAAACAGTAGGTGCGGATTGTGATGGGTTTGCCAAAAGCGGCGCAAGACATCCAAGGTGGCTTGTGGCAGTGGCACAAAGCGGTCTCGGTTGCCTTTGGAGTCACGAATATGGACGCGGTGGCGGGCAGCATCAATGTCCGCCACCGTCAAGGCCAAGCCTTCAGAGAGGCGCAGGCCCAAGCTGTAGAGGGTGAAATAGAACACCCGGTAGCTCAGGGTGCGGGTGGCCGCAAATAGAGCCTGAGCCTCTTCGACGGTGACGATATCGGGCAGGCGTGAGGCCTTGGGCGGCTTGATGAAGTTGGGCATGGCCCAGGGCTTGCGCAGCACATGCTGGGTATAGAACTTGAAACCGTAAAGATCGATCTTGACCGCGCTCCAAGAATGCGAGGCAACAAGATCGTGGAAGTAGTCGGTCAGCTGCGCTGGCGACAGGTTGTCGATCTGGTGATCGAAGTAGTCACCCATGCGTCGGATGGTACGGGCGTAGGCGTCGATGGTCTTGGGTTGCAGGCCCTTGAGTTTGAGGTGCTTGAGATGGCTGCGGTACGTGCTGCTAAAAGGCTCAGCAAACGCGCTCGGATCGAACCCGCCGGGATAGGTGAACATGGACAAACTCCAGATAAGTTGAGGTCAACATGCATCACAATTGAGGCATGTGCCTACAGCTTACGAATTCACCGACTGGGGTTCCACTCCGCGTAGCGGCTTCGTCCAACATGTCAGTCAACACGGACGCACAAGTGCGTCCGCTTGCCTTGGTCGCACCTGTCCTTTTGCGCCGGTTACCTTCACGTTGAGGCTGTAAAAAAACGTCTGGCACGACGCTTGCAATACATCCGGCCAAGGAGATTGCAACCATGGCCCGCTACAAACCCCAAGACCGCAACAGCCTGCTGCTACCAGTAGTCTTGTCTGAGCAAATTGTCCCCGGCAGCTTTGCCTTCGCACTGAACTACCTGGTCGATCACGAACTCGACCTCAGCGCACTGGACGCCAGGTTCAAGAACGATGAAGTTGGAGCCAGTGCCTACGACCCACGCGTCATGCTCAAGATCGTGTTGCTGGCCTACAGCCAAGGCCTGATCTCCAGTCGAGTCATTGAACAAACCTGCCAGCGCAACGTCCAATTCATCGCCATCAGCGGCGACAGCCAGCCCAGCCACACCCACATCGCCAAGTTCGTAGCCAACCTCAGCGATCAGATCAAACCCCTGTTCAGCCAGGTTCTGATGACCTGCGATGCCCAAGGCCTGATTGGTCGAAATATGTTCGCCATCGATGGCGTCAAGCTCCCCTCCAACGCCAGCAAAGAACGCAGCGGCACCCATGAAGAACTACACCACCGAGCCGACCGACTGGAGAAAGCTGCCGACAAAATCATGGCCGCGCACCAGGCCCAAGACAAGCAAGGCAGTGACGACGCACTCGAACCCAAACGCCAAGCCCAGATGGAGGCCCTGCGCAAAGAGGCCGCACGTACCCGGGAGTTTCTGGCAAGTAGTCCCCAACGCAAGAACCGCAAAGGCCAGGAACTTAAAACCAACGTCACCGATCCAGAGAGCGCCAAGATGGCCACCAGCAAAGGCGTCATCCAGGGCTATGCGGCACAGGCTGCGGTGGACAGCAGCCACCAAATCGTCGTGGCGGCCGATGTCATCGGTTCAGGCT
Organism: Pseudomonadota bacterium; assembly: GCA_040384785.1. Lineage (GTDB taxonomy): Bacteria > Pseudomonadota > Gammaproteobacteria > Burkholderiales > Burkholderiaceae_C > Allorhodoferax. The sequence goes on from JAZKIR010000102.1 coordinate 76,270, forward strand.
CCGAGCAGGCCATGTTGCTGCCCATGATTGCGCAAAGCACTCCCTACCGTGAAGACCACACCCTGATCACAGCGGACGCGGGTTATCACAGCGGTGCCAATGTCCAGCACCTCAAAGACCACAACATCCCCGCACTGATTGCCGACAACCAGATGCGCAGCCGCGATGAGCGATTTGCAGAGCAAGGCAAGCACAAGCAAAAGCCCGACCCGTTGTACGACAAGCAGGCCACGGGTGAGTCCAAGCCGACCAAACGCTTCAAACCCAAAGACTTCCGCTTCAATGATGACAACACGGCCACCTGTCCGGCCGGCCAGTTGATGACCAGCCCAGGCAGCATCCACACCACAGCAGCAGGCTTGCACTACCAAACGTACACAGCCAGGGCAGCTGATTGCAACGCCTGCAAACTCAGCAGTCAGTGTCTCAAGGGACCAATCAAACCCAATGATGGACGGGGTCGGCAGGTTACCCGCTTTGAATCCAAGCCCCAGGGCCCCAGCGAACGCATGCGCCAGGCCATCGATTCGCCCCGGGGCAGGCAGCTCTACAGCCAGCGCATTGGCACGGTGGAGCCGGTGTTTGGCAACATCCGACACAACAAGCGCTTGGCCCGTTTGAACCACCGAGGCCGCACCAAAGTCAACACCCAGTGGAACCTGTACTGCATGGTGCACAACATCGAGAAGTTGGCAAAGACGGACTTGGGACAGAGGAAGAACCAATAGGGCGGTGTTAAGGCTTCAAAGCGGCCATCAGGCACAAAAGGCGCCCGAAATTGCGGCACACTGTGGGCATGAACGCTCAATTCACGACACTTCATCCGCGCGACATGCAACGGAACAACGGGGCGCGTGGAAAACTAGTTTTTTTACAGCCTCGTTAGGCGTCGCTCGCGTCATCCAGTAACGAAAGCCATGAAAGCAATCCTCACAGCCATCATTCTCGTTTTTGCCGTTTTTGCCGTTTCTGCTTTCGCCGCTGACACGCCGCCGACGGAGTTCATCACACAGATTCTCGAACCGACTGGCGGCGAGATTTCACGCCCGTTGGACTGGTTCTATCACGAGGGTCATCGTGGGCCGGTCTATGACTGGATGCTGACTCGTGAGGATACCGACAACGGCAAGAAGCCTTACACGACCGGCGTTCGCATCCAGACGTTCACCGGCGTCAAGAAGGGCACGGGCAAGACCGCAAAGCAATTCATCATTGACTTCCTAGCCACCAAGAAGAAGGAAGCCGCCAAGGTCATCAAGACCTGCGAGCCCAAGGAGCAATACCTGTTCACGCGCATCTGCTTGGAGACCGAGGAGGGACCGCATCACATCAGCTATTCGCTCTTTTGGGGCACCAACGATCTCGATATTGCCGTCGTCACCATCGCCGGCACCACCAAAGAGCTTTGGCCGACATACGAAGCGACCTTCAACAAAATGGGTGAGTTTGAACTCATTGATATGAAACGCTTCGAGAAGAAATGACTGCAACGCCTAACGGGTCGGCCCACACAGACACACAGCAGCAGGTTGCCGCTGCGCGGCGCTTGCTGCGTGCCGGTGGCCTCAGACGTTAATTCACTTCAAAGCCAATGGAGCGGCATCACCCCACCGATTTCGAAGTCGAGAAATTCGCCGGCCTTCTCTGGAGACTGTGGCACTTCTCAACCACACATGACTGCCTTACGGCAAAAGTCTTTCTAGTGGGCGGCGAGGCACGCTACGTTTCCTTCTTCTGTTGCGAACGAGTCGAGGTGCCGATGTATTGCGAATTGCAGGCCCCACGGTTGGTTCGAGAGACCGCACAGCGGCTGGTTTTTCTGGATAACCTGATTCGGATCGAATGCACAGAGGTTTCGATTGCTGATCAACCAGTATGGCCACACGAATGAAGCGAATTAACAGGTCGTTCGACCCTGACGCTTTGCGTCGGTCAACTTTACGTTAACCCTCACGAAAACGCATGTCGGTTCCCCTCGCACTTCGAATCGGACCGTGCTCGCCCGCGGCGGACATCGTCGCCTTGTTGCGGGCTGCTGCGGGTGCGCCTCTTTCCGTGATCGTAGAGTCACTGAAAACCGGCGCACCGCTGCCGATCTGTTCCCTGTTCGGTCTTGACCACGACGAGAAGGAGAAAATGGCCTTTTCGCTCTTCGCAGAGTTGGTTGAGAGGGGCGCAAAGTTCGAGATCGTCTTTCGGGGCCAAATAGAAACGATGGAGGTCTTCCGCAACTTGGTCGAGACCTATCATCAGATTGCATATGACACGCGCATGGAAATGGAATTGGAGTCGGGGGAGCCAAGTGATGAAGCGTTGCAGTGGGCAACAGGTAAGTTCGATTATCCGAATCGCGAGGGCTAACATGCCAATCGACACGTACCCACAACAGCAAAAGGCGCCTTCGCCGCAAAGTGTTGTGGTCCGGTCATCTTCACGTTAAACCGTAGAAGAAATATTGGTTGATGCCAATACGTTTTGTATATACACTTGGCACATGGAGTTCACTTGGTCTGAAACGAAGCGTGCAGCGAACATCAAAGCCCATGGGCTTGACTTCCTGGATGCCGCGAGCGTTTTTGAAGGCGTGACATTTACTTTCGAGGATGACCGTTTCTCCTACGGCGAGCAACGCTTCGTTACGCTGGGCTTGCTCGCTGGCATTACTGTTTCAGTCGTACATACGGAGAGTGAACATGAAATCCGCGTCATCTCGTTCCGAAGAGCTACCAAGCGCGAGTCGCAAATCTACTTCGATGAAATCCAAAACTGATTGGGCACGCCTTAAGTCCGGCGCGGGTGAACAAAAGCCGACGTCCGAACACCCAGAGGCGAACGTAAAGCACATTGTTCGCGGCTTGGTTCGCAAGGGTTTGAAGCCGCTACCTGCCAAAGCATCCATTTCGCTGCGCGTGGACCAAGATGTGCTCGAATGGTTCAAGGCACAAGGGACTGGCTATCAGACGCGCATCAATACAGTTCTGAGGGCCTTCCGTGACGCTTCGGTTTAACAGGTTGCTCGTCGCGGACACGCAGCAGCAGGTTGCCGCTTCGCGGCGCTTGCTGCGTGCCGGGCAGCGCCAACGTAGCCCTTAGTACGGAGCCTTCATGTCCGATTCAATTCCGATAACACTTCATTTGCTATCTGCTGGCGCTGCCGGTACGCGTTTTGGCCCGGAAGTAGCGACACTACTCGCGAAGCGGGAGCTTCCCGCGCAGATGGCGGTTGGCGAATATGAACGTTGGCGCGGGCCCAAGCATTTCGCAGAGAGAAAGATCGAGGCCTATTCGTCTGGCGGGATGTTTACGCTCTACTTTGGGAAGCTCGTTACAAAAGCGGGACTTACCGATCTCGGATTTCTTGGCGACCTCACGTTTACACACGAAGCTGCAATCGATCTGGGCGAGTACGGAAGTGAGAAACTAAGATTTACCGTGATCAAAGGAAATTACGACTATTTTGCGGACCTAGTTCGTCAATTCATAGCCTGGTGCCGAGAAAACGCCCTTGTCGTCGCTGCAGAATTCTGGGGGGGAGAGTATGGAAACGATCTGGATGGGCGGGAATTTGAGACGATAGAGGAAGCCATAGACAAGACGCTCTACTCTCTAGATCCCAACAAAGAATATGGCAGCTGGGATAGTGAGCAGTTCGTCGTTATTTCTGTCGCTTTTTCCTTTTTGAGATCCCTTATCTATCTGCTTTCTCTGGCCAAGCGAAACGACCACTGGGTCGTTTGCCAGCAGTGGGGAGGCATCGAGCCACGTGACGTTAAGGGCTAACAGGTTGGTCAAGACCGACACACAACGGCTTGGCGCCGCAAGGCGCGCAGTTGATCGTACGCCTCGTGGCGCCAATCCGTTGTGTGCGGCTCACCGCCAGCGTTAAAGCGCAACATGCGACGCACGCTATTCCTAGCAACGCTTCTATTGCCTAC